>JAYULK010000109.1:0-30274 GCA_043763635.1 Chitinophagaceae bacterium
TTGCCTGTTGCCTGTTGCCTGTTGCCTGTTGCCTGTTGCCTGTTGCCTGTTGCCTGTTGCCTGTTGCCTGTTGCCTGTTGCCTGTTGCCTGTTGCCTGCCTTCGGGCCGCAAAAGTACAGATAGACACCTGAAATACCATAACAAACTGGGGAACGTTTAGTCGCGAAGTTCAAATTCTCTTTTTAAACTATAGGTAATGGAAATTTTACCGTTAATATGCGGATTTTTCTGAAGCAGGCGTTCTTCTTCTTTGAAGATATGAAGCAGCACCGGCCCATTTTTTACGTTTCTCTTAAGCTTTGCACTCAGGTCAAGCTGGCCATTATGTATGGTATCTATTTCATTAATTCCATTGCTGGAAAAGGAGGTATCAGTGATCACAACTCTTACCAGGTCGTTGTCCTCAAGACCGGTAAAAGATAAAACCATTTGCTCACGGCTTACTTCGTCGCCTGGTTCGGTACTTAAGTGAAATGGCGTAAAAGTAAACGTTTCACTGTGTTGCTCTCCGTCTTCAGAAGTAAAAGTTATAGTGTGCTTTCCTGAAAAAGATTCAAAAGGTTGATGAATTTCGTAGAAGGTGCCTGTGAATCCTGCACTATCTGCATTTATAAACGCTCCATCCAATGCCACTGCGGCAGGAGCGTTTAATTTTGCCGGCGTTGATTTTTCACCGCCCGGGCGAAATTGAAACAAACCCGTTATAAATTCTTTTTCTTCTTCACCCCAAAAGCTGTATTCCGTATAAATGTGATTTAGCTCTTTTGTTTTATGGCGCTGGTCCCCATTTTTGCAGGACAGAAATCCAAGGAACAATATCACGAAGCCTATTTTTAAATTTCTACCCATATTAATGACCTGGGGTAAGTTAAACAAAGTTTAAACCACTCTTTAGCAAATCGCTTTTCTCTAAGGCTCAAATAGTAATTGAATTATCTTTGGCGGCTCCGTCAAATTGGCTTTAATAATAATTGAGCACTTTTTTTGACTAAGTAGAATTTTTCAATGTAATATTTAAATATGGGCTTTTTTCAAAAGTTGTTCGGCGGTAGTAAATCTGAAAAAGATGTCAAGTTAGTATGGCCGCTTGTTGGTAAAATCAACCAAAACTTTGCATCATACGAAAGTTTATCCAATGATGAACTTCGCCATAAAACGGTAGAATTTCGCCAACGTATTCAGGACGGCTTAAAAGATATCGATGCCGAAATTGAAAAGACCAACAAAACGGCAGAAGAACTTTCTTTTACCGACTTATTGGGTAAAGACAGCATTTACCAGGAAGTTGATAAATTAAAAGAAAACCGCAATAAAAAATTGGAAGAAATTTTAAAAGACATTCTCCCGGAAGCTTTTGCTGTAGTAAAGGAAACTGCCAACCGCTTTAAAAATAATTCAGAGCTTATTTCTTCAGTAACTGACCTTGACAGGGAGCTAAGCATTAAAAAAAATTACATCCGCATAGAAGGTGAAAGCGTTATTTATCAAAATACGTGGAATGCTGCCGGCGGGCAGGTTACCTGGAATATGCTTCATTATGATGTGCAGCTAGTGGGCGGTGTAGTATTGCACCAGGGTAAGATAGCAGAAATGGCTACTGGTGAAGGTAAAACCCTTGTTTCTACTTTACCCGCTTACCTCAATGCGTTGGCTGGCGCTGGCGTTCATATCGTGACGGTAAATGATTACCTGGCCCGTCGTGACCAGGAATGGAATGGCCCACTCTTCGAATGGTTAGGTCTTCGTGTAGATTGTATTGATAAGCACCAGCCTAATACAGAAGAACGTCGAAAGGCGTATTTGGCTGATATTACTTATGGTACCAATAATGAATTTGGTTTTGATTATCTGCGTGATAACATGGTGCATTCACCGGAAGAAATGGTGCAACGCAAACATCATTATGCCATGGTGGATGAAGTGGATAGTGTTTTGATTGATGATGCCCGTACACCTTTGATCATTTCCGGCCCTGTACCCAGGGGCGATGAACAGGAGTTTCATCTTTTAAAACCTCGTATTTATGACCTTGTAGATGCCCAGGAAAGATTGGTTCGTGGTTTTTTAAACGAAGCCAAAAGAAAGATTGCCGATGGCGATGATGATCCCAAGAGTGGCGGTCTAAACTTATTTCGTGCTTACCGCGGATTGCCAAAGTATGGTCCGTTAATTAAATATTTAAGTGAACCGGGAGTTAAAGTAAAACTGCAAAAAGCAGAAAATTATTACCTGGCAGATCAGCAACGCCACATGCCACTGGTAGACGAAGAACTGCTATTTCATATTGATGAAAAAAACAAGTCAGTAGATCTTACTGATAAAGGTATTCAGGCAATTACCAAGTCTGGTGAAGACCCTGAGTTCTTTGTGCTGCCTGACATTAGCGTACGACTTGCAGAAATTGAAAACGATGAAGCATCATCCGAAGAAAAATTGCATCAGAAAGAAACAATCTTAAACGATTATTCTCAGAAGGCCGATCGTATACATTCTGCTCAGCAATTACTAAAGGCTTATACTTTATTTGAAAAAGATGTGGAGTATGTAGTAATGGATGGTGCCGTAAAGATTGTGGATGAACAAACCGGTCGTATTCTGGATGGCCGCCGCTACAGTGATGGTTTACACCAGGCGATTGAAGCAAAGGAGAATGTAAAGATTGAAGCCGCTACCCAAACATATGCCACCGTTACCCTGCAGAATTATTTCCGTATGTACCATAAGCTGGCAGGTATGACGGGTACGGCGGAAACAGAAGCGGCTGAATTGTGGAGCATTTATAAACTGGATGTTGTTAATATACCAACCAATATTCCCGTTACACGTAAAGACAACCAGGACTTGGTATATAAAACGAAAAGAGAAAAGTTTGGTGCTGTTATAGATGAAATTGAAGCGCTGCGAAATGCTGGCAGACCGGTACTCGTGGGTACTACTTCAGTTGAAGTGAGTGAGTTATTGGGAAAGATGTTGCAGGGTAAAAAAATCCCGCACAACGTATTAAATGCGAAGCAACATGCCCGTGAAGCCCAGATTGTAGCAGAAGCAGGATTGCCGGGTGCTATCACCATTGCTACCAACATGGCCGGCCGCGGTACTGATATTAAGCTTGGGCCGGGCGTTAAAGAAGCAGGCGGTTTAGCCATCATAGGTACGGAACGCCATGAAAGCCGTCGTGTGGACAGGCAGCTTAGAGGTCGTGCAGGTAGACAAGGCGATCCTGGTACATCTCAATTCTATGTATCGCTGGAGGATGACCTCATGCGCATGTTTGGTAGTGAGCGAATAGCAGGCTTAATGGATCGGTTCGGGTATAAAGAAGGAGAGGTGATTCAGCATAGCATGATCACCAAATCTATTGAGCGGGCACAGCGTAAAGTAGAGGAGAATAATTTCGGTATACGCAAACGCTTGCTGGAGTATGATGACGTAATGAACAAACAACGTACGGCTATTTATAGTCGTCGTAACCACGCCTTGTTCGGAGATCGTTTAGCACTGGATATTGATAATGCTTTTTCAGTAGCGGCAGAAGATATTGTAAGCAACTTTCGGCAGCAGGATGATTATGATGGCTTTAAGCTGGCATGTATTATAAACTTTAGCATCGATACAAAAATCAGTGACGAAGATTTCAGAAAGGTTGAAGTCAACAAGCTCATTGATGATTTATATGATGAAGCGATTCAAAATTACCAGGCTCATAAACAAGCGTTAGAGAAACAGGCTGTTCCTGTATTTAAAAATATCAGGCAAACGCAAGGTGGTCATATTGAAAATGTTGTTGTTCCTTTTACTGATGGACGCAAAGGCATTAACGTATTAACCAACCTTGATAAAACAATTGAAACAGAAGGAGAGGAGCTGGCGAATGCACTTGAAAGAACCATTACATTATCTATTATAGATGATAACTGGAAAGAGCATTTACGTGCAATGGATGATTTGAAGCAAAGTGTGCAGACTGCTTACCTGGAGCAAAAAGATCCATTGGTTATTTATAAAGTAGAAGCATATAGCCTGTTCCGTCAAATGAGTGGAGAGTTAAATAAGGAAATTGTTTCTTTCTTATGCCATTCTTCCTTACCTATCCAGGAAGAGAACACGCAACAATTGCATGAAGGACGGCAACAGCGTACAGACATGAGTCGTATGCAGGTGAACAAAGAACAAATTGATGCCGTGGGAAATGATTATGCTGCTAATGAAAATGATTATTTTGATCCATCAGGAGGCGGCACCGCAGTAAAGCAAGAACCAATCAAGGTAGGCCCTAAAGTAGGCCGCAACGATCCTTGTCCCTGTGGTAGCGGAAAGAAGTTTAAAAATTGTCATGGCAGGGATGCTGGATAATTATCTTTTGATCGTTAGCTAATGATAAATAAGATTGGGCTGTTCATTTTTGAGCAGCCCTTTTAAATTTGGCTTTGGTATAAAAAATATAAGGGAACTTTAAGAACACGCAAAAAAATATCAATGATTGCACAGTATATTGATCATACTATATTAAAACCTACAACAACTGTACAAGAAGTAAAAAAAGTGTGTGAAGAGGCTATACACTATGGCTTTGCTTCAGTATGTATTCCACCTTATTTTGTAGCAGACGCTGCTATGGCACTCCAGCATGCTTCTTCTAAAGTATCAACAGTTATAGGTTTCCCGTTTGGCTACAATAATTATCATGCAAAACTTATTGAAGTAAAAAAGGCTATAAAAGATGGCGCTAAAGAATTGGATATGGTAATGAATATAATTGCTTTAAAAAATAAGGACTATCATTTATTAAACCAGGAGATAAAAAAAATTACTGAGGTTATTTCCGAAAATAACCTGGTGTTGAAAGTGATTATTGAAAGTGGAATATTATCAGACGAAGAGATAATTGATTGTTGCCATCTCTATAAGGATTATGATGTAAAATTTTTAAAGACTTCTACCGGCTTTGCTGAAAAGGGTGCCAGCATTGAAGCTATTAAATTAATGAGAAAACATCTTCCATGGTATATGGAAATAAAAGCGAGTGGTGGCATTAAAACTTATGCTTTTGCCCAATCTCTTTTAAATGCCGGCGCTACCCGTATAGGCTGCAGTGCGGGTATTGCTATTGTTAACGGCGAAGTACCTGCGCGAAGCATATTAACGTATAAAGAGTAAACTTGGAGCTATTTTTGAAAGGCAAATACAATTATGAAGATGAAATTTCTTTTTTTACTTCTTTCGCTGTTTGTTTCTTTTTTTAGCTATGCCCAAAATGATACTACACAATCTGTAGTGGTTCATAAAGACCCCCGAATTGATTTATTAGTAAAAAAGCAAGCGAACATCAACACTGCCACCAAAAATTCTTATGCCCGCAATATGCGTGGTTATAGGATAATGGTAGTTAACACCAATAAAAGAGAAGACGCAATTACTGCAAAAACAAAAGTGTACACTTATTTTCCTGAGTTAAAGGCCTACCTTATTTACCAGGCTCCTTTTTTTCGTTTAAAGGCAGGCAATTTTAAAACAAGAGATGAAGCAGATAAGTACAGAAAACAAATGGGGCCGCTTTTTCCAAAAGGGGTATTTATTATTAATGATACGATAGAAGTTAAAGGGGAGAAAGTTGAAGATGAGGAAGAGTAGGATAAGGCCATTTGTGCTTAGCTTACAACATACAGTATCAATTATATTTAGTTAATGATAAAAGAAAACACAAATGCAGTGGAACACGATCCAACTGCATTTTTTAATATAATAAACAACCCTTCCAAATTCAGTCTGTTTTTATTACGCAAGTTGCCTGCAGCTTTTTTTTCCGGGTTACGTATGAACCAATGCAATGAGCAAAATTGTACTGTGTCAATACCGTATAGATGGTTTACACAAAATCCCTTTCGCTCTACTTATTTTGCATGCCTTGCGATGGCTGCTGAAATGAGTACAGGCGCATTAGTGATGGCACAAATTTATAAACGTAACCCTTCTGCTTCAATGCTTATTACCGCAATGGAATCAGTATACCATAAAAAAGCAACAGGAAGAACACGCTTTATTTGTGTTGAAGGAAACGAAATAAAAGCTGCGATTAACGAGGCGTACAATAGCTTAGCAAGTCAATCCATAAAAGTTGAATCGAAAGGGTATAATGAAAAAAAAGAGTTGATAGCGGAGTTTTGGTTCACATGGTCTTTTAAGGTAAAACAGTAACTTACCAACATCAAACAACTATTATGAAAATAGCATTTCACGGCGCAGCACGTACAGTAACGGGCTCGAAGCATTTAATTACTTTAAAAAACGGGAAGCGGATATTATTAGATTGTGGCATGTTTCAGGGTATGGGCAGCGATACCGATAGTCTAAATCGTGATTTTGGTTTTAATTCTTTTGAAGTGGATGTAATGATATTGTCACATGCTCACATAGATCACAGTGGCTTAATACCGAAACTTGTGAAAGAAGGTTTTAGTGGTTCTATATTTTGCACACCACCTACAAAGGATTTGGCTGCTGTATTGTTGGAAGATTCCGGGGAGATACAGGAAAGTGATTTGAAATATTCCAATAAAAAAAGAAGATCGCAGGGTGAGCCCTTGTTAAAGCCACTGTATACAAAAGAAGATGCAATAAACTCTTTTAGTCATTTTGTGGCACAGGAGTATAACCACTGGTTTCCTGTAATTGAAGGAGTAGAAGCAATGTTTACAGATGCCGGGCATATTATTGGCAGTGCATGTGTGCATGTTCGTATAAAAGAAAATGGTGTGCAGCGGCAACTAACTTTTAGCGGGGATGTTGGCAGGTATCGTGATATTATTCTTCGTTCTCCTGATGTATTTCCGCAATCTGATTACATTATCATGGAGTCAACTTATGGCAACAGCCTTCATGAAGATATTTATTCGAGTGTTGATACAATTTTGAAATGGATTGAAAAAACTTGTATTCAGAAGAAAGGGAAATTGATAATGCCTGCTTTTAGCCTTGGCCGCACCCAGGAAATTTTATATGCTTTAAACCAACTGGAACTAGAAAACCGCTTACCAAAAGTGAACTATTTTTTAGATAGCCCGCTAAGTATGACAGTTACTGATCTTGTGAAGCAGTATCCTCAATATTTTAATAAAACCATTCAAAAAGTTTTGGAGTCAGACAAAGATCCCTTCATGTTTCCTGGTTTAAAATATGTAAGATCAGTAGAAGAATCAAAGCTTTTAAATTATACAAATGAACCTTGCGTCATCATCTCTGCAAGTGGTATGGCTGAAGCTGGCCGTGTAAAACACCATATCAGTAACAATATCGAAAATTCACGAAATACTATTTTGTTAACCGGTTATTGTGAGCCTCGTTCTTTAGGTGGCCGGTTAATGGCTGGAAATAAAGAAGTAAGCATATTTGGCATTCAACACGAAGTACATGCCGAAGTTGGCGCTATTAAAAGCATGAGTGCTCATGGAGATTATGAAGATTTGTGCCAATGGCTTGCTTGTCAAAATCCTAAAGAAGTAAAAAAAATATTTTTAGTGCATGGCGAATTGGAAGTTCAAAATGAATTAAAAAACCGTCTTATAAAAAAAGGCTTTGCCGATGTGGATGTTCCTGCCAGGCATTTTGAAATCGGGTTAACATAACCTTTTGTTTCACCTCTCTTTATAGTTTGAAACCTGCTTCCGGCAAGGGATTGCTTCATTATAACTTTCACAATTCGTTTGAAATATCTGCATAGTGTTTACCGTATATAGAGTATAAAAAAAAGGAGAACACTATGAAATATTTAAAATTATTTGGATTGCTTGTTGCATCCGGTATTTTGCTTTGGAGTTGCGGCGGGGTAGCTCATATTGAAAAAGATGATACAGTTAGCTTTTCTAATTACAAATCCTTTGCCTGGGTTGATGCGAAAACAGATCAATCTGATTCTTCAAAACGTAATCTCAGTTTAACCGAACAAAACATTCGTAAAGCGGTTAACTCAGAGCTCGCCAAGCAAGGTTGGAAAGAGGTGAAAAACAGGCCTGATGTTTTATTAAGTAATGATGTTTTGGTAGAAAAAGCAGTCAAGGAAGACAACAATCCTGTTTATTCCCGGTCTTCTACCCGTTACTTATATAACCCTTATGCACGCAGGTGGGTTCCTATTTACTATCCATCTCAATTCTTAGGTTATGACAATGACCGGTATGAAGTGAGACAAGGAACAATAACAGTTACTATGGTAGATGCAAAGACAAGCAAAACCATTTGGCAGGGTTGGACAACGGATGAAGTAAATAGTAGAAACCTTACCGGTAAAGAAATTCAAAACAGTGTAAAAACAATTTTTCGCAAGTTTGATGTTGCAAAAAATTAATTTTTTGCTGCTTTTAATTTCCTGGCCCCGTTTTTTGCGGGGCTTTTTTAAATCTTTTTTTGGTCTGATAATACGTGCGCCTATCTTTGCACTCCCAAAAGAGAACGGCCCGTTCGTCTAAGGGTTAGGACACCACCCTTTCACGGTGGTGATACGAGTTCGAATCTCGTACGGGCTACAAAAAGCTGAAGCATCAGATCATGTTTGAACAATTCCTCTGATGCGAACTTATTTTTTTCTTTAATAGTCAGTGGCTTTTATACTCTTCAGCTCTTCACAATCAGCTGCTGTTAATTTGAACTTCATTTACAGGTTTGAGTTACTCCAATAAAATTCTTCTCACATAGTTTCTTTTCATGTTACACGCAACGCTTAGCAACTTAGAAAATATATCTTTAAAAACTATTGTACCATATTTTTGAAACATTGATAAATTTTTATAGGTACATACATGCTGCGTTAATTAAAGAAGCAAATAATGAATTGATTATATGGCCGGATATTATTTCCGGTAAAGCATGCAGCTTTAGCAATAAGGATTTACTCCAAACCATTTCTAATTACAGGCAACAATTAATAAACAGAAATATTAAAAAAGGCAGTACTGTTTTATTGGCATTGCCTGTAAGCATAGCTGCAATAAATGCAATTTTGGCTATACAAAGCTTAGGCGCTATACCGGTTTTGCCACCAGCCAATCCAAATTTTTTAGTGCTCTTATCAGTGGTAAGAAGTCAAAATATTAAATTTATTATTGTTGAAAAAGATCCGGGCGTATTACTTGCCTTCCTCATAAAAGCGGCAGGCTTACAATGGATAAGATTCAATAACCTGGAAAATGAAACCACACTTTGGGAGCCTGCTTTAGTTGCGGCGGATCAGGCAGCGCTTATTACGCACAGTTCAGGTTCTACTGGTAAGCCTAAAGCTATATACCGCAGCCATCAGGTGCTCTCGGCGCAACATCTTGTTTTAAAAAAAATATTTCCATCTTTCAAGCAGCGTGATTTTCCATTGTTTCCTAATATCATCCTTCATAACCTTTCGAATGACGTTACAAGCGTATTGCCGTTTATACGCGGCCTCAAATTAAAAGACTTGAATGCAGCAGTGATTGTGGATCAGTTGCAAACGCAAAAGATTGAAACCTTAACTGGCAACGTGTTTTATTTCAAGAAAATTTTGGGTTATCTAAACAATCATCCTCACTCGTTTCCCCTGGTAAAAGCTTTGGGAATTGGTGGTTCTCCTGTGTCCGAATACCTTGCTCACTCATTGAAACAATATTTTCCTTATGCTGATTGCTTCATTATATATGGCTCGTCGGAAGCAGAACCAATTTCTGTAAGAAAAATTAGCAATGCAGTTGAATATCCTTTGAATGGATATGCTGTTGGAAAGCCTTGCGACGACATCATTTTAAGAATAAATAAATCTGCTGAAATACATACTACACAAGGATTATTTATAACCGGAGAAATTGAAGTAAAAGGAGCGCATGTAGCAACATGTGAAGCAGCAGAGTGGCTGCAAACAGGTGATATTGGATATTTAACCACTGGCAACAATCTTTACCTTACTGCCAGGAAAGGCAATGAAAGGCCTCATAAAAAAATACAACATTATCAGGTGGAGCATTTGCTGCAACAGTTAAAAGGAGTTATCAATGCAGGCGTCATTTCTACATCAAAAGGCTTTAACGTATTTATTGAAGGCCAAGCTTCTAAAGAAGATATTTGGCAAATAATAAACAACCAATTACCACAAGGTATCATTAATGATATATATTTTACAACTCAGATGCCCGTAGATGCCAGGCATCTTTCTAAAATTTTATACAGCAAATTAAAATAAATGCAGTCTGAGTTTTATAATGTTGCCCTGGATCGCATTCGCTACTCTCTGGTGTGGGAAGACAGCAAAACTCTTTATAATGCACTTTCAATAAACTCCCACGACAAGGTTCTCATCATAACTTCAGGTGGTTGTAATGTACTCAATGCACTTCTTAAAAATCCGGCTGCTGTTACTGCTATTGATTTAAATCCTGTTCAAAATAAATTGTTGTTATTAAAGAAGCACATCATTTTGCATCATGATTTTAATTGCTTTCAATCCTTGTTAGGTTTTTTGGGAAGAGAAGCCGTAAGTAAGGCAAAAGAGCAATTGTTTAAAACACTGTCACCGGGTGCTAAAAATTTCTGGTCCTGCTTTTTCAACAATCACCCGGAAGGATTGCTTACATCTGGAAAGCTTGAAAATTATATCAATGGGTTTTACCACACACTTAATAGCAATGAGCAGCAGCATCTTCATCAGCTTATTACATTTAAAGATGTAAAGAAACAGTATGAGTTCTTTATAGAGCACTTGCATGACAGTAGCTTTAGACAAAAATTTATAGAATATTTTGATGACAAAAATTTAAGCAAAGGCCGGGATCCTAATTTATTCCGGTATGCTATTGAAACCGGTGGACAGGCTTTTTACAATAGGCTGGTGCATCAGGTGCAAAGTAGTTTAGTAGCCAATAATTTTTATTTCCAATTTTTCTTTTTTGGCCCTCAAAATCTTTCTGAAAATATTTTGCCACCCAGCTATTGTAAAGAAAATTACCACGTTCTGAAACAGCAGCTTTCTAAACTGCAGGTGATAACCGGAGAGGCAATTGATTATCTTTTATCTGCGCCGGGTGGCGCCATTACCAAAGCAAGCCTTTCCAATATATTTGAATATGCAAGCCGGCATGAGTTCGAAAATGCGTGCAATGCATTATCAAAAATTCCTAATGCTACTCTTCAAATTGTTTTCTGGAATTTATTGAACGACCAGGGTAAAAACTTTAATACCCGGTTATCTAATCAGGAAGTTAAAAAAGTAAACCAATCTGATGAAAGCTGTTTTTATTTCAAAGAGGTTTTACTGCTAAAATACGCCCCTGTTACTTCTCTTACATCTAATACTTAACATGATTTCGTCTCCATACTTCAGCCCGGCTTTTATACAACAATTGATGCGGGATTATACACCAAACAAAGACATCATTGTCTCTTCGGTCACGATGATTGATGTAGATAATTCAGCCAGCATTCTTGCAGCTCTTGCATCTGCTCAAACAGATATGCTTATTGGCCATTTTGGATTACAGGTGACATTTTCGGTAGAGGGCCACCGGCAAACAAGGCAGATGGTAATGAAGATAAAGCCGCATGGCCTTCAGATTGTAAATATGCTAAATACACTTGCACAGGCATGCGGCGGACAGCTTGCTATAGAGTACGAAGCGTTCAAAAACGTAACTGGTTTTCAGCATACACATTGCCGGGAGCAGGAAATTTATAATAAGCTCCGTCCTTCATTCACTCCCGAAATTTTTGGATTATATACAAATGATGTAACCCAGGAGTACATTATACTTATGGAGTACCTGAAAGATGTTGCATTGCTCAATTCTGTGATGGCTCCGGCCGAATGGAAGGACGAACATATAAAACAGGCACTGATGCAAATGGCGCAATGGCATAGCAGCCAGCTAAACAAACCGCTACACCTTGATATGTGTCTTTGGGATGATGCACCTTCCTTAGAATATATGACGAACCTGATACCTCTTTGGGAGGCGTTGCTTTATAATGCCGCGGAAAAATTTCCTGAGCTTTATAATGCTTCACGGGTAAAAAAATTACAAAATGCTATTAGTTCGATTGATGATAACTGGCGCTATCTCCAATTACTGCCAAAAACATTAGTACATAACGACTTTAACCCCAGAAACAGTTGTTTTAAAAAAGTGGACGGGCACTTGCAGTTTTGCTTATACGATTGGGAGCTTGCTACTTTCCACATACCTCAATATGATGTGGTGGAGTTTTTATGTTTTGTATTAGATGAAGACCGGTACGATACACGACCTTATTATATAGAGTTTTACAGGCAACAGTTGCATGAAGCCACGGGAAAGTATGATGCAACAGCTTTTAATTATGAGTTTCATTTAGCTGCTTTAGACTTTGGCATTCACCGGCTGGGCATGTATATTATGGCGCATGCTATAAATGCCTATCCATTTATTCCACGTGTAGTTAATAGCTTTTTTAATACCATTGAGCTTTTGGATATAAAGTAATTAATTTGATTACATAACAATACTTGCGGTAAGGTCTATTACTATCATTCTGCATCTTTCCTTTTTTTATTGAAGTCTTTTTTCGTAGAGGATATATGTAGCCATCTCATATTTAATACGGTCTGTAAAATGAAGGGAATAATTATCTGACCGCATTAAACAAAAAATCACTTCTTCATACCAATCTTTAAACGACCACATGGCGTAAGCGCCTAAATAATTCATCAATCCTTGTTTTCTAAAATCCGGATGAACACCTACGGTTTTTACCAACAAAACTTTTTTGTTTAAATGTTTAAAATCTCTTTTAAAATCGGGTACTGTACCTTCCTCATATATCGAATGATAATTAGGATGACAAAGGCTGATGGCAGCAAGCTTGCCAGAAATTTTATCCCGAAATATAACAGAAGAATACGGACATAGCTTACGGGAGAAAGGATGATTGTACAATAGTTTAAATTGGTCTGATGAAATGGTTTTGTATAACGGGGTTTCACTAAAGATGTCATGTATTAGCTCAAAGATTCGTTCCTCGTAAATTCTCCAATTCGCTTCGTTCAGAGGAATAAAGTCGAAAGAGATTTTACTTAAGTCATTTAATAAGCCAGCTTTATCAGTATACAAATCGGGGATGTTTTCTTTGCATATCAACCTGCTCTCAAAACCTGACTTTTTATAAAAATTCAATTGCGCTAGAAGGGCGGAATAATAAGGTGGATTAACAGGTTCGCGGTCAAACATCTCCCATGATGGAATGTTTCCAACTCGCAGGCGGTAATTATGAAAAGTGTTGAAATTAACAGGCCCGGTTAGTGTTGTTTTATTTCTTTTCTTAGCATCTTCTTCAAGTAAAGTAAAAGCCTGTGCTTGTAACTGAGCGTCATTAATTGTTTCCCAAAAACCAAAATAAGCCGCATCCTCATTTAGAGGAAATATGCCAACAAGCCGTATATCCCGGTGGTTAGTATAAATAACTATTTCATTTTTTGCGGCTTCCATTTGAAACAATGATGAAATCAAACTTTTGTTTTGCTCAGGTTTAAAAGGAAAGTTTTCATAAATTTTATCAGAGATGTTGAAAAAGCTTCCAGGTAATAGACCAGTGTATGATATTCTTTCCATCATTGTTTATGAAGTGTGGTGATAATGTGTAATTTTTCGATATTAAAATGATTATAACCGACTCAGTTGATTTCTTTAAGCAACTTAAGGTGCAATGCGGCCTATAGCCATTTATGCGCTACATTTCAAAGCGCTATACTTTCTAAATTATGAATGTAAAATTTTTATTTCTCCTGTTGCTCCATCCATTGTAACTGTTTGCCCTGAAGCTATTTTTTTGGTTAGGCCGGCGATATTTATGATTGCTGGTATCCCAAATTCACGAAGCAATATAACCGAGTGAGAAAGAGATGAACCTTTTTCAATGAGCACTCCTTTACAAGCTGGAAATAGGGCCACCCACCCGGGGTCGGTTCGTAAAGCGCAAATAATTTTTCCGCTTACGTCCAAATTTCCTTCGGGGCTTTCTATAACTATTACGCTGGCAGTAATTTTACCTGGCACACATCCTGTACCGTATAAATCTTTTTCATTATCAGGCGCGGGTGATGAAATATTAACCGGTGGAAAAGGAATAATAACACGGGAAGGCACGTCTTCGTTTTTATACCTTTCAAATTCCACTTTTCTTTCTTCTATATTATAAGTATCAGATTGAAGAGGGTCAAATAAAGTTTTTATTTCGTCTTCTGTCAGGTAGAAAACATCGCGGGGAGATTTCAGTACGCCTCCTGTATATAGCAATTGGCCCATTCTTAAGTACAAAGCTCGGTACATACCAAATAGTCTGGTTCTTTCAAGCCGCATGGCCTCCCGGTAATGTATGGCCTTTTGTAATTTATGTAAGCTATTATGTAGCCTTCGCCGGAATAGCAATGATTGTTGTTGTAGCCTTTCCTTCAATTCTTTTGCTGCTGATTGATGCAAGTGAGATGGAGCAGCCATTTGCAGGGTACCGGGTGCTATCATGTAATTACGCAAATAGCTATAAAAAATTTTTGGCGATAAGCGCATGGTAATGGTTTCCAGTTTTAGTTCTCCTACAGTTCTATCGCCATACATCTGTATAAACTTTTGAACATTGTTATAAAAAACATGAAAATTCTTTTGCACGTTCTCATGAATATCTTCAGGCAACAGAATAATAAGCTCTTTCAATGATTGCTGTTCCATTGCCTGCAGGGCAAGCTGCTGCATAGCAATAGCAGGTTGGGCGCTTTCTATTTTTTGATTGCCTGCAAAATACCTGCTTAAAAATTTCTCAGGATTATCGAAGCCTGCTTTTAAAATTTTACGCCTTACGCTTCCATTCATCATCATTACATAAAAGTCGTTGATGATGGGTGTAGTCCACCTATGAAGCAATTCTTCATCCAGTAATTTTTTCTGTTCAAATATGGAAGAAGCATTTTTTAGGTTGGGCAATTGCTGGTAAAAAATATCATAATGATTTTTAAAATGATTATGAAAATGAGCCACCATCTTTTGCAAGCTCGAAAAAGCCAATAATAATTTGCATAAATTCATCAAAAGCGAAGGCAGTATTTTTAATTTACCTGTGAAAGACTTCTTTATATCGGTAATAAAATCTATCGGTTCTTCCACACCCATCATCCGTTCCATATCTTCTTTATTCTGGTTGAAAGAAGGAAGGAGTTGCAGGCCACGATACCAGTTATTGATGTTGTAATATATTCTTCCCTTTACAAGTCCAAGCAAATTATTTACTACAGGATCATATTGTTTTATTACGTCTGGCGAAAGCGATAATATGGTCATGGTTTGCCTGTATACAGTGGCATAAGCTCTTTGCGCAAAGCTAAATGTTAACGGGCTTGTTACACCGCAATAGCTTTCCTGGATGTTTGAATTATCATATACAATTACTTCTGGTATGGCTTGCGTTATTGGGCGTGACTGAACAAAGTATATGACGCCTTGAGAAAGCACAAATTCAATATCCTGAGGATATTTATATGTTTTTTCCAATAAAGCTGCAGTGGCAAAAATTTCCTGTAATTCTTTTTCAGTAAGACAGGGCAGCAGTTGCTTGTCCTTTTCAACCTCAATTATTTGAGTGCCTGTTTGCTTCGCTGGTACAACCCGGTTTTCTTTAATTGCAATTGTTTGCCGGTTAATCAAGCCATTTTTTTTCAACAGGTAAAACTCATCTGCATCCAGTTCTCCATTCATAAGCCCTTCTCCCAAACCCCATACGGCATGTATTGCCATCTCCTGAGGGTATTGTGGGGAAGTGGAAAAAACTACCCCGCTGGTGCAGGCTGTGATTTGTTTTTGAATGATAATGGCAGGCCGGGCTGATAGTGATAAACCTTTTTGCTTTCTGTATGCTACTGCTCTGGTGGAATATGCACTTGCAGCGCATTTGGCGATAGCTTTAGTTACATTTTGGTAGCTTGTTACATTACTAAATGAGTCCATGATACCGGCAAATGCATCCTGCGTGCCGTCTTCATCAGCAATGGAAGAGCGAACAATCACTGATTGTTTATGAAGACCCCATTCAGCTACTATTTGTTGCAATTTTATATTGTCTTCCTGCGGCAACAAAAATTGCAGTAGCCTGTCGTGTGTGGATATGTTATTATTGTGTTGGTTAATGATGGCATCAAAATTTTCAGCAGGCAATACTAAAAATTCAGGAACCGGAATTTGTGCTTCCAATAATTTAAGAAGTCCTGTTGCTTTACCCCCTATTGTATATCCATGTATATTTTTTACTGGGTACAGTATCATTATCTAAAATGTATTTCTGTAATAATGGATACATAGCTAAACAGCATAAATAATGATACCAGCAATTCTGCAAAACGAAGTTTTTTTTCTATGTGCATTTTTGCTGCATGGATATAAATAATGCATGTGGCCATATATAAAATGACAATTGCAATATAGGCCCATGATCTTGCGTGTATGATGTTGAGTAAGGCAGCTTGTACTAACACGCCGGCAAGTAAAAATATTAATACTGTAATAAGGGAGGCGTTAAACCCCAATGATCTTGAATAGGAATCCACTGTTGGCCTTTCTTCAGCAGGAGCGTGAATTTTACGGGCGATCTCGAAACAAAACCCACCAAGTAAACTTAATGCTGCCAATAAATATAGGGCCGGATGCAGCAAACTATTTTTATAAAAGGCAGACCATATCCACAATATGATTAAAGGCATTATCAGCATGTGGGTGCAAGCGTATAAAAATAATTTTCTCTTTAGAAAGGCACCGATGAAAAACTCATACCGCATTAGTAAACTATAAGCAACAGCCATAAGCCAGCTAATAATTGTTATAGTACCGTTCCAATAGCTCCATATTATTTCAAAGAAGGTTAGCGCTGCAGAAATTGTAATTAACTGCTTCAACGAAACCTTGCCACACTGCAAAACCCGTAGCGGGTGATTTATTGCATCTAATTTAAAATCCTTGATTTCATCAAACACACGGAGCCTGTAAAAAAAGGAGATAACAGATATAATTCCAACTAAAATATTTGCAGCTGAATTTTCTTTATCTATTGAAAAGTACGAACCAACTGAATATACTGTCAAGAACAATACGGCAAAAAGCAGCATGTTCACAGGGGGGAATCTTTCCTTAAAGTAGGCGGCTATATTTGTTACATTCATCTTTCTGAAAAATTTATTTCAACCGCACCAACAATGAATATTTTGTATAAGCTTCGTTTTGTTTTGGTATTGCTTACTCTTATTGTTTGTTGGTTTTTATGGCCGTTTGTGCTTTCTGCTGTTAAGGTAGATAATAGTTTAACTATTTGGTTTTTAAAACACGATCCAGCATTGAAAGAATATCGCAGGTTTCATGAAAAATTTGGGAATGATGAAGTGCTGATAGCCGTTGTTGGTGATGATAAAACACTTCTCACAAAAAAATTTTTTTCATCGTTTATTGCAATGACCAAGGCATTGGAAGCAATGCCGGAAGTGCATTTAGTTGTGGGTGCAGGCAATGCTACCGTGGTAAAGAAAGACGTTCTTGGGATATTTTCTAAACCGTTGCTTACAGATAGCAGCGACCCAAAACTGGTTCAAGCTGAATTAGAAGGTATGTTGTTTTTAAAACAACATTTATTCAATAACAACTATAAGGCAGCCCGTTTTTTAATTTCCTTTAAAAACAATAAAAATTTTGACCACAACCGTAGTGATATTTTAAAAAAGGTTAAGCAAATAGTGCATCAGCATTTACCAGCTAACCAAACTTATTTTGGAGGCGTAGGCATTATATACGAAGGATTAAATGTTTTGTCTGAGGCGGACTTCGGTTACTTTCTTAGCATAGGTTACCTGGCCATGTTTTTAATGCTCCTATTAATTTACCGCAAAGCATTACTTCTGGTATATGCAATCAGCACCATTGCAATCTCAACCTATATCACTCTTGGGTTATACGGACTGTTTGGCTTGCAGCTCAATCTTATGACCATACTTATTCCGGCGATACTGATTGTTTTAGGAATTATGGACATCATGCATATACTTAATGAGTATGCCCAACCTGTGGCTAGCGGTTCAGCCAAAAAAAATAATGCTTTAGCTGCTTTAGCTACGGTTTTCCGTCCTTGTTTATTTACTACGCTTACCACTATGGCAGGCTTTCTTTCATTGCTACTAAGCCCTATGGCTATATTGCAGCAATTCGGATTATTTACGGCTATAGGAATTTTGCTTTGCCTTGTGTTCACCTATTTGTTAGGCGTCATTTTTCTGCCGCTTTCTTTTCCCTCTCAGGTTACTTTATTTTCAGCCCGTAAGATAGTAAACCGGCTTCTTGAATCAGTTCTACAAAATAAAAAGCGCTATACAGCTATTTCACTGCTATTAATAAGTTTCGGTATTACCGGACTCTTTTTTCTGCAGTCAGATACGTACACACTTGGCTATTTTCCCAAGGGTAACAAGGTGTTGCAGGATCATGAAATGATGGAGAAGCTATGGGGGCCTTATATGCCTCTTGAGTTAGTGGTGACGCCTGCAAAAGGAAAAACACTTTATGATACAGGCATTATAAAGAATGCAATACAATTTGATGAATCTGCAAAAAAATTAAAAGGTGTAGGAAGCACGTTTGGCTTTTATTCTTTTTATCAGGCAGCAATGATAGCGCAATATGGAGCAAAGAGCAGCCGTATGTACAGCAGCAGGCTTGCATTGACATCTATTCATAGCCAACTGCCTGTGTATTATCCCAAACTATATGCAGGCTATATACATGAAGCAAGCCATACAGGCAGGGTTACGGTTTTCGGGGCCATGCTGAGTGCAAAAGAATTGAATAAGAAAATGGATACTTTATTAAGGTTAGGCCAGCAGGCATTTGGATCTTCAGCCTCTATTATTCCTTCAGGGTACCAGCCGATGTACGCAGATATAGTCCAATATGTATCAACGTCTCAGGTTAATAGCTTATTAATGTCGGGCATTTTAATTTTTTTGCTCGTGTTTATTTTCATCCGGCATTTAAAACTTACTTTATTAGCGGCAATTTCCAATTTCATTCCCGTCATTCTTATGCTGGGTATCATGGGTTGGGCAAGTATTTATCTGGATACTGCTTCGGCCAGCATTGCAGCAATAGTGTTAAGCATTTGTATTGATGATACCATTCATTTTATTTATCATTATCAGCTTTTGCGCAGGAAAGGCTTTACGCAACCTGAGGCTCAACGAAAAACTATGGATCATATCGGGTCATCCATATTATTAGCAAGCCTTGTATTAATTGCAGGATATTCCCTTATGATTTTTGGCACATTAAAAACGGTGCATTTGTTTGGTTTATTGACAGTAATTGCTCTCGTTGCAGCATTGTATGCCGAACTTATAATTTTTCCCCTTGTATTAGACCGGTTTGATAAGGATGATACTTATTGAAGATTATTTTGGGCCCTTAATAAAGGTGAGTTATTCCAAATTTTTTAAACCGGGTTATGTAATTTAAGAGTCGTGCTCCAATTAGTTATGGCCTGAAGATGGAGCGGGTGTACCGGCTAGATTTTGAATGTTATTATTAACTGTTGTATATAATTGCTTTAGCTTTTTACTGTCTTTATCGGCCAATGAAAAAAGTACCAATACAAATACAAATAATAACACCGCGATATTTCTTTCTGCAATTTTTCTATTCATAAAATGACTCACCTAAGAATGTGCAAGATAAAGTATTATCAAAAAGTTATACTAATGTAAGTTAGCATCTTGTTTAAATCCTTCATTTAATTCAGCTATATAGGCTCTTAACTGTTTTGCTCCCAAATGCTTAATAGCTGATGTAACAAAATGACGTGGAAGAAACTGCCATTCCTCCCGCATTGTTTCAAGAAATTTTTTTACGTTGGCTGCAGTTTCCCGTTGGGTTGTTTTATCTGCTTTTGTAAAAACCAGTGAAAATGGTATTTCCCATTTTCCTAATTGGTTTATAAAATCTATATCATTTTTCTGAGGTTCAAGACGGCTATCAATCAAGGCAAATAAGGATACCAGGTTTTCTCTTTTTCTGATGTAATCCTCAATCATTTTTTCCCAGCTTTTTCTTTGTGCCTGTGAACGTTTTGCAAACCCATATCCTGGTAAATCAACAAGATACCATTCCTGCTTATTGGCAGAGGTAATTTTAAAATGGTTAATAAGTTGCGTTTTACCTGGTGACCTCGATATTTTTGCTAGCTCCTTTTTATCAGTAAGCATATTAATAAGCGATGATTTCCCCACATTGCTACGTCCAATAAATGCATACTCAGCACGATCTGGTTTAGGGCAATTTTCTATAGATGGGCTGCTAATAAGGTATGAAGCTGAAATAATTTCCATGCGTTGCAAAGTAAAGGATTCATAAGACGTAAATGGTGAATAAACTTCAAGCTAGGTCTGCATTATTGCTTGTTACTTAGGCTGATTTTGATTTATCAATTTTTATACTGTTTTATATGAAGTTACCTTCGCAGCCGTATGACTGAATTTGCACATGACAATATCAAGCCCTTCGCTGGAAGAGGAGGAAAAAAAGAACAGGTAAGTGAAATGTTTGATTGCATTGCCGGGAAGTATGATTTTATGAACCGCCTTTTAAGTGCCGGTGTTGATAGGGGATGGCGTAAAAAAGCAATTTTAGAGTTTAAAGAAGACAAGCCGCAACATATATTAGACGTTGCAACCGGTACAGCAGATATGGCCATCAGGGCAGCGAAAATGCTCAAGCCAAATAAAATAACAGGCATTGACATCTCGCCCAAAATGTTGGAGATAGGAAGAAAAAAAGTTGAGGAAGCGGCATTAACATCAACGATACAACTTCTTGATGGGGATAGTGAAACAATAAAATTTGCTGATAATACGTTTGATGCGGTGATGGTGGCTTTTGGAGTTCGGAATTTGGAAAACTTACAGTTGGGATTAAAAGAGATTTTGAGAGTGATGAAACCCGGAGCTAAGCTGGTGGTATTGGAATTTAGTAAACCTAAAGCAACAGGTTTAAGAAGCTTGTACTATTTGTATATGGGGAAAATAGCTCCTCAGATTGCAAGACTCTTTAATCAAAATAAGAACGCTTACGAGTACCTGAACGAATCTGCAAAGGCGTTTCCCGACCGTCAGCAATTTGTAGATATACTTAAAGGAACTGGTTATTCCGATACCTTATTTAAATCATTAACCTTAGGAATATGTTGTATTTATTGCGGAAGAAAACCTCAAGGCTGATTAAAAAAAATCTGTTTTTTTTATTTTCCATTATATCACTCGGTGCTTTCTCTCAACGTACTCTTTACCAGGAAGATCACGATAATAAAAGATACTATTTTGGAATTACGCTTGCAGGTAGCAGTGCCCGGTTTCAAACCAATCTTCATCCAAGTTTTTTAGAACAGGATACCGTAATGGTAGCAGAGCCTATCAACGCAGGCGGCTTTGCATTGGGTCTTTCTGCAACTGTGCATTTGACTAAACGTTTTGAAGCTCGATTTAATCCCATGCTTTCGTTTATGGATCGTAACCTTTTTTACAAATTAAGATATCAGGATCGGGATTTAGGAACCGATGTAACGAAGAAAGTAGAATCTGTAATTGTAAGTTTTCCTCTGCACTTCAAATTCAATTCAGATCGTATTGGAAACTTTAGAGTGTACATGTTAGGTGGAGGTAAGTTTGATTTTGATCTTGCCTCTAATGCACGTGCACGCAAAGCAGAAGAGCTGGTAAAAATTCAAAAATTTGATCGGGGTATTGAAGCAGGCGTTGGTTTTAATTTTTATTTTCCTTCCTTTATTTTTTCCCCTGAAATTAAAATCAGCAATGGCTTTGGCAATATCCATAGCCGTGATGCCAGTCTTAAATACTCAAGCGTGTTTGATAAGATACAATCACGGATGATCATATTTTCTATTCACCTGGAGGGTTAAAGGGTTTGGTATTCAAACAAACTCAATATTAGAAGGGATAACCAATACCGAGGTTGTACATAATGTTTTCTCTTCTCCACTCTTTTTGCCCTAAACGAATTTGATCAAGCAACCATGGATTTGCTACCCAGGGTTTACGCAACGGTATGCCTATATCCAAACGAATAACAAAGACGGTGATATCTAGCCTTATACCTGCACCTGTACCTATAGCTAACTCTTTCAAAAAGTTTTTACTAAACTGAGCACCCGGCCTGGTAGGGTCTTCATTCTTCAGCCAAATATTACCGGCATCTAAAAATACAGCACCATATAAAGGCCCGGATATATGAGGCCGGAATTCAGTATTCAATTCCAGTTTTATATCGCCTGTTTGATCGGGAAAGGAAGCGCTGGTAGCAAGCAGAGGATAAGAACCTGGGCCGATGGTACGGCTTCTAAATGCTCTTAAACTGTTGTTGCCGCCAATGAAAAATTGTTTAATATAAGGAAGTTGTTCTGAGTTTCCATAAGGTAATCCATAGCCCAAAATGATCCTGTTGGCCCAACTTGATTTTAATCCTATCCGGCGATAGTATCTGCCATCTGCTTCCAGTTTAACGTACTGATTAAAAACGGCATTCATGATTCTTTTAGGTTCGCTTCCTGCATTTGCTCCGGTTATTAAACCGGCAACATTTCCTGAAACATCTACAAGGCCATTAAAAAAGAACGCATTGGTTTTTTGAAGACCGGATGCCAATTGATTAAGCGTATATTGGTAGGTAGAGCCAAGGATAAATTGTGAGTCGACAATTCTGTTTAAGTAAGGGTATTTTAAGGCACTTACTTTAAATGAATCAGATACATTAAGTGGCTGTACGTAATTCAAACTAATGGGATAAAATTCATGCTGCTTCTGAGTGCTTTCTTTCCATAAATAACCCAATCCCCCCCTGTAAGAATTAAGCGTATATAATTTATGCCTGTTTAATAAGTCATATCCTAGCTGAATATTCGTCCTGGGAACATAACCTCCACGTGTGTTTAAGCCATGAAAAAAAGGAACTACAAAACGGGGTATGGTTACGTTTAATTCGGCACCTGTGCGATACGTATTATAACCTTTGAATGCTCCTCCAAATGAAATCTCCGAACCTACATAAGCCGATAAGCTAATTTGTTCTGCAGAACGAAATCGGTTGCGGTTTGAATAGCTTACTGTTAATTGCGTACCGTTTAGATTATTTGATTTAGTAGTAGCGTTTACTTCTCCACGAAGTGATTGGCGTGGGAGCGGAGTGAGGTAGTAATAAGCATCAAGCTTTGCACTATCATCCACTTCTTCAAACCTGTTTTTTACAAACTTAAACTGGTTTAAATTGATCAAACGGTTTAAGGTTAGGTTATGGTCTCTCCGGTTATATGTTTCTCCGGGTTCAAACATCATTATCTGACGGAATAAACGGGGCTTATAAACTTTCCGGGGATTAACAACATAGTATCCCTGATAATATTCCATGTTGGTTTTACTGGTATCTATCTGCGCTGTATTTAAATTATACCCGCTATAAATAAACACATTCCCGATGCGGTATGCCTGTTTTGCATTGTTGGGTGTTTCCGATTTTACAGTTAGTTTCATATCCACCTTATTCTGGCCAACAGTACTATCAATTTTTACCAGGAGATAATCAGGACTGAAATAATAAAAACCGTTTTCCTTTAAGTATCCATCAATCCTGATGCGTTCCCCTTTCACTACGTCAAGGTCATAAGGCGATCCAGGCTTTAGAAAACTTTCTGTTGCTGTTTGTTTTATTGCTATATCCAATTGGCTGCTGCTGTCGTTTACATATTGAATAGAGTTTATTTTATACTGGTTACCCGCTTCGGCACTGTACACAGCATGCGCTTTTTTATTTTTTACAACTGTATCTGCTGTAACCAACGCCTTAAAAAAACCTTTATTTTCTAAATGGCTTTGCAGCAGTTGTGCGTTATGTTGCAGATCAACACTGCTCAATAAAACGGGCGGTTCGCCCATGCGGTCGCGAAGTTTTCCAAAAAATGATTTTGGTTTGCTTTTAGCAAACATGTTATAAATAGAGAGTTTGATAGGAATGCCGAAAAGTCTTGTATTTGGCTTAGGACGGGTCATTCCTTCCAAATCAGTTCTCAATACTTTTTGATTTCTTGCAGGCAGGTTAGTAGCTGAATTCAATCTTACCTGTGCCCCTGTATATAATTTTTCGCCTTCAGGCAAACTTTTAGTTGTGCTACAGGAAGCTAACAATAAACATGTGAAAAAGAAAAGTATCCTTTGCCTGGGCGTTCTCATTATTGCTGCTGATTTTGATTAGTGCCTTGTTCACTTGCTTCTCTTTCTTTTCTTATTCTCTTTGCATGAATTATTTCCCTGATGCGGTTATAATCTACAGTCATAATAAAGCCAAGCCCTGTTTCAATAATATACCCGTCAACTACTCCCTGGTAATCGTTCTTACGATAAAATCGTAACATGTAGCGCCCATCTTTACTCAACTGGTAATTGACGGCTACATTACCTGCAATGTTGTTAGAGCTTTGATTTGATTGTTGTGCTCCCTCTAATTCAAAATTACTCCCAACAGTCACCGTTAAACGATCATCTAATAGTCGTTTGCTTAATCCCACATTCAAGTCAGTACGGTTTCGCTTTGAGCCTGTGGAGTAGTCATCGCTGGATGCCAGATCAAAATTAATATCTACTCCCTCTATCAAGCCTCCTGCTAATTGGTTTAATTGCTCTGTCATGAGCCTGCTTACACTTTGCCGTGCAAAACTACCTGCGTTGAAGCCTTCACCAGAAGATTGAAATGGATTTTCACCAGTGAATCGGTTTAATAGCAATACCGAGAAAACCTGCTTGTTTAATTCAGAAGGTTCATCGCGTATTTGTGTCAATCTTGCATTAACGTTCGTGATAACATCAGTAGCCACACCATAGTTGCCCGTAGGTAAAATAATATCAAAGGCTATAATTGGCTTCATTAATTCACCACTAAGGTTTAAATGAACCTGGAAAGGCAATTTTTGTAAATAATAATTGCGTTGGCCCTGATTTTCTCCCAGTTGATTTTCTACAAGATCAAGTGGCGCAGCACTAGTGGTATAGATAGCCTTTACATCCACCTGAGCATTTGTAGGTTCTCCCAACCATACAATCTTACTTCCTTTCTCAATATCAAAACGGCGTTTCAGGAAGTTGAAAGAAAACTGGTAAGCGCCTTTTTCCAATTCATACGAACCAGTTAAAGTAATTTTTCCACTGGGATCAACACCTGCTGATAATTGTCCTGTTCCCTGAACATTTAGAAGATCTCCATTTGCAGCATCTATTACAATATTAAAAATGGCTTCTTTTTTTATTTCAATATTAGTGGCTACATCAAAGCCAATAATGTCTGAAATGTTTAAAGAATCGTAGGCCATAAAAAGAGAATCATTTTCAGGTGTATTAAAATCAGTAAACACCACTATGCCTTCCCTGTCTGCAATGCCGGGCTCGGGCTGCGGCACTACTATTGTAAAATTTGTGCCCTCATTTACGGTAAGAGATCCATCAACAACAGGCATCTTTTCAGTACCTCCCACATGAATATTAGAATTGATGTACAGTTGTCCGTAAGAAATTTTATTGTCTTTGATAGTAGTATTAAGCGCCCTAAAGTTGGTTGCATCAACATCAAGGCTAAAGGCATAGTTTATAAAATTGCTTGTACTGATATTGCCATTAAGGTTGAGTGTATTGTTAGCAGAATCTCTTATACTAAAATTGTCAAAAACAAATCCGTTTTCAGTAACGGTTAGCTTTTCATCATTAATCATTAAGGGGCCGCCTAATACGGTGGTACTAATTGCAGCACTATCGAAATTAAGTGTCCCTTGTATTTTAGGTTGGCTTACTAATCCGTTAATGCTAATATTTCCATTAACAGCGCCGGATGCAGATTTAACAAACGTTGCCATAGCTCCTTCTAATGTGTTCAATTGTAATTGATTTACGGCAAGTTTCAGATCAAGAGCAATATCTGCAGCTCCTTGTGGAGCAAAGGAGCCTGTTAAAGCAATATCATTTCCACGTCCTGTAATGTGTGCATCGGTATTATAACTATTGCCGGAAGAAGAAACTTTGAAACTGACATTGCCTATTGTATCCTGTTGAAAACTTAAATCATTAATGTTTAAGTTGCTGGTAAATACTGGTTGTTGCAAAACATTTTTTAACGATACAGTACCATTCATGATACCATCTACAAGTAAAGAGTCTGCCTTTACAAATCCTGTGATAGTTGCCAGTCGAAAATCTTTAAAGCTTACATCTAAAGGATTTTCCCCTCCACCATTTAAGGTAAGCTGTTGCAGTCCTTTTTGTAAAATAAAGTTATTGGCAAATAGTTGTTCATTTCTTATGCTTATAGAATTGCCCGGAGTTATTGTCCATTGTTCATAGTTCAACAATAAATTATCTGGTTTTAAACTGATGATCATATCGCCGGTTGATGGTTGTGTTACCAGCCCGCTCAATAGATATTTGTCTTTATCGTTAAGGTCGCCAACTCTAAGGTTGAAGTTAATATTGTTATTAAGAATGGTAGCATTAAGCTTTGTGTTATAAAGGTCGAATGAGCTGCCACTCTTTATGCGTGCTAGAGTGCCCTTCACTACCATGCCGCTATCTGCAGTATTGATGTCTATGTTCAGGTTATTTATTTCATTTGTTCCATACACAATTGAGGGTGCTGTTATCACGGCCTGCAGTCCCTGGTTTGTTGCTAATCTTCCTTCCGCATGCAAGGGTGATGCGCTTGTTAAACCTGGTACAAAAGCAGCAAGGATAGGAGTATAAACAACATCCGCTTTAAATGAAATATTATATGGTTGCGACACTTTAGTTGCGGCATAAGAGCCTACAGTGAAATAAGGTTGAATACTATTTTGAATAATAGATCCTAAATCCGATAAGCGATATTGTCCGGCAAGGTTTGCATTAGCAATATCACTATTGAAACGAATGTATTGTCCCGTGTCGCTTCTGCCCGAAACAAGATGTAATGTATCTAACGGAAGACGGTTAGTTCCTGACACAAACAAGGCATCTGTAATCAATACATCAGCTTCTAAATAATCGGGGTTGGCAGATGGAATGTCTGCGTCAATTTTACCTCTGAAAACAAATGGTTCTGTTGTAAAATGTATTGGCAATGTTTTTACGCTATCTACCATTCCACTTACCTGGAAAGAAGCATTGGCTGCTAAGATGCCACTTGCGTTAAGATTGAAATATGCGTTGGGATCCTTTGCATTTACATTTGCTTTAAAGCTGTTTTCATTTAAAGAACCAGTTAGTGCAATATTGCGATAGTTGTATTTGTTGAAGCCGACATTATATATATTTCCTTTAAAACTTGTGTTCATTGTTTCAGGTGTAAATCCCTTTCCAGAAACTGTAAAGGCTGCGCTCAAGGACCCTAATTGCGGGTTTTTCATAATTGAACCAATGCGCAAGCCATTGGTGCGGATACTGGCATTATAGGTGGCCAATTTTTGGTTTGTAATATTGGTGAATTTGCCATTTAACGCCATTGAGCCAGCAGAAGTATTAATAAAAAGATTTGTATTTAAATTACTTGCATTACCTGCAATGGTGCCTCTCACATCAAAGGTTTCAGGCACATTAATTTGAGGTGTTGATAATCGTGAACCTGTGAGTAATGCTATATCAGATTGAGAAGTATGAAACTTGCGGATAGTAATTGTGCCACCTGCAGCATTGGGGTCTGTAATACTGGCTAATGTGCCGGATGCATCAATTCTTGTATTATTCAAGCCATCAAACTGTAAAGCGGCAATATGCAATCGTTCCATAGTGCCACTTACCTGAGCGTTTAAATGCCATACATCATTTGGATTAGAAAAAGCTCCCTGAGACCGAAGCTGCGGTGCAAAAAGAAGTATATCCTTTACCTGCATGTAACTGTTGTCAATATCTATATCCATCACGGTGTTCTGGAAGCTATCAGTTAAGGCTTTTGGGGAGGAGTAAGAGAGGCTAAAATCACGCTTTAACTCCGTGCCCGGAGTTTTCAGATAAAAGTCTTTAATAGATGTTTGCGTAGAAGAATATAAGATATCTGCACGCAGCTCATTTAATTGAAAACCATTTTTTTCATGAACAAATCCTTTAGTGATTTGTGCTGCCATAGAGTCGGTAGCCATCACAAGATTTTCTATATGCAACGTAAGGCTATCACCCTGCAGATGAGCGTAATCTATACCATATTTTAACCTTGGTTTTGTTACATCATCATACTGAAATTTATTATTGTTGATTTGAACATCATCAATGCGGATGTCCCAATCATTTTGAGTGGTTTGGGCTTTTACTTCTTGTCCAATTTCTTTGGTGGCCGCTTTCACTATTTCCGGATCGCCTATTCGGATGGTAGTATTGGTATTATTGAGCGCAAGGTTTTTTAAATGAATTACCTGGTTTTGGAGATCAAGATTTTTCCCTTCAGTAGTGAGTTCGCCGATATTCAAATGGGAATAAACATCAGATACATCGTTTGTATAAAGAAGATTGATACGGTTTAGATTAATCTTACCAAAATCCAGCTTTGTAGTTATGGGTTGAGCTGCCTTTGCCATATCTGCAGACAAAGGGTCCGTTACAGTTACCAGAGGGGTGGTTTGATTAAACCGCATAGTAACATCCGATAAATCAATAGAGGGGAAAACGAAATGGGAGGTTTCAAGATTCATAGAATCAATCTTAGCGCTAAACTTTCCTACGCTCATCACCATATCATTTCCTGTAATTACATCATTATAAACAAATTTACTATTTGTGGCATCAAGGTTATAGACAGCAAGTTTTAGCGGTGCAGATTGCGCTGTATCTGTGTCTTTATTTTTTTCAGTGATAAACGCATCTGTAATAAATTGAAAATTATAAACAGTATCAGGAAGTATTCTTTTTATTTTGGCTGTTATATTTTCCAGGGAAACATCTTCCACTTCTATTTCCTGGTTTAATAACTTTCCTATTGAAATGTTTGCTTTGAGATTTCCACCCGCTATAAGTGTGTCTTTGGTTTGGTCTTCTACATATATATCTTTTAGGCTAATTTTTCCTGTAAGGCTAAAAGCAATACTGCCAATCTCCACTTTGGTCTTCAATTTTTTCTGAAGAAAGCTTTCAACTTTGCCGGTGGCAAATCGCTGTGCCGGAGGTGTTAATGCCAGCATAAAAAGAACAACAACAAAGAGTATAAGAAATAGCACTACCTTAAGCAGGATACGGGCTGTCTTACGTACATAGTTTTGTTTTCTTTTTTCTGGTACTTTTTGTTCTGTTTGCATATAAAATGATGGACTCAACATAATCGGCAAATTCCAGGCCCTTTATATCTCTTCACAAATAAGGCGGCTACTTTATAGTTTGTTTAAATGGCCATACTTAATATAAATCAATGTAGAAAAACTTCTACAAGCAAAAATACCGGAAAGCGCATAATGCGGCTTTCCGGTTTACTTATTTAATTTCTGTAAGTACCTGCAGTATTAAAGGCTGCTAGAGATATCTGGTTTATTTTATTGCACCATTATCTTTTTTGTAAGGTGTTGCATAGTGCTGTTAACGGTTAAGATATAAGTTCCGGGGAAGATGTTTTTATTTAATAAAATAGTAAGCATGCTCTCACCACTCAAAACTCCTTTTTGTACGGTTTTGCCATCATTGGAAAACAAAGTATACTGGTAAGTAACATTATTTTTTCCGCCGGATACCTGTATCATGTTTGTAACAGGATTTCTCAATAAGATAAGATCGTCTGTAGACTTATCTGCCACATGTACGATAGTGGAATATTTTGTTTTTCCATCAAGGTCAATACTCTTAATTCTATAATATGCCGTTCCATTTAAGTAAGCTGAATCATTAAATTGATAGGTTTGCTTCATTAAATTTATGGCAGGCAATTTTCCAATTGTATTGAAGTTATTGGCATAAAGGCTTTTTTGTATTTCATGCCATGCCACATTTTCTTCATTAACAGTTTTCCATTCAATTGTAGTATACTCATGTAAGCGAGTTGCTTTAATGCTTAAGAAAGATAATGGGAGAATTTGCATTGTGCTGCTAATAGCCATAGCGCCGAAGGAGCTTAAACTTGTTGATGTAATAGAACCTGTAGTTGTTACATTGCCTGTGGCCGTGCCACCTGTGCTCATCCAGCTTGTAGTGTACTGTGAGGACAAGATGTCCGACAGGCTATAGGCAGG
>JAYULK010000110.1:0-2101 GCA_043763635.1 Chitinophagaceae bacterium
ATCGTTACCCCACCGGGCATTTAGCCAAAACAAAACTTATTGGAAACGATTTAGCTGTTAATATTTTTAACCAGATACAAAAAGCGGAATGGGATAATAGCCCATCATTACAAATTGAATATGGTGAAATTGAAGTGGTTGTAAGCAAGCCCACTGTAGCAGAACTGGATGCTGCTAAAGTGATTGTGCAGCAAAATGATTATGGTACCATTACTATCGATGAAAGTGGCATTAGGAATATTTATGCCAGAGAGCAGCTGTTGTTAAATGAGTATCCGGATACCTCCATAACAAAAGTACAGGCAATAGGAATTGGTAAGCTTATAATTGGCACATTGGGAGGTGAGTTTTTTGCCGAAACAGGATTATGGTTAAAAGCAAATATGAAAGGGCTTCATTACTTTACCATTAGTTTTGCCAACAGTTACGATGGATATGTGGCACCTGCGCATGAATTTGAAAGAGGAGGATACGAAACCTGGCGGGCCAGAAGCAGTTACCTGAAGGCTGGCTCTGAAGAAATTATACGAAATGAGTTGCTGAAGTTGCTAAAAACGGTATGTTTGAAAAAGTAATAGGATAAAGTACTATTTATTTACGTTTCAATCAGTATAACTACATGTTGAAAATTTCACAGCTCTATGTTTATCCCGTAAAATCATTAGGAGGCATACCTGTAGCCAGCACTGATATTACTATCAGGGGACTAAAGTATGACAGACGGTGGATGCTGGTAGACGATAATCAATCCTTTATTACCCAAAGGGAATTTCCGGAATTGTCGATGCTGAAGGTTGAAATAGGAAATGGCTTTCTTACCATCAGCGATAAAAAATTTAATAATCCAGATCTTCAGATCCCGTTTGATGAATTTAACAATAGGGAGTATGATGTTACTATCTGGAATGCAGTATGCAGGGCAAAGGGTACAAGTAAATATATAGATGATTGGTTTAGCAGCATACTCAAAATAAACTGCCGGTTAGTGTATATGCCCGAAGAAACAATGCGGCCGGTAAATACCGTTTCAGGCTATGCACCAAAAGAAAAATTCACCTCTTTTGCAGATGCGTATCCGTTCTTAATGCTGAGTGAAGAATCCTTAAATGATCTGAACGCACGTTTGACAATACCGGTTTTAATGAACAGGTTCAGACCAAATATAGTATTCACCGGAGCTACCCCTTATTTTGAAGATGAGATGGAGGATTTTGGAATCAATGAAGTTAGATTTACTGGCCTGGAAAATTGTGCGCGTTGTTCTATTATCAGTATTGATCAGGATAATGCAACTGTTAGCAAAGAGCCGCTAAAAACGTTATCCGCTTATCGCAGGAATGGAAAAAAGGTTTGTTTTGGAAGATATATAGTTCATTCAGGTGTAGGCAAAATCAGTGTTGGCGATAGCATCTCCATCCACTAAAATGACCAGTAGGTTTTCATGGCTGTTGGTTTTTTTATTATTATGATCGGGAACTTACTATTGATTGACATCTACTATTTTCATATTCTTCTTATTAATAACAATACTGCTTTCAATACTTATTTCTAATATTAGAATACCATTATTAAATTAAACAAACTAATGCAAAAAAAGCATATTAAGCATCCCGAAAGATCAGAGGAATTTATAACAGGTGCCTATTCGGATGGTGTGCAGTCGGGTGATTTTTTATTTGTTAGCGGACAGGCTGCGGTTGATTTTAAAAAGTCAACTTTTGTTTTGGGTACTATTGAAGAAGAAACAATAAAGACCCTTGATAATATAAAAGCTATCATTGAGGCGGCTGGTGGTGCAATGGATAATATTGTAAAATGCACAGCACACTTATCGGACATAAATGATTTTGATAAGTTTAACTCTGTATATGCCACCTATTTTACTGGCGTAAAACCGGCAAGAACAACGGTTCAGTCCGTTTTGGCAGAAGGAATAAAAGTGGAAATAGATGCTATAGCGATTATTAAAAAATAAAGCAAATGCCTGTAATGTAGCTGGATCAATACAATGATAACTGCTACTATTTTTTTCTTAGAAATTAAAATTTAATACTACCTGCCATGGTGAAAAGTACAATAGTATTTATATGTCTTTTAGAAA
>JAYULK010000111.1:0-92422 GCA_043763635.1 Chitinophagaceae bacterium
TCGTTTTGTTGTTTGCATAAAAAATATTTTAGTTCATGCAAAACAAAGCCTCTTTATTCTTGAAGAGGCTTACGAACTACCGAAGGTTTAGTACAACAACACATAGATCATCATAGGAAAAGTTTATACTTTCAATATACAACTTTGATTGAAACTCTGCCCGGAAGTAGTGACTGCTTACCAGAATAATAATAAAAGATGCTGATGTTAGAAGAATAGAATGGAGATTACTTCAGGAGTTGCTGAAATCTTTTTAAATCAGATACATCTTGCGGAGAGAGCACTTCGTTGTTCTCGTATTTTGATTTTAAAAACAACACTCTTTTGTGCTCTGGGTAACGGGCTAAAATAGCCGCAATTAGCTGGCCATTGCCCTCGTCTTTTTCATAAAGCGGCGCTAGTGCAGGCGCTTCGGATTTAAACCGGGTTGGCATTTTTTTAATCAATGCTTCCAGCGTAGCCATTTTACCGGGGGGAATAGTACCTGCTGTTTGGGCCTTACCATAAAGGCCCTGCAATTGTTTTTTACTAAGGCTGCCTCTTTGCAGGTATTGCTTATAAAGGCTGATAATAAAAGATGATACAGGATAAGCAAGAATGCACTCCTCCAACACCTCATTGACAATATCAATCTCCGGCTTTTTCTTATCCATGCGAAGAAAATTTAATGACGTTCTTTAACTGCTAAAAGAAAATAATAACGGTGTGGAGAAGAACGCCATCTTATCAAAACGCCTACGCTTTTGCTGCCACAAATTTTTTCACATTAGTAGCGCTAGGTCCTTTAGGCCCCATTTCTACTTCAAAATTTACTTTATCACCTTCTGAAATTCTTTCCAGTAACTGGTTAACGTGTACAAAAACGCTTTCTTGCGTTTGTATGTCTTTAATAAATCCAAAACCTTTCGCTTCATTAAAGAAAGTTACCACACCAGTTCTGTTTGGATCTTCTTCTTCGCCAGGTACATATTTGGGAACCCCGATTTGCATGTCTTCCTGCTTAAAAGTTTTCATTCTTTTTGGATCGGGAGGCGTTGAAGAAATGTTGCCATTTTCATCTATGTAAGCCATCATTTCATCTAAAGACTTTCCTTTCTTTACATTGGCTTTACGTTCTTCCATTTTTTCCATCTTCTCTTGCTTCACTTTCGCTCTTTTCTTTTCTTTTTCCTTTTTACCAAAGGTTTCACCTGATTTGGCCATAGTTAAATTATATATTTAGTGAGGGCAAAGGTCGGTAAATTATTTCCGAAACAGGAAGGAATAATATACATAACAAAGGATTGTATATATTTCATTGCTTTACTCAGGTTATTATTTTGCTCATCTGGTTATGAAATTAATTTGGAGAGAAGCACACAACCGGAAATCACCTTGCTAACTTTGGCTTCATTGTTTATTAAACTGTACTATGCTCTTCTCACATCTATTTGCTTTTTGGTTTAAATTAAAAGGGTGGAAGGCCGGTGAATCCATTCCAGCTGGCATAAAGAAATGCGTGGTTATTGCCGCTCCGCATACATCAAACTGGGATTTTGTGTACTCGCTTGCAGCAGGCCATATCTTAGGCGTGCAGGTACATTACCTGGCAAAAAAAGAATTGTTTCGCTTTCCATTGAAAGGCATGCTGGTACGCACCGGGGGCATTGCTGTTGCCCGAAACCGCAACAGCAACCTGGTAAATTCTATCATTCAACTTTTTAAAGAAAAAGACGAATTAAAACTAATGATACCTGCAGAAGGTACCCGCAAGAGAGTGGAGAAATGGAAGTCTGGTTTTTACCATGTGGCACTTGGAGCCGGTGTACCTGTATTTATGGGTTACCTTGATTATAAGAACAAGATTGCAGGTTATGGGCCCCAATTAATACTAAGTGGTGATAAAGAAAAAGACGCCGCAATCATTAAAAATTTTTATAGCGATAAGACAGCTAAGTATCCTGAGCTATTTAATCTTGAAGCAATACATTTCGATTAATCCTCGATTTTAAAAACATCAAAACACCAGGAATATAGCTTCCGTTATCCTTTTCGTTTATTGGTAGCTCCTGCATCCAACAGTCCTTTTGCATAACCAACAGTTTCTGCTACGGAAGGCAAAGGATCATTTTCCGAACCTTCATATTCAATACTTACCAGGTAAGAAAATTTAATTTTTTGAAGTGAGCGAACTATTGACGGAAGATTGAGCACGCCACGGCCAGCCTCTATTGTTTCGCCGTTGGGCTCTGTAGAATTAATGTCCTTAAAATGCAAATCATACAACCGATCCTTGCATTTTATAATAGCCCCGGCGGGGTTTACTCCTGCACGGGCAGTATGGCCAACATCAATGCATAACCCAATGCGTTGGTCAAAACCTTTAACGGCTTTCATCACATCATAGGGAGAAGGAAAGCGTTTATCTTCCGGTCCGTGATTATGTATGGCAAGCTTGATATCAAACTCTTTTACCATTCTATCAAGAATAGGCATAGAATCCGGATGTGGGCTACATACAATAACAGGTATGTTTCCGTCTTTTGCATATTGAAATGCACGCCTTATATCCTTTTCATCATTCTGCATGGTAATGTTGCCGCAACTTATAGGCGTTATACCACCATCTTTAAATCGTTTAATTACATTCTGTATTTCAGCGGTGGTGCTTGTAAGGGGCAAATGAAAATCCTTAATAGAAATATAGCTTAGGCCCAGCCTTTGTATTGCTTTAATGGTATCCCCAACACTCATCTTACGGAATGTGTAAGAGGCAATGCCCACTTTAAATCCCTGCCAGTCATCTTCCGTATCCTCAAAATTATTTTCATTATTTGGCGCTGCAGCCCAAGCTTTTGCTATTGCTGAAGAACCCATGGCAGCAAGCAAGCCGGTTCGTATAAGCTGCCTGCGATTAAATGATATACTCATGAAAATAATTTGAAAGAAAATTAAGGTAAAATAATAAACAGCATAGCCTTATGTCCAAAGCGCCTTATTATTTCTGAAATTGTTGACGACTACTACACGGCGATGTTATTTAACTAAAACCTGTGGATGCGTAGCTGCTTTATTCAAAGCACCACAATCTTTATTAAAATTTGTACGTATGTGGCTGGTAAGGCATTGAGCCCTTAGATCGGAAAACGGGTGTGTTCGAAAAAAATCTTCCAATTGACTATAATGATTTTCCTTGTTGGCCATTTCCTTCCAGAAAGAAACCGCCGTGCAAACATCATATCCCAAATCATTGGTTAGATTAATGCCATAATAGTCGGCTTCTAATTCATTCTTTTGATTAAAAGATGCAGTAAGAAATTTTTTTAAATTAAAAAAAGTATTGCCATTTTTTTCGCCAAAGATTTTTTGTGATAATGCCATTTCCTGGATGGTTGCCTTAATATGCCCTTTTTCAGAGTGGCCTATTTCGTGTCCGATAATAGCATACAATAACGCCTCTTTTGCTTTACACTTACTGAGCATAGCATCTGTTATGTAGATACGGCCCCCAAACGTAAAAGCATTGATGGTTGTATCTTTTAAAAGATACACTGCATACTTTATTTCGGTTGGGTCTTTCCTTACCGATAAAAGCTTTTTTAAGACGTTGTCTAATTCTTTCTGCAGGCCGGCATCATTACGTAGCTTAAAGGTGCCGGCATCTATCATTTGCTCGTGAAACTCTTTTCCATAGGATGTTTGTATACTGTCGGTAATGGATTTTTTTGAAACGGCCAGGTTGCGGATAACATCACCAGCCTTCTCCAACTTACGATTTATGGGTTTGCCACTTAAGGTGCTATCAAGACAGGTATAGGAATAAGAGATGTCTTTTTTATCTTCCTTTCCAAAAATTTCTACTACATCATTACAACTAAAAAAAGGCATGCATAAAAGAAAGAGGAATAAACTACGAAACATAATGGGCAATATACAAAAGCAACGCCAACTATTGGTAGTTATACGCCGTAAGTCACATTAACATGCACGAGTATTAACCTTCATTTTATAATGATTTTTTTCGTTTTGCTTTTTTATAATCATAGCGCATTGTAGCTTACTAATGATTTGCTCAACCCCAAAAACCCTAAAGCCCTATGAAACATTTGCAAGCTCTTTACCGCACCAACAATGTTATTTGGTTTGCCTTTAATTTAATTGCATTTCTTGCCTGGACGGTTACCGTCATTTTTATGATGAGCATACTAATAGTTGCGTTTAAAGGCTAGCTCATCTATTGCTTCAATCCCTTCAGCGGTTGATAACCATGTTTGTAACTCGTTTATAAAACCGGGGAAATTGCTTCTGAAGGGTTTGCTTTTTTAATAATGAACTATATAAATGAGAAACAATGAAAGCGAAAGTGGATACAATAAACAAAGAAGCAAGAGATATTCTGAAACAAGAAGGCGATCTATTTAAAGGCGTACTTGGTAAAGGAATTAATATGGGAAAAGCGATAAAGAAAATGAAATCGGTTTTTACCATTTCTAAAAAAGAAAAGCGAGGCAGTAGCCTGGCAGCATAACCCCGCCCACATAATTATGCCTGCATGCATTGATGTTTGCCAGTTATAGTATAAAGAGTTGGCATGATTACCGCTCTTGAATACTTTTGATACAAATGAATATGCTAAGACTTAGTGAAAAGGAATTTAAGAACGAGTTTGTACAGTCTTTTAAAGGGGATGAAACTGGCGATCTGAGTCCCAGGCAAACGCCAGGCGTTTTATACAGTAAGGCCGAACCTACCCCGGTTAAAAGCCCTACATTGCTCGCCTGGTCTACAGAGCTTGCAAATGAGTTAGGCATAGAGCAGCCAAATACAGATGACATAAACATTGCAGGAGGCAACCTGGTAAGTACTTCTATGCAGCCTTATGCGGCTTGTTATGCCGGTCACCAGTTTGGAAACTGGGCCGGCCAATTAGGTGATGGCAGAGCCATTACATTGGGGGAATGGGAAGCTGCAGGTAAAACCTGGGAACTTCAATTAAAAGGTGCAGGCCCCACTCCTTATTCCAGGCGAGCAGATGGAAGAGCTGTACTAAGATCTTCGGTTAGGGAATATCTTATGAGTGAGGCGATGCATTATTTAGGTGTGCCTACTACCAGAGCTTTGAGCTTAGTTTCTACCGGCGATCCTGTGCTAAGAGATATGTTTTATAATGGGAATGCCCAATACGAACCCGGTGCTATTGTTATGCGGGTAGCTCCTACATTTTTACGTTTTGGCAGTTTTGAAATGTTAGCTGCAAGAAACGAAACAGAAAATTTACAAAAGCTAACAGATTGGACCATATCAAAATTTTACCCTCATATAGAAGGAGAAAATAAAATAATAAAATGGTTTAAAGAAGTAGTAGAGCGAACAGCTAAGCTAATGGTAGAATGGCAGCGGGTAGGCTTTGTACATGGTGTGATGAACACAGATAATATGTCTGTTCTGGGTGTTACCATAGATTATGGCCCTTACTCTTTTGTAGATGATTTTGATTTGAACTTTACACCAAATACTACTGACTTGCCGGGGCGCAGGTATGCATTTGGTAAGCAGGGCGCAGTAGCTAAATGGAACCTTGGTTGCTTAGGTGGTGCCCTTGCACCCTTGCTCCCTGATACAAAAAAATTAGTGGCCGTGTTAGATGGATATGATGATATTTATTGGCAGGCGTATTATCATATGATGAGCCAGAAACTTGGCCTTGACGAATTTTTACAAGAAGACATCCAACTTATCTCCCAGTTTGAAAAAACACTTTCATCTGTAAAGCCGGACATGACAATTTTTTACCAATTGCTTGCCGATCTTTCACCTGATGCAACCTCGCAGGAAGAAGTGTTGAGTCACTTTGGCGAAAGTTTTTATATAGTACCCGACGCTGGGAAAGCGAAGGCGTTCTTTAAGTTAATCCAGTTATACTTTGAGCGATTAAAAAAAAATAAAGCAGGCTTAGAAACAAGAAAGCGAGTAATGAAAAGCGTTAATCCACGTTTTATTTTAAGAAATTATTTATTGCACCTGGCGATTGAAGAATTGGAAGGGGGACAAAATACAATCTTCACAAAACTGCAAGAGGCAATGAAAGAGCCTTACTCAAATAAATGGGACGAGTTCTTTGCCAAACGTCCTGATTGGGCCAGTCAAAAAGCCGGATGCTCTATGTTGTCGTGTAGTTCGTGATGCCCTTCGTTTAGTTACTCAATAAAGAATTTTATTTTTCGTTATTGAAAGCATGTTCAATAACTTTTCTTTTATGATGCTAAGACTATTAAGCTTCTTACTTTTTTTCTCATTGATGGAAGCAAAATCTCAAACTGTTCCCGGGAATACCGGATCAAAAGTGAAGAAAGAAGATGCAGTGACAGCACTTCGGTTTCATAATAAAGTACGTAAAGATGTTGGTGCGCCTCCTTTGCAATGGTCAGTAGAAGCAGCTGCTTTTGCGCAGGCGTGGGCAGAAAAGTTGGCAGCCAACGGCTGTAAAATCCAGCATCGCCCTTACTCTGGTACCTGGGCTCAGAAATATGGAGAAAACATTTATTTCTTCTCTGGTAATGCAACTCCATTAATGGCATCGAACGCCTGGTATAATGAAATCAAAGAGTTTACTTATGGCAAACTAGAAAGAAATAGTTGGGCAAAATCCGGCCATTATACCCAAATGGTATGGCGCACTACTACCAAAGTAGGCATAGGTATTGCAAGCTGCCCATCCGGTGCTTCTATTATTGTAGCCAACTATGATCCTGCAGGAAATTTTATGGGCGATAAGCCTTATTGATATTATTCGAAACAAAAAAGTCACCCCGGAATGAAGTGACTTTTCAAATAAAGAAACCAATCAAAAATTAAACCCAAGGCCCAATTTGAAAGAGCGATTGTAGGCTTCAAGGTTTTGATTCTTATCTGTTTTTGATAAGCCGTGGTCATAAGATGCAGTAATGCTGATTCCATTAGCAAGTTTATAACCTACACCCCCTGTTAGCGCAGCATCCCAACGGTTAAATTGTTCTGTTGCATCCATCTTACGGTTCAATAAATTAAAGCCTAATACACCGGCAGTGGTTCTCAGGTTAGCACTTACTAAATAAGAAATTTGTGGTCCCGCAAAAACCTGGAAACCTTTAATATTAGCCTTTACCACAACAGGCATATCTATATAGTGTGTATTTAATCTGGCTTTGGCATTAGCACCTAAAAAATCAAGTCCTTTTATATTCAGTGCACCGGTCAATTCATAACCTTTCTGTGCATAGTATAGCGCAGGCTCAAAAGAAATAAGATTGCTTACCGGTATACTCACATTAGCGCCACCAAAAAAACCTGTATGATTTCCTGTGGTTATCATACCATTCGAAAAATCAAGTAAATCTTTTAAGTTATTAGAAGCCTCTCCACGCATGCCTGCGGATGATAGACCAGCGCGAATGCCAAAAGAAGGTGATTGTGCAAATGTGATAACAGAGGAAGCAATGAAGATGAAGAGTAGAAGTTGCCTTTTCATAGTAAAATTGAACAGGGGTTTTGATCCGTTCCTTTTTATTGAAGGCAAATAACATTGCCGGATTAACGGCACTTCGAGAAGCTTATGTTAAAGCAGCTGGCATAAAAAAACTGGCGTTCGCCAGTTCTAAATTTTTTGTTGCTACACGCTATTATTTTTCGAAATAACTAAAGCCTGCTTCACTTAATTACGTATACTTAATAGTAATTACTCTGCTTCTGCTACTACTTCTTTTACCTCGGGAATCATGCGTTTCATCATTCCTTCAATACCTGCTTTTAATGTGATCATGCTTGACGGGCATCCACTGCAACTTCCCTGAAGCATTAAGTTTACAACGCCGGCTTTATAGCTCTTAAATTGTATAGCGCCACCGTCCATTTCTACAGCAGGCTTTACATAGTTCTCCAATAATTCTTTTACCCGAACAACTACATCATCATCATCTGCATCAACTACGTTGCTACTTTCCTGCTTCATGTTGGCAATCTCGTCTTCATTCACAACAGGTTTGTTTTCTTCCAGGTATTCTCGTAAAAACTGGCGAATGGAAGGAATAACATCATCCCAATCTGTTTCCGGAGTTTTTGTTAATGTAACAAAATTTGAAGCAACAAAAACAGATTTTATAAAAGGAAAGCCAAACAATTCTAAAGCTAAAGGAGATGGCTTTGCAGTTTCAATATCAGGGAAATCAATGCTCTTACCTGGATATAAAAGTTTGTTTGCTACAAACTTCATTGTTTCCGGGTTAGGCGTCATTTCGGTATATATGCTTATGATAGGATTGCCTGTTTTGATCATAATAAAACTTTAAGAGCACAAATTTAAGAAGTAATTTTTCAGTACCGGGTTAAGAATTCTGTAAGAAAAATAATGGCCAGTTCCTTAGAATGTGTATTTCATTGTAAGCGTTGTATAAAACATGTTTCTACCCATCTCTGAAAGATCGGTTCGGTTTGGCACCTGCATTAAATTTTGAGGGATTACATACGAGGGCGTCGCAATGAACTCCATTTGGTCTTTAGTATAAATAACAGGAACGGATGCTTCAAAAGAAAGAATATTAAACTTTTTGTTGGTTTTTGTTATCTCTTCTTCGCGGGGAAATAACCTGCCTGTCTTTTTCTTATAAGATGTAGTAAAGTTTTGTGTTCCTGCATTTACATTAAATGTAGGATCTACCACAAACACGCTATTGTCTTTTTCAAAACGAAAAATATGATCAACACCTACCAGGGCACCATAATCTATTTGGTCGCTATATTTTACATCTGCCCCAAAACTCATGTTTATTACTTTGTTTAACGCTGTAAAGCTTGCGCCAGCCTGGGCTTTCAAAGCCGATTGCACTAATTCACTACTTTCTTTGTAAAAAGGTTTTAGCAAATATAGATTGCTAATCCATTTTTCTGTTATGTTTAAATAGCCAATGCTTGCCACAGAACCTGCGTATGCTAAAGATTGTACTTTGTTATGTATGAAAACGGGCGTAGCATTGATATAAATTTTTGGTGTAAACCAAACTTCAGCCATGGGAAATACGCCTGTACTTTTTAAACTATCAGTTCTGCCATAATAATTTAAGCCTGAATTATAGTTGATGCTTAATTTAAACTGAACTCCTTCATTTTCAGTGCTGTCAGTGGTTTGTGCTTTTGAAGATAAAAAGGCAATGCACAAGCTTATAGTTACCAAGGTTGGAATTGTCTGCTTCATAAACAAGTTTTAAAAAGCATCCCATTCAAAACTTGAATGGGATGCTAATTTTCAAAGGGAGTATATATTAGTGTTTAGATGCTTTTACTTTATTCTTTGATTTCATTTCACTTTTTCCTGAAACGCTATTTTTATCAGCCTTTACTTCATTGCTTGGGGTAGTTTCAGACTTTGCACCAAATACTGGTGAATTTTCATTTGCATGTTCTTTGGCATTTTCAGATGCATGTACGGCAGCCTTAGATTTAGCACGGCCTTCGGCCTTTACATCAGCTTCTGATTTAGCAGCTTTTGCTTCTGCTTTCTCTGCAGCCCTGGCGGCTTTTCTTTCAGCTTTTGTTTTTACTTTATCAGCTTTTGTGATGGTGGCATCTTTTTTTGCTTTTGTATTGTTTTTAACTCCTGTTGCATTGTCTTCAGTTTTATTAATTGCAGATTTACCATTCCCTTTTATCCCTGCATCTGTTGATGTAGAACCATCAGCTTTAGCACCAAAAATGGCTGAGTTTTCATTGGCATTTGCCTTTGCTTGTTCTGAAGCATGAACTGAGGCCTGGGATTTAACCCTTGCATTTACATCAGCATTATTCTTTACTTTGTTTTTTACACCCGTTGTTGTATTTATTGTTTTGTTTGCTGCGTGGTTAGCGGCCCCTGTTACTTTAGCGCCGTTAACAGCAGAATTTTTTGAAGCATGAACAGTTGCACTGGTGGCAGCACGTGTAGCACCATGTGTAGCAGCAGCATTCACTGATTTTGTAGCACCTAAGCCTACCTGCGCAAAAGCTGCAGAAGCGGCTAACGAACCAACTAAAATGAAAAGGGATGTTTTAATAGTTTTCATAACTTACTTTTTTAAGGGTATTTGTGTTTGTGCAGTGATAGAATGAGAAACAAGCTCAAAGTTTAAAATGTAGTTTAACATTTCTTAACATTCAATAACATGGCGATCTTTTTAAATGCCTAAGTGTACTGCTGATGAATCACATAAAAAAAAGTTGCTAATTAGCGACTTAAAAAGAAGTTCAGTTGATAATCTCATAATCGCCACATGCTTATTTTACAATCATCAATTTCGCATAATTAAGCATGATCTTTTTTTCGCCATTAGTATCAAAATTTATAGTAGCAACGGGGTTATGTGCAGAGCCTTCTAATTTTATCACTTCACCAAAACCAAATTTTTGATGCTCTACTTTAAAACCTACCTGGAGTTCTGCTACGTTACTGGCCGCAAAATTATCTGAAGGCGTATGCGCTATCTCTCTTGTTTTGCCATTACTTATAATAGTAGATACAAAACTTTTTTCTTTTGGCGCTTCTTCTTTTGCAAAGCCACCCCGCATACGTTCGAATGCGTTGCCCCGTGCAAAGCCAGATGATGTTTGATTTTTTACACCGCCGCCGGCGAAGCTTCTATCCATAAAATCAACCGGTATTTCATCAATAAACCTGCTTGGATCGTTTTGTGACAGTGAACCAAATTTATAGCGTGTGTTAGAATAAGATAAATACAACCTTCCTTTAGCACGTGTAATAGCCACATAAAACAAACGGCGTTCTTCTTCTAATTCTTCTCTTGTATTAATGCTCATGCTGCTGGGGAATAAGCCTTCTTCTAAGCCACCGACAAATACAACGGGAAACTCCAACCCTTTAGCAGCATGTATGGTCATAAGCTTCACCGTATCTGCATTAGGGTCTTTTTGATCTGCATCTGAAAGCAACGTGATCTGTTGCAGGTAAGAGGATAAACTTTTATCACCTACCTCACCGCTTTCTTCGCTCATAGGTGTTTCAGTAAATTCTTTGATTGAGTTTAATAGCTCCTGGATATTTTCATACCGCTGAACACCTTCAGTACTTTTATCATTAAATAATTCTTTTACAAAAGCAGTTTGCTTACCTATATGAAAAGCAATGTCGTAAGCATTTTTTGTAGGCAACATGCTTTGCACGCTTCTAATCATCAAAACAAATTCTTCAATGGATTGTAAGGTGCCTGCCTTAAAGCCAAACATAGAAGCGTTTTCCAAAACGTCCCACATCGAAATATTGTTTTCGTTAGCGGCCAGCACTGCCCTGTCAATTGATGTTTTGCCTATCCCTCTTACCGGGTAATTAATAATTCTTTTGAGCGCTTCTTCATCTTTAGGGTTTACAATCAAACGCAGGTAAGCCACATAATCCTTAATCTCTTTTCGCTGGTAAAAAGATATGCCTCCATAAATGGTATATGGAATATTCATCCGCCGCAAGCTTTCTTCAAAGGCACGGCTTTGCGCATTGGTTCTATATAAAATAGCAAACTCTTTATTTTTGAAATGATTCCGAAGCTTCTGTTCCTGTATCGCATCGGCAACAAATTTTCCTTCGTCATTATCTGACATGGTTCGTACCAGGCGAATTTTTTCACCTTCTGCATTTTCTGTCCAAAGGGCTTTTGGTATCTGTCCTTTATTATTCTTTATTACTTCGTTGGCAATGCTTAAAATGTTTTGGGTGCTCCTGTAGTTCTGCTCCAGCTTAATCACTTTTACTTCATCATAATCTTTTTGAAACTGCAGGATATTCTGAATCGTAGCGCCTCTAAACGAGTAAATGCTTTGTGCATCATCACCTACCACACAAACATTTTCATGCACGGCACCCAATAATTTTATTACTTCATATTGCGCAGGATTTGTATCCTGATACTCGTCAATTAATATGTATTTGAATTTATGCTGAAACTTATGAAGCGCTTCCGGAAAATGTTTCAGCAGCTCATATATTTTAAAAAGAAGATCATCAAAATCCATCGCGCCGTTTTTAAAACAACGCTTTGCATAAGCTTCATAAATATGCCAGATCATTGGCCGGTTGGAACGCATATCTTCCTGCTGAATAGAATAATCATTTTTATATTCTTCAGGTGCTACTAATGCGTTTTTAGCTGAAGATATCCGGTTATAGACAGCATTAGGTTTATAATGTTGCGCATCAAGATTTAACTCCTGAACTACTGTTTTCACTACACTTTTTGCATCATCTGTATCGTAAATAGTAAAACTGTTTGGATAGCCCAGGCGGTGCGCTTCGCCGCGTAAAATGCGGGCAAACACACTGTGGAAAGTGCCTATATATAAATTGCGGGCTTCTCTGTTTGCCAACATGTGCTCTACCCGCTCCTTCATTTCTGCAGCTGCCTTGTTGGTGAAAGTTAGAGCGAGTATATTAAAGGCATCAACACCTTGCGCCATCAGGTGAGCAATTCTTGTAGTAAGCACCTTTGTTTTTCCGCTGCCGGCCCCCGCCACAATCATGAGCGGTCCTTGTATGGTTAATACAGCTTCACGCTGCTGTTCATTCAATCCCTTCAGATAATCATGCATGGGTGCAATTTACATTATGCTGAAATGATTGCTGAAGACTTGTGTAGTTAATTTTAGAATTGTGTAACTTATAAAGAAGGAATATTTATTTAGTCGTTTTTACCTCAAAACCGTTTGATGTCAGCCCCTAAAGCCTGCAATCTTTGGTCAATATATTGGTAGCCTCTGTCTATCTGATCAATGTTATGAATGATGCTTTTACCCTCCGCACTTAGTGCAGCAATTAACAAGGCTACGCCGGCTCTTATATCAGGACTAATCATTTTTATACCCCGCAGTTTAAACTTTCTTTCAAGGCCAATAACAGCTGCCCTGTGCGGATCACATAAAATAACCCTCGCCCCCATATCAATAAGTTTATCTACAAAGAACAAGCGGCTCTCAAACATTTTCTGATGAATAAGCACGGAGCCTTTAGCTTGTGTAGCTACAACCAATAAAATACTTAAAAGATCGGGCGTTAAGCCTGGCCATGGATGATCGTATATGGTTAGGCTTCCTCCATCCAAATAAGTTTGTATTTCGTAAAGTTCCTGTTCTGGTATATGAATATCATCATCAACAAAATTCATTTTAATGCCTAGCTGCTTAAACTTATCTGGAATAACACCTAAGTTTTCACGACTAACATTTTTGATTATTATGTCGCTTTGCGTCATGGCAGCCATACCAATGAAAGAGCCTATCTCAATCATATCGGGAAGAATACGGTGTACTGTTCCATGCAAAACCTCAACTCCTTCTATCGTTAATAAATTGCTGCTGATACCTGTAATTTTCGCTCCCATACTATTGAGCATTTTACAGAGCTGTTGTATATAAGGTTCGCAGGCAGCATTATAAATTGTTGTTGTTCCTGTCGCCATTACAGCGGCCATTATTATATTGGCTGTGCCGGTTACTGAGGGCTCATCAAGCAGCATGTAAGTCGCTTTCAATTCAGGCGCTTCCAAGTGAAAAAAACCATCTTCAGAATTATAGTTAAACCTGGCGCCTAATTTTTCCAGACTTAAAATATGCGTATCTAATCTTCTTCTTCCTATTTTATCACCACCGGGTTTGGGAATAAATGCTTTTTTAAAGCGGGCAAGCATTGGTCCTGCAAGCATAACCGAACCACGGAGCCTGCCGCTTTTGCTTCTGAACTCCTGGCTTTTTAAATAATCAACGTTTACATCATCAGCCTGAAACACACAAATACCCCGCTCCGGCCTTTCAACTTTTACATTCATTTCCTGCAACAATTCTATTTGCAGGTTTACATCAATGATATCGGGGATATTACTGACGGTTACCTTTTCGGCTGTAAGCAAGACAGCACTAATAATTTGTAAAGCTTCGTTTTTTGCGCCTTGCGGAATAATCTCGCCTTTTAGTTTTTTACCACCTATTACTTCAAAAGAGGACATGTTTGTTGGTTGATTGGTGATTGGTTAATTAGGATATGATGCGATCAGTTGAATCTAAAAGCTCGTTACAGTCTTTAAAATAAAAATAGTTGACTGATTCCTCAATCAACTAATCAACTTCATACAAAAAGCTTTATTTAAATCTTTTCTTGCCGTATTTATTATTGTTACGGTTATCGTTACTTCTGCCACCGCCACCACCGCCACCACTGCTACCTGCACCACCGCCACCGTTTCCACGGTGCTGAAACTTGCCTCCACGGGGCTTTCCATATCCGCCACGATCTCTTACTTCTCTTTCAGGTTGTGCCCTGAAAGCTTTTACATACGGCGTGTTGGTAAATTCCAATTGCCCTTCTGTAATGTTGGTCAGCTCTGCTTGTATGGCATCGTCATGTACTATATCCTTGTGCCAGTTATTGTAGGCCAGCTTCATGTAATAGGCAATAGCATTGGCAAAGCCCTGGCGTTTTTGCTGGTCTTCTTCCTTTAATGCCTTTGTAATAACGAGTTCTAGATTTTTACCTAAGTGTGAGTATTTAGGATAACGCTTTGGATAAGGTAACGGATCAGGCTTTGTTTTATATGTTTCTTTAGTAGGAATCGGGTAAGGTGACTCAACTTCAAGTTTAAAATCTGATATAAAGAATAGATGATCCCATAGCTTATGGCGAAAGTCCTCGACATTTTTTAAATGCGGGTTTAAGAAGCCCATTAACTCAATTACCACATGAGCATTTTGCTGCCTGCGTTCGGGATCTTCAATTGTTAAAAGATGTTCCACCATCCGTTGAATATGACGACCATATTCACCCATCACTAAATGATTTCTTGTTGTGTTGTATTCCATTAAGGTGTTTTGCGAAAGACAAATGTAATGAACGGAGTCGTAGTTGCCTAAAATCGGGAGTATTTACTATAAGGTTTAATAATTATTAGGCTTATTATGTAAAAAAGAAAGGGGCCCCGAACCAAGGCCCCTTTTACAAGCCACCATCCTCTTCCACCTAAGAGGTCGTTTATAATATTTTAGAAATGGTTAAGGGTGAAGTCAACGCTATTTCTGTTCGAAAAAATTACAAAAACAAAGCCACTGTTTTAAAAGCTCTCCATAGGAGCACTTTTGGGTATTAATAATTAAAACTTGTGTAAAGAATGCATCAATATTCTTTTTTAGCTTTTATCAGGAAAACTTTCCCCAAAAACAGACAACGTTTACTTCATGATTGTCAGTCCGATTATCCAATAAATTCAGTTTCATGAGAAGGCTAACTTTGCGCAATGGTGATCGCTGCTTTCGTACCTGGCAATACGCCGCCTTTAGCGCTAAGTTTTATTTATAAAGTGATTGTAGAATGGGCGAATAGTTATCCTCAAAACCAGTTTTACATTATTTCAGATGCTGATATATCGCCAATCCCTTTTAATCAAAAAAATATCGTTACGGCAACCGTTGGCTTAAAGCATGGCCTTCTTTACAACTCGCGTTTAAAAAATAAGATGTCCGTTATACTTACGGAAAAAAAGGCAAGTGCGCTGATTTCTATAGATAGGCCAATTGGCTTGAGTACCATTCCGCAATACAGCTTAATTCAAGCTTTAGATAAAAAAATTAACTCACGGTTATTAAACAGGTTGGAAGGTATCATTACTCTATCAAAAGCACTGAAGAACGAATTGATAAACAAGACTGGCATTTTGGAAGAAAAGATCCAAGTGGTTTACGGTGGGACCCTTTCCACCCGTTTATCCATAGATGAAGGGATAAACACCAACACCAGGGATAAATTTTCAGAAGGAAAGCCATTTCTATTATATAGAAGCACTAGCGACGCACAGAAGAATGTGATTCAATTATTGAAAGCCTTTTCACTATTTAAAAAGAGACAAAAGAGCAGCATGAAGCTTTTATTGTTGGGAAAAATTGAAGGAACTGTCGAAAATTTCGATTCGCTTCTCAATACATATAAATTCAAGGAAGATGTTGTGTACCTCACCCATTTAGATGAAAAAGAAAAAGAAAACATTATGGCCAGCGCCTACGCTTATATTTCACTTTCCGGCCCGGATGCAGCTTTCAAATTGCTGGAGGCCGCAAATGCGTCCATTCCCATTGTGGCACCGCATACTTCTGTATTAAAAGAATTGGATGAAAAGATGGCGCTTTTTTTTGCGGATAATGATGTAACAGATTTAGCGGAAAAGATGATGCTTATTTACAAAGATGAAAATTTGCAAGCCCGCCTGAGCATTAAAGGTAAAGAGATAAGCGAAAAATATACCTGGGCAAAAACAGTACGAGCCATGCAGGAATTGTTGGATAAACAGGCCAATGATTAAACATTTAACTTCGCCCATTAATTAAAAATAATGATCAAATCAAGTATAACAATTGATGTAGAACTAGATGAAAACCGGGTTCCTCACAACATCCAGTGGCAGGCCACGGAAAGTACAGCAAGCACACCTCAAAATGCAAAAGCTATGATGCTCGCCTTCTGGGATGGCGCAGATAAATCTGCCTTGCGTATTGATTTATGGACGCAAAAAATGATGGTGGATGAAATGGCAGATTTCTATTATCAAACCTTTATGACCATGGCCGATACTTATGAACGAGCCACAAAACATAAAGAATTAGTAGACGACATGAAAAAATTTGCACAGGCTTTTCATGATAAATTCAGAGATCATCAGATGAAAGAAAATAAAGCCTAGTTATTGCTTATAGAAATGAAAAGAGGAACTACATTGAGTTCCTCTTTTTTATGATTTGATTGAAAAGGTTACACAGCTTGTGCACTCATTTTCTTTTGTTGCTTTTTGCGTTCATCTTCATCAAGCATTACTTTACGCATGCGGATGTTATTAGGCGTTACTTCAATACACTCATCCTGCTGAATATATTCCATGCATTCTTCTAAAGTCATTTCACGCTTCGGTTGAATGCTTGTTGCAGCATCGGAGCCACTTGCACGGTGGTTGGTAAGTTTTTTTCCTTCATTTGCATTCACTACTATATCACCAGGCTTATTGCTTTCTCCGATGATCATTCCTGAATAAACTTCCTGGCCCGGATCAACGAAGAAATAACCCCTGTCCTGCAATTTATCTAATGAGTACCCGGTAGTAGAACCTGGATCTTTTGAAATTAATACACCATTGTTACGGCCAGGAATAGGTCCTTTCCAGGGCTTGTATTCGCTAAAGCGGTGATTCATCACGGCTTCACCAGCTGTATTTGTTAACATGTTTGTACGTAAGCCAAGCAATCCACGTGATGGAATGTCGAACTCAAGGTGTTGCATATCACCCTTTGTTTCCATAATATGCATTTCACCTTTACGGCGGGTAACAAGGTCAATCACTTTAGAAGCATATTCCTGCGGAACATCTACAACCAAAGTTTCAAAAGGCTCACATTTCTTTCCTTCAATTTCTTTGGTAATAACCTGTGGCTGGCCTATTGTCAATTCATAACCTTCACGACGCATCGTTTCAATCAATATTCCTAAATGCAAAATACCACGGCCATATACCATAAAGCTATCAGCACTATCTGTATCGTGTACCTTTAAAGCAAGGTTTTTTTCTGTTTCTTTCATCAAACGATCACGAAGATGACGGGAAGTAACGAACTTTCCGTCTCTTCCAAAGAAGGGAGAGTTATTAATCCCAAACAACATATTCATTGTCGGTTCATCTACACTAATAACCGGCAATGCTTCGGGTGAGTCAAAGTCAGAAATGGTATCTCCAATATTAAAACCTTCCAAACCTACCACTGCGCAAAGGTCTCCGGCCATTACCTCAGTTACTTTCTTCTTACCCATTCCTTCAAACACATATAGCTCTCTGATTCGTTGTTTTTTTATCGTGCCATCAGCCTGCATTAATGAAATAGGTTGGCCTTCTTTAATAGTGCCCCTGGCAACGCTACCAATGGCAATACGGCCAAGGAAAGAAGAGTAATCTAAAGAAGTGATTTGCATTTGCAATAAACCTTCACCCACTTTTGGTGGTGGAACGTATTTTATTATTCCATCTAATAAAGGAGTAATTCCTTCTGTTTGTGTAAGGCTATCGTTAAACCAGCCATTTTTACCCGAACCATAATAAGTTGGGAAATTTAATTGTTCTTCGCTTGCATCAAGATTAAAGAAAAGTTCAAATATGGCATCATGCACTTCATCAGGCCGGCAATTTGGTTTATCTACTTTATTGATAACAACAATAGGTTTTAAGTTTAGCTGTAAAGCTTTTTGCAATACAAAACGTGTTTGAGGCATAGGGCCTTCAAAAGCATCTACCAATAATATAACGCCATCGGCCATTTTTAGAACACGTTCTACTTCACCGCCAAAGTCGGCGTGACCAGGAGTATCGATTACATTAATTTTTACCCCGTTATATACTACTGCTGCATTTTTACTAAAAATGGTAATGCCTCTTTCTTTTTCAAGGTCATTGCTGTCCATGATCAATTCGCCTGTATCCTGGTTATCACGAAACGTTTTAGTGGCATGTAAAATTTTATCTACCAGTGTGGTTTTTCCGTGATCGACGTGTGCAATGATGGCTATGTTTCTAATTTCCATAGTTGATTATAAAGTTGAATAAATTGATTTGTTGAACAGGAGTAAAGGTTATTATCAACAATTAACCAGTAAACTTCTTCAACTCCCCTTAAAGGGCTGCAAAGGTAAGCTAAACGGCTGGGGATAGGAAACGTATTGGAAAGCTTTACAAAAACTTTTTAATGATATTGATTAACAATGTAGCTAATAAGCTTATAAGGATCATGGTAGCCAGAGGGAAATAAAACCGAAAATTTTCCTTTTCTATTCTAATATCGCCTGGCAACCTTCCTATCCAATGTGGTTTGTCGTGCAAAAAATAGATAACTACTCCGATAAGTATTACGCCAACACCAATGAAAACAATGTACTTCCCCGTGTTTTGATCCATTATGCTATGTATAATTTTTGGGAAATAGTGATGAATACAATTTTAATGTAAAGCAAACTTATCCTCTTCCATAAACATGCCTGAAGTTCTTCCAAAGAAGGCACAAGTATATTTGCATAGAATTTTATGCTATCAAGAGGTGAACCTCATATTCTTAATCTCTTTTCCTTTTAAGTATGCGGAAACTGCTTTACATTGTTAACCCCATTTCCGGAACCAGCAATAAGCCCGTTCTTAAGGAGATTATTAAAAAGCAGACTACTGCAGCCGGAGTTGATTTTAAAATATTTCCTTCAGTCGCCGATGGCAATTATTCCTTTCTAGACCAGGCAATCGTACAGAATAAGTTTACCGATATTGTTATTGCAGGCGGAGATGGTACGGTGAATGCAGCTATTAATAGCCTAAGAAAGCATCATCTTCCTTTTGGCATTATTCCATCTGGTTCCGGTAACGGGCTTGCCTTATGTGCGGGCATTCCAAAATTGCCTGCGGCAGCAATAAACTGCATACTTACAGGTAAACAAAAATGGGTAGATGCTTTTTTAATTAATGAACGATTTGCCTGCATGCTGTGTGGCCTTGGCTTTGATGCCCAGGTGGCGCATGATTTTGCGAAAGGCACCAAACGAGGATTAATGTCTTACATACAAAAAGTAATGAAGCAGTTCTTTGTTTCATCAACCTATCCGTTTATTGTAACACTCGATAACACAAAATTAGATGTGGAGGCTTATTTTATCAGCATTGCTAATAGCAACCAGTTCGGAAATAACTTTACCATAGCTCCTCAAGCCAGCCTTACGGATGGTTTGCTGGACATTGTCATAATGACAAAGCAGAGTAAAATAAATGTGTTAATACAAGCTATCCGGCAGGTCGCGGGATTCAATCAACTAAAAAAGATTGAAGCAATTCACGACAAGATGAGTGTTATGTATTTTCAAACAAAAAAGATCAATATTTCAAATCCGCAACAGGCTCCGCTCCATATTGACGGAGAGCCTGCTGAGAGTGCCGAAAATTTAGAAATCAAAATTCTGCCCCAAAGCTTCCAGCTCATTTTTCCTTATTAATTGGTTGAATATCTAAAAGATTTTCTACAGTTTTTAATGCTTGTTTATTAACCGGATCTTTTAGAGATAGAGCAATATCTTTTTTTTCTCTTCTGGTTAAATGAAAGTTGAGGGCTGCCTTATTTTCTGATTTATTTGAAGCATATTGAAAGATAACTTTATGAATAGGATACCCGCTTGATGAAGCATAATAGCTATACATATCATTCTGAAAGTATTCCATCATCTTATTCCAATTATGTTGTAATAACAAAATGGGTTTTATGGTGTGGTCTGCAAATCCTTCTAACTCATAAGGATTATCCCAACCGCCTGTCTGACGGTCTCTGATCTGGATAACAATTACACCGCTCGTATTTTCTTTAATCCAACTACTCATATTGCTTAAAAACCTAAGACTGCTTTCAACCCCAAAATTATCCCGCAAACCTCCGTCCATTACATCAATTACAGGCTTGGTAGGCAACCATACAGAAGGCAATACAATAGGAAATGTAGCATTCATCCGAAGGGCAGTTAACATCCGAAGGCTATAAGGATCTTGCTGCACAAAAAATGACATAAAATCTACCGCATCAGGCTCAGTTCGCAAGCCAGTACTGTCTTGTGGCGGCAACATCATAAAGCTGATGGGTTGTGTACTAATTAAAAATTTTTTAGCATCTCTGTTAATAAGGGCATGGTACATGATCAGGGGAATATTTGCATTAGATTCATCTGCCACATAATCTTTCATTTGGTTGTTTAGTACACCTCCTGTGTTACTATTTAATTTCGTTTCAAATGCGTATGCCCTGTCTTTTATGTATCGGTAAGAGCCCACTGAAAAGCGCTGTGTGGGAGCTAATATATCTCTGGCAACAAAAGAAGAAATCGTTGGATTTAAAAGATCTTCTGCAATATTATCCACATACTGCGCATCTTGTAACCTTATGTTTTTACCATGTATTTTTTGACGATATAATTCCCTGAAATAGGTAGCGCCTATCATTCCACCTGAAGCACCGGTAATTAAAAATGTTTTTTTGAAAATTTGTCCTTTTGTAGCGCTATCTAATTGTTGCAGCACATTCATTGTGAAGGCAGCGCTTCTGTTCCCACCACCACTCGTAGTCATTACAATCATAAGTGGCTTTTCCTGCCCTTGTTTCATTTTCCACTTATCCATTATGTTCATCATATTCTGCTTATCCTTTTGAACATTGGCTGCAGAACTTAGTTCGTCTATATGTTTTTGGTCATAAACCGGCCATGTGCTTTTTTCATTATAGTTTATACCATAAGCTTTGTTTCTAGGGTCAATCCAATCAACACGATATAAAAAGTTGAGGAACAGAACCAGAACAACCAGGAATGGAACACTCCAGCTTTGCAGGTAATAAGCAATGGCTCCAGAAACACCAATAAGGATTCCAAAAAACAGGGTCATACTGGCAGCAGCAGGAATTTGAAAAAATTTATACTCAAGAAAAAAACCTGTAATGATTAAAAAAACAACTGCAATCAAAATAGAAATAACTGCTGAAAAATGGTGCCGCTGAAAAATGGTTTCCATGAGGCGGGGAGAATAATGCGATACATCGCGGCAGCGACGAAAAGAAAAAAAGGAGTCTAAAAACCATTCTGAATGTATAAGCGAATAGCCATTAGCCGGAGACCCGGGTTGTAAATGAGCTATATAATTTTTTGCATTATGAAACATGGGCTGAAGCTTTCGCAAAATTGTCTTGTCAGCCCTGAAAAAATAAAAGAATGAGATAGCGAGAATAAAGATTAACCCTGTAAGAAAGCCTAAGGAAAGGAAAAAAATTTCAACATTATTAATCAGTTCTTTGTAATGAGAAAACTGGTATGCCCTGATTAAATAATAAATAAGAAACGTGAGTGGAATGACACTATTGTTGATGCAGTACTTTAAAAACGGATAATGTGTAGCCGCCAAAAAATTAAAATGCCGGCTAAATAAAATGAACGTTGTAATGTTCCAGCACATAATAAATATGCCTATGGCCATGCCCATTATAGCAGCACTCATAGCGTTTACATTTCCTAAATACTCAGGCGCAAGAAAAAGTGCATCGGCCCCAAATATTTTCATAAATGAGCCGCTAACGGTACTAAAAAGTATAAACCAGAAAAGAAGAAGAACCTGGTATTTTCTAAAATGAAGAAAAACCAGTTGCAGGGGTAATGAATAAAATATTCCTCTTAAATAGGCCATTGGATGAAAGCATTGTTGCTCTTCTGTAATGTAATATTAAATTACATGCGGGTCAATGGCCGTAGCATATTTTGATTTTTCTTTACCAGTTACTATGTACAGATTAAGTGCTAAAGACATTAAAAAGAAGAGCGCTACTACCTGGTGTAATTGAGCCATCCATTCAAAAGCACCCCATTGATTTGCCGTGATCTGCAAACTAAAGAGCACTGTCATTATTCCTAGCACCAACTGAAGAATTATAAATACCAGCGGAAGCAACCTGGTTGTTCTAAACAATACCGAAGTATTTGTCTTGAAAGAGAGAAAGGTCCATGCTAGTGTTGAAAGAACCAGTACGTAAGCAACCATACGATGGACAAAGTGAATCACAATTGGATTATCGATCAAACTTAACAATCCTTCTGGCCTGTTGAATACATACGCAGGAATAAAAGCGCCATTAATGTCGGGCCAGGTAGGTGCTGCCGGAGCAGCTTTATGGCCCGCCATGAGTGCACCATAAATTAGCTGAACGAATAACAAAACAACGATGAGCCAGCTGAACCTTTTTAAAGCAGGACTATGAACTTTATGTTCGCCATGTATCAACAGCTTTAAAGCAAACCACCATGTATAAAATAAAAGGCAGAGTGCAAAAACAAAATGAAATGCGAGCCTCGTGGGGCGCACATATATCGCATCCCCGGTTAGTCCGCTTGCCACCATGATCCAACCGACTGCTCCTTGTAATGCGCCTAACAAAAACAAAATAATTAAGGGTTTAATCATCCCACTCTTAAATCTTTTTTGAAGGAAAAAGATAATGAAGGGGATAAAAAACACTACGCCGATCAATCTTCCCCATAACCGGTGAAACCATTCCCAAAAAAATATAAATTTGAAATCGTGCAATGTAAAATCTGAATTGAGCAAGCGGTATTGAGGCGTACCCCTGTATTTATTAAATTCCTGTAACCATTGTTGTTCGTTCATTGGGGGAAGTGCCCCGGTAATAACATTCCATTCGGTAATAGAAAGTCCCGAACCTGTTAAACGTGTAATACCTCCTAAAACAATTTGAATGATCACCATCAGCACACCTATCATCAACCATATTGCTACAGGTTTTGAAGAAGAGGTTTTTTTCATGCTGCAAAATTAGTTACCCCTACAGGCAAAAAAATCTTTTTCAGAAGAATAAAAAAATTCAAATTGCATGCAAATGTTGCAATCTTATTTTCATGAGGAATTTATAGAGGCCGGCTGTGATGAGGCAGGGCGTGGATGCCTGGCCGGGCCTGTATTTGCAGCTGCCGTTATTTTACCAAAAGACTTTTCGCATGCTTTATTGAATGACTCAAAACAGCTTTGTGAAAAAGATCGTTATGATTTAAGGCCAGTCATTGAACAAAAAGCGATTGCTTATGCTGTGGCCAGTCTTTGCAATAAAGAGATTGATAAGATCAACATTTTAAAGGCTTCCTTTAAGAGTATGCACCTTGCATTAAAACAATTAAGCATAGAGCCTCAACTGTTGCTTATTGATGGAAACCGATTTATCAAATACAAAAGAGTCCCTCATAAATGCATCATACAAGGCGATGGTATTTATGCTTCCATTGCAGCGGCAAGTATTTTAGCTAAAACTTATAGGGATGATTACATGAAGGAACTGCACAAAAAGTTCCCTCGTTATAATTGGATACAGAATAAAGGTTATGCTACCAGGGAGCACCAGATGGCTCTAGATCAACATGGCCCATGTAAGTATCATCGAAAAACGTTTAGGCTTGACTATACAACGCCTCAGCTATTTCAAGAAACTTCAACTTTAGAAACAAATTTTTAAGGCTGCATGCAGCTTTTTGTTAGGTTATAATTGTCTCTATTACGTACTGCATTTTATAATGATCTGCTGTAAAAGAATGGTTGAAGGTTAACAAGCGCCGTTTTCAAGCGGTGCTTTTTTTGCTAAATACTCAGGCTGAATAAATAATTTTTTACACTATTTACTGCGAACCAAATCCCTATCAGGATTCCCACACACCCGCTCCTTGACGTATTACCTGTGGCTCTCCACTCGTTAAATCAACGATAGTGGAAGGGGTCATTCCACCAATTCCTCCATCAATAACCAGGTCAATCAGCTTGCCAAATTTGTCTTGTATAATTTCGGGGTCAGTGTACTCTTCAACAAATTCTCCCGGTAAACTTGTACTAAGAATCGGATTTCCCAGCTCCTCAACAATACACCGCGCTATTTTGTTATTTGGTATGCGAAGTCCTATGGTGTCTTTTTTTGTTTTTAAAATTTTAGGCACTTGTTTACTTGCTTCAAGTATAAAAGTAAAAGGCCCGGGCAGATGTTGCTTTAGTATACGATATGTAGGCGTAGACAGCTGCTTGGCGTACTCACTTAAATGACTAAGGTCGTAGCAAACAAATGATAGTTGAGCTTTTTGGGGATCAACATTTTTTATACTGCAAATACGTTCAACAGCTTTGTGCTGAAATATATCACAGCCTAATCCATAAATAGTATCTGTGGGATAAATTATTATTCCTCCTTTGCGTAACAAATCTGCCACTTGCTTTATAAGCCTTGGCTGTGGATTGTCCGGATGTATATTAATCAACATTATTCAACAATTTAAGTGTTCAGGCATTAACAGCCATTAATATGCACAATCATTATTGTTTTTAAAAAATACATTTGCACCATAAATAGGGTCCACATGCAATTGCAAATAGTTCCGGAGTTTGACCAAATTGATCCGTCACATTTTAAAACAGAATTTTACCAGCCACAAAAACCGGTTGTTATTAAAAGCTTAGCAAAACAGTGGCCAGCTTACGATAAATGGAATTGGAATTACTTTAAAACTTTGGTTGGGGAAAAAAGAGTAGGCCTTTATAACAACATTAAAAGCGATGCCTACACGCCAATAAATACTGCAGATGATTATAAAACTTTTGGCGAATACATAAATATTATAAGCAATGGCCCGGCGGGTTGGCGAATTTTTCTATTTAATATATTCGAGCATGCTCCGGAGCTTGTAAAAGATTTTACCTGGCCGGAACATTTGATGAAAGGTTTTGTAAAGAAATATCCTATGCTCTTTGTAGGAGGCGCTTCTTCCATTACACACATGCATTTTGATATTGACCTCTCTAATATCTTACACACGCAATTTCTAGGCAGGAAGAGAGTATTACTGTTTCCACACGCAGAGCAACACAAGCTTTACAGAAAGCCTTATGAAGTACTCAGCCTTGCTGATTTTACAAACTATTACCAGGATGGAAAATTAAATTATGAAGCATTTCCTGCTTTGAAGCTTGCTAAAGGCTATGAGGTAATTTTAGATCATGGGGATACGCTTTTTATGCCTGCAGGATATTGGCACCACATGGAGTATTTGGATAGTGGCTTTGCTATGAGCTTAAGAGCACTGCAACCATCCTTAAGCGGCAAACTAAAAGGAGCATGGAATTTATTTGGAATGAGAAGTATTGATACGATGATGAAGAAGACATCACCTAAATGGTGGTATGAAAATAAACGGAAACGAATTTATTCAAATGCGGATAAAGCAATAGCAGCCTTTTAAAAATAGCCATCTAATCCAAACATAACACCGTCGTTTTTCTATCTCATAACGTTAAACAATATACATAAACTTATTTACTATAGGGTAGCCTCTTTAAAGGTTAAAGAATAGGTACAAATTTTGACCATCATACTTTTTAAATCTTTTACGATTAAGATTTTATTACTTGCTTAATTTCAATATTGGCACTCCATCAACACTATTAATATGAATAATAACAACAAATTGATTTTAGTGATAAGTAGTTTCATAGCAGCTACTGCCGGCACTATTTTATTTATAAGAAAGAATAAGAAATCAGGTAATGAAAAACCTCCCAAAAGAGCACTTCAACTGAACATAGAAAATCCAGGATCTCAGGATGATTTTCCAAGGCCTCCTATGGAATCGGAACTTGGTTGAAAAATTTATCAGTAAAAGCAGAAGTCTTCATGCCTCGCTTTATTGCTTCATAGTACCCAGCTTTTTTTGTAGCTGAAACATTTCATCCCTTAGTCTCGCAGCTTCCATAAAATCTAAATCTCTCGCTGCTTTCTCCATTTCTTTTTTTGTTTTTAAAATGGCTTTTTCTACCTGCGGTATGGTTGTATATCCAGCCTCATCTTCGGCGGCTCTTGTTATCACTTCTTCCGCAGCGTAAGGCGAATCCGGATCGTATCCTTTTATCTGAAGCACGGATGTCTGCCCCATAATTTGGTCAACCGATCTGCTTATAGTGGTAGGTGTAATATTATGTTGTATGTTATAAGCCACTTGCTTTTCGCGGCGGCGGTTTGTTTCATCAATGGTGCGCTGCATGCTTTCGGTTATGCTATCGGCATAAAATATTACTATGCCTTCTGAATTTCGGGCAGCCCTGCCTGCAGTTTGTGTAAGAGATCGTTCATTCCTTAAGAACCCTTCTTTGTCTGCATCAAGAATAGCCACGAGTGAAACCTCCGGAAGATCTAAACCCTCCCTTAGTAAGTTTACTCCCACCAACACATTGATTTTTCCCAGCCGTAAATCTCGTAAAATTTCTATACGCTCCAGAGTTACCACATCGCTGTGAATGTATTTGGATTTAATGTCAATCCGCTTCAGGTATTTATCCATTTCTTCAGCCATGCGTTTGGTTAACGTTGTAACCAAAACACGCCCTCCCTTTTTTACATGTTTATCAATTTCATCAAGTAAGTCATCAATCTGATTTACACTTGGACGGATTTCAATGGGTGGTTCTAATAAGCCTGTAGGACGAACAACCTGCTCCACTACTATACCTCCTGTTTGCTCCAATTCATAATCACCTGGCGTAGCGCTTACATAAATGGTTTGGTTTAATAAGCCCTGAAATTCATTGAAGTTTAAGGGACGATTATCTAAGGCGGAAGGAAGACGGAATCCATAATCAACCAATGTTAATTTACGGCTTCTATCTCCTCCGTACATACCGCTTACCTGCGGTATGGTTTGGTGGCTTTCATCAACCACACATAAAAAATCTTTAGGGAAATAATCAAGCAAACAAAAAGGACGGGTGCCAGGTTTGCGGCGGTCAAAAAATCTTGAGTAGTTTTCAATGCCATTACAAAAGCCAAGTTCACGGATCATTTCCAAATCATATTCAACTCTTTCCTTTATACGTTGCGCTTCAATAAATTTTCCAACGCTTTTATAATACTCAACCTGGGCGCTCATTTCGTCCTGTATCTCGTACATCACATTTTGCATCATATCTTTTGGCGCTACGTATAAATTGGCTGGAAAGATGGCGGCATCATCCATCTTTCCAATACGCTTATTGCTCTGTATTTCGATGCTTTCGATCTCTTCAATTTCATCGCCAAAAAACGTAACGCGATATCCAAAATCAACATAAGGCAAATTTATATCTACAGTATCGCCTTTAACCCGAAAAGTACCCCTGGTGAAATCAACTGTTGTACGATTGTATAATGAATTAACAAGGGAGTGTAAGAAGCCTTGCCTTGATATCCGCTCACCTTTAGCTATACGAATAATACCGCTTTCATAATCGGTTGGGTTACCCATCCCATAAATACAACTTACACTGGCCACCACAATAATATCTCTTCTGCCGGATAGCAAACTGGTTGTAGCCCGAAGCCTCAGTTTATCCAGTTCTTCATTTATGTTCAGATCTTTTTCGATATAGGTATCAGAAACCGGCATGTATGCTTCGGGCTGGTAGTAATCATAATAAGAAACAAAATACTCAACAGCATTGTCCGGAAAGAATTGCCGGAACTCACCATACAATTGCGCTACCAATGTTTTGTTATGGGTGAGCACTAACGTTGGGCGTTGCACATTTTCTATAACATTTGCAATGGTAAAAGTTTTTCCAGAACCGGTTACGCCAAGCAATACCTGGTGCCTCTCGTTATTTAAAACTCCTTCGGTTAGCTCCTGAATTGCGCCTGGCTGGTCACCTGCAGGTTTATATGAAGAAACGATCTTGAATGCCATAATGATTATGATGCGAAATACAATAGTTATGCTACTTATGTAACAACAAGCCTTTTCAAATAAGTTGAGTAGTCGGGCATTTGAATGAGATAATCTTCCTGCATTAATGAGGATGTTAGAATAAAATCTGCTGTTGTTCTATTACAGGCGATTAAAATGTTCCAGGCGACTGCCAGACGTAATAATGCTTTTACATCACTATCGTGTGGCTGCGATTCCATAGGATCCCAGAAAAAAACGATGAAATCAATTTTGCCTTCCGCAATCATGGCTCCTATTTGCTGGTCGCCACCTAAAGGACCGCTAAAAAATTTTTTTACCGTAAGACCTAATTCTTCTTCTATCATTTTACCTGTAGTACCAGTAGAAACCAGTTTATGCTGCGCTAATACCTTTCGGTTATGGGTAGCCCATTCTATAAGATCTTTTTTCTTATGATCGTGAGCTACCAGGGCTACACATTTAGAACTCTCAAGCTTTCTAATTTCAGTCATTATGTTTTAAATAAGTTGGTGCAGAAATTTGGCTTATCCTAATTATTTTTATAACTAATGTAAATTAACTGATTGTTTATCATGGTTTTATATATGTGGCAAAGTCTTTGCAAAAAGATAGGGCCAAACTGCCTGCATACCGAATTAGAAAAACCACCCGTCGTGCCCAATGTCATTGATCCAATTTTATGAACCCCGTCAATAATCTATCTTAACCACAAGAAAGGTCTCGTTTTTAGCGAGACCTTTCTATTTACTTCATTGATCAGGCTCCTTGCAACTCTTTTATTTTTTCACGAATCTTCCCTTCAATTTCATCTGCTAAAGCCGGATTATCTTTCAAAAGAGATTTTACACCTTCACGACCCTGTCCTAATTTATCTCCGTTATAGCTGAACCAACTTCCACTTTTTTGTACAATACCCATTTCCACACCAGTATCCAATATTTCACCGGTTTTAGATATGCCTTCTCCAAAAACAATATCAAACTCTGCAGTGCGGAAAGGAGGAGCAACTTTGTTTTTTACTACCTTAACTTTTACCCTGTTACCAACTGCTTCATCTCCATCTTTTATTTGTGCCATACGCCTGATATCAAGCCTTACAGACGCATAAAATTTTAGAGCATTACCACCTGTGGTAGTTTCCGGGTTACCGAACATCACACCAATTTTTTCACGAAGCTGGTTTATGAAAATACATATCGTATTGGTCTTGGAAATAGTACCGGTTAACTTGCGCAAAGCCTGCGACATTAAACGAGCCTGCAGCCCCATTTTAGAATCACCCATTTCTCCTTCCAATTCGCCTTTTGGTACAAGTGCCGCTACAGAATCTATAACTACTACATCTAACGCACCGGAAAGTATAAGACGGTCAGCAATCTCCAAACCTTGTTCGCCATAATCAGGTTGAGAAATTAAAAGATTATCAATATCGACCCCTAACTTTTGCGCATAAGCACTATCAAAAGCATGTTCTGCATCTATTATAGCACACATGCCACCTTTCTTTTGGGCTTCTGCAATAACATGAATAGCAATCGTTGTTTTACCTGAACTTTCAGGACCATAAATCTCAATCACACGGCCTTTCGGTAATCCGCCAACACCAAGTGCAGTATCTAAACCTATAGAGCCTGTAGAAATTACTTCCATAAGCTGCTCGCCTTTTTCATTCATCATCATCACACTACCCTTACCAAAGTCCTTATCAATCTTGTCCATGGTAAGTTTTAATGCTTTTAATTTTTCGCTATTTGACATATTGTTATTTTGAAATTTTGATATGTAGGTTAGCTTTAAAGTTATGCTTTTATAGCATGGTTGCCCTTAAATTTTATGCTTGCGCAAAGCTAATGTTTTTAGCAAAAAAAAGATGAATTATTAATTCTTTTTGGCCATAATTATATGTGAAAGGATAAGACGTTTTATCTTGAAACTAATCTCCATTTAATTCACTCATTGCAGATTGGATAGGCATGATATTTCATAAAGCAGGCTGCGCTATTTGCAACTTATTAAGGTTTATCAATGGTATACTGCAACTTTTGCACAGCCTGTACAGAATCTGTTTTTGTTTTTAGGAGTGGTGATGAAGGTGCAATAACGGACGGCGCCGGATTAAGAGGTGCTCCTACTGCTATATCGCAACGATGGTGCGATAAGCCATGGGCAGGGTTTAGTTTTGGTACCGGCGAAGAAGCGCTGGCCGGTTTAACTGCAGCAATTGTTGGCGAAACAGTTTCGTTTTGTTTTGCTTTTGCAGAGTTACCATTTAATGGTGCACCCACTGCTATTTCACATTTGTGTCCTGGCTTTCCATGAGCAGGGTTTAATGTAGGCGGTGCCGACAAATTATTAGCTGTTTGTGGAGCGGCATTATTTGTAGGATTGCTATTTAGAGGAGTGCCTACAGCTATTTCGCAGCGATGGCCGGGTTTTCCATGTGCCGGGTTTATAGCCACACCAGATGCTGTTTCTATAGTTTCTGCAGCTCGAGCTGCTGCTTTATCATTATTCAACAAACCGCCAATTTTTGTTGCAGGAGGCGCAATTGCTGCCGCTTTTGGTAAGGGTGCTCCATCAGCCAAATCATGTCTATGTCCTCGTTTGCCATGAGGCGGATTATGTGTAAGACCCGCATCGGCAAAAAGAGAGCCGTTGACCGGCTTTTGAGCCAACGATACATCAAAATTTACATCAGGCTTAAAATGATCTTTTACTGTTACAGCCAAAATACATATAGCTACTAAAAGAGCTGCACAGGTAGTGATTATAGTTGCGGGCTTTACCATATTGCCAAAGTACTCAATTATTTAAAATAACAAAAGCATTGTGTAGGCGCTGTAAACGATTTGAAGCTGTTATTATTGGTGCTGTTGTAATAATTTTCTAACTCAAGTTTTAATAGGCAAACGAATTTATTTTGAAGATTATTATAAATGCCTGCAAGGTGCTTTCACGTAGCCTGCATTCTGTGTATAACGAGAGGCAGGGATACTGTTGAATGCACAACCCTCCGAATAAAAATTAGTAAAGCGCATGTTGTTGTGAGAACATGGCAACAATAGAATGCTTTATTCAAAGCATAACTAAGACAAAAATAGAAATGGAAAGCCGGTGGTTATTATAAACTATGGATATTTCCTGCTGGTGCTGGCGCCAGGGAATAATTGTTTCAATAAAAGGCCTTGCCATTAACCGGTGCGGCGTACTTAAGATTACAATAATACCTTTCTGAACGAATGATTCTATTACTGTAATTAAATTTTCAAATTCTAGTGGCTCATAATTTATATCGCTTAATAATACTATTTCAGTTTCCGGTATTGGTGGTAAATGATTCCAGTCTAAAACTTTGCAATCAATGTTTTTAAAACTATTGTGGGCAACCGATCTTTCCATTACTTCAACAGCTTCGGGAATATAATCGCTGAAGCAAACCTGCCTGGCGTATTGTGCGCTCACTAACGATGGCAACCCTAAGCCACCAGCTAATTCAAGTATATTTTTTTGACAAATGTAATAAGGGTGTTCAATCAAAAAGCGGCACAACCCAAGTGCTGAAGGCCAAACCTTTGCCCAATAAGGAAATGGCTGCAGCCCCCTCTGTAAATTTTTGCTGTACGTTTTTTCTACAAAATTTAAGTCAGGAGCATAATATGAAACCTTACCACATTCCCACTCATAATTATGTAATAACAATGGTGATTTCATTAGAGCATTAGGCCAAATGGTTTTAATGTACTATAAAATTATAGCCTGTTTACCTGATATGGGCGATTAGCGAATTGTAGTTTGGCAATTACCTGATACTTCATAGCTCACAAATCAACATTTGTTGAACTAACCGTTTCTCCATAGAAGGCAGCAGCATTTTTATCAAAATCCTCAGTGGAATCGGTTGTATAGAATAAGCGCTGGCCTTTCAGTGTAATTTTGGTTTCAATGTCAGGATGCCGTTCGAGATAATCTTTCAAACTTGCTGCAACTATTTCCCCTTGTGAGATCAATTGAACACCTTTCGGTAAATATTTTTCGATCTTTCCTTTTAGCAATGGGTAATGGGTACAGGCAAGAAGCAAGGCATCAATTTTTGGATTCTTTTCAAAGATGTTATCAATGCTTTTTTTTATGAAATAATCAGCTCCTTCGTTAGTATGCTCATTGCTCTCAATTAATGGAACCCACATGGTACAAGCTTCCTGCGAAATATTCATATCAGGGTAAAACTTCTTTATTTCGATATCATAAGAATTAGATTGTACAGTTCCTTTGGTAGCTAAAACTCCTATGTTATTGGACTTCGTATAAGAGCCAATGACTTCTGATGTAGGCCTTATTACCCCAAGAACTCTTGCATGATTACTTAGTTTTTGAAGATCGTTTTGCTGAATAGTACGCAATGCTTTAGCAGATGCAGTATTGCATGCAAGAATAATTAACGGACAGTTTTTAGCCAACAACCATTGAACGCTTTCAAGGGTGTATTTATAAACCGTTTCAAAGGAGCGGGTTCCGTAAGGAGCACGGCTGTTATCGCCCAGGTACAAATAATCATATTGAGGAAGTAACTGAATAAATTCTTTAAATACGGTAAGCCCGCCATATCCGGAATCAAAAACACCAATAGGAGACATGCGTAAAGTTATATGCTAAAATAAAAAGTCCCGCCATAAAGCGGGACTTAAAACATTTTTCAAACTAAATTATCTTCTTGGCGCTCCTCCTGCTGCTGTAGCGGGTGGAACTTTAACGTTAAGTCGTTTTGCAACAAGCGGCAACATATCGTCTGCGGGGGGCATTACTAAAAGAGCTTCACGATTAAATACATAAGTATAACCATTTTCTTTTGCAACGCTCTGAATAGCGCCATCCACCTTACGATAGATTGGCTCAAGCATTTGCTGTTGTTTAGCCTGGAGTGCTTGTTGTACAATTTGTTGCCAGTTTTGAATTTCATAAGCATACTGTTCTAATTCCTGGCGAATTTGAGTACGTACAGAAAGAGGAGTTTTTAAAGAATCTTTTCCATTGGCAATGCTATCCTTACGGTTGTACTCCTGAACAAGGTATGCAAACCTTGGATTTAGCGAGTCAGCCTGGTATTTACGCAGCATAGAATCCAGCTTGGCTGTTTCGGGCATAATTGATACCACCTGGTCTACACTGATGTATGCAGATTTTTGAGCAGTAACAGCGCTGGCCGAGATCATAATAATTGCAGCAGCAATAAATAATTTCATTTTGTTCATTTGACCTTTTTTGTAGTTGTTTTAATGATGAGTTTTTAAATACTATTGGTTGTATACAATTATAAGTTTTAGAAAATTTTATTATTTCACCCCAAGTTCTTTTAATATGTCTTCACTTTTTTCCAGTTTGGGGTCGGCAAATATAACCGTAATTCCTTCACTCTTATCCAATATAAAATCATAACCTCTTTGCACCGCTAGTTTTTGCACAGCGTTATAAACTTTGTCCTGTATTGGTTTAATTAACTCCTGCCTTTTTTTGAAAAGGTCTCCTTCAAAACCAAAACGCCCGCGCTGCTGGTCACGCAAGTTCTTTTCTTTTATAAAAAGTTGGTCTTCTCTTTTTTTGCGCAATTCTTCGCTTAACATTACCTGCTCCGCTTCATAATCTTTATACATTTTATCAAGCTCTGTTTGCGAAGCGTCTATTTCTTTTTGCCAGTTAGAAGCCACATCATCAAGTATTTTTTGCGCTCCTTTATAATCAGGCATTTTATCAAGGATATATTTTGTATCAATGATAGCATAGCGTTGCGCCTGAACGCTGCACGCTACAAGCAAAACGCAAAACGAAAGAAGAAGTTTTTTCATATTAATGAGTTATAGTTTAAAAGGGTTAATGCAAAAACGTTGAACGCTTAAAGCATAATGCGAAAACCAGTAGGTATTATCAATAATAGTCATAGTTAATACCCAATAAGCATCAATTACGACTGCTTTAAAGTAACCAATCAACCATTTTTATTCAGGCTCAAAGCCTAGCATAAATGTAAAGCGTGATGCGTTTTTCAATCCTCCACCAGGTGTTATCCTATCAAGTCCTACTCCATAATCGAAACCTAACAAACCAAACATTGGTAGAAAGAAACGGGCACCTACACCGGCACTTCTACGCAACTGAAAAGGATTATAATTTTTATAGTCATACCATCCATTCGCTGCATCGAAAAACGCCAGGCCATAAATAGTGCTGCTTGGGTTGGTAACCAATGGATAACGCAACTCTAACTGGTATTTATTAAATATGGTAAAATATTGGCTGGCATTATTGATGTCAGGGTTAATAGATGGATCTGAAGTTTCAAACACCGGATAACCACGTAAGGCTATTATGTCGTATCCAAACAAACCCATATTATTGGTTAAGCCATCGCCACCAAGCTGAAAACGCTCAAATGGCGAGAAACCTATTTTCCGGTTATAGCGCCCCATAAAGCCATACTTGGCCGCCATCTTTAAAACAAACTGACGGTTTTTATCTGCTCCGCTTGGCTTGCCTATTGGCACAAACCACTCAGATTTAAAATACCATTTATGATACTCTGGGTTTTTAAACGGATCTTTTGAATTAACTATATCGGGATTAAATATAGAAAAGGGAGGTGTAAATTGAACGCTGGCAATCATATTCGATCCGCTTCTTGGAAAGGTGGGATCAAATACAGAAGATCTTTGAAGGGCAAGCTTCATGCTAACGGTTTTGGAAACGCCGTTTCCGTCCTTAAATCCAAATCCTGAAAATGGATAATTTTTTAAATCGTACTGGGTATAGTTAAGAGAATAAACCAGGCTAAAATAATCATCGGGCCATTTTAGCTGTTTGCCTAATGAAATTCCTGCCCCCATAACGCGTAAAAAACTGGAATCTGCCCTTGACTTCAACTGCCTGCCGGTAGTAAAATCATAAGCATTAGAGTATTTACTATTGTAAAAATTAACTGTAAAAGAATTTCTTTTTTTGCCTCCAAGCCAGGGCTCGGTAAATGAGAAATTATAAGATCGGAAGGCACGGCCATTAGATTGAACACGAAGGCTTAACTTTTGGCCATCGCCTGTTGGCAACGGATCCCATGAAGATTTTTTTGTAATATTTTTTATGGAGAAGTTGTTGAACGTTACGCCAAGGGTACCGGTTAAACCAATGCCACCGCCCCAGCCTGCAGAAAGCTCTAACTGGTCAGATGATTTTTCTTCAAGGTTCCAGTTAATATCTACTGTTCCATCTTCCTGGTTTGGATTTACGCCCGGATTAATTTTCTCCTGGTTAAAATATTGAAGTTGCGACAATTCTCTTTGAGAACGTATCAGATCTGAACGGCTAAACTTTTCGCCCGGAACAGTACGTAGCTCACGACGGATTACATGATCTTTTGTTTTTTCGTTGCCGTAAATATTTACACTTCTTATGGTTGCCTGTGGCCCTTCCACAATCCTTATTTCATGGTCAATAGTGTCATTATATACCGAGGTTTCTACAGGTTCGGCTCTAAAGAAAAGATAGCCATCATCCATATAAAGACCGCTAATATCAGAACCACCATCAGGCGTAAGCTGTTTACCTAAACGTTTACCAAGGGTTTCGGTATTATAAACATCGCCTTTATTAATCCCTAGTATAACATTTAAGAGAGAATCGGAATATTTTGAATTTCCTCTCCAGGCAATATTGCCAAAGTAGTATTTGCGTCCTTCGCTAACCTTTACATCAATATTCAAATTGCCTTCGCTATTTGCATACATCGTATCAGAAATAATTTGTGCATCGCGATAACCAAGGGCATTGTATTGCGCTAATAATTTTTCTTTGTCTTCGGTATATTTCTTCTCATCAAACTTAGCCGAAGAAAATAATTTGAAACGGAAATAAGGATCTAATAAAACTTTTGTTTTGCTTAAAGAAAGAAAGCCCCAGTTTTTTACATAATCGTTGAACGTAAGCTTTTCATTTTCACCATAAGGGCTGGGCATATCAGAAGAATGCAGAGTAAATTTGGTCATCTCCTTAGTACCTTTCATTTGCTTCTTTAGTTTCATATCAGCCACCAGGTCATTGCCATAAATATTTAATTCATTCACTTTTACCTTATTCCCTTTTTCAATAAAAAAAGTAAGCGAGTTGGCATTAACCAATGAAGCATCAGGCTTTTCCTCAATGTGCACCGCTACATTTTTAAACCCTTTATCAGTATAGAATTTCTTAATGACTTCTACAGCATTTCGTCTTGTGTTTTCGGTAATTATGGTAGACTTTACCAGGCCAGCCTTTTTTTCAATTTCTTCAGCGTCCGTTTTTTTGATGCCTTTAAAATAAAAATTAGCCAATTTAGGACGCTCCTGTACTTCAATCTCAAGGTCAATATTGCTTTCGTTTACTGCAGTAATATAAATTTGAATATTGGAGAATAAACGCTGGCGCCATAAGTTGTTTATGGCCTTTGAAAATACATCTCCCCCCGGCAGCATTATTTTATCCCCAGCCTGTATACCAGAAATAGAGCGTACAATAGAGCTATCTAAATAATTAAGGCCTACCACATTTATTGAACGAATGATATATTCTTTTGGCACCCTCCCGCTTTCGATCGCTTCCAGCTCGGGGTCAACAGAGGTCGGTTTGGTAGTATCCTGAGCCGAAGCAGCAACTGTGAGTAATGCGCAGAAACCTAAAATAAAAATGCGGGGTAATTGTCGTAGCATATCAAATGTTCAGTCAGTCGGTAAAGTCTGTAATTAGTTCTTTTTTACGCAAAGTTTGGGCAGCAATTTAAGGGTAAATATTAAACGGTTTTGTTAAATCAATTATGAGTCTTTGGTTGAATGGAGGATTGAATTTTTATATTTAAGCACCTACCGTTACAAGCTTTTAAACCGGTTTTATTTGCTCAGCTGTTTTACCAAAACGACGCTCTCTTCCCTGGTAATCAATTATGGCTTCGTAAAGATTATTTTTTCTAAACTCCGGCCATCTTACATTGGTAAAATACAATTCGGCGTACGCTAGTTGGTATAGCAAGAAATTACTGATCCTGTATTCCCCACTTGTGCGTATCATTAGCTCAGGGTCGGGGAAATTACTGGTGCAGAGGTACTTTTGTAAAGTGGTTTGATCAATTTCTTCTAACGTGATATTCCCCTGCTGCACTTCATAAGAAATGCTTTTTACAGCGTTAAGCAGCTCCCATCGTCCGCTATAGCTCAATGCCATAATTAAATTTAAGCCGGTGCTTTCTTTGGTAATATCCAATGCTTCCTGAAGTTCTTTCTGAGCATAATCAGGCAACATTTTAATATCACCAATAACATGCAGCCTAATATTATTCTTGCGTAAAGTGTCTACTTCATTCCGGATTGTTTTTACTAAAAGTTCCATCAATCCAATTACTTCGTATTCGGGGCGATCCCAATTTTCTGTAGAAAAAGCATACAGTGTTAGATAATTTAATCCTAATTCGGCGCAGCCTTCTACAATATTGCGAACGCTTTCTACACCCTGGTAGTGCCCGAACAAACGATCCTGCCCCTGTTCTTTTGCCCAACGGCCATTACCATCCATTATGATGGCAATATGTTTCGGCATCCTGTTTTTATCAATATTTTGAACGATAGCTTCCATTAATACCCCTGATAAAGGTGTGCAAAGGTAATCATCTGGTAAAAAGTAAATGGGGAAGTTTTGAATAGTTGGCTGATGACGGTTGATACCTGACAGACCCTGACTGGGTTAGCTCCTTTCATTATCAGAACCCAAAGATTAGGGTTATAATCAAAGAAATTCGAATTGAAGGTTGACTGTCATCAGCCAACTTCTAACTCTTAGCTTTTAATTAGCTGTAGGGCATTTATAAGATTGCAGGTTGAAGCTTATATAAAAAATGGCTGTGGCAAATTGATCTTTTTGGCGGCTATTTCCCCTTTGAATGCCTTTGCCGCCGATCAACGTTCCTGTTTCATAAGAGCGGTCAGAAAGCAAAAGTGCTGGAGAGGGTGTTCCATCAGGATTGGGCGGGAAAACAGAGGGTTCTACAAAAGTGCTGCTTACATCATCCAGATAATCTGTATTTGTAAAGCGGTGCACAACTTCCAAACCTAAATTAATACGTTCATTTATAGAATATTTTATGCCTACGCCAAAAGGTATGCTTACGGCCATGGAACTATAAGGTTTTCTCTCCGGGTAAGCAGCACTTCCCTGGCCTTCTGTACCAAGAGGACGTAGAAAATATTTTTCATCGCTTAAATAAGCAAAGGGATCATAATTAAAAACGCCTGCGCCGGCGGTTATGTAAGGTGTAAAAGAAAAATCAGGCTCCCCAGGCATAAAGCGATAAAAATTAAAATCGCCTTGCAGGGCAAGCTCCCAAACATTTGATGTGAAGCTTAGGTTGCGCCGTTGCATAAATTCATTATGTGTATTATACACATCAGAATAGCCAACTCTTGCAAAGCTGGCGCCTACACGAAGCGCAATATAATTTCCAAAATTTTTACGAAAGAAAACTGTTGCAGACGGCTTAGGCCTGTTTAAACGTGCTTTTGTATTTAAATCGCCAAAATAATGGGCAGCACCTATCCCTACGCCAAACTCTCCCTCCTGTACAATTGAGTTTTGAGCAAAGGAAATCAGGGGAACACTTATAATTAAGAGTACTAAAAATTTTCTCATAGCGTTGCAAAATAATGATAGAACTGTTATTAACGAAGCAAATAAAAATTTGGTATCTCCATCACTCCACAACCGCGATATTTTTAATGATTTAAAACATCAGAACTGGTTTCAATCTTCTGTTATATTGCCTGGAGTGATTTATTCCAGTTTTGGATCGTACTTATTATGCAATGGATAGGTAAACGAAATAAGATAAGTGGCATAACGGAAGCCAACAATGGCACCAAGTCCGTTCTGCGTATGTTGTATGCCGGGTGCCGATGCCGGAGCGAGTTGATCCATAAAAAAAGTGCGATTATAATGCAAAGTAAAAAAGAGCTGCGTCAAAAGGTTTTTTTCTTCCTGTACATTAAATACGCTTCTTTAATATAGTATTGAAAGTCGTAATCGTTACTATATAAAATAAACTCGTAAGAGGGCCGGTGTATATTCATGAACTTATCTAAGTCTTCTCCATCTAAATTAGTAAGTTTTCTTACCAATGCTTTATTAAAGCGATGGTCTATGTATTTATCTCTTTCCTGCTGTTCCAGTCGTTCGCGGAATCGCTCCGTACTCTTGTTTTTACGAAATTGAAAAGCACGTATCAATTCATTAATATCAATGCCTGCACCGGAAGGCCCGATGGACGTCATTGTGCCCAGGTTCGGTTTTTGAAAATCAAAAACCCTTGCATAGTCCCGCCGGTTTTGTGCTGAATCTTCTTTATAATTCCGGGGGCGGACTCTTACTTCTTTTAATACAGTGATATTTATTTGTAAAGCAATATCAAACTGCGTTACATCAGGCATTTTTAATACAGCAAATTTAATAGTCGGCTTGCCGAGGTATGAAAACCAGACTGAGTCTTTTTCGCCTACATCAATTATATAATGACCATTTGGGTTGGTAACAGCTCCCTTTCCATTCGTTGCTAAAACAGAAACGGATTCTAATGGATAAACATGTGAACTATCATACACAGTACCCTGCACTTTATATTGTGCATTTCCTTCCTGCGCAGTAAGCAAAAGAAGAGCAGCAGTTACTAGTGTAGTATAAAAATAAAAAGCTTTCAAAATGTAATGAGGCAAATAACAAAACAAAATGCAAATGCTATGGTAAAGATGGAAACGGTGAATGCTAAATGTTTAACGCCTAATGCCTTAACGCCTAATGCGGAACATGAAAGCTATCAACTGTTAACTTCATTTACTCCAACGCTGCATACACTAAATTCTTAAACTTATTCACTTCCTTTCTGTGCCTGAATAAAAAACCAGGAGCAATAAGGATGTAAGAAAAAAAACTGGCTTCATATTATGCATTTACGGTAATTAAAACCTGTTCTATTATCAAGGGGTAGTGTTTGTGTTCAAGATCATGAATTTTTTTGCTTAAAGAATTTGTATCATCCTCGCTATTTACCGCACACCTGGCCTGGAAGATTATATCTCCATGATCGTAATGCTCATCAACATGATGTATTGTAATACCGCTTTCCTTTTCTTTGGCATCAATCACGGCCTGGTGAACAAAACTTCCGTACATTCCTTTTCCTCCAAATTTGGGCAATAAAGCAGGGTGGATATTGATGATTTTTCTTGGGTAAGCATCAATAAGGGCCTGAGGTATTTTCCATAGAAATCCCGCTAATACAATAAGATCAATTTCTTTTGATTTAAGAAAGGGAACATAACTATCACCCCTAAAAAATTGCTCCTTCTCTATAATAAGCGAAGCAACATTGGCTTTTTCAGCAATGTCTAAAACACCCGCTTTGGAATTGTTTGAAACCAAAAGACTTACAACTGCATTTTTAGAAAGGTCAGAAAAATGGTCAATAATTTTTTGAGCATTACTTCCCGCTCCGGAAGCAAATACAGCCATTTTTTTCATCCGCTAAAACTAAGGGAAAAATTAAACAGCATTGCAACCTGGCAAAGAAGCAGGAGGTTTTCTAAGTTGATACTATTTGGTTCAAGTTGCCAGCTAAAACTTCCTGAGACTAGTTGACAATTAGCATCTTGCAATCTCATTTACAGGATTGATCTCAAATATAGAAGAAGTGAACTTTAGTCTCTTTTGCAAACTTTAAACTAATAACCGGCGATTGGTTTATTATGAAAAACATACACTTTAAGCCCAGAGCAAATTGCACATTTCAACATTTGTTTAAGTGTGAAATCGAAAAGTATCAATCTCTTACACGTAGTAACAATGTTAACAAAATGTAGCTGAAAGTCAAGACCATAGCGGTTTAAAAAAAAAGTAAACTAGATAGTGTTTTGTAATATTCCTGTCATATTTTTGCACCCAATTCAGGAATTATCCACATTTAGATCCTTAGTATCTATGATTTTTTTTAAGCTAATTGCTCGAAAGACTACACTGATCGGACTTATTTTTCTTCTTCTTAATACTTCTGTCTTTGCACAGAACGGAAAACAGATTTTTCAAACCAACTGCCAATCTTGTCATGCTATAAATAAAAAGCTTAGTGGCCCTGCCTTGGCGGGCTTTATGGAAAGAGGCCCCTGGGCAGAAAATAAAGAGAACATATACGCATGGATACATAATCCTGGTGCATTCATTCCAACTACAGCTTATACAAAAGCATTACAGGCAGAATATGGACAAATAATGCCTGGATTTCCACAATTAAGCAACCAGGATATTGATGCTGTTATTGAATACATTAATACACCTGCTCCTGCCCCAACTCCCGGAGTTGAAACAGAAGGCTCAGGTGCAAAAGCTGGAGAAGACTCTGCTAACAGCGCTGTAATATTTGGTATTATTTCTATCATTCTTGCCATCATTGCCCTGATCTTAATGCAGGTAAACAGCAACCTGAAGAAATTATCGGATGATAAAGAAAACATCCAACGCCCTGAGGCAGTTCCCTTCTATCGCAATAAAATATACATCGGTTTGCTTGCCGTTCTTTTATTTGTTGTGGGTGGGTACCTAATGGCCAAAGGCGCTGTAAATCTGGGGCGTCAGCAGGATTATAAACCGACGCAACCTATTTATTACTCTCACAAAGTACATGCAGGCATCAATCAAATCAGTTGTTTATACTGCCATGGCAATGCCTGGGAGAGTAAGCATGCTGCTATTCCTTCCTTAAATGTGTGTATGAATTGTCATAAGTCTATATCCACTTATGAAAAAGGGCCCAAGCTTTATGATGAAGATGGAAAAGAGATAAATGGTACGGCAGAAATTCAAAAATTGTATGATTTTGCCGGGTATACTGCCGGTCAAACTGCGCCGTGGGATCCGTCTAAAGCAAAACCTGTGGAATGGATCAAGATTCACAACCTTCCTGACCACGTATACTTTAACCACGCCCAGCATGTAAACGCTGGTAAGGTTCAATGTCAGACTTGTCACGGACCTGTTCAGGAAATGGATAAAGTGCACCAGTTCTCTGATTTAAGTATGGGTTGGTGCATCAACTGCCACCGGGAAAGTAAAGTTGATTTTAATACGTCGGATAGCACGGGTAATAAGTTCTATAGTATTTACGAGAAATTCCACAATGATCTGAAAAGTGGTAAAATGGATAGTGTGACTGTTAATGATGTTGGTGGGCTGGAATGTCAGAAATGTCACTATTAAATCAGTTAGTTGGCAGTAAACAGTTTACAGCTAACAGCAAGAAAGCATAAAGTAAGAATGGTTGACAACACTGCAAACCTGCATACTGTCAACTGCTAACTCAAATAAATATGAGCGATAAACAGTATTGGCAAAGTTTCGCTGAGCTTAAGGATAAAGGGGAATTCCAAAAACAGAATGCGGATGAGTTTAAGGAAGAGCTTCCATTTGAAGATTCAGATGGAAAAGGTTGGCTTGATGCCTCAGCTCCAAGAAGAGATTTTCTTAAATACCTGGGATTCAGTACTGCGGCAGCAAGTTTAGCCAGTTGTAAAATGCCTGTAAGAAAAGCTATTCCTTACGTAAACAGGCCAGAAAATATTACTCCTGGTATTGCTAAATATTATGCAACTACTTACGTTCAGGATGGTGACGTGATTCCAATCATTGCTAAAGTAAGAGATGGACGACCAATTAAAATAGAAGGGAATGCTCTCAGCAGTTTGACTAAAGGAGGAACCTCTCCACGTGCTCAGGCTTCTGTTTTAGATTTATATGACACCAACCGCTTAACAAACCCGAAGCACAATACAGGTAGCAAGTTTGAAGAAGTTCCAACTTATGATCAATTGGATAGAGCTATTATGGGCTCGTTGAATGGATTAGTTGGCCGCCCGGTTGTATTATTAACGAGTACAATCAATTCTCCTTCTACCAAACAAATTATTGCAGAGTTTTTAAATAAATATCCCGGAAGCCGTCACGTACAATACGATGCGGTTTCGTACAGTGGTATGCTGCTTGCCAATGAAGCAACTCAAGGCAAAAGAGCTATTCCATCATACCAGTTTGACAAGGCCAAAGTTATTGTAAGTCTGGGTGCTGATTTCTTAGGAACTTGGTTAAGCCCTGTGGAATTTGCCCGCCAATATTCGTATGGCCGGAAAATCAATGAGGCCAACCCTGTCATGAGCAAGCACTATCAGTTTGAGTCTTTTTTAAGCATGACCGGTGCCAATGCAGATGAACGTTACACGCATCGTCCTTCAGATATTGGTTCCGTTGCGCTTGGTTTATATGCTGCTTTGGGTGGACAAGCTACCGTGAACATTGCTGATGCTAAACTAAAAGCAGGCATTCAAAAAGTAGCCGCCGACTTGCAGAAGAACAGAGGTGCTGCATTGGTTGTATCTGGCAGCAACGATCCAAATGTTCAAATGGTTGTGAATGCTATCAATAGCGCCATTGGAGCTTATGGGTCTACAATAGATTCAGGCACTTCAGTTAATTTTCGCCAGGGTATAGATAAAGATATGGTTGATCTTGTGGCACAGATGAACACTGGACAAGTAGGTGCTTTATTAATTTATGGTGCTAATCCCGCCTATGAATATGTTGATGCGCCAGCCTTTGTAAGTGCACTGAAGAAAGTTAAGTTATCTGTTTCTTTTAATGAGAAAATGGATGAGACGACGTCGCTTTGTACTTATTCTGTTCCAACGCATCACTACCTCGAAAGTTGGGGAGATGCAGAGCCGAAAACAGGGTATTTCTCTTTTATACAACCCACAATTTTTCCTCTTTTCAAAACCCGTCCTTTTCAAACTTCATTGTTAAAGTGGGCTGGTAGTACTACAGATTATGATACTTATTTCCGCCAATACTGGATGGGGAAATTAGGTGGCCAACAAGGATTTGATAAAGCTTTTCAGGATGGTGTGATAGAAAAAGGCGGCACAACTAATATTGCAACAGCCGTTGTTAGTAATATAGCTGATACGATTGTCAAAATTGCTGCTCCTTTTGTTACTACAAATACTACTCAAACAACAGGGGGTGGGTCATTCAATAGTGGCGGCATTGCCGGAGCCATCACCGCGCTGTCTGCACCACGTAAAGCCGGTAAAGATGAATTGGTCTTGTATCAAAACGTGGCTATGCTTACGGGTAAACAAGCCGGCAACCCATGGTTGCTTGAGTTACCAGATCCTGTTACAAAAGCTACATGGGACAATTATGCAATGATCTCTTCTCATAAGGCAGAAGAGTTAGGCATTGATTATAAAAGTTCAGATTACGAATATTATCCCAGCAAACCGATCATTGAAATAACAGCCGGAAACAGAAAAGTGCAACTACCTGTAATGGTGATACCAGGCATGAATGCCAATACCATTGCTGTAGCGGTTGGTTATGGTAGAAGTGCTTCTATTGGCAAAGCCGTAAGCGGTGTGGGACAAAATATTTATCCTTTTGCACGCTTTAATGGAACAACAGTAGATTATTTTAATGATGTAGTTGTTTCTGAAAAAACTTTAGGCAGTGCCAAGGTTGCCCAAATGCAGATACACAGTTCGTATGAAGGAAGAACCGAGGTTGTAAAAGAAACAACAATGGCTACCTTTTTACAGAACCCCAAAAGATATACTGAAGAGAGAGCAGAGCTTGCAAAAGACTATGCATCAAAAACCGGCGATTACGCGAAAGAAGGAACTTTGTATCCATTTCAGGATCATCCACAACCGGGTCCTAAGTGGGGAATGTCAATTGACATGAATTCTTGTATTGGTTGTGGTGCTTGTGTAGTGGCCTGTCATACCGAAAACAATGTGCCTGTAGTGGGCAAGAGTGAAGTGTTGCGTTATCATGATATGCACTGGCTTCGTATTGACCGCTATTTTGTGAGCGATGAAAAAAATCCTGATGATCTGAAGGCGGTGGTGTTTCAACCTATGCTGTGCCAGCACTGCGATAATGCTCCTTGTGAGAATGTTTGTCCTGTAGCTGCTACCTCGCATAGCGCAGAAGGAATGAACCAGATGGCGTATAATCGCTGTATTGGTACCCGTTATTGTGCCAATAACTGTCCGTATAAAGTACGCCGCTTTAACTGGGCAGATTATACTGGCGCTACTTCATTTGGTAAAGGTGGTGCACCAAGCGGCGTTGGCGCATTAGATGAGGTGGTTCATCAGATGCAAGATGATTTAACCCGCATGGTGTTGAATCCGGATGTGGTGGTACGAAGCCGTGGAGTAATGGAAAAATGTACTTTCTGCGTACAGCGTACCCAGGAAGGCAAACTAAAAGCAAAGCTGCAAAATCGACAGTTAAAAGGAGATGAAGTTCAAACAGCATGCGCCCAGGCCTGCCCTACAAGCGCCATTATGTTTAGTAATGTAAATGACCCTCAAAGTACGGTAGCACAGATTCGTAAAAACAACCCAGGCCGCTTGTTTTATGTTATAGAACAAATACATACACTACCGAATGTAAATTACCTGGCTAAGGTTAGAAATACAGAAGAGATAACAGTAACGGTTGATGAACATGAAGGTGGCGGACATGCTGGGCAAAGTGAAGAACCGGTGAAAGCAGCAGAGCATACGGAGAAGTAATTGAATAGGGTTCCCGGTAACCGGTTACCGGAAACTGGAAGTCAGTTCGAAGAGCAATAAAGTTGACAATATAAAAAAAGCTTGAAGTCTTAAAGCTTGAAGCTTGCAGCTTATAACTATGGCATTACTTAAATACGAATCGCAGGTAAGACCACCGTTGGTACTTGGTAACAAGGATTATCACCAGGTAACAGAAGATATTTGTCGTCCGGTTGAAGCCAAACCAAGTACAGCCTGGTGGGTTGGTTTTTTAATTTCTGTTGCTCTTTTATTGTTTGGCGTATACTCGGTATATCGTGAGGTGATGTATGGCACAGGGCAATGGAACTTAAATAAAACCATCGGATGGGGTTGGGATATTACCAATTTCGTATGGTGGGTGGGTATTGGTCATGCGGGAACATTAATCTCTGCTATCTTATTGCTTTTTCGCCAGGGATGGAGAACGGGTGTAAATCGTGCAGCAGAAGCAATGACAATCTTTGCGGTAATGTGCGCCGGTCAGTTTCCAATTTGGCACATGGGTCGAGTTTGGATGGCACCTTACGTATTACCTTATCCCAATACCCGCGGTGCTTTATGGCCTAACTTCAACTCTCCTCTTTTATGGGATGTATTTGCAATCTCTACTTATTTTACTGTATCTCTTTTATTTTGGTACAGTGGTTTGCTTCCTGATCTTGCAACTTTAAGAGACAGGGCCCGCTTAAAATGGCGAAAAAGCTTTTATGGTGTAGCTGCTTTCGGTTGGACAGGCTCTACTAAACACTGGCAGAGACACGAATCACTGTCTTTAGTGTTGGCAGGGTTATCTACACCACTTGTACTTTCTGTACATACGATTGTATCGTTTGACTTTGCTACATCGGTAATTCCGGGTTGGCATACAACTATCTTCCCGCCCTATTTCGTAGCTGGGGCTATTTTTTCAGGATTTGCTATGGTGCAAACCTTGTTATTGGTTACACGTAAAGTTTTAGGTTTACAGGAGTACATAACTCTTGAGCACATAGAAGTAATGAATAAAGTTATTGTACTTACTGGATCTATTGTAGGTATTGCCTATCTCACAGAGCTTTTTATGGCCTGGTACTCACATGTAGATTATGAGTGGTTTGCATTTAAAGAAAACAGGGCCAACCTCTTTAGCCCTTATGGTTGGAGTTATTGGTTGATGATGGGCTGTAATGTGGTGTCTCCGCAAATCTTCTGGTTCCGCAAATTCAGAAGAAACCTTACGATCACATTGTTTATGTCTATTATCGTAAACATTGGCATGTGGTTCGAACGTTTTGTAATCATTGTTACTTCCTTGTATCGCGATTATCTGCCTTCAAGCTGGAGCACCTATTATTCCCCTACGATCTGGGAAGTTGGTTTTTATCTTGGAACTTTTGGTTTATTCTTTACCTGTTATTTCCTATTTTCTAAATTTTTCCCTGTAATCGCTATAGCTGAGATCAAGCATATTCTAAAGAAGAACGGCGAAAACTATAAGGCTAAGATGGATGTAATAGAGAAAAAACCGGTAGAGGAGTTTGCACATGAGCAGGCACATTAGAAATTAAAAATTGGAAATTTGAAATCATTGATATGTCGGTAAAAAAATTTGTTGTCGGTTGTTTTTACGATGAGCAGGTATTGTTTCCAGCCGTTAAAGCGGTAAGGAAGCAAGGATACAAAATCCATGATGTGTATACGCCAATGCCGATACATGACCTTGATGCAGTTATGGGCTTACGGGATACCAGCCTACATACGGCAGGGTTTATTTATGGTATAGCTGGCACAACAACGGCAGTAAGTTTTATTACCTGGGCATTAACAACTGACTGGCCAATGAATTTTGGCGGCAAGCCTCACTTTTCTTTACCCGCATGGATTCCAATTATTTTTGAATTGACTGTATTGTTTGCTGCAGTCGGTATGGTACTTACTTTTTGTTATCTATGCCAGTTAGCACCTTTTGTAAAAAAGGACCACTTTCATTTAAGATCAACTGATGATACGTTTGTAATGGTTATTGAATGCAACGATAAAACAAACGAAGCAGAAGTAATTCAATTTCTGGAAGGAGTTGGGGCAAAAGAAATTAATGTTCAAAGCAAAGAAACTAGATGGTGGCTGGGAAATTACGCTGATAATAAAAAGCCTTTTGAACAGGTAGAAACTGTTGCATAAAAACAATCTGAAGAAGATGAGAAAAATTTTGATCATAATTAGCATAGCAACTTTTAGTGCAGCAATTATTAGTTGTAAAGGTGCCGGAGGAGAGTATACCGGGGACACTTATGCACCAGATATGACTTATAGCCGGGCCTATGAAACTTATGCTTACAATAGCAATGAGGCCTATTCTTCACTGAAGAAAAGAGGTATTCGTTATGAGGCAAGCCCCGTGCCTGGCACTATTGCAAGAGGAGAAGTTACTTCTTACCCTTTTCCAAATTCTGACAGTGGATATTTACAATCTGTGGCTTATAAGAATATGTATGACACTGCTGCTTTAAGCAAAACAACAATGAAAGAAGCTGAAAGGCTTTACCTGGTTAATTGTGCTATTTGTCATGGTACTAAGTTGGATGGCAACGGGCCTTTGTGGAAAGATGGTAACGGCCCTTATCCGGCTGCCCCGAGAAATCTGGTAGATGATTACAGTAAAAAGCTTGCCGATGGCCAGATGTATCATGTAATAACGCATGGCAAAGGCCAGATGGGAAGTTATGCATCACAGGTGCATCCTGAACAGCGCTGGTGGATTGTAAAATACATCAGGCAAAAGCAAGGAGGCAGTTCACCTGCAGTTGCCTCTTCAGATTCAACAAGTGCAAAGGCAGCCGACAGTACGGCAACCGCTAAAAAATAATTGAAGAAATTTATAAATAGAACCTGATGGCTACCAGAGAAAAGTTCCTTATTCCAAAAAGATACAATACCCTAGCAATTGCGCTAATGGCTCTAGGAATATTATCAGTGATCATATTATTCATTACACATGGAATAAAAAGTGACGAGCATGTAAGAGCTCGCTTCTGGGCTTCATTACTGCAAAACAGCGTGTACTTTTTACTGGTGGTTAATGCTTGTATGTTCTTTATTTGCGCCACTACTTTAGCGTGGGGAGGCTGGCAATTATCTTTCCGAAGAGTGACGGAGGCTCTCTCTACCTGCGTACCGGTGATTGGCGTTATTACATTAGTGATTTTAATGGCGCTTGTTTTCGGTGGTGATCATGCAATTTATCATTGGACAGATACAGAACATGTAAAAAATGATGAAGCATTAAGTTACAAATCCGGCTTTCTAAATAAAACATTTTTCACCGTTTGGACCATCATTACTATTGTTGGCTGGTGGTTTCTGGGCAGAAAAATCCGTCACTTATCAAGGAGCATAGATAATAAGCCATTAACTGTAGAAGAAGGAAAAAAATATATCTGGAACAACACTGTTTGGTCGGCTATTTACATTGTATTGTTTGCGTTAACAGTAATGTCATCTATTCCCTGGTTATGGTTAATGAGTGTTGATGCACACTGGTATTCTACGATGTTTAGCTGGTATACTTTTGCAAGTTCTTTTGTAGCCGGTGTAGCGCTAATTACGCTTTTTGTAGTTTTTCTAAAAAACAATGGTTATCTGGAGTATACTACAAAAGAGCATTTGCATGACCTGGGAAAATTCATGTTTGCGTTTTCTATCTTCTGGACCTATTTGTGGTACTCACAGTTTATGCTGATCTGGTATGCAAACATTCCGGAGGAGACAGTTTACTTTAAACCAAGAATGCAGGGTGTATATAGAGGTATATTTTTCCTTAACCTGATTATAAATTTTTTAGCGCCTTTATTATTATTAATGACAAGAAGAGCTAAACGCAATTATGGCACTATTACCATGATGGCTGTACTGATCTTATTTGGTCATTGGCTGGATTTTTATCAAATGGTTTTCCCAAGTATTTCAAGAGATCATGTACCCTTTATGTTGGCTGACTTAGGAATTGCTTTAGGATTTGTTGGATTGATCATGTTTGTTACCGCACGTTCTTTGGCAAAACATCCATTAATTTCTTTGAACCATCCTTTCCTTAAAGAAAGTATTATTCATCACACATAATAAAGAGCTTAACAGATTTAACTGATACAGTATGTCATCAAGTTTTTGGATAGTAGTTGCACTAATTTTAGGGTTTATCATCACCTTTCAAATTGCTAAGGCAAGTGAATACGTGGCTATTTTGCGTGGTGAGGATAAAACAAGAAAAGAAACGAACCGTATCAATGCCTTTTTATTGCTGGCTTTTTTGATTGCCGGACTGGTAGGAGTTTGGTATTGTCATGACCGTTTAAACGGAAGAGTGCTAAGCGATGCTGCTTCGAACCATGGTGAACGCATTGATACCATGCTTTACATTACTGTCATCATAACAGGTATTGTTTTTATCCTGACTCAAGTCTTATTATTCTGGTTTGCTTATAAATACCAGGAGTCTGATAAAAGAAAAGCTTATTATTTTCCGCATGATAATAGGTTAGAAGTTATATGGACAGTTATTCCTGCAATTGTATTGACTGTATTAGTCGGGTTTGGTATTTACTATTGGTTTCAAATAACAAGTGAAGCTCCGAAAAATGCCCAGATTATTGAAGTAACCGGCAGCCAGTTTAAGTGGGAATTTCGTTACCCTGGTAAAGATGGCGTGCTGGGTAAAAAGTATTTTAAAGATATAGATGAAACAAAAAGTAATCCTCTTGGACAGATATGGGACGACAAAGACAACCATGACGATATTTATGCAAGTACAGAAATGCACATGGTAGTAAATAAACCAGTTAAATTGATCATTGGTGCAAAAGACGTAATTCATGATGTGGGCCTGGTACACTTTAGAATGAAGATGGATGCCGTGCCCGGTATTCCTACTACTATGTGGTTTACACCAAAATATACCACTGCAGAAATGAAGAAAAAACACGGCCCGGATTTCAACTACGAAATATCTTGCGACCAGATGTGCGGCAAAGGGCATTTTGGAATGAGAGGATTGGTGATTGTGGAAACCCAAACTGAATTTGACAGGTGGTTGGCAGGCAAGCCGAAGCAATATGACGTAGCACAGGCTGCTCTTAAACCCGCTGAACCTTTACCTACAGCAACTCTGACCCCGGCTGATGCAGCTAAGCCAGCCTCTGAAGTAAAAGCAACCGTTAATTAATTATACTAAAAGCGTAAGCTTTTAAAACATATTGATATGAATAATGAGGTAACAACAAATGAGCATGGAGCGGTAGTATCAGCACATGATGTGCATCACCATGATGATAATGGAAATGGACATGGCAATGGTCACCATGAGCATAAGCAAAGTTTCATTTCCAAATATATATTTAGCCAGGATCATAAAACTATAGCCAAACAATTCCTTATCACGGGAATGATCTGGGCAATAATAGGAGGTTTGTTTTCGGTATTATTCCGGCTGCAATTAGGCTATCCTGACCAAAGCTTTGCTATACTCGAAACTTTTTTTGGAAGATGGGCACAAGGCGGTCAAATTCAGCCCGAATTTTATTATGCCCTAATTACCATGCACGGAACAGTGCTGGTTTTCTTTGTATTAACAGGAGGGCTAAGCGGAACCTTTGCTAATCTTCTTATTCCACTTCAGGTGGGGGCTCGTGATATGGCTTCTCCCTTCATGAACATGCTTTCGTATTGGTTCTTTTTTACAGCAAGCATCGTAATGATTTCTTCCTTATTTGTTCAAACAGGCCCGGCAAGCGGTGGATGGACAGCCTATCCACCATTAAGTGCCCTTGGCCAGGCATCAGACGGCTCAAAAATAGGTATGGACCTTTGGATTGTTTCCATGGCATTATTTGTTGTGTCTTCTTTACTAGGCGGCCTTAATTATATAGCTACCATTTTAAACATGCGCACCAAAGGAATGAGTATGACACGTATGCCATTGACAATGTGGGCTATATTCTTTACTGCTATCCTGGGTGTATTATCATTCCCGGTTTTATTTTCAGGCTTTATACTTTTAATGTTTGATCGTAACCTGGGAACAAGTTTTTACCTGAGTGATATATATGTAGCTGGGCAGATTTTGCCAAACGAAGGGGGCAGTGCCATTCTTTACCAACATTTGTTCTGGTTCCTTGGCCACCCTGAAGTATACATTATCATTTTACCGGCAATGGGATTGGTGTCAGAAGTATTGAGTGTAAACTCAAGAAAACCAATCTTTGGCTATATGGCCATGGTAGGTTCTTTGTTTGCCATTACTACCCTTGCTTTCCTCGTTTGGGCGCATCACATGTTTGTAAGCGGATTGAATCCTTTTTTAGGTTCCTTCTTTGTACTGCTTACTTTATTAATTGCCATTCCTTCTGCTATTAAAGTATTTAACTGGATCACTACTATATGGAGAGGAAATATCCGGTTTACCCCAGCCATGCTTTTTGCCATTGGTTTTGTCAGCATGTTTATTTCCGGGGGCTTAACAGGCATTTTCTTAGGAAATTCAACAATTGATATTCACTTGCACGATACAACATTTGTTGTAGCCCACTTCCACATTGTAATGGGTGTATCTGCTTTCTTTGGGATGTTTGCAGGCGTATACCATTGGTTTCCTAAAATGTATGGTCGCTATTTAAACAGTACGCTGGGATACATTCATTTTTGGGTAACACTTGTTGGTGCCTACCTTATCTTCTGGCCTATGCACTACGAAGGCCTGGCAGGTGTGCCACGCCGTTATTTAAACAGAAGCATCTGGACATCTTTTAACCAGTTTGGTGATTTAAATAAAATGATCACCATCGTTTCTATAGTGGTATTTGCTGTGCAGTTGATGTTTGTTTTCAACTTCTTCTATTCTATCTGGAAAGGTAGAAAAGTAAGAAGTGTAAATCCATGGGGAGCTAATACATTAGAATGGACAACGCCAATTAATCCGGGGCATGGAAACTGGCCCGGGGATATTCCTGAAGTGCATCGTTGGGCGTATGACTATAGCAAAGACGGACGAGATTTTATTCCGCAGGTAGAACCGGTAAATCTGGAAGAATCGAAGCATTAAATATTTGCAGGTACGAAATGAAAATAGTTATTTGAAATAGATCGTTTGCAAAAACTTGAACGGCACTAAACAAATGAATGTGACACAAGTAGCAAACAAAAACGAAAGCAACAAGCTGAAAGATTACCTGCAACTGGTAAAGCCCTCCTTAAGTATTATGGTGGTTTTTTCCAGCGTGATCAGTTATCTGCTTGCACCTAAAGTGGTGGTGTATGACTGGCTGATGATCTTCCTGATTTTTTTAGGAGGCATGTTGGTAACAGGGAGTGCAAACACCATTAACCAGGTGGTAGAAAAGGATACTGATGCCATGATGAAAAGAACAGCTTCTCGGCCAGTCGCAGCCGGAAGAATGTCTGTAGCAGAAGGGTGGGCGTTTGCAGTGATTTGTGGGCTAGCGGGAATTTTTATTCTTGGTTATTTTTTTAACTGGTTAAGTGCAGGGCTCGCTGCTTTTAGTTTGTTTTTATATGCGTTTGTTTATACGCCGTTGAAGAAAGTAAGCGCAATAGCTGTATTGGTAGGAGCTGTGCCGGGTGCATTGCCTTGCCTGATAGGATGGACAGCCGGAGCAGATGAACTGTCAGCAGGTGGCTGGTCTTTATTTGCAATTCAGTTTTTATGGCAGTTTCCTCATTTTTGGGCCATTGCCTGGGTAGCACATAAAGATTATAGCAATGCCGGATTTAAGTTGTTACCAAGTGATGAAGGCCCAACAAAATATACGGCTTTGCAAACAGTCATCTATTCGTTGCTGCTGATACCGGTGAGTATGATTCCCTATTTTTTGGGAATGGCAGGAATGACAAGTTTGATAATAGTATTGATTACGAATTTGTTTTTAGTAATACAATGTATCAGGCTCTATCGGGATATGGAAGTAAAATCAGCAAGGAGGGTAATGTTTAGCAGTTATATTCATCTGCCAATTGTATTGCTGGCATTGTTGATGGATAAAATGTAGGCCTCACCCTAACCCTCTCCAACAAGTTGTAGAGGGAACAGCACACAGCCCAGAAGAACAAACATTCTTTTGAAATTGTGTAAAGCCTGTTGGATGAAAAGCTTTTGGCCATTTAATGTAAGATGAAATTGGTTTTTAAAGAACGAATACAGGGGGACACACAATCCGGAGAACAAACTTCTTTTGTTGATGTGTGAGCAAGATGAAGGAAGAGGAACGTTTACTGGTAGGTATATAAGGATGAATGATGAAAAATTTTGAACCTCTCCCCTCTCCCTTTAAAGGAGAGGGGTTGGGGGTGAGGTACACCGGCAGAAGAGCAAACATCTTTTGTTGATGTGTAATGACGATGAAAAAGGAGAGAAGCATTTACTGGTAAGTATAAATATTAATGATGAAAAATTTTGAGCTTCCCCCCTCTCCCTTTAAAGGAGAGGGGTCGGGGGTGAGGTAAAAAAAAAATGGTAACAGATATAAATTTGAAACAGTCTCAAAGTTCCTCTTCAGGGGAGAGGGGCAAAATTCATCCCCATAAGTTTACTTTATGGGTAGCTATAGGAAGCATCATTATGATGTTTGCGGGGCTTACAAGTGCTTATATTGTAAAAAGCAGCCAGGCAAATTGGGTAGAGGTTGAAACACCGGTTCAGTTTTGGTATTCAACAGCTATTATGTTGCTTAGCAGTGTAACCGTTCAAATGGCATTGCGTTCCTTTAAGCAACGGGAAATGAGTAAATACCGTGCTCTGATAGGGGCAACAGCTATTTTAGGAATTGTATTTGTGCTGCTACAATGGTCCGGCTTTCAGTGGATGTGGAATAATGGCGTACGTTTTAGTGGTGCCGGCGCAGGCCAGTTTTTATACATTATAGCAGGTTTACATGCAGTGCACGTGATAGGCGGCCTGATAGCATTATCTATAATGATAAGTAAAGCATTTTTTGGAAAGACCAAAACTTATAGTTCCGTTGGCATTGATGTAATGAGTACTTACTGGCATTTTGTGGATTTGTTATGGATCTATTTGCTGGTGTTTTTTATATGGTTAGGATAAGAAGTTTGTCGTTTAAATTGGTAGTTTATAGTTATCAAACAATAAAATTGCATTTTAAACTGGCAGGCAAATGAATTAATCCAATGTGTTTTTTTACAAGGTTAAGACCACAAACTAAAAGATAAAAATATTATGGCGACACATGCTGTAGCAACAAAAGCAAATTGGTGGAACGGGGGCAAAAGTCCATTTAACCTTGAGTATGGAAAGTTGATGATGTGGTATTTTTTAATGAGTGATGCATTCACCTTTGGTGCCTTTCTTATTTCTTATGGCACTATCCGCTTTTCGCAAAACTTCTGGCCAGATCCAAACGTTGTGTTCAACGCTTTTCCTGGTGCCGGGCATGCAAACCTCCCTTTGGCCTTTGTGAGTGTTATGACATTTATCCTGATTATTAGTTCTGTAACAATGGTTTTAGCCGTGCATGCAGGACATAACGGAGATAAAAAAGGCGTAATCAAATGGCTGATATGGACAATCATCGGAGGCTTTGCTTTTCTTGGCTGCCAGGCTTGGGAGTGGCATCACCTTATAACAGGTGAGCATGCTGTATTAGTAAATGATAAAATTGATCTGATTGGCCAAACTACAAGAGTTAATCCGTGGGGCAACCATGTTGAACCAGCAGAAGCAGCACGTGCATTACAAAATACCCCTCACGATATTCTTGTAAAATTAGTAGGCATGCATGATCATAATGCAACGCATCAACAATTGGCGGCTATGTCTGATGTGCAGCTACGCGGAATGATCAATACTGCCGAAATGCATGTAACAGAAGCAGGCCCTGTAGCTTTTGGTGGATTTTTTTATGGCATTACAGGCTTTCATGGTTTTCATGTGTTTTCAGGAGTTATCATTAATATCGTGATGCTAATAATGGCTCAAAAAAATGTATTTGAAAATAAAGGCCATTATCTCATGATTGAGAAGGCAGGGTTGTACTGGCATTTTGTAGACCTCGTTTGGGTATTTGTATTTTTATGTTTTTATCTAATTTAAATAATAGGGATTATGGATCAACATACAGCATCTGAAGTAACCTTTCATCATCATATTGATGATACAGAATTTAAAAGGCGTGTTCGAAAAACAACTATTCTTTTATCTGCTATTACTATTATTGAATTGGGTATTGGATTAGGCATTTACACAATGCATAAAGGCGAAAACCCAAATGCTTTATTAGTATTGATGTTTAAAGGAGTGGTTTGTATATTAACGCTTGCAAAAGCTTATTATATCGTATCGGTATTTATGCATCTTGGCGATGAAATACGCAATATGATCATGACCATTATTGTTCCCTTGCTGTTGTTTGTTTGGTTTATTGCTGCTTTCTTATGGGATGGCAGCGCTTACAGGGCAAATAGAAACCGTTATGACGGAACATATAGAGACCAGTTATTGAAACAAAATAGTCATGAAGAAAAGCCAATAAAATCGGCTGATACAACTAATCATCGGCTTAATTAAAATTGATGAAAGAATATAGTACAACCATCGCCGCATAACTTTGCAGCGATGGTTTTTTTATCGCAGATGAAGAGATCGAAAAATATTTTGCCGATTTATCATCTTTTGTTGATATTTCTTAATCAATGGTTTAGTCACATATCTATGCAATATTTCCCTACGAATATTACTTGCTCCAATAATGAATAAAAAAGCAGTCTACGGTCTTTTAATTGCTATTCTCCTCCCTGTTATCTGCTACCTTATTGTAAAATATTATAGTACAGATGCGGTAACACTTCCTCGGCATTATATATACGATTCGGTTGTTACTAAAACTGTAAGTGGCAAGTTAGTAAGCGATACTGTCTGGCACCAACTGCCCGATTTTTCTTTACGTAACCAATTCAATGAAGAGATTGGATGGAAGGATATGGAGGGAAAAACAGTTGTAGCCAGCTTCTTCTTCACCCATTGCCCAACAATATGCCCTGCACTTACTGCCAACATGAAGCTATTGCAGGATGATATAAAAAAATCAACCAAAATAGGCAACAGGGATGCGGACTTCCTGCAACTTCTATCTATCACTGTTGATCCGGAAAGAGATAGTGTGCCTGCACTAAAGGCGTGGGCGGATAGATTCCAGATTAACTCAAATAATTGGTGGCTGCTAACTGGGAATAAAAAAGAGATTTACGACCTTTCTATAGAGCACATGAAACTCGGCCTTGTTGATGGTAAGGGAATAGACACAGGTTTTTTTCATACCGACTATATGGTGCTGATTGATAAGAACCGGAACATCCGGGGTTATTATCATGGGTTAGATACTGTTGCATTGAAACGGTTAGCACATGACATTATTTTTTTAACGCTTGAAAAAGACCCGAAACGTACAGGCGCTTTTTCAGGTAAGTTGGGAATGATTGCCATTATTTTCTTATTGACAATTGCAGGGGTTATAGTGCTGTTTTTTTTATTGAAAAGATTTAAATAAAGATTGAAATGAATTGGGCGCTTACTAAAAATGATAGAAAGGCAAGTATCATTATCTATTCAGTTTCATTTATAATTTTTGCTGTTATTGTATTACTAGGGAGAGTAACGATCAAGGCTGATCTCGGTTTTGATCCTCATTTGTTTGCGACTATAAATGCTGCAATCAATACTATTGTTGCTATGCTGCTTCTTGTTGGAATAATTACAGCAAAAAATAAAAACTACTTTATGCATAAGCGCATTATGCTTATAGCTATGATCTTGTCGCTGCTTTTTTTAGTAAGTTATATTTGTCATCATCTTTTTGCCGGCGATACAAGATTTGGCGGCCAGGGCTTTATTCGCTATTTATATTACACCCTTCTTGTAACTCATATAATCTTAGCTGCTGTTATTCTCCCTTTCATTCTTTTTACGGCATACAGAGCCTTGATTGGTGAAAATGAAAAGCACCGAAAGCTGGCAAAGATCACATGGCCTATATGGTTTTATGTAGCTATTACAGGGCCTGTTGTTTATTTAATGATTAGTCCCTACTACTAACCAACACTTTAATTCTGATATAGATAAGCTTGTTTAATTAATAGCGCACCTTGTTCTACAAGTTTAAATTTTTATAATCCACAGTTGTTTAAAGGTTTCACACTTTTTGATGCCTAATAGTTATACAGAAACTTTTAATTATCACAAATCTGCATCTTATCTCATCTCGTAAATAGGAGTGATTATTGTTTTTAAAACAGTTTTATAACTAAAAATTTCTCACCCTCAAATGTGAATCATGGAAATCATTAAATCATCAAAAGAAGAAAGGCCGTTTATTGACGAGCTTGCAAAATCGCAGGTTTCGAGAAGAAAATTTATGAGCTGGGCCGGCGTTTTAGGTGCTACAGCTACAGTTGGTGGCCTGGCAGCATCCTGCAATAAAAACGACAACAATAACAACAACAACAGCGGGGTTAACCTTGGCAGTGGGGATGTTGGTATCTTAAATTATGCGTATGCACTAGAACAATTAGAAGCTGCTTTTTACACGCAGGCAGTAGCACATGCATCTTTTAAAACAAACTTTTCAGCAGGCGAACAATCTTTACTAACTGACATTCGCGACCATGAAATTGCTCATCGTGAATTTTTTAAGGCAGCTATTACTGCTGCAGCTCCAACCATGATAATACCAGGTTTGGAAGTAGATTTTTCTAAAATTGATTTTGGAAGTAAAACAAGTGTGCTTGGAACTGCTCAGGCATTTGAAGATCTTGGTGTTAGTGCTTATGATGGTGCCGGATATTTGCTTAAAAGCGCAGATTATCTACTGTTAGCAGGTAAAATTGTTTCTGTAGAAGCTCGTCATGCGGCTTATTTACGTGAGCTTAATGCTGCAAATTCTTTCCTAGGAGATCAGGTAGATGCAAATTCTGTTAACATCTCCCGCACACCGGCAGAAGTGTTAGCCATTGCCGGCGCTTATATTAAAACAAAGATCAACGCAAGTAATTTACCAACCGGATAAAAACAAACATCATGAAATTTTCAAACATACTCGAAGAAATAGAAAAAGTAGATGGAAATATCTACGAACGCTTAAGCCCTCGTAGAAAAGCTATGAAGGATTTTTTTAACATGGGTTCTAAAGTAGCTGCGGCCGCTATGCCTTTTGCTATTGGGTCTATGTTTAATAAGGCTTATGGCCAGGCACCTCCTGCAGGAGTTATTGCTGTACTCCAATACGCCTTAACCCTAGAGCATTTTGAATATAATTTTTACAAGAGCGGACTGAATGCTATGTCCCTCACGATACCTGCCGGTGCTGAAAAAACAGCCCTTGAAATGATTAGAGATAGCGAGCTGAAGCATGTTAATTTTTTAAAGACAGTTATTACTGCTGCAGGGGCTACTCCAGTCGCCGAAAAAACAGCTTACGATTTTACTGCTCAGGGTACTTTCCCAACTGTTTTTACAAGCTATGCAACATTTTTAGCTGTAGCCCAGGTATTGGAAGATACCGGTGTAAGAGCTTATAAAGGCCGTGCAGGTGAGTTACTTGGCCAAAAAGTATTTTTAACGGCTGCGCTAGGTATACATGCAGTTGAAGCTCGCCATGCTGCAAAAATCAGATTCATGCGTCGTATGAATATGCAAGCGCCTAATATCAAGCCTTGGATCACTGGTGGTAATGATACAGGTATTGCCGCAGTAAATAATAACTATGGTGGTGCTATGCCTGAAAGTCTTACTACACAAGCAGGTGTAAATATTACAGGCTTAGCAGGAGTTGGCGGTAATATCTCTACTACAGCAGCAAGCGAAGCATTTGATGAACCTTTAACAGCCGCTGAAGTGTTGGCATTAGTGGCACCGTTCGGTGTCTCGTAGTTAGGTATCTATCTCTAATTTAGATTTGGTTGACGGCTTATAAATAGAAACAGCATCTCAAAAGGATGCTGTTTTGCTTATATAACCTGTGGTATTGCATTAATTAAAAACATGAAGATTAATGCATTGATATAGTAGCATATTCATTCCTATGCATTAATAGGTATGTGGCTGCTCAACCTTTTATACATATCTGCATAGCAAATTATCAAAGTTTCCACGGCAGTTAAAAAGTGAATAAGGGATAAAAAAAGTATTTACTTTTAATTCCTCTAAACACAAATGATTGTACATGAAAAAAGCTTTTTTCTTTCTATTGTCTTGCCTTGTTATAAACTGGGGGTGCAGCAGCACTATTAAATTAGATACTACACAATATCCCGAATCTAAACTGGGCTGGAAGCTCGGTGCTCAGTCCTATACATTTAACCGCTTTACTTTTTTTGAGGCTATTGATAAAATTAAAGCCAGCGATTTAAAATTTGTAGAAGCCTATCCTGGCCAGACTTTAGGCGGTGGATTTGAAGGTAAAATGGATTACAAAATGCCTGTGGAAAAACGCAATCAAATCCTTCAGCGGTTAAAAGAAAAGGGAGTGAAAATGGTTTCTTTAGGAGTGACAGGTGCTAAAACAGAAGCCGACTGGCGCCTGTTATTTGAGTTTGCCAAAGCAATGGGGCTGGAAAATATAACCTCGGAACCTGATGAAAAAGATATTCCTCTGTTGTCCAAATTATGCGATGAATTTAAAATAAATATAGCCTTGCATAATCATCCGGAGCCTTCACATTACTGGAACCCCGATGTAGTTTTAAATGCCATTAAAGGCCAAAGTAAACGTATTGGCGCCTGTGCCGATATCGGCCATTGGGTGCGTTCTGGATTAGATCCGGTTGAATGCCTAAAAAAACTGGAAGGGCATATTATTGAATCCCATTTTAAAGATTTACATGAAAAAGGGAGAAGGGGCCATGATGTAATTTGGGGAACCGGCGTATCTAATGTAAGGGGAGTTTTGCAGGAATTAAAAAGGCAAAAGTTCAAAGGTTTATTTGCTGCAGAATACGAGCATAACTGGGATAATAACCAGGCAGATGTAGCAGAAAGCGCAAAAAATTTCAGACAAATTGTTAAAGAACTAAACTAATATCCGTACTGGTGATGAAGAAATCAATCCTTATTAAATTTCTATTTGCAGTTGTTTTTCTAAGTTTTGTTTCGGCATTTTCTTTTTTAAAGAAAGAAGCGGCCCCGTCAGAAAAGCCGGAAGAGAACAGGTTTACAAAAGTAGTTTTAGCCCAAAAGCTCGAAGAGCCTATTCAGTTTGAAATTATGAAGGATGGCAGCGTTTTAATTGCAGAGCGTAAAGGCAAATTAAAATTATACCGGCCGTCAACCAATCAACTAAAAACCATAGCTCAAATTCCTGTAAGCACTAAGTGCGGAAAAATAAAAACGCAATTAGGCGAGGGTGAAGATGGTTTGCAAGGCGTTGTGCTGGATCCAAACTTTGAAAAAAACCACTGGATTTATCTTTATTATTCAGCTCCTGGCGATGCGCCAATAAACAGCCTGGTTCGGTATGAGCTTAAAGGAGATCGCTTAATATTTGAATCGAAAAAAGTATTATTACATGTTTTAACGCAGCGGGAAGAATGCTTTCATGTAGGCGGAGGAATGTTGTTTGATAAAAATGGAAACCTTTACCTGTCAACCGGCGACAATACTTATTCAAGATCATCCGAAGGTTTTACGCCATTAGATGAGCGCCCCGGAGAAGCTTCAAGAGATGCTCAAAAATCATCCGGAAATACCGATGACCTTCGGGGAAAAATTTTGCGAATACATCCGGAAAAGGATGGAACGTACACGATACCTGAAGGAAACTTATTTCCAAAAGGAACAGAAAAAACCCGTCCGGAAATTTATACTATGGGAAACAGAAATCCCTGGCGGCTAACAATAGATAGCAAAACTGGTTGGTTGTATTGGGGAGAAGTGGGACCTGACGGCGGAAAGGATGATCCGGCACGTGGCTCCAGAGCCTACGATGAATTTAATCAGGCACGTAAAGCAGGAAATTTTGGATGGCCATATTTTGGCGCTGATAATAAACCTTACCGTGATTATGACTTTGCTACACAACAGTCGGGAGAACTATTTGATCCATTAAAGCCGGTAAATAATTCACCTAATAATACGGGGTTACAAATCCTTCCTCCGGCTCAACCCGCCTTTATCTGGTATCCTTATGATGCATCAAAAGAGTTTCCTGAATTAGGAAGCGGTGGCAGAAGCGCAACGGGTGGGCCCATCTATCACAGAACTGATTTCAAAGATCCTCAGCGTCCTTTTCCTGATTATTATGAAGGGAAATGGTTTGTTACAGATTGGGTAAGGGGCTGGATAATGGCTGTAACCATTGATGAAAACGGAGCTTATAAATCTATGGAGCGTTTTTTACCTAACCTTTTTTTAAAAGGGCCAATTGATATGGAATTTGGACCGAGCGGGGATTTATATGTACTGGAATATGGAAATGGATATTTTAGTAATAATCCCGAAGCTGAACTTATACGCATGGAATTTAATGCTGGCAACCGCAAACCCATCGTTCAGGTATCGGCTGATAAAACAGGGGGCGCCATTCCTTTTAAAGTTAGTTTATCATCAGCAGGCACACAGGATTTTGATAACGACATTTTAAAATACGACTGGAAGCTTATACATACCGGCACTACCAAAACATACAATCAGGCCAACCCAACGTTTACATTAACTTCTCCCGGCATACACAAAGCCACATTAACGGTAACAGATACCAAAGGTGCAAAAAACAGCAAATCAATTGAATTGGTTGCAGGTAATGAGCCGCCGGCCGTTAAGTTTGATTTTATCGGGTCTAATAAAACATTCTACTTTCCCAATGCAGAAGTTAATTATAATGTTTCTGTAACGGATAAAGAAGATGGAAGCCTTGCTAACAAAAGAATTGCTGCCAACCAGGTGGCGGTAAGCATTGACTACTTACCGGAAGGATACGACTTAGCTGAAATTTCACAAGGCCAGAGAAATGTTGATGCTTCAGTTCAATCTGCAGGCGCTATAAAATTAATTAGCAGCAGTGATTGTAAGGCATGCCATGCAGTAAAAACCAAATCATTGGGACCATCTTTTATGGCTGTTTCAAAAAAATACAAAGGCGATCCCGGAGCGCAAAGCAGGTTGGTTAAAAAAATTATTAATGGTGGCAGCGGGGTATGGGGCGATGCCATGATGCCGGCACATGCTACACTTAGCCAGCACGATGTTAGTTCTATCACCAAATATATTCTTAGCTTAAGTGAGGTTAAAACAGTCCGGTCCAAACCTGTAAAAGGAATTTATATGCTTGAAATACCCAAAGGAGGAAATTCGGGCAGAGGAAGTTTTGTTTTCAGGGCAGCTTATAAAGACCGCGGAACTAAGTTTGCGCCGGCACTGGCAGCAGAGGAAATGATTATTTTAAGAAGTCCTGTGTTATCAGTTTCCCAGGCTCAGAAGACTGGTGGACTTGAGTTTAACAGCGATCAATCTACAGCCACTATAAAAACTGATGGAGGATTTTTTGCTTTGGATAAAATTGACCTGACAGGCATTAAAGAAATAAACATTACTGCACCAGGCCTGGAAAATGCTGCAGGCGCTGTAATAGAGCTTCGTGCAAATTCACCACAGGGCAGACTGGTTGGAAAAACAAATGAATTATTTGTGCCGGTAAAATCAGGCAATCCGACAAGAGCAACAATCACTATACCGGTTAATGAAGGTTTTCATAACCTATATTTTGTATTTAGAAATGAAAAGGCGGAAAGCACGCAGGCCCTGATGAGGGTACGAAGCATTGCATTTAGAAACTAAATCAACACAAAACGCACAGTATTATTCAAAATTTTTAATAATGAAACCCACTAGTTTTAAAAATATGCACTTAATGAATAGAGCATTTTAAAGTTGTTTTTCTGTTTAATTTGTATGTTGTTCATAAGGTTGCCATATCAATGACAAACCTGTAGCGTACATCACCTTTCAGCATACGTTCATAAGATTCATTTATTTCATTCATGGCAATCATCTCCACATCAGATGTAATGCCGTGCGCAGCACAATAGTCAAGCATTTCCTGAGTTTCAGGAAGCCCACCAATTAATGAACCTGCAATACTTCGTCTATTAAAAATTAAGTTGAATGCCGGCACCTGGGCTGGGGCAGGTGGTGCACCAACGCAAATCATTACTCCATTTGTTTTCAGCATTGATAAATACATGTTGTAATCATGCGGGGCAGATACAGTATCAATAATAAAATCAAAATAGTTATTTAGTTCTATAAGACTTTCTTTATTAGACGTCAATGCAAACTTATGAGCGCCCAGTCTTTTTGCATCCGCTTCTTTAGAAGGTGAGGTGCTAAGCATGGTAACTTCTGCTCCGAAAGAAACAGCAAACTTCACAGCCATGTGGCCAAGACCTCCTAAACCAAGTACAGCTACTTTATGCCCTTCGCCCACTTTCCAATGCCTTAATGGAGAATACGTAGTGATGCCGGCGCAAAGCAACGGAGCCACTCCTTCCAAAGGAAGTTTATCAGATACATGCAGCACAAAATTTTCATCGGTTATTATTTGGTTTGAATAACCGCCGTAGGTAACCGATCCATCCTTGTCTTTTGCATTATAGGTTCCTACCATTCCGGTTTCACAATATTGTTCAAGGCCATGTTTACAATTGTCACATTCGCGGCAAGAGTCAACCATGCAACCAACCCCAGCAAGGTCACCTTCTTTAAATTTGCTTACGTTACTACCAACCTTTACTACTCTGCCTACAATTTCATGTCCGGGAACAATGGGATACATGGTGCTACCCCATTCATTTCTTACCTGGTGTACATCGGAATGGCAAACGCCACAATACATTATTTCTATATGCACATCATGAGGCTTCAAGTCTCTTCGGTCGAATGTAAAAGGTGCCAATGCTGTTGTAGTATTTTGGGCTGCATATCCTTTTGTTGATGTCATGCTTTTTTTTATTTAAGAAACAAATTGAATGCCTAATGATTGCAGTATACAATTATCTGTATCCAATTTTCTTTTCATTTTCATTGCTTCTATCTTTGCGCCATGGAAGAGTTGTTACAGCAAATAAGTGATTATCAAAAAGAGATAGAAGGAATAGAAATTGCTACCACGCAACAATTAGAAGAATTTCGTATAAAGTTTCTAGGTACAAAAGGCATCGTGAAAGGGTTATTTGGTGAAATAAAATCAGTGCCCAATGATCGTAAAAAAGAATTTGGGCTTGTGCTGAATGATTTTAAGTTATTTGTTGAAACTAAATATGAAACGGCTAAGGAAAAAACGGTCGCCGGACAACAGTCTTCTGTTACCCAAGAGGTTGACTTTTCTCTTCCAGGTGATAACATACAAGTAGGCAGCCGCCATCCCATTACATTAGTACGCAAGCGCATTATTGATATTTTCAACCGCCTTGGTTTTTCTGTAGCAGATGGCCCCGAAATAGAAGATGACTGGCACAACTTTACGGCACTCAATATGCCTGAAAATCATCCGGCGAGGGACATGCAGGATACATTCTATTTAAATCAAAATCCAGATTGGTTACTACGTACTCATACAAGCAATGTGCAGATACGTGAAATGGAAAAAGGACATTTGCCGATCCGTATTATCTGTCCGGGACGTGTCTATCGCAATGAAACAATTTCGGCCAGGGCGCATTGTTTCTTTCACCAGGTGGAAGGATTATATATTGATGAACATGTGAGCTTCGCAGATTTAAAGCAAACGCTTTATTTTTTTGTGCAGGAATTATTTGGCAAAGATGCGAAGATTCGTTTCCGGCCATCTTATTTTCCTTTTACAGAGCCGAGTGCAGAGATGGATATAAGCTGCCTTATTTGTAGTGGCGAAGGGTGCCGTGTATGCAAGCATACAGGCTGGGTAGAAATATTAGGCTGTGGCATGGTACACCCAACAGTGCTGGATAATTGCAATATTGATACTGAAAAATATTCAGGCTTTGCTTTCGGTATGGGCATCGAACGTATTACGATGTTGCTTTATCAAATTAATGATCTGCGTTTATTTAGTGAGAACGACGTTCGTTTTTTGAGGCAGTTTACAAGTGCTTAACCTATTGTCTAGTAATACTACGACACTACATTAAGTGCTTCCACTCAATTTTCCTTGTTTCTTTACAAGGCAGTTCTTTTCCTGAAAGTATTCTTTACTTTAGTATTGATCATCCATCCAAAAATCCTAAATTATGAAAAGACGTGCCTTCAAAGTGTTGAACTTTTTCGCTTTTAACCTTCTGTTCTTCGCCTTGTATTTAAACTTTATTCACAAAGACAAAAATGTTCAGGAAGCTATTCATGCATCCAACGCAGCTAACTACAATACCACTGTATTAGTAGAAAATACAAAAACAACAGAAGAAAAAAGCGCTCATTCCAATGCTTCAAAAACTACTGGTAAAAGCAAAGAGCCTGCTCTTAAACTATCGTTCAATTAACCTGCTTTATTAGCTCATTTATTCTAATTAATAAACCTCGCAACCTGCGGGGTTTATTAATTATAGGCCTGTTAAGCCATTGTAAGATGTACCTTAGCGGGCATGGAAAAAAGACTGTTTTTACTGGATGCGATGGCCCTTATTTTCCGGGCTTATTATGCCCTCATTCGTAATCCACGCATCACTTCCAAAGGAAAAAACACCAATGCACAATTTGGGTTTACTAATACAATTATTGAGCTTATAAACAACCAGAAGCCAACACACATGGCTGTTTGCTTTGAGTCTAAAACACCTACTGAACGCAGTATAGATTTTGCTGCTTACAAGGCAAACAGGCAGGAAGCGCCGGAAGATCTTTCTGCTTCTATGCCAGACATAAAAAAAATTTTACAGGGACTTAATATACCCATACTGGAAAGCGATGGCTTTGAAGCTGATGATGTAATAGGTACACTTTGCAAGCAGGCAGAAACATTGGGCTATGACGTATACATGGTAACGCCTGATAAAGATTATGGGCAGTTGGTAAGTGAAAAAATTAAAATTTATAAACCAGGCTACCAGGGTGGTGATGTAGAAATTATGGGTCCGAAAGAAGTGTGTGAAAAATGGTGCATTAAATCGGTAGACCAGGTAATAGACATTCTTGGATTGATGGGAGATGCTGTAGACAATATTCCGGGGATTGCTGGTGTGGGACAAAAAACTGCTTGTAAGCTATTAACTGAATATGGAACGCTTGAAAATGTGTTAGCTAACGCTGAAAATATTAAGGGTGCATTGGGAGAAAAAATTAAAGCTGGCAGAGAAGATGCTATCATGTCAAAAAGATTAGCCACTATTACTACCAATGTTCCAATTGATTTTCATGAAGAAAATTTTCGATTAAAAGAGTGGAATAAAGAAATCCTGAGAGAAGTATTTACAGAGCTTGAGTTTAGAACAGTGATAAAAAGATTATTAGGTGAAGACCTTGCAGATGCAACGGGCTTAAAGAAAGCAGCAGTTGGCGTGCAAACAGATCTTTTTTGGAATGCCAATGAAACGGAAACCAAGGTGGTAGAGGCAGAGGAAGAAATTATAGTAGTGCAGCCAACGAAAAACATCAACAATACACCCCACGATTATGAGCTTGTAGAAAGTGAAGGAGAAATAAAAATGCTGTTAGAGCATTTAAACAAGCATAGTGAAATTTCTTTTGATACAGAAACGACCAATATAGATGCAAACATTGCTGAACTGGTTGGATTGAGTTTTTGTGTAGCAGCAAACAATGGCTGGTATGTGCCTATGCCTTCCAATGTTGAGGATACGAAAAGGCTGTTATCCAATTTTCAGTATTTATTTGATGATGAAACTATAACCTGGATTGGTCATAATTTGAAATATGACTTGTTGATGCTGAAGTGGTATGGGGTAGAACTAAAAGGGAAGATATTCGATACACTGCTTGCTCATTATTTAATAGAACCTGATGGTAAACGAAACATGGATTGGCTCAGCGCAAAATATCTTGGTTATGAACCGATACATATAGAAGAACTGATTGGAAAAAAAGGCAAGGGGCAGGGCACTATGCGAGATGTGCCATTAGACAAAGCCAAGGAGTATGCAGTTGAAGATGCTGATGTTACACTACAGTTCAGGAATGTATTTGTGCCTATGCTCAAGAAGTATGAAGTGCAAAATGTTTTTGATGAAGTTGAAAATCCATTGGTGCGTGTGTTGATGAACATGGAGTTTGAAGGAATAAAAATTGATGTTGATTTTCTTAACCAGTATTCAAGAGTGTTGGATGTAGAAGCTAAAGTGCATGAAGAAAAAGTGTATGAAACTGCCGGTGTTCGTTTTAATCTTAGCTCGCCAAAACAACTGGGGGAAGTGCTTTTTGAAAAATTAAAACTTGATCCAAAAGCAAAAAAAACAAAGAGCGGTCAATATGCAACTGGTGAGGATATACTGGCAAAATTGGCCCATGAGTACCCTATTGCTGATGATATCCTGGCTTACCGGGAGTACACGAAATTAAAATCAACTTACGTAGATGCGCTGCCTCTTCTTATTAATCCCAAAACAGGAAGAGTGCATACTACTTATGGGCAGGCAGTAGCTGTAACAGGGCGACTGGCAAGCAATTGCCCCAATCTTCAAAACATTCCCATACGTACAGACAGGGGACGAGAGATTAGAAAAGCATTTATTCCGAGAGATGGTAATCATATTTTAATCAGCGCTGATTATTCGCAGATTGAACTGCGCATTGTAGCTGCAATTAGTGGTGACGAAAATATGTCAGAAGCATTCCGGCAGCACAAAGACATACATAATGCTACGGCTTCAAAAGTTTATGGCGTAGATGAAGAAGCGGTTACAAAAGAAATGCGCTATAAGGCAAAGAGTGTAAACTTTGGTATTGTATATGGGCAGGGAGCTTTTGGTTTAGCCGTTAATCTTGGTATTAGCCGCACAGAAGCAAAGACCATCATTGATAATTATAAAAAAGAGTTTTGGGGTATCACTAAGTACATGGATGATATGATCAATTTTGCCAGAGAGAATGGTTATGTGCAAACGGTGATGGGTCGCAAACGTTGGTTAAGAGATATTAATTCAGCCAACTTTACGGTACGCGGTTTTGCAGAAAGAAATGCTATCAATTCGCCCATACAAGGTACAGCAGCAGATATGATAAAGCTGGCGATGGTTAAGATGCATGCTGCTTTCAAAATGCATGGGTTTAAATCTAAAATGATTTTGCAGGTACATGATGAGTTGGTGTTTGACGTAATTAAAGAAGAAGCTGAAGCTATAAAACCTGTTATTATTGAAGCAATGCAATCTGCTATGGTATTACCTAATGGCATACCTGTTATAGCTGAATTAGGAACAGGAGATAATTGGTTGGAGGCACACTAGGAGCCCCCTGTCCCCCGAAGGGGGAACTTAGGTGTAAAAGGTTGGCAGGGAACAATTAATAATTTCAAGGCAAACAAACTTGATGGCAGATAATAATTTGAATTTATTTCGTTAACCGCGAACTAATCATTGATAAATGATTGAAGACAATAAAGAAAGCGTTGACCTAAGTTCCCCCTTCGGGGGACAGGGGCCGTTATTTACTGCTACGATGCCTATTGTGGCTGGTGTTATGGTTTCAGTAAAGTAATCACGCAAATATTTGAAGAGTATAAAGACAAGTTATCATTCGATGTATTGTCTGGAGGAATGATCATGCCTGAAGAACCACAACATTTTGCACCAATGGCAAAGTATATTCAAACGGCATATAAACAGGTTGAGCAATTAACAGGCGTGCAATTTGGCGAACCATTTTTATGGCATGTGTTTCATCCTGATGAAACAGATTGGTTTCCCGATTCTATAAAAGCTGCTGTTGCTTTGTGCGTTTTTAAAGAATATAATCCCGAACAAGCTATCTATATAGCAAGCGATATTCAATATGCTTTGAACTATGAGGGCAGAGATTTAACCGATGATGAAGCGTATCGCCATTTATTAGAAAAGTATAATATTCCTGCAGATGATTTTTATAAAAAATTAAATAGTGAAGAGTACAGGGAGAAAGCTTATTATGAAATTGCCCTGGTGAAACAACTCCAGGTAAAAGGTTTCCCTTGTGTATTGTTGCAGGTATCCGATTCTAAATTTTATTTATTGGCGCAAGGCTATACAGACTATGAAACTTTAAAAAGACGCATTGATAAAGTTTTAGAAGAAATAGAGGAAACATAAATAAAATGGCAGCTTTTACACTGCTGCAGTAGCATCATCTCCAAACAATTCCCTGCCGTCAAGCGTTACTCTGCGTACGGTTTCTCCCTGCGCTTTTACTTCTCCATTTCAACAGTTATGCCCGGGACTTTTCTTGCCAAATCTTCGGCGCTGGCGTCAAGGTTTACTTTAAACTGGCTTGCATTAAACTCTACATTACTGTTACACCTCCCAGTTCTTTTGAAGTTTTAGGTAGTATAATGTTACCAAGATCAAGGTCGGCACTATCAATTCTCATACTCGTGTTTAATATTTCATACCCAACTGAACTGATAGTTATCTTGAATGAATCTTTTTGCAGAGAGGTAAACTGAAATCTTTCTGCCGAATCAGTAAAACTGTTCAACGAAAAAATACTGTCTGAAACACTTCTAATATAACAGTGGCGCCCTGTACTGCCTTTTTACTTTCCTGATCCTGCAAACGCCCCTTCATAGTAAAATTTTGGGCGTTGGCATAAAAGCCAACTATGCTTAAGATTATTATTATTGCTATTCTATTTTTCATGCCTTACAATTCTTTATCAAAAGTGGAACCCAAAACACCCAGTAAGAAATTAAAGGGGTTAATTAATGCTAACGAACATTAATAAATCTTATGGGATCATTTTTCTTTCTCAGTTTATTTATTCGCTACAAAAAACAAATGAATCAGTTAATCATTAATTTTCTCAGTTGTATCTTGCACGTCCCAAAATAATGAGTATGGAGTATAACAGAATTGTAGCCGTAACAGGCCTGCCAGGATTGTTTGAAATTATTAGTAGTAAAAATGACGGCGCACTGGTTCGTTCATTAGAGGACCAAACCACAAAGTTTGTAGCATCGCGTGTGCATAATTTATCACATCTTGAAAGCATTGAAGTTTATACTGTTGGCGATAATGCAAACCTTGCTGATGTCTTAAAAGCAATGAAAGAAAGCAGTGAAACCTTGCCTGATGTAAAAGACAATAAAGCATTGAAAGCATATTTTGAAAAAGTATATCCTGATGTAGACTTTGAAAGAGTATACAGCAGCGATTTGAAAAAAATGGTGAAGTGGTTTGAAGTGCTTCAAAAGAACGGCGTTGAAATAAAATTAACGGAAAGAGCAGAAGAGGAGGAAAGTAGTATAGAATTGGAAAACGTTTCTGAACCTGTAACTGTAGCAACGGAAACAGCTGTTGTGGAAGAAGCCATAGTTGAAGAAGCGCCACAAGAAAAGAAAACAAGGAAAAAAAAGACTGAAGAAAAGAAGTAGGCAATTACAATAGGCAATGTACAATAAGCAATAGGCAAGATTGAAACTTTTTATTGATTGCTGATCTCTTATTGCTCATTGCCAATTGCCCATTCACAGTCCTCATTCACCATGCCCATTCACTCTCTCACTATGGAATACACAGCATCAATAGCCAACATACCCCGTTCATTTTTACCGGAAAATTTTATAGTTACTGATTGGCCAGCCCTTGAGCCTTATTTTCTGGAGTTATTAGACAGGCCTATTAGTTCAGTTAATGACCTGCAGGTATGGTTAAAAGACATGAGTGAACTTGAAGCTGTTGTTGGCGAAGATGCTGCATGGCGGCAAATACGCATGACCTGCGATACTGAAAACAAAGAGTTGGAAAAAGCTTTTGAGTTTTTTGTTTTGGAAGTACAACCTAAAATTCAGCCTTATGCGGATAAGCTGAATAAAAAGCTCATTGAAAATCCCTTTACACAAGCATTAGATGGGAAAGAGTTTTTTACTTACCTGCGAAGCGTAAAAAAAAGCATTGATCTTTTTCGAACTGAAAATATTCCTTTGCAGGCGGAGATTTCGGTGATGGCGCAGCAGTTTGGTGCTATCTCTGGCAAGATGACTATAGAGGTAGAAGGTAAAGAGTATACGCTCCAGCAAGCCGCTAAATTTTTAGAAAGTTCTAATCGCCAGATAAGAGAAGAAGTATACCGGAAAATTCAGGATCGCCGCCTTCAGGATAAAGATCAACTAAATGACCTTTTTACAAAGCTTCTTCAAAAGCGTCACCAGGTAGCATTAAATACGGGCTTTACAAATTATCGCGATTATAAGTTTGCCGATCTTGGCCGGTTTGATTATACAAAAGAAGAATGTTTTCAATTTCATGAAGCTATCAAAACACATGTGGTGCCGTTGGTAGATTTCATTTACGACAGGAAAAGGCAACGACTGGGATTAGATGCTTTACGTCCATGGGATATGGAAGCGGAACCCGAGGGGATAAAGCCATTAACGCCTTTTAAAACGGGCGAAGAACTTACCTTGAAAACGATTGAATGTTTTCAACGAATGAATCCTTTTTTTGCAGACTGTCTAATCAAAATGAAAGAGATGGGACGCCTTGACCTTGATAGCAGGAAGGGAAAAGCGCCGGGCGGATATAACTGTCCGCTTCCGGAAACCGGAGCACCCTTTATTTTTATGAATGCAGCAGGGCAGATGCATGATCTTACAACAATGGTGCATGAAGGCGGCCATGCCATTCATTCATTTTTGGCACACCCGCTTTCTTTAACTGCTTTTAAAGAATACCCCATGGAGATAGCAGAAGTTGCCAGCATGACCATGGAGCTTTTTAGTATGGATTACTGGGATGTATTTTTTGATAATGAAGATGATCTCCGTCGTGCAAAAGAACACCAGTTGGAAAGAGTGCTTACCATTTTCCCCTGGATTGCAACCATAGACCGTTTTCAACATTGGTTGTACGAGCACCCTGACCATACGCTGGAAGAAAGAGCTGAAAACTGGCGTAGTATTATGAACGAGTTTACATCAATAGCAATGGATGTTTCCGGACTTGAAGAATATCGCCGCTTTTCATGGCAAAGGCAATTGCATTTATTTGAAGTGCCATTCTATTATATTGAATATGGTATTGCGCAACTCGGGGCTATAGGCTTATGGAAGCAGTATAAAGAGGACAAGAACAAAGCAGTACAAAACTATATGAATGCTTTAAAATTAGGAGGCACCAGAACCCTTCCTGAACTATTTGAAGCAGCAGGTTTAAAGTTTGATTTCTCACCTGATTATATAAGCGAACTGATGTTGTTTGTAAAAGACGAAATGGAAAAGGTTTCCAGGCCTCCTGAATTTACTCCTGCCTTTGCTTAAGGTGCGGTTTCAATCACGTTATACATTAGTTTAAACAATTCAATGCCTATCTCACCGTGATAGTGTGCTGTACCCTGCATCCTTTTCTTACGCAATTTTTAGAGAAGGATACCGGCTCAAGGCCGGTATGGCGGCCAGAGTGTGTTTATGTTTAGCTATCAGCTTAATAGTTTGTTGTACTTTCAGCGCTTGCTGTTTCATACTGTTTGCAACACCTTTTATAATTTCAGAACTTTCTTTATAGTGATGCCCTCCTGTGTGCGAATTCTTAACGTGTATAAACCTGCAGGTAAGTTAGCCGCTTTGTTCATCTGAAGTTTATTGCTACCGGCGCCAACTGTAAAACTTTGATGTCCGGTAATATTTCCATTGTTGTCTATAACTTCAATCTTTACATTGCCCGCCTGGAAAGATTGTATATCTATTACCAGGTTACTTGTAAAAGGGTTTACTACAGATATAATTTCCGTTTGCTTTTGATTATCGTTCAGGAGAATAATTTTAGAAGTTTTTCCTTCCCTGGCAGTTATTAGCTTAACCCTATAAAGTAATTTTTGTCCTTGAATATATGGCTCAGACCATGAGTAAGAATTAATGGAGTTGTTAGATATATTATGCCCCGGCACTGTTGCAACAGGGGAAAACGGGTTTCCGTTAACGCTCTTCTCTACCAGATAGCTTACTATATTGTTTTCAGTATTGGTTGTCCAATTTAATACGGATGTCCCATTTTCAATTTTTCCATTAAATGAAATAAAGTTTATGCCTAAAATAGGGCAGGTGCCAATATTAGGTATTACAATTTCATCTATGCCTCCGGAAAGTGCACAACTTGACGAAGCCAGGTTAGAGTTTGTAGTAGCAGTTACCAATCTGAATTTTATACCATTATCAGAAAGGTTCAGCGTTTGCGTCTGATAACTTACAGTATATACATACTGGCCGCTGCCATTAAGGGTTGGTGAGCCCACTCCGGTTGTATTAGCATCGTTAGGCCCATTAATCCAGTTCACACCACCATCGGTGCTCTTTTGCCATTTGTAATTTGTATAGTTATTAAAGTAAGAGGTTACAGTACCTCCAATGGTAAGCGGATTACCACTACAACTGGGAGGCGTTGTGGAAGGGGTGAACGCAAGATTCGGAGTGCAGGTAGCGACAGCTATATCATCCAACATCCAGTCGTTCCCTCCGCCACCAGGTGCATTGTTTCTTAAAGTTAATGTAAGCGAGGTTTGTGCAGGCCCGGTAAGGTAGGTAAAGCCTCTTTTCACCCACAGGTTGCCGGCATCAGAGGCGGTGCCCGGAGTGCCCGAGTGCCTGATGTCCCCGGTAGTATAATAATCTATTCCATCCACATCAAATGCCACGTTTGGCCTTACACCAGATGAGTCTCCTGTTGCAGAGGGTACATAACCCGCATTAATTGATTGAGTCCCCATTGAATCTACTCCGCACTTTGAGCAAATATTTTTAAACCAGGCTGCCATTTCGTAATAAGTGTTCGGGCAGAGATTAGTTACTGCATAAGTGAAGGCCGTATCTGGCTTGTAAGATGAATTTATCACAAGCATATAGCCACAAGGGTTGGTGGCGCTAATGGGCTGATTTAAATTACACGGACTATTTCCAAGTGCGGTATTGCTGGCCCCTGTATGGTCACCGCTAATATCAAACAGCCCATATACGCGGTACGTAGTAGGTGCTTCAGGCTTTGCATACGTTGTAACTGTTGTAGGTGTACGTGCCGTATTGTTCACAATTGAATAATAAGAATCTCCGGGCTGTGACGTAGTTGATATAGTTGTGTATGTATATGTAGTTTGAGGTGAAGCACTACGATTTTGAGCCCAGGGCGCAGAACCTGACGGTGCTCCAAAAGTTCCATTGCTTTCGATACCTATTGCGTTGGTGGGTGAAACGGCATTGGGACAAAGTCCCGGACTTTGATAAACGATTAAGTTATTGGGTGCAAAGTTTGCGGCTATATATATGCCTGTTGATACATCTCTGTAACTAAGGCTTCCTGTCTTAAAATTTATGAGAGAGTTATACCCGGCATAAACAACTACTCTGTAAGTGGCCATAATAATACACCCACCCCCTGCTCTTGGCCTTGAGGCTTCAGTTAAGGCTCCGCGTGCAAAGTTGGAAGCGCCTGTACCAAAATTGATTCGAACAATAGTATCCAGCCCGTTTTGATAACGCCAGCCTGGATCCGTATCAAAGGCATCCGAAAAAGGAGTTTTTACAGGACTGTCCTGCCGATAAACTTTGCCCTCATTGGTACGTAAAGCAATGCTGCCCGGCACCAATCTTAATCCTTTGGTATTATATAAAGTATCATAAAAAGCCAGGCTATCAGCAGCACTTCCGGTGCCGGTAATAACAAAAGTAGCCCTCATTTCCAAAGTGTCGCCGGGGCTTACTGTGCCGCCGGTAGCGCCTCTGGTAACATTAATATAACTACGGCCATACTCTATACCAGAAGCTGCGGGGTGGTATACGCAAATAGAAAATCCGCCATTGCTGCTAATTGCAGCGCCAACGTTTGATACACGCACATAATAAGTGCTGCCTACTATTAAGCTTGTGCCATACATTGATGTAGTACCGCAAGCAATAGAAGTGAGCGAGCCGCATGTGCCACTAAATAATTGTATTTCAGGATTTGTAAAGTTTGTTCCCCGGCCGCTTATAGAAATCAACTCATAAGTTTGTGCAGCAGTAAACGAATACCATACATCATAATGGGTGCCAATTCCTGCACAGCCTGTGGGTATGCTTGCGCTGGCTGTAGCACTAATTAAAGTGCCGGTTGTATTAGAGCATGATACGTTAGCAGTTAATGAGATTGCTCCACTGCATTCGTCATTAGCTGGCGGTGGTTGAGGGTGCGTAAGGCAAATATCTAATCTATTTGATGGGCCTCCACCCGACAGGGCACCGCCCATGTGTGATACGCGTATGTAATATGTACTTCCTACTGTTAAACCTGTTTGGGTTAAGCTAGGGTTTGCAAGTGGAAGAGCACTACATTGGATTGAAACCAGGGCCGCACAACTCCCACCATACAATTGCAATTGCGGACTGGTTATACTACCTCCAATATTTCCCAGGGTTACAGAATGTGTACTACTCACTGCCACAAATGAAAACCAAATATCCCGGTGAGTTCCTGCTACAGCACAGCCCCCCGCAGGTACGATACTAGGAGTTGCTCCTACAAAAGTATGAGTGCCATTTCCACTAAAGGAACAGGCAGTTGTTGAAGAAGTCAAGGGGGTTGTAATGCCAGCGCATTCATCGGTTTGAGTATAACCAGATAAGGGATTTGTTATAAACAAAATAGCAATAACTAAGAAGCGAATGGAAAGCTTGGTTCTCATTGATTGGATTTTGGCTTGTTCAAGGATTTGGATATATTTATACGGTTCTTCTCAACAATAAGTAAGTAGCGAAGATATTAAGAGAAAACCTTTATTACAATAGGAAAATTACATAAGTAAATCTTCGTAGTTCTTCCTATAAAATGAAGCAGTTTTGCTATTGGCAAACAAGGCCTTGTACTTTATTTTTACCGCTTTCAATTACGTCCAAATCCTATAAAACCAATGTTACACGCTACAGCACGAGCCGCTCTTTTGGTCTTTTCTATTTTGTTTTTTGTTTCAAACCCTGCAGGTGCCCAAAGTAATACAATGGGTGCAGCAACTGCTATATCGCCTGTTACAAGTTGCGGCGCTACTACAGGCCAAACAATTTATAATGCAACTTCGGACGGCCCTACCAGCACTTGTGCTGGAACAACCAACGATGTTTGGTACACTTTTACTACTCCAGCAAATGTTACATCAATTCAAATTGCTGTAACGGTAGGAGGAGGAAGCAATTTAAATAATACTAATGCTTTCATAGAAGCCTTTAATGCTAGAACAATGGCAGCAGTAACGTCATCCAACACTTTAGGCTGTGATGATATTAATGCCGGATTAAGTTTAACCGGGCTTACTGCTTCTACACTATATTATTTAAGAATTTTTACCAGTGCAGTACCAACATCAACACCAAGTAACAAATGGACATTCAGTATCTGTGCATCTTATACAACACCTGTTCTACCACCCGCCAATGACGAATGCAGTGGAGCAGTTACACTTACAATCGGAACTACAAACAACAGTGGTACTGTATGGGCAGCAACGGCAAGCAGCAGCATACCTTCAGGTTGTGCCTACGGAACACCTGATGATGATGTATGGTATAAATTTACGGCTACTTCTACAAGTGTAACAGCTACGTTGAGCGGCCTGGGTTCTAACTTAAGTGCAGCAGGCGCCTACCTTCAACTTTTTTCAGGTTCCTGTGCCTCGCTTTCTTCTATGGCATGTGGTTATACAACCCTTAGTGCATCCGGCCTTACTGTAGGCAACACCTACTACCTCAGAGTATATTCTTATACTTTTGGTTCTATTGGTGGCGTTTCATCTGGTTCTGCATTTAGCATAACCGTATCAATACCAACAGCAGTTACTACATTAAGCAATATCGGTGGCAGCAGGATGAACGAAGTTTTTTTACAAACTACATTAGCTCCTGCTAATACTTTCGACAACCCATGGGAAGTGCTTTATGGCCCGGATAAATTTTTATGGATCACAGAATCAAGAGGCTATAAAGTATATAGAATGAACCCTGCTACGGGCCTGAAATCAACGATATTAGATATTTCACAAAACAGTCCTTTTCTGCCAGCAGCGGAACAGTCGTTTAACCTGCAATTTAATTTTTCAGGCCAGGGCTCGCCACAAGGAGGGTTAGCTGGAATGGCGCTTCATCCAAATTTCCTTAATGCCACTACACCAAAAAATTATGTGTATCTCTCTTATATACATACCTACGTAAGTACAGCAGCAAGCGATGGCGGTGTTTTTTTTACCAACAGGATAGTTCGCTTTACATTTAATACCATCACTGGTTTATTAGAAAGCCCTGTATCATTATGCGATACTTTGCCCGGAAGCAGCGATCATAATTCACAAAGAATGATCATTGCTCCCGTTGGTGGAACAAATTATTTATTTTATGCTGCCGGTGATATGGGAGCTGGACAATTTAGTAATCTTAACAGAACCAGCAAATGTCAGAATATTACCGCTTATGAAGGAAAGATCCTTCGTTTCAATCTTGAAGATGATGGCGATGGTGGCACACTGGATAAATGGATACCCAATGATAATCCTTTTAATAGCACATCGCAAAATGCAGTATGGAGCACGGGCATGAGAAACAACCAGGGCTTTGCTTATGCTGCCATTAATGGCACCGATTATATATACGGCTCAAGTCATGGCCCTTTTAGCGATGATGAAATAAACATTATTGAGCGGGGCAAAAATTATGGTCATCCCTTAGTTATTGGTTATAGCGCTGATGGTAATTACAATGATGCGAAAGCAGGTTTATCAACAGGTAGTTTGCCTTTTATAACTTCCGAATCTGCAAATGCAGCAACCATTGGCTCTACCTATAAAGACCCAATTTTTACGTTTTATTCGCCAGCTAAAGGCACTACTTCTACCACAGGAACCGTGCAATATATATATAACCAGTTCAATTCAGGCAATGGCGCAAATGCGGGATGGCCATCGGAAGCTCCCTCTGGCTTGGATATTTATACCAACTCTTTTATACCAGGCTGGAAAAATTCTTTGGTATCTGCAGCATTAAAATGGGGAAGGCTATTGCGCCTAAAATTAAATACGGCAGGCAATAGCATTTCTGCTACTGAAGGACAGGATACAGTGAGCTATTTTGATAGTGAAAACCGTTTTCGTGATATTGCTTTTGCCCCAGATGGCAAAGACATATTTGTGATAATGGATAAATCAACCGCCTCTTCAGGACCAAGCACAAATAATCCTGCAATTATTGCCTGCGGAGGATGCGTACAGAAGTACACTTTCCTTGGATACGCACATAACAGCGCCACTAACAGAAGTACAATACCGGCATCCATTGATATATCTACTACTACTGCCAACACCGTTACAGCCGGTACTGCTACCACGATAGATGCAACTAATAATACACTTTGGGTTCCTATTACAGGGCCCGATGGAAACATCATTGCGGAGATAAAGGCCAATGGTAATAACCTTGGCACAATCACTTCCTCTTTTTACAATCATTCGGGCACTGTAAGAGAAGATGCTGCAAAACGTTTATACCTAAACCGCAGTATCACTATCACCCCGCAAAACCAGCCAACGTCTACAGTAAATGTCAGGTTTTATATCACTTCTTCAGAACTCACATCACTTATTGGGGCTACAAACTCAGTAGGTGCAGGCAGTAATGTAAGCTCAATCAGCAGCATTAAAGTGCTTAAAAATACCGATGCCTCACCTGCGGCTTTAACTGGATCTACTGCCACCATTATTCCTTCTTATGCTGTTACACATGCAGGCAATACAACGGGAGGATATGTACTGCAGGCAGATATTAGTTCCTTCTCATCATTTTACTTTGGCGATCCTACGATGACGGTGTTGCCAATTGAGCTTATAAGTTTTAAAGGAGAGTTGAAGGATAATGCAACAGTATTGGAATGGGAAACTGACAACGAACAAAATAGTTCGCATTTTAATATTGAAAGAAGCACTGATTCAAGAAGCTTTGAAAAAATAGGCACCGTTTCAGCTTCAGGCAATAGTTCTACTGCCATCAAATATACCTACAGTGATTATGAGGTAAAAAAACAAGCATCTGATATTGTTTATTACAGGTTAAAAATGGTTGATAAAGATGGCCACATTGTTACCAGTAATATTATAAATGTTAGCATTGATGCGCAGACCTCACTGGTATTATATCCGAACCCTATCAACAATGTGCTTAACATGCAAATGTCAATGACCAGGCCGGACAATGTTCAGATACAAATAACGGATATGCAGGGCCGTATTATTTATACAAGCATCAAATCGGTAAGGCAAGGCGTAACTAATATATCCATTGATACAAAAGCATGGGCTCGTCAAACTTATTTAGTTCAGGTGAAGGGAAGCGATAATAAAGTGCTTACTGCCACTAAAGTAGTAAAAGCTAAATAGTTTTATCTTATGTAGCTCCAGTTCGATACATCTTTACAACGCCATCAATTTATTTTTGATGGCGTTTTTTATTTCATGATGTTATCCAATGAACAACTAATAAAATAACAAGTTTGTGAGGTAGTCATTGGCTTATGATGAAAACTAAAATTTCAACGATGATTTAAATCATACCAACGATAAAAAATTGTTGAAGACGTTTTCATATTATTTTTGGCCAAGCCAAAACAATGATATGAGATTACATTTATTTACAAATTTCATCCTGATCCTTCTTGCTTCTGCATCCAATGCACAAAATGAACGATTTAGTCAAAGAGCCGTTAATACCAGCTATACATTGAATGCTGCATGGGAAATTACTTATGGACCCAACGACTCTCTATGGGTGACAGAGAACAAAGCCTACCTCGTATCGCGTATCAACGTTGCCAATGGATCCAAAACTGTGTTGTTAAACTTGTTGGGTACTACAGGGGATAATTCCATTAATTTTTCTGAGACCGGCGGAGGCAATAAACCGAGAAGGGTAAAACCTGCACAGTATCCACAGGGCGGTTTGATGGGATTAGCACTCCACCCTGCTTTGTACTCCTCCGATGCCGCAATTCGCAAAGCAAAACCATGGGTCTATATTGCCTATGTTTACAACTATGTAATTTCTGCAGGTTGTTCCAGTTCTTCACCCTGTTATTATTACTCAAAAATTGTTCGCTATAATTACAGCGGCAGCACCCTCTCAAACCCTGTGATTATTTTAGACAGCATTCCAGGAAGTAATGATCATAATTCCGGCAGACTTAAAATTGGCCCTGATAATAAACTATACTATACTGTTGGTGACATGGGAGCCGGACAATTCAATAATACAAACAGGCCTAATAATGCCCTAAATCCAAATTCCCTGGAAGGGAAAGTGCTTCGGTTAAATACAGAACCGGATGGAGGTGCGGGTAAAGAAGCATGGGTGCCAAACGATAATCCGTTTTACACCACTGGTGCTGTAACACCCAGCGACTATGTATATACATTAGGACATAGAAATGCACAGGGGCTGGACTGGGCAGTTATTAATGAAAATAATTTTTTGTATAGCTCCGAACATGGAGACAAATCGGATGATGAAGTAAATCGCATTGCTGCGGGTGGCAATTATGGATGGAACCAGGTATCAGGGTATTGCGATGGTAATTACGATGGTAAAAAACTAGGTGGGTACACCCCTGTTAATGAAGGCGCATTTTGTCCGGCCACGCCAAATTACGTTAATCCCATCTTTACGATGTTTACATCAACGGCATCAGAAATAAATAGCTTTTACAATAATACAGATGCCTTTACTTTTAATACAGTGGCCCCATCCAGCATTGAAACGTATACGTCAACCGCCATACCCGGCTGGAAAAATTCGTTATTAGTTTCCTGCCTTAAGGCAGGCCGGGTTTATCGTGTGCAATTAGACAGTGCAGGCACTGGTATTACACCGTTGGCCAATGGTGTTGATACAGCAGTGTACTTTGCAGGACTTGGCAGGTTTAGAGATCTAGCCATTTCACCTGATGGATTGAAAATTTATGTAGCGTGTGAACTTGTTGGTTCAAGTTCCGGACCTTCCGGCGGCTTCAATACAAAATCAGGTGCTCCAACGCCAGCAAATGCGGGCAAAATTATGGAGTTTACTTATGCTGGTGCCTCCACTCCTGCTTCCCGCATGGCTCCATCTTTTGTTGCGCAGGAACAAACAATATCTTCATTTAACGTTTTCCCTAATCCTGCTACTAATAAAGTGACCGTTTTACTTAACGGACGATCTATGTTGTATACCATTCAGGTGTTTGATATGAACGGGCGCCGCCTGAGATCAGTAAGAGCAGCTAGAGGATCAGCGGAGGTTAATTTGCAAGGATTAGCCAGAGGCGTTTATACAATTAGAATTGCTGATGAACGTAATCGTGTACAGATGATTGATAAAATAGTGAAGCAGTAATGAAACCGATTAAATGATAACAAATTTCAAAGTATGAAGCAGCCAGAACTGGCTGCTTTTTTCTGCAACATACTTTTAAAGCTTTTAGTTCAACTTCATAATATCCTTGCTAAAGTATGCCTTTGCGTGGAGAGAAAGATGCCGGGTCAAAGCCCGGCATGACAGTGCGAGTGGCGTTATTAAAAAACCCGGCATTCATTGCCTGAGGCATATAAGAAATGGAGAAAGTTCCAGGCTCGTCATTGCGAGGCACGAAGCAATCTCCTTCACTTCTATTCAACTGTGACAAAAAAAGAGATTGCTCCTGACTTCGTCGCTGGGACACCTAAAATTAGAGGTTAAGTAGTGCCATTAAATTTTTCTGTTCATCGTTTAGTATTAAGGTTTTTGTTACTTTTTCTTTTGTGGTTGGAGTTGTGAGGCTTATGCTGTAAATGGTTTTGTCAATGTCTATAGCCTTTTCGGCGCTCAAGGGTGATTTCTTTTCCTTTAGTTGGCGTTCAAGCTCTTTATATATTTTATAAGCCGTAAATGATATACAAATATGGGCTTCTATTCTTCTGGACTTGAAGTGATAGATAGGTCTGATTTTTAAATCAGTCTTGGTTATTCTGAAAGCTTTTCAATCTTCCATAGCTGGCTGTAGTTGTCTATTATCAACTCTTTGCTAAGTGTTGTGTTGGTTAAATATCCTTTTAATCCATCCCATTTACCTGCTGATTTTATTTTCTCTTCATCGATAGAAACGTTTAATGAGCCTTCTAATTTTAGATACTTGTTATAGCCTCTGTTGCTGATGCTGGCCTTGGTAAGTTTGCCGTTATTAACCTGCTTCTCCAACTTCTTCAATCCCTTCTTACGGTTTGCCTCATCCTTTCCTGCCCTTGCTTCAGAGAAGCTTATTATTAGCCTTGTCGTGTTATCCTTGTGTATAATTTCACTTTCACCATTACCCAGCTTAAGTTCTAATATCTTGCTTTTGATGTCCTGTCTTTCATTCTTGATTCTTGCACCCAAAATGTACTCGTAACCTTTGGTTTGCAGTTCAGTAATATTATCGTTTGATAGTAATCCACTGTCCGCTATAATTACCAGTTTATCGAGGTTGTATTTCTTTTTAAAGGTGTCTATAACAGGTAACATTGTATAGCCTTCAAACTTGTTTCCTTCAAAAATTTCATAGGCTAAGGGATAGCCATCAACACTAACCAGTAAGCCTAAAACTATTTGCGGATGTTGATGTTTTCCTTTTTTTGAAAAACCTGTTTTGCGAAGCTCATCTTCGTTATCTACTTCGAAATATAAAGTAGTGACATCATAGAATACTATGCTGATTTTATTGTTAAGTATCTTAAGGGTATGCTGGTAACTTATGTTTTGTACCAGTTCTTTTTGCTTATTATAAAGCTTGTCCAGGTATCGGTATACTGTCTGTACATCTACCTGTATGTCTTGGTACTTATACAAATAACCGGTAGTGCCTAACTTACTTGTAGGATAACAGAGCCTCGCAATTACCAATTGTCCAAACAGCTCATCCTTAATGATACTAAAACCTATTTCTGAAAATAACTTACCCAATAAAAGTTCAGTGCCCTTAACCGTAAGTTTCTCAATACCATCAAGAATTTGATGAGCAGTTCTTACCTCATCGCAAAAGTCTAATTCCAAAACGCCTGCATGATCCTTTATCCATTGGTTACCCTGGTTAACTAACTTTTGAATATCTGATTGGTCAGTGCTGCTACCTATCGTGAGGATTAATTTATACTTACCAGAACTCTTATCAATAACCTGAACACTAATAATGCCACTCTTGTTTTTGTTCTTGCGAACAAACATGGATAAAGCTACAAAAGCAAGGCTGGGACACCCAAAATGAGCACTTTTTGTTAAAGTAGAAATTTGATTATGAATACCTTATGTTTTAAGGAATATAAAAGTGTCGAAGTCAGGAAGTTCCAGGCTCGTCATTGCGAGGCACGAAGCAATCTCCTTCACTTCTATTCAACTGTGACAAAAAAAGAGATTGCTTCGTGCCTCGCAATGACGGTTTATAGTTTGAAAAGTCCTATGATGATTAAAGCCTGGCGGTTATTATTAAAATAATATCCTTTCTGCATAAACTCTTGCTTTGTCGTGCCGGGCTTTGAGCGGCATCTTTCCTAAAAATAATTGCGTAAAGAGTAGGAAGCCACATCAAAAACTTGAGATGGAAATACAATATTGATATCAATAAAAACATAGATGAAAAAAAAGAAGGCATCTTCTTTCGTCAACACCTTAATTCAGCTTACCCACCATATTTGCAGGCACCACCCATTCATCAAATTCTTCTGCTGTAACATAGCCAAGTTTAACAGCCATCTCTTTCAATGTTGTTCCTTCTTTATGTGCTTTTTGTGCAATTTCTGCAGATTTATAATAACCAATTTTTGTATTTAAAGAAGTAACAAGCATCAGTGAATTATCTACATGCTTTTTTATATTGGCTTCTATAGGTTCAAGGCCAATAGCGCATTTATCATTAAAGCTTACGCAGCCTTCTCCTATCAAGCGGGCACTATGCAGAAAATTATAGATCATCATTGGCTTGAATACATTTAATTCAAAATGTCCCATCGAACCACCAATGCTTATAGAAACATCGTTGCCCATAACCTGTGCTGCAATCATCGTTAAAGCCTCGCATTGTGTCGGGTTTACTTTACCCGGCATGATAGAAGAGCCCGGCTCATTATCCGGTATAAATATTTCACCAATGCCTGAGCGTGGACCAGATGATAACATACGAATATCATTGGCAATCTTCATTAAACTAACGGCTACTGTTTTCAATGAACCATGGCTTTCTACAATAGCATCGTGTGCAGCCAGCGATTCAAATTTATTTTCAGCCGTAATAAATGGCAAGCCTGTTAATTGTGCAATATGCCTTGCCACATTTTCAGAATAATTTTCTGGTGTGTTGATGCCAGTGCCTACAGCAGTGCCACCTAATGCTAATTCAGACAAATGAGCTAAGGTATTTTTTATAGCTTTTAATCCATGATTGAGCTGCGAGACATAGCCACTAAACTCCTGGCCCACTGTAAGCGGTGTAGCATCCATAAAATGGGTGCGGCCAATCTTTACTACATTCATATATTGCCTGCTCTTTTCAGCAAGTGTATCACGCAGTTTTTCAATACCTGGTATAGTGATTTCGGCCAGCATTTTATAAGCAGCAATGTGCATGGCGGTGGGAAAAGTATCGTTGGATGACTGGGATTTATTTACATCATCATTCGGGTGCAATACCTTTTCTTTATCTGTAAGATGGCCCCCATTTAATACATGACCCCGGTATGCAATTACTTCATTAACATTCATATTGCTTTGCGTACCACTGCCCGTTTGCCATACAACCAATGGAAAAGCATTATCTAATTTACCTTCGAGTATTTCATCGCAAACCTTGCCTATTAAATCTGATTTTTCTTTGGATAATATACCGGCTTCGTGGTTAGTAAGGGCTGATGCTTTCTTCAGATAGGCAAAGGCCTTAATAATTTCCTTAGGCATCTTATTGATATCCTGGGCGATCTTAAAATTGTCAATGCTTCGCTGGGTTTGAGCGCCGTACATAGCGTCAATGGGAACTTTAACTTCTCCCAGTGTGTCTTTTTCTATTCTAAAATCCATATTGGTTAATTTGGGGGGCAAAGTTAGCTCCAAATTTGCACGGTAGTTTGGTAGAATAATTAGTTATGTTGAAATATATTACCTTAAATCTTATCATCGCTATTAGTGCCTGTAATTTTTCGCCAGCGCATAGTGATGAAGGAATGATAGCAACCACTGATACTTCTGCTCTCTCCGCTGATTCTTCTTTTGCTTATACCAGTCTAACAAAAAGGGACAGTATCATTCATAACAGAACCGATAATACTGTTAATAAGGATACTCTTCCTTCCATTGCAGCCAGTGTAGTAAAAACAAAAAATGTTGACCCAAACGAGCTGGTTTCTTTTGCAGAAACCCTGGTAGGTATTCCTTATTTATATGGGTCTACTGATCCACAACGGGGCTTCGACTGTTCTGGTTTTATTACTTATGTATTTAATCATTTCGGCATTTCGGTTCCCCGCTCTTCTATTGATTTTACCAATGTGGGACAGGAAATTCCGGTAGCTAACTGTAAAAGAGGTGATCTTATTTTATTCACAGGAACCGACAGCAGCGAACGTTTTGTAGGACACATGGGCATAATTTTAGGCAATACAGACTCCGTAAGATTTATACATTCTACTTCAGGCAAGCAACATAGCGTAACCATTACGCCGCTTAATAAATACTACATGGGACGATTTGTAAAAACCATCCGCATGTTTAAAGAAAATAACGGCTGATTTTTTAACTTCATAAAGTGAAAGCAATTCTTTTTATATCGCTGATTACTTTATCAAGCATTTATGCGGCTGCACAACGACCCACCAATGTTGCCGTAAGAAATAGTGTTGATTCTATTAACAGACTTATTGATCAATGCGTTGTTAATAAAAACTTTGTCATCCTTCAGAAGCATTATGCAGATGACTTTGTATTTACCCATGGTACCGGGCTTGTTGACACGAAAAAAAGCTGGCTTAAAACTATTGCAGATACCTCAGTTCGGTATAATGCAAGGGAACATGATTCTACGGTAGTTGAACTTCATGGTGATATAGCTATCGTTAGCGGTAAACTTACCGTACGCATAAAAGCTAATCCCACTGAAACCATTTATGCATTACGCTATGTTCGTGTATTTAACAGGCGACAAAAAATATGGCAAATGATATCACATCGTACTACCGCTGAATGGCATTTGAATTAAGCATCCAAAATGTTGCTGGTAGGTCTTCAAATACTTAGGGTTGTGATAATAGATTACCTCGCTATTTTCCCTTAAAGACGGGCTTCCTCTTTTCTAAAAATGCAGCAGTTCCTTCTTTCATATCTTCTGTTTCAAAGCAGTCGCCAAAGCCTTCTATCTCTACCTGGTAACCATCTTTAGAAGAATCAAATACTGCATTGGCAGCTTTTATACAACGGCTAATTGCTAAAGGTGCTTTTGTAATAATATTCTGCACAATGTTTTTTGTTTTATCCAACAATTCCTCCTGAGATACTACATAGTTTACCAAACCATATTGCAAAGCAGTTGCTGCATCAATCATGGTTCCTGATAATAACAATTCAAGCGCCCTGCCCTTACCAATCAGCTGTACCAAACGTTGTGTGCCACCATAGCCTGGTATCAATCCAAGATTTACTTCGGGCTGCCCAAATTTTGCATTATCACTTGCCACTCTAAAATGGCAAGCCATTGCCAGCTCGCAACCACCACCTAAGGCAAAGCCATTTACTGCAGCAATAATTGGCTTACCGCTATTTTCAATTCGTGCAAAAATATCCTGGCCTCTTTTAGCCAGATCCATTCCTTGTTCGCTAATCAGCCCGGCAAACTCGCTAATGTCAGCCCCTGCAACAAATGCTTTTTGCCCCGCACCCGTGATGATGGCTGCTTTAATGTTTTGGCTTTCTTCTATTTCTGTGATTACAGCATCGAGGTCAGTAAATACATCACGGTTAAGCGCATTTAATTTATCAGGACGATTGATCGTAATGATAAGGATATTGTCTTCCAATACATTTTGTAAAGTCTTGTACATGATGGATCAATTAAAAATAGTGCGCTAAAAACTACGGTGTTCTTTCACCCAGTCTTTTACATAAACAGCAATTTCTGAAGTAGGGGTGCCTGGAGCAAATAATTTTCCTGCTCCGAGTTTTTGAAGTTCTTTCATATCGCCATCTGGAATAATGCCCCCACCTGTAACCAATACATCATCCATTCCTTTTTCTTTCATTAATGCCAAAACTTTTGGAAAAACAGTCATGTGAGCACCTGATAAAATAGAAATGCCAATAGCATCAACATCCTCCTGCAAGGCAGCATTTACTACCATTTCAGGCGTTTGGCGCAGACCCGTATAAATCACCTCCATACCGGCATCACGCAAGGCAGTAGCAATTACCTTAGCACCGCGGTCATGACCGTCTAAACCAACCTTAGCTACTAATATTCGTATAGGTCTGTTCATGTTCAGAGAACGTTGTTCAGTAAAAGTAATTCAAAATATAAGTTACCCGGCTCAGCGATGATTACAGTCCGGCTTGTGAATCATGTTCAATGATAATGTTTAAGGAACATTATAATACCACAACTCCCTATTCGGAAATATCATTTAGCATGGAAGGCAACGCTGAATGTATTCTTTGTGCTGTTTCTTCTTTACCCAGCACGACTGCAATATCAAAAACCGGGGGGCCAAACTTACCACCTACTAACATAATCCGTAATGGCAGTTGAAGCTCCCCGGGTTTGATGCTGGCTTGTTCCGCAAGTTTTTTAAACAGGGCTTCAATTGAAGAAGCGGTCCAATCACTAATACTGTTTATATTTCCTGCAAAAAGCACAAAGAAGGCCCTTTTGCTATCATTCCATTTTGCTTTGACAGGGGCCGTATCCCATTGTTCCGGGGATTTAAAAAAGAAGAAGCTATGCTCATAAAAATCTGTTAGCAGCGTGCATCGGTCTTTCACCATATTCAGCACTTGTTCAAAATAAACATCGTCGGCTATTGTAAGTCCCCTATCAATAAATACCTGTTTTACTAGTTCCTTGTAATGTGAAGCTTCAACTTTCTTTATCCATTCATGGTTGAACCATTTAGCCTTTTCGTAATCGAACTTCGCACCTCCTTTGTGCACTTTTTCAATAGAAAACTTTTGTACTAACTCTTCCAGCGAAAATATTTCCTGTTCTGTACCATCGTTCCATCCCACCATAGCGAGCATATTAATAAATGCCCCGGGCAAAAATCCTTTCTCCCGAAAGCCTTCGATCAACTCACCTGTTTTACGATCAGTCCAATTGGCACCAAAAACAGGGAAGCCATATTTTGCACCATCCCTTTTACTCAATTTGCCACTTGGCCCCAATATAAGTGGAAGATGTGCCCACTCTGGCATGGCTTCTTCCCCAAATAAATAACGCCAGAGCAGTATATGCACAGGCGCACTGGGCAACCATTCTTCTCCACGAAAAGCGTGGGTAATTTTCATTAAATGGTCGTCTACCACTACTGCAAGGTGATAGGTGGGCATGCCATCAGCTTTCAGTAACACCTTATCATCTACCAGTGATGTTTCGAAACTTACAGTGCCACGAATCATATCTGTAAAGCTTACCGTTTCATTTTCAGGCATTTTTATACGCACTACGTAAGGTGTGTTGCTGCCTAGTAAGGTATTTACTTCATCAGCAGAAAGCGTTAATGAATTACGCATCGCATTGCGGATGGTACGGTCATATTGAGGGTTGGGGTTTTCTGCAGTGCGTAGCCGGTTTCGCATGCTGTCAATATCTGCCGTAGTATCAAAAGCATAATAAGCAAACCCTTTTTGTATTAATTCCTCTGCATACTTTTTATAAATACTTTTTCTTTCGCTTTGGCGATAAGGTGCGAAAGGGCCACCGTGTGCCGGACTTTCATCAGGCTGAAGACCACACCATTTAAGGGTTTCAAAAATATATTCTTCGGCCCCAGGTACAAACCTGCTTTGGTCAGTATCTTCTATCCGAAGGATAAACTCACCTCCATGTTGTTTTGCAAATAAATAATTGTACAACACCGTGCGAATACCGCCTATATGCAAACCACCTGTTGGGCTGGGTGCAAACCTTACTCTTACTTTTTCCATAGCGGGCAAAAATAATGTTTATTAAGCAGGCTGTAGTGCTACTATTAAGCTTCTGTTGCCACGCTCGGTTCATCGTTCGGTAATGCTATGGAACAATTGTCTGCACCGGGATTATAAACGATTTAGCTGATGCCTCACCCTGGCCCTCTCTCAAGGAGCGGGAACAGCACACCGAAAGGCCAGCTTATGCAGTTGTCTTTTTTGTTTTCACTTATACCTATTAATGATTGTTGCAAAAGAGATAAGGGAAAGATGCTGCGCCTTATTCCGCATTAGTTTAATGATTCTTATTGCTGTAGCAAAAGAGTAGCGGAATACAGCGCTTGCAGTATTTGTTTATAGCAGAAGTCTGCTCTTTTATCCTCTCTTAATTTTTTAGAAACTGATGCAACTAAAAGAAAGTTGAGTAGGTTAGCAATGGTCAACCCATTAGAGTGTTGCTGTGCGTTGGCCGGACAAACGGGCGGAGCCATTCGTGTTGTCCTTGAATTTTTTGCTCCACTTTTTGTTTCAAGACAAAAAGTGGAAAAGAGAAATTTTAGTAAGATCATTGCCTCCGGCAGATTTCTCCTTCGGCGAAATGATAGGAAAATGCCATTATTTATTCATCTTTTCCACTAAGAGAGAACCTCCAAATTAAAAGCATCAGCAGAAGGCATTAGTCGTTTGTTACAATGTTCCGAACACTTATAGTGTTGTCCTTTGATCATCACTCCGCATACTTATACCCAACCCCTCTCACAGAATGAAAGTACTTTGGATTGCGGCTGTCCTCTTCAAAATATTTACGGAAGCTGAGAATAAAGTTATCAATGGTTCGTGTGGTAGGATAAACATTATAGCCCCATACAGACTGCAGAATTTTTTCACGGGGCACCACATCATTTTTATTTTCGATCAACAACTTTAAGAGCATTACTTCTTTTTTGCTCAATTCAATGTTTTCTCCGCCCGCTGTTTTAGCCTGTTGCGCCTTAAAATCAATGGTATGCCCACCGAAGCTGTAAGTATCACCTACGCTTGATTTATCCTGGATCTTTTTATTCTTGCTTATTAACTTTTGTACCCGCAACAATAACTCTTCAAGATTGAAAGGCTTGGTCATATAATCATCTGCACCTTTCTTCAATCCTAATATCTTATCTGTGCTTGTATTTTTTGCACTTAAAATAAGGATGGCCACTTCGTCATTGGTGAGGCGTATGTTTTCCGTTACAGATATACCATCAAGCCCCGGGAGCATTATATCCAGTATAATCAGGTCGAAGTATTCATTTTCAACCGCTTTCATGGCGGCAGCTCCATCGAAAGCCGAGGTTACTTCATAACCTTCTAATTCTAAATTCAGTTTAAGTGCTTCGTGCAGGTTTACTTCATCCTCTACCAGTAATATAGAAAGCTTCGGCACCTCCATAAATTTTAATTGATGAAAATTACACAAAAGATACTTCCGTGCCGGTTATTGTCCGTAATGCTTATCTCTGCCAAATGATAAGCTGCAATTTTTTTACATAAATACAAGCCAAGTCCTGTGCCCTGTGTAGTACGGGTTTGCTCGTTACCTATCCGGTAAAATTTTTCAAATACATTCTTCTTTTCCTCTTCAACAATTCCTTGTCCTTCATCTACCACTTGTAATTCAATGACTTTTCCTTTTTTGGTTAGCAGGCAGCTTATCGGTTTTTCTTTTTCTGAGTACTTATTGGCATTCTCCAAAAGATTACTTACTAAAAGTTTAAGCAGCAATGCATCGCCCTTTACATCTATTGCTGCATCTATTTGTGAAATAATGTTCCTGGAGGGGTAACGGTTTTTAAATTGTTGCACCACATCTAAAACAAGATCAGAAAAATCAAGCTCCTCCTTAATTGACGGGTAAGCACCAGCGTCAATTTGAGAAAGCACGAGGATATTGTTGATTAATGTATCTAAGCGCATTGTTTCCTGCAATGATGATTGCATTAACTTCTTTTGCTTTTCCTCATCAAGGGAATGTTTTAAAAGGGTTTCCAGGTTTAGCCGTGCAACAGATATGGGGGTTTTTAATTCGTGGGTAACAGCCATCATAAAATTTTGCTGTT
>JAYULK010000112.1:0-2093 GCA_043763635.1 Chitinophagaceae bacterium
AATCAAGTGATGGCATCGGTCTAAGACCGGAAACAAATTTTAAAATTGCATTTAAAGTTGGCGATACTAAAATTATAAAAATCCCGCAAAATATAAATACCACATTATATCAACTGGGTGAAGGTGGCTCCAGTATGATGCTGGCTGGTGGCTTATGGATTTATGGCAAAGTTAAACATGACTGGAGAGCCATTAATACAGCAAGTGATTTAACCGAAACATTTGTTACCATGGGGCTTACTACACAAATTATCAAAAGAGCTACCGGCAGAGAAAGCCCATTTATAGCTACCGCCAATGGTGGCCGGTGGAAAGCTTTTCCAGCGTTTGCAGCCTACCAGAAAAATACCAGTGCATATGATGCTTTTCCATCGGGGCATTTGGCTACTTTAATGGCAACTGTAACGGTGCTATCCTTCAATTATCCGGAAAAAAAATGGATCAAACCAGTGGGTTACACGTTGATGTTTTTATCGGGGTGGGCTATGATGAATGCTGAAGTGCATTGGGCGGGTGATTATCCATTGGCAATTGCTATTGGTTATTTATCCGGAAAAATTACTACCTGGAGGCACAAAGTAAGCAATAAACAATTCGCCCAGACGATGATCTTGTAAAATGAAGCCATTCTTTTCAATCATAGTAATACATTTTTTATCATAGTTGTCCGACTAAAGTTGGAAGATCTAAGCCAAAGAAAAGGCAGTTCCTTAGAACCCCCAGATTGGTTAAGTTTGAGTTACGAGGCTTGAACTATAACCATGAACATAGTTAGAAAATATCCCGGACAGCCGGTATTATCTCAGATATTAGATGTTATTCCTGGGTATGTTAGCTAACCAACGAACCAAAAACATAATGCTAACAGGTATTATAAGAAGCTGCCGGTTCGGGTACATCTATGGGTAATGGCCATTACAAAGCAGTAAAAAATAAAAAATCGTACGATGAGATGCAGCATAAAGCCGTCGCTGAAAGTAAGTAGATCTTATTTAATAAAGATGAAGACTTAATAAGAGAAGGAAGTAGCTTTTTGAAGAAACGTTAAAAAAAGATTGCTAATAAATTCTACAGCTTTTCTACAGATTTGAATTACAGCTTTACAATTATATTTTAAAAATTAAAAACAAAAAAATGAAAAAGTTATTAATGTCAGTATTGGCTGTAACAGCAATTGTATTTGCTGCTAATGCCCAAAAGTTAGATGCATCAAAAGTGCCAGCAGCAGTAAAATCATCCTTTACCAGGCAATACCCAGGCACAACTGCCAAATGGGAAAAAGAGGATGGGAAATACGAAGCAGGCTTTGAACAGAAGGGCCATGAGATGAGTGCTATGTTTGAAGCAACAGGTACCATGACAGAATCGGAAATGGAAATTAAGGTAAGTAACTTGCCAGCCCCAGTGATGCAGTATATAACTGCGCATCACAAAGGAGCAACCGTAAAGGAAGCTGCTAAGATTACCAAGGCCAATGGTGAGGTAAATTATGAGGCAGAAGTAAGTGGAAAAGACCTCCTATTTGATGCCGCTGGTAAATTCCTGAAAGAAGTAAAAGGATAGTTTTCATTTGCTAGAGGATAAGGCTTAATGTCAGGGGGGTGTGTTAATCTACATCCCCTTTTTTTATACACTTGTAGAATTTGGTGTTTATTCATTTTTAAATAATATGTTTACATTCTAAAAATAATACTATGCCTTCGTTTAAGTTGGTAACCATAACTTCCATTATTCTTACTGTATCATTTACAGTACAAGCACAATATACTGATATTGCTAAATTCGTTACTCCAAAAAACGATTCAATTAAACTAAAATATAAATGGGAAACAGCACATATAAAAAACCGTTTCGTTGCAAAATCCTTATTTGTTCCAGGTTTGATGATAGCGTACGGATTTACATCATTAGAAAATGATGGTTTAAAAAACCTGAATGCTGAATTTCAGGATGAAGTATATGCAGAAAATCCTCATAAAAAAATACCGATTGATAATTACCTGCAGTTTGCACCCGCCGCCGTTGTGTATGGTTTAAATGCACTCGGTATAAAAGGTAAACACAATTTCAGGGACAGGAGCATGATTTATGTT
>JAYULK010000113.1:0-7275 GCA_043763635.1 Chitinophagaceae bacterium
TTTTGCAGCTGGATTTCTTTTTTACAAATAAAGCCGAGGTGTTGATTGTAGAAGTTATGCGGCAAAACAAAAGATGAACCATTGAAATGCAAGCTATCAGCCCTTGGCTTATAAGTAAGTTGGGAAGCGGCTTTCAAGGAAAGAAGGGATGTTAAAAGTATAAAGTAGATGGTTAATCGGGCCACGGGTTTGATATTTGATGTAAATTTATGGCTTAGTTTTTGAGGAACCGCGGCCTTCGTCCGTAAAATGAAAAAGAAAAATGAGCCTTCACCAGAGCTTACAACAAAAGTTATTACAGAAATTATCTCCCCAACAAATACAGTTGATGAAACTATTGCAGGTACCAACTGCAATATTAGATGATAGAATTAAAGAAGAGCTGGAAGAAAACCCGGCATTAGAACTAACAGAGGATGGATTTGATGAGTATGGGGATGAAATGAAAGATGAGTTTGCAGATAGCCCAACAGAAGAATTTGAAGAGTCGAGCAAAGAAGAAGATGTTTATGAAAACATCGATATATCAGATTATGTGCAGGAAGGTGATGATGACATAGCCGATTACAAACTTAGGGATGATAGCTATGGCGAGCAGGAGGAAAAAACCACGATGCCCTATAAAGTGGAAACCAGTTTTTATGAAATCCTGGAGAACCAGCTGGGGATGCTTAACCTCGAGGAGAAAGAATATAAAATTGCCGAACAAATTATTGGCAGCATTGATGAAGATGGATACTTACGGAGAGATACCTCGGCTATTGTTGATGATCTTGCCTTTAGGCAAAATATATTTACTACAGAAGAAGATGTAGAAAAACTTATTAAAAGCATTCAGCGCTTTGACCCGCCTGGAGTAGCTGCCCGCAATTTGCAGGAGTGCCTTTTGCTTCAGCTATTGCGCCATAAAGAAGAAGGAAAAGAAGTAGAGCTGGCTGTATTGGCAATCACCAAGTACTTTGATGAGTTTACAAAAAAACACTATGAAAAAATTCAAAGAGGATTAAATATTAACGACGACCAGTTAAAAGAAGTGATGCAGCAGATTACCAGGCTTAATCCAAAGCCGGGGGGTAATATAGGAGAAATTAATAAAGCCGAAAGCTATGTAGTGCCCGACTTCTTTATTTTAAATAATGCTAGCAAACTTGAGCTTACCCTAAATTCTAAGAATGCACCCGAATTACGTATCAGCGAAGGTTATAGAGATATGCTGAAAGACTATGACCGGGGTGCAAAAAAAGATAGAAGACAAAAAGAAGCAGTTCTGTTTATCAAACAAAAAATTGATGCGGCTAAATGGTTTATTGATGCCATCAAACAAAGGCAGCACACCCTGCTCAGTACCATGAATGCCATTATGAATCACCAATACGAGTTCTTTTTAACAGGTGATGAAACTACATTGAGGCCAATGATCTTAAAAGATATTGCCGAAAAGACTTCATTGGATATCTCTACGGTAAGCCGTGTAGCCAATAGTAAATTTGTACAAACCGAGTTTGGTACTTACCGGCTAAAATTCTTCTTTAGCGAATCTTTGTCTACCGATTCGGGTGAAGAAGTATCTACAAGGGAAGTAAAAAAGATATTAAGTGATTTGATTGAATACGAGAATAAGAAGAAGCCATTGAGTGATGAGCGCCTGACAGAACTGCTGCAGGAAAAAGGCTATAATATTGCACGCAGAACGGTGGCAAAATATAGGGAGCAATTAAACATTCCCGTAGCACGTCTTCGAAAAGAACTATAATATGGAATTGTCTACATCATCAATGGAAGAAGCTTCTTATGTGCAAGGAGCCTTCCATCCTGCTATAAAAATAGCAGCTCGTGTTGTATCTTATATTTTTCACCCTCTTTTTATCCCGGTATATATTTCCTGGTTTTTAATTTATGTGCATCAGCTCTTTCCTGCTTTTAGCGCTTCAGATAAAACTTTATTGTTTATAAGGTTTGTAGTTATGTACACAGTTTTTCCCTTGGTAACCGTATTAATTGCCAAAGGCCTGGGCTTTGTCCAGTCGGTATATTTAAAAACCCAAAAAGATAGGATCATTCCTTATGTGGCTTGCGGCCTGTATTATTTTTGGATGTGGTATGTATTGAAAAATCAGCCTGTTTTTCCTCGGGTTTTAGTGATGCTTAGTTTGGCTATATTTTTAGCATCTTCACTTGGGCTCATTATAAACAGCTTCATGAAAATAAGCATGCACGGGCTTTCTGTAGGAGTAATGATTTGCTTTATATTAATCCTTGCTTTTTCTACAACGGCAAGTTTTGGATACTATATAGCTGTGGCTTTATTTGTTACCGGAGTTGTTTCTACCGCTCGTTTAATTAATTCTGAGCACAACCCGGCAGAAGTCTATTTAGGCTTGATATGCGGAATTTTTAGCCAGCTTGTTGCCGCCTATTTTTCTTAGCCTTCACGGTTCCTCTGAGTACCATAAAACAAAAGCCCAACCATAGGGTACGGTGGGCTTTGTTCATCCATCCTTGTTTGCGTCCAAATCAGAAGTTTAATCTTATTTAGATCCGTGCAGGTAACAGCAGCAAGGTGGCGGTTTGTTTAAAGTATTTTACATAGTGCTTCTGTTCTCATAATAATTGCCAGTTTTTCTTTTGTTTCTAATAAAAACTTGTGCAACGTTTGAAGAGAAATAAGTACTATAAATTTTTATTGATTGTTCAGCGTTCCGGTTGTTTTTTTTGGTTATGAAAACCATTGATAAAAAGAAAGTAAGACTCAAGAATATAAAGGCTATAATCACTTTTTTGGTTTTTCGGTTTATTGGAACGCTGTGGATGTGAAAGTATTACGCAGGTAGTGTTCTTGCAAGTAAATGCGATAAATAATTTAATAATTGAGTTAAAATACTTTTATCCCCTTAGCCTTCTTAGGTGTTTATACTCGTTGAAGTATACCATTTTACTATTTTACCCGTCTTGTTTCTCTCTTCTTTATCAAAAACTCGTTTGAATAAATTTTTAAAAGAAGAATAAACAAAGAAATGAGCAGCGGGCCGAAGATCAAACCAATAAAACCAAACAGCTGAATACCTACAATTACACCAAACACGGTAATGAGCGGATGTATATCGCCTAATTTTTTGTTCAGCATAAACCGAAACAGGTTATCTACCAGGCCAATTAATACAAAGCCCCATAAACCCATGGCTATGCCTCTGCCGGTTTCTCCCTGCATTAATAACATTACAGTAAGAGGCACATATATTAATGCAGCCCCAACAATAGGCAACATGGCCGTAATGCAGGTAGCAACAAACCACAAAAAAGGATCAGGTATACTAATTATTAAATAACCTATAAGACCTACAATACCTTGTATAAAGGCAATTAGGGGAATGCCAATAGTATTGGCTACCACCATTTTTCTAACTTCATTTCCTATGGAGTCTACGTTTCCATCTTTCAAAGGAATGTACTGATATAATGAGTCCTCCATATAGTGGCCGTTTACCAACATAAAGTAGAGTATAAAATACATGGCTATAATAAGGGTAAACGTATCAAGGGTAACACCTAAAATTTTTGGAAGCAATTGGGCAAGCTTATTGCCTAGCTGGTTAATGTCGGATGGCTTTACTAATTCGTACCCAATTTTCTTGCTAAGGTTATGGGCTGTAAGCTTTAATGCAGCCAGCATATCAGAGGAGTGTGTAAGAATGTAACTAACCTTAGAATACAAAATATTGGCAAGTCACCCGAAGGGTACCAGTATTACGAAAAACGAAAGAAGCATAAGCACCCAGGCAGCCGTACTTCGTTTCCATCCTTTTCGTTCAGTGAGGTAAAACATTCTTTCCCTCATAATTATATAAAATGTAATGGAGCCGAGCAATGCCGAAAGAAAAAACCAAAGCTCAACAACTAAAACAACACCGAGGAAAAGTATAATAATAATAAAAAAAATCTGACGTAATAAATTAGTATCAATTGTATTGTTATTCATATTTAAACCAATGCAGAGACTGTAAAATAAACTGTGTCAAAGTTCTTAAATGATTTAGAACTTTAAAACACAGTTTAATTATGGAAAAGAAAAAAGAAGGCTTCGATTATGAGTCCTTAAAGAAGAAGACCCTTGAGCAATTTCGTTCGGGCAAGAGTTTATATGGCAAAGGCGGAGCCTTTGCCCCACTACTTAAAGAGTTTTTAGAAGCTGCCTTACAGGCAGAACTGGATGATCATCTCCAGACTGAGGAAGAGGATCGGAGCAACCGCAAGAACGGTTATACAACCAAGCAATTAAAGACAGATAGCGGCACCATTGAACTGGACACCCCCCGCGACCGCAACTCGGACTTTGCACCCCAGATCGTACGCAAAAGAGAAACCATCCTGGCAGAGAGCCTGGAAACAAAGATCATTGCTCTTTACGGCCTTGGAATGAGCTTCCGGGACATATCAGCACACATAAAAGATATGTATGACACGGAGATATCTGCAACCACACTTTCCTCCATTACAGACAAAGTGATACCGCTGGTAAAACAGTGGCAGGCACGTCCGCTGGAAGCTTTGTATTGTATGGTGTGGCTGGATGGCATGCATTATAAAGTAAAGGATGAAGGACGGGTGCAGATCCGGTGTGTCTATAACATCTTAGGCATTACATCAGAGGGCAGAAAAGAAGTGCTGGGCATGTATGTATCTGAGAGTGAAGGTGCTAACTTCTGGCTTAGTGTACTCACGGATCTGCAGAACCGGGGTGTGGAAGATATGCTGATAGCTTCTATAGATAACCTGAAAGGTTTTGCCGAAGCTATTCAAACCGTGTTTCCCAAAACAGAAGTGCAGAGCTGCATTGTGCATCAGATAAGAAATTCATTAAAATATGTAGCCTCTAAAGATCAAAAAGCATTTATGAAAGATTTGAAGCCTGTATATCAGGCCATAAGCCGGGAGGAAGCAGAAACAAACCTCGAAGCACTGGAAAAGATATGGGGCAAAAAATATCCGGTGGTGCTCGCTTCCTGGCAGCGCAACTGGGAAAAGCTGACCACCTATTTTAAGTACCCCGCTGACATCAGACGGCTGATTTATACTACAAATACCATTGAAGGCTATCACCGGCAGATTCGTAAAGTAACCAAAACCAAAGGGGCATTTACCTCCGACATGGCACTGCTAAAGCTGATGTATCTGGCTACCCGGAACATTGAAAAGAAGTGGACCATGCCCCTGCCAAACTGGAGCATCACAGTATCGCAACTGAGTATTATTTTTGGAGCAGAAAGATTGAAGCTCACTATATGATTGCCGCAGGAAGAGGCGGCGTCTTGCTCTTTTAAATGGAGCCGACACCGCCTCTTCCGCTACATAAAAATAACTTTGACACAGTTTATTTTACACACCCCCAATGCGGCATGAAAATACCAACTGATAGGTTATATGCTTTTATCTTTTTACACTCTGCAACTGTATTGATTTTGATTGCTGCCGGATGGTAATAATTTTTGGCTGTTATTATAAATATATTAAGAAGGCTGTCGTTATCCTACTCATCTTCATCATCTTCATCATCAATAAGTAAGTCACCATCAGCATCCAGTACAAGATCATCTTCATTAATTACTTTTGGCTCAATCTCCACATCAATTACATCTTCTTCCAGATCATCCACCTCAAGGTCATCATCATCTATCAGGTTGTCATCATCTTCCTCATCGTCGTCGTCCTCATCCGGTATTACGCTACTGTTTGCAAAACTAATTTCTGTATCATCAGTTACATTTCGGTCAATAAAAACATTTTCAGCACGATCTAAAGTGGATGGAGAAAAATCAGCCGCCTCCATATTAAAGTTGCTTTCTGTTATTTCTTGTGGCATAAAATTTATTTAGACTTTTAATAATAAAAAATGCATGCCACAGTATAATTTCTCTTTAGCATCGCAAAATTTAAGCATCATTGAAACTTGCAGGTTATCAGAATTTAAATTATTCAGGTAAGTTAATTGATGAGTTGTGCACAATTACCCCTGAGAGGTTGAATTTAAAAGCTTGTGGCACAGTTTTTTGTCCTTTGCGGCTAAATGATTTTTTATGAAATCAAGAAATCTAATACTTTTTGCCCTTATAGGCTTGCTATTTACATCTTGTGTATCGCAGAAAAAATACCAGGCGGCGTTAACCAGAGAACAACAACTAGTTGCAGACAACAGCCTTTTAAACAGCGAAATTGAAAATCTTAATAGCAGCATTACAAAATTGCAAGGTGAAAGCGCCCAGCTAGCTAAACAATGGGAAGCAGCGAAAAAAAATGCCTCCGACCTGGCCAGTATGGCTAACATGACTGCTACTCAATTAGAAGCTGAACGTAAGCGAATTACCGATATGCGCCGCTTAATGGATCAGCAACGCATGGCTTTGGAAAACCTACGTAAAAAAATGGCCGACGCACTTGTTGGTTTTAATTCAAACGAACTTTCCATCTTTACTAAAAATGGTAAAGTATATGTAAGCCTGCAGGAAAACTTGCTATTCCCCTCTGGAAGCGCTGTAGTAAATGCAAAGGGTAAAGAAGCATTAGGTAAACTGGCACAGGTTTTAAATGTTAACCCGGACATTAGTGTATTGATTGAAGGCCATACAGATTCAATGGCAATAAAGGGGAAATATGAGGATAATTGGGCTTTGAGCGTGGGAAGATCAACAGCTATTGTAAGGATATTAACTGATACGTATGGAGTAACCCCTACAAGAATAACTGCCAGTGGAAGAAGTAAATACGAGCCACTGGAAACCAACGAAACACCGGAGGGACGTCAGCGTAACAGGCGTACAGAAATTATTTTAGCTCCAAAGCTGGATGAGTTGATGAAGTTGCTGGAACAAGGAACAGATACTGCTGCAGGCGGTTAATTATTTAATTTTTATAAGAAGTTTGCACGATTCGCCGTCAAATTTTTAATGAGCCTTTGGTATGTATGCATATCAAGGCTTTACTTTTGGGGGCATTCTATTTGAAAAAATATTGAGAATCGTTAGTAAAATTGCCACTCTAAAATTTATATATGAGCCTTGAAGAAAAAGTAATGACCCAAATGAAAGATGCCATGAAAGCTAAAAATGAAGCTTTGCTTCGTGGTTTACGGGCAATAAAAGCAGAGATCATAAAAGCCAAAACTGAACCAGGGGCTAATGGGCAGATTTCAGAAGAAACTGAATTAAAGATGTTGCAAAAGATGGTTAAACAACGCCGGGATTCATTAGAAATTTATAAACAGCAAAGCCGCCAGGACCTTGC
>JAYULK010000114.1:0-90113 GCA_043763635.1 Chitinophagaceae bacterium
TAAAATGAGTTGCAATTTTCTGCCATTGCCTTCATACAAGTAAGAAGTATAAATACCGTCATGACTGCGTCTGTAAGAATCTACAGGCTCATTAAAAAATTTTAAAAAAATGTTTTTAGATTCTTTTTTATAAGGATACTCTTTGCCGGAATCATTCCATCCATAATCATGATCATCCCATGTAGCCACAATCGGCACTGCTTTTTTTAACCGCTGAAATTCAGGTTTAGCAGCAAGCGAATCATATTTAGCCTGCAGCACTTTCATGTCATAAGTATCGCCGTAAATATTATCTCCCAGGTACACAAAGAGGTTAGGTTTGTGTGCTACCACCAGATCCAAAATAGGCTGAGGCTTTTTTTCACTGGCGCAAGAACCGAAGGCAATGCTTGATACTAAAGCCTGCGGTTTCTGGGCAACCGCACAATCATGAATAAAAATGGCAATTAAAAAGGCGGCGCATAGCGGTAATCTTTTCATTTCATTTAGTGTAATGTCTGTATGCAAAAATTAAGACTTTCCCACTATTCAATATCCAATCAAAAAATTATCAGAGAATAAACCCTTTATTTAACCAGCCACATATCAGCATTAATATCGTCGGTGCCACCAAACTGAGCCTGCACAGCCGTTTTCCAGTTGGCATTATTTACTGTTTGTTCATTGCCGGGGTATTGAAAACGTTTTGGTATGCGGCCACTGTTTCCTGTACCGGTGCCGGTTTGAAATGAGGGCACTCCTGTACGGCGGTAATTGAAATAAGGTTCCCAGCCTGAGTTCTGGAAAAATGCCAGATACTTTTGCACAAGGATTTGATTTAAGCCATTGACATTGTTACCTGCATATTTTATAGCAGCCTGCTGATAATATGTTCCTTCAAAATCAACTGGTATGTTATAGGTTTTTACTTCGGGCGAATTAAACGGATAAATTTTATTAATGCTTCCCGGTGCAGTAACCGGTATACCATAAAATTCCATAGAAGATTTTATTCCTTTTTTATACCATGCTTCCGCATCGCCTGTTACCCATCCGCGGTTAATTGCTTCTGCAATATTGAAGCACATTTCCGTATAGCCTATAATAATGCCGGGTTCAGCAGTATAAGAGCTATAGTAACGGCTACGACTGCGTACCGAATAAGCACCATTGGTTGCATCCGCCATTTTAGAGGACATATCCGCAAGATCTTCCCCTGAATTAGCACCATTGTAAGCAGTAATATCGGATGCTGACTTACCTGATTTAATTTGAGCAGTGGCAGGCTCGGCGGTTACAAAAGCCCTTGGATCGTTTAATGAAACAAGGGTGTTTAAATAGGTTGCAGCAAGGTTATACCGCGTAGCGTCAAACCCAAGGTTATCAGGATTGCTTGGATACTTGTTTAAGTTGTTATACGTATACTGCAAGTTATCGGCGCCACTTTCTAAAACCGGGTATTTCGTTTTGTTTGATATTATATCTGCAAACTGTTGTTTGATATTTAAGTCAGCATCACCAGCCTTTTTACTTAACCCAATCAACACACGCAAACGGAAAGTATTAGAGACTTTTCTCCAGTTGCTTAATTTGGCAAAATAAAAATCTCCATCAATTTTGCTATCCCCTGCCTTGCTTGTCAACGATTCGATATCTGTATTGGCCTCATCAAGCCATTTTAATATTTGCTTAAAAATCTCCTTCTGGCTTTCGTACTTTGGTGTTGTGGCTTCAGTTGATTTCAAAGCTTCACTCAAGGGTAAATCACCGTTTAAATTGGTCATCCGGTAATAGAAAAATGCTTTGAAAAATTTACCAAGCGCTGTATAAGCATTCACATCAGGCAACCCAAGTGCTTTGGACTCTTTTTCCATTTGCTGAATATTATTCAGTGTTATAAAGTTCCAGCTCGCACCGGTCCAGTCATAGCGTTGATCGCCATAATAATTAAAATTGCACACATCAAATTGGTTCCAGCGACTTACCAGGCTCCAGGGTCTGTCCTGGTTAAGATCATTGGCGATAGACGTAAAAGCTAATGAAGGCGGAACATTCTCTGCCCTGTTTGGATTCTGCTGATACTCATCGTATTTTTTATTACAAGCTCCCAATAATAGTGCTGCAAAAACAATGAATTGCAAACGATAAACGAGTTTCATATCTGTAGTATTTAGATAAATTAAAAAGTAAGGTTGATGTTTACACCATACCGCTTAGCTGTAGGAGTTTGTATACTTGAACGGCCTTCACTACCGGCATATTGATCAATATCAAGGTCTTTGTATTTAGCGAAGTATAAAAGGTTTCTGCCTACCAGCGAAATACTTGCGCCTTTTACTACACTTCTCTCGTTTAATATAGTAGTAGGTAAATTATAGGTGAGTGTTACTTCACGCAATTTTGCAAACGTTTTGCTTATCAGGTTAGCCTCATTGGTGTTGTAGTAAAAGCTTATGTAATCCTGCAGAAAAGTTGGTGCTGTGTTGGGCCCAAACTGCATGTCTTTATAATTGGTAACATTACCATTATTATCATACTGTATTTTCACGCCATTATTTATAACAACACCTTCTCCCACCCATGATTTAACGCCTTTGTAATCCTGGAAGCGGGCTTCGCCCATTTTTCCTTCCACTGTATTTATATGACGGCCACCACGGTAGGTTTGTTGTTGTATATAGTTGACCATATTGCCACCTACCCGGCCATCAAATTGAAAGCCAAGGTTGAAGTTCTTGAAGGACACATTATTGATAACGCTCCATACCCAGTCAGGATTTGTATACCCCAGAAATTGAGACTTTGGATTTCTTATAGGGCGCCCACCTGCGTCATTAATAAGCCTCCCATCTTCGGTACGAACAAACTGTGTTCCTATTAACTGATCGTACCTGGTACCGACTTGTAAAAAATTATTCAACTGGCTGATGCCAGGATAAATATCAGTCAAAGTCTCTTTAAACGTTGACCAGTTGGCCATCATATTCCAGTTGATATTTTTCGTACGAACCGGGTTGGCTGTAGCAGATATTTCCCAGCCCTTTTTCTCCGTAGTAATACCATTTTCTTTAAATGAATTGTACCCGGTAGCCGAAGACCTGGCAAGGTTAAATATACCAGGTCCATCTTTTGAAATAAAATAAGTGACATCAAATCCTAAACGGTTTTTTAGAAACTTAGCTTCCACACCAGTTTCATAAGCAGTGGTGGAAGAAGGTCTGAGAGCGGGATTTGCATATACGTCAGTATAAGTTGCGCCTGCTGCATTATTATATACAATAGAAGTGGCGTAGGTATTTGAGTTATCGTAAGTTGGGCCGTCGTAAGAAGAAGCATATTCGAACCCATAGCCAATAGGATAACCTGCCTGAGGTGTAGCGCCAATGGTAGCAGCCGTTAACCCACCTTTTACATTAGCATAAGATCCTCTTAATTTCAGAAAAGATATAGCCGCTGGTAATTGTATGTAATCTGATAACACAGTGCTTAAAGATGCGGAAGGATAAAAGAACGTATTACTGTTTTTAGGTAACGTAGAAAGCTTGTCGGTACGCCCCGTTAACGATAGGTTTGCATATTTCTTAAAACCGAGATCCACATAACCGTAAGCGCTCAATACAAGCATATTACTTTTAAAGCTGTATGCCTTAATAGGATTACGTGAATTAGAGAAAGCATACAAGCCAGGAACGTTTAAATAATCGGTAGTAACAAAACTTGAGTTATAACGAAAGTTGCGGGCATTGCCACCAACAGATGCTTTAACACTAAAGCCATTTGCTATATTATTGTTTGTGTATGTAAGCAATGCATCGGTATTGTTTTCAAACAAGGCACGTTTATCTTCTCTATAGTCTCCCCTGTTCTCTTCCCTGCCATAAGGGTGGGCAGAGAAAGGCATTTTTTCGTTGCGAAATAAATCATAAGTAGTAGCCTGGGTTCTTGCAAATACATCCCAGTTCTTACCAATTTTATAAGAGAGTTTTACATTGCCATTCATATCATTTTTACGATGCTCTCTCAGCCATTCATGCACCGTAAAATAAGGGTTATGATAACGTTGGTATTCAGCAAAAATACTTTGCACGCCTTCTTTACCTGGCTGCCAGTAATTTCTCATATCGTCAATATTCCAGTCCGCTCCTCCCCAGATAATAATGTTATAAATTAAACTATTGGGACCATAGTTTACATCGGGAAAGTTAGGTGAGCTTTGACGATTATAATTGATGTAAGATTCTAAACGCACCTTATCTGAAAAGTTATAACCTGCTGCAATATTAAAGTTGCCCATGTCTAATTTCATATTGGGAACCATTGCTTTCTGATGCGTATGCGTCATAGAAAAACGCAAATCATATTTATCAGTTCTTGATGATACAGAAAGGTTATTGGTAGCCAGCAGTCCCGGCTCTAAAAATCTTTTCAAATTATTCTTTCCCCTCGCTATCCAGGGCGTAGCAGAACGGGCACCTGTTACGGGATCAACAGGACTATCATACTGGGGAATTAACTGGCCTTCAAATTTTGGCCCCCATACATCATAATCTCCATCGTTAGTACCACCGCCTTTTCCATCAACAAAGGCATACTTACCATGGTCGCCAGGGCCATACTCATCCTGCACTTTGGGTATAGCATTGAAGCCTTTTTCCAACATGGTGGATGAATTAAACTCGATGGAAAAACCTCTTTTATCTTTTGTTCCGCGTTTCGTAGTGATCATGATGGCTCCATTAATACCACGGGAACCATACAGTGCAGCGGCTGTTGCACCTTTCAATACAGTATAGGATTCAATATCATCAGGATTGATGTTCCAGGTATCAGAGTTAATGGGCACCATCTACAACAAATAAATTAATACCTCGTCCACGCAATATAAGTTGTGGCCCCTGCATCATTTCGGCAGACATACCTACTGTTAAACCTGCCACCTTACCAACGAGACCATTAATAGGGTTTGGTTCCCTGGCCTTTACAAGATCAGCGCCTTTTACTTCTTGTACGGCATATCCAAGTCTCTTTGATTCTTTGCGTACGCCTAATGCCGTTACCACAACATCGCCTAATTGCTGTGTACTTGCAGTAATGGCTACGTTTATAAAATCGCCATTCACTTTTGCCTTGTACATTTCGTAGCCTATTGAGGTAACGGTGATCTCATCTCCGTTTTCGGCTGTTATGGAAAACTCACCATTGCCTGAGGTAAAGGTGGACGCATTAGTACGCTTCACTAAAATAGTAGCACCTTCTAATGGTGTATTTGTTGCCGCATCGAAAACTTTTCCTTTTATGTTTTGCACTTGTGCAAAAACAGGATGAAAGAAAATAAGAAATACAAAAAAAAGGAGAAGTTTAATTGCGGTAGGAAATTGTTTCATAACAATAGTTGTGTGGTTTCTGAAGCCAAAACTATTGGGGTAATGTTACCGTTATGTATTGTGAAAATTATCGAAAGGTTAAGTAATGATAACCATACTAAAATCTTTATGAACAAGCACCTTTATAAAGACGCAATACAGGGCCAACGCATCTTATTTTATTGATTGAGTATTTGGTTTTGTTGTGGTGTTAGGCATATTTGGTCGGTAGCAATGCACGTATTGTTATGCACCAAGCGTTCCTATATAAGAATTCTTCGTGCTATCTTTCATTATATCTACCTACCAAGAGTTCCAAACGGAACTAAAAACAGGTCATTCTATTTTATACTTAATATTTGGAGCGTACTATAAATTAGATGCGTTTGCCCTGAGCAACAATACCCCAATGAGCAAAAGGTAATAATTTGGTAACGCAGTTAAAATGGGATAGAGCAAAAAAAAATTAAACTTATAAAATGCATTCTGTTTTACTTATTATATCTGGCTTAGTTCTTTTTTTGTATGCCCTTAATACGCTCTCCGAAGGTCTTAGTCACATTGCAGGCGACAAACTAAAGAGCTTTTTAGACCGATTTACCAGCAATGCTTTCAAAGGAATTATTTGTGGGCTTATAGTTACAATATTATTAGATTCTTCATCTGTAGTAATTATCATGACCATTGCTCTTGTTAATACAAAAGCAATGACCTTCCGCCAGGCAATGGGTGTGGTTATGGGCGCCAATATCGGCACTACCATATCAAGCCAGATATTTGCTTTAAACATTGGTGAATATGCTGCTTTGCCCATTCTTGCAGGATTCATAATGATGTTTGTAATAAAAAATCCATTCTATAAAAATCTGGGGAGGGTTGTTTTTAGTTTTGGCCTTATCTTTTTTGGATTGTATACAATGGAAGAAGCCGTAGAGCCACTTAAAAATTCTGATTATTTTGTAAGCTGGCTGCAAAGCCTTGAGAATACCTGGAAAGGAATGTTTACAGGCGCATTTGTTACGCTAATTATTCAAAGTTCTTCTGCTACGGTAGGTATGGTTATAGGGCTGGCCTCAAAAGGCCTTATAAGCATCACTGCGGGTATTGCTGTTATGTTAGGATCAGAATTAGGCACTTGTGCCGACACACTTGTTGCTTCTATTGGAAGAACAAGAGCAGCAATAAAAACAGGATTGTTTCATTTAATTTTTAATGTCGTTACCATCACCCTCGGAATGATATTGTTGCCTTATTTTACCCAACTGGTTATGACCATTTCTTTAAACGCTTCACCCCAGCAAACAATTGCCAATTCCCACATGCTATTTAATGGCTTAGGCGTTGTAACAATGATACCATTTTTAGGGGCTTACGAAAAGCTCCTCAATTTTATAGTGCCAGATAAAAAACCAAATGTTCAGGAGCGTGAAATGGAGGTTGTCAAAAATTGATTTTTTTTCTCTTCATTGGAGCAGGTAAGTAAAAAACTGCTTCTTACCAGAAATTTAATGGATATGCCCACTAACCTTATTTAGGATACAAAAACAATGTTTATAGGATGACCTAACTCGTAAGTCTAGCCAATATGCATCAGCAATACAAATGCATTGCTAATCATAAAAAAAACAAAAATCAGAACAGCCAATGCAATTGATAGTTGAAACAGAAAATGCTGGTGTAAAAGACTTAGTCTTTTTATAAGTTTATGGTATTTCTGCATTGTTAGATATAAGCAATAAAGTTTAAACCATTTATTGATAACGAATGAAAGCATGCATTACCAAATTATGAAATGTTGGATGAGTATAAATTGTTCACATAACAAAAACATTTTGGACACATTCAGGAAATATAAGGCCAATATATTTGCTGCTTCATATGGCAAGCAATCGTACGCACCCCTTGTTTCTACGAGGGGTTTTTTTATTCTATTACCTTGTTGATGATGAGAAAAATAATAATAGCTGCAATTGAAATTATTGCCATAAGCATTATCCACATAGGGTCGCGTTGTTTATAACTACTTGCCATAAGTCCTCAAAATACAAACCGTAGATTAACCCACTGTAAAGTTTTTATGAACCTTTTAAGCTTCCTTTCCTTAACAGTTTCATAAGCCTGGGTTAACCTTTAGGTAACACCTCTGCATTTACTTAGTAGCATTTACCAACCCATCACTTCATTATGAAAAGCCAAAAAAGAAAAGTTGATGTAGTGATTATCTCTGATGCCCACCTGGGCACTTATGGCTGTCATGCAAAAGAATTGCTTCTTTATCTTAAAAGCATCAAGCCTAAAATCATTATACTAAATGGAGATTTTATTGACATCTGGCAGTTTAGTAAAAGATATTGGCCAAAAAGCCATACCAAAGTGATAAAGTATATAATGAGTATGGTTGGCAAAAGAGTAAAAGTGTACTACATAACCGGCAATCATGACGAAATGCTGCGCAAGTTTGAAGGGTTCAAACTTGGTTCTTTTTGCATTGTTAATAAATTATTGCTGGAATTGGATAACGATGAAAAAGCCTGGATTTTTCATGGTGATGTATTTGATGTAACCATGCAACACTCTAAATGGCTTGCAAAGCTCGGGGCTGTGGGCTATGATCTTTTAATCCTGCTGAACAGGGCTTTCAATTACATATCAGAACATGTTTTTAATAAAGGCAAGATTTCTTTATCAAAAAAAATAAAAAACAGTGTAAAGTCGGCATTGAAGTTTGTAAATGATTTTGAACAAACTGCTGCCGAGATAGGAATTAGCAACGGGTACCAATATGTAATCTGCGGCCATATTCATCAGCCCCAGAGCCGGATAATTGAAACAGCAAAAGGATGCATTCATTATTTAAACTCCGGTGACTGGATTGAGAACCTTACAGCACTCGAGTATGTAAATGGCCAATGGTCTTTATATCAATTTGATGAAGTGCTAAAAGAAAATGAACCAAAAGAAGAAGAGGAGGAGTTGAATACGTCCAAATTATTCGATAGTCTGCTACAAGAATTAAACATGAAGCCTACTGCATGAAAATTTTATACGCTATTCAGGGAACAGGAAATGGTCACTTAAGCCGGGCAAGAGATATTATTCCACGATTGCAAAAAAAGGGAGAAGTAGACTTGCTTGTGAGCGGTTGCAAGGCAGATATTCCTTTACCATTTAAAGTAAAGTATTGCTTTAATGGGCTCAGTTTTGTGTTCGGAAAGAAGGGAGGCATTGATTATTTTGAAACTTTTAAAAAAAATAATTTAAAGAAGTTGTTTAGAGAAATAAAGCAGCTTCCCGTTGACGATTATGATATTATTATTAATGATTTTGAACCGGTAAGTGCCTGGGCATGTTACTTAAAAAACAGGCATTGCATTGGATTAAGCCACCAGATAGGTGTGATCAATAAAAATGCCCCGCATCCATCTAAGCGGGATTTTATAGGAAATTCTGTTCTAAAATATTATGCTCCGGTTACCAGGAAATATGGCTTTCATTTTTTGCCCTACGATAAAAATATTTTCACTCCGGTTATTCGCGAAGAAGTCCGCAATCTTATAGTTACTAATAACGGACACTACACAGTGTACTTACCAGCGTATGGTGATAAGGAAATTATAAAGATGCTGTCTTGCTTTCCTGAGATTGAATGGCAGGTTTTTTCGAAGCACAGTAATGAAAATTATATAACTGATAATATTCAGGTTTTTCAAATTCAAAACGACCAGTTTTTAAAAAGCATTGCTTCATCAGAAGGAGTGTTATGTGGCGCTGGCTTCGAAACACCTGCGGAGGTCTTATATCTGCAAAAAAAGCTGATGGTAATTCCTATGAAAGGGCAGTATGAGCAACAGTGTAATGCCACGGCCTTAAAGGCTCTCGGCGTTACTGTATTAAAAAGCTTAAAAATAAAGCACATGGATAAAATGCGGGACTGGCTTCAGGAACAAAGTTTAATCGTGATTGCATTGCCCGATGAAACAGAAGCTGTTTTAAACATCATCTTAAAAAATTGGGATAAAGAAAAAGCGCCTCGCGAGTTAAAGATGAATCCTGCAGACGGTTCTTCACAATTCAGGGAGCTGGTTGTAAAAAAAATATTTAATTAAAATCACGCTCATGATTGCTGATGATTTTGGAAGCTCATTTACATGGGGGGTTGCTACCTCCGCCTACCAGACAGAAGGAGCATACCTTGACGACCATAAAGGGCTATCTATCTGGGATGTATTTTCAGCTATGCCGGGGAAGATTGCAGGCAATCAGAACGCCAACACCAGTTGCGATTTCTATAATCGTTACATGCAGGATGTTATCCTCATGCATTATTTAAATATTAAAAACTTCCGTTTTTCTATATCGTGGCCAAGAATTTTTCCTGAAGGCACCGGAAAGCCCAATGAGAAAGGTCTCCAATATTATGACCGCTTGATAGACTTTTGTTTAGAGATGGGTATTGAGCCCTGGGTAACACTCTATCACTGGGATCTGCCCCAGGCCCTGGAGCAGAAAGGCGGGTGGACAAACCGCGAAATTTTAAATTGGTTTTCTGAATATGTAGAAACATGCGCTATACGATTTGGCGATCGTGTAAAAAACTGGATGGTATTAAATGAGCCTATGGTATTTACAGGCGCCGGGTATTTTTTAGGGGTGCACGCTCCTGGAAAAAAAGGGCTAAACAACTTCTTATCCGCCGCACATCATGCAGTTCTATGCCAGGCATTGGGAGGGAGAGTGTTGAAATCAGTCAGCCAAAATTTTAATGTGGGCACCACCTTTTCCTGCTCGCTGATAGAACCTTTACAACAAACAACGGCAGATATTGAAGCCGCAGAACGTATTGATGTTATTACCAACCGCATGTTTATAGAACCATTACTGGGAAGGGGTTATCCTATAAAGGAACTGAAAATAATTGCCCAGATAGAAAAATTTGTAAAACAACATGATGAAAAAATAATGCAGTTCGAAATGGATTTTATAGGTATTCAAAACTATACAAGAGAGATTATAAGACATAGCCATTTCATGCCTTATGTAAATGCCAAGCTAGTAAAAGCAAAGTCAAGGAATGTACCTACAACTACCATGGATTGGGAAGTTTATCCACCATCTATTTATTACATGCTCCGAAAATTTGGGGCTTACCCTGAAATAAAAAATCTGTTGGTAACAGAAAATGGGGCCGCCTTCAATGATGCACTTATGGATGGCAAAATAAATGACATTCAAAGAATCTCATACCTTAATTCATATTTGAAGGAAGTGCTTCGGGCCAGGCGGGAAGGCGTACCTGTAAATGGTTATTTTGCCTGGAGCTTTACTGATAATTTTGAATGGGCAGAAGGCTATCGTCAACGCTTTGGTTTGGTGTATGTAGACTATAAAACGCAGCGTAGGTATGTAAAAGACTCAGGGCATTGGTTTCGTGAATTTTTATCGGATGCACATGCACATCATTGGCAGAAAGCGGGCTGAATAAATATATGGTAAAGTAAACGTTCAGCTTGACCTTAGATGGGCTCAGGTTAACGGCTGGAAACGCTTTTCCAAACTAAATTTGCCCCATGTAAACACCCCTTCATTTGGAGAAATTTCCGTGAATGGCTTGTACAACACTTACACGCCATAGAAATATTGCTTGTGTAGCGCACAAATAAAAATCCCGCGAAGCGGGATTAATCTATGCTTATTTACATATATAATTATTGTACGGGCACCGGAGCATATTGAGGTACAAATTCCTTCTGTCCTAACTTCTTCATTGTTTTAACATGCGATGATAAAGCCTGCATAAAGCTTGGGAAACAATGGTAAGGCAAATTAAACTCTTCGCATTTTTGCTTTACTATTTTACTTACTTCAGGATAGTGAATATGACTAATACGCGGAAACAAATGATGCTCCACCTGAAAGTTTAATCCTCCCACAAACCATGAAATTACTTTACTGTCAGGGGCAAAATTGGCTGTCGTTCTAATTTGATGTATCGCCCATTCAGACTCTATCATTTTATCTTCTATTCCTACGCTATCAAACTCAGGGCCTTCTACGGCATGTGCCAATTGAAACACATAAGCAATTACAATACTTACTACTAATCCTGCTATAAGATAACCGATTAACCAGCTTACCCATCCAACGCATATAATAGGAATAACAATGTAAAAAAGCACGTAACAAATTTTACTGATCCAAAATATAATATGCTCCTTTGTATTCATTGGAGGAAGGGCAGTATTGTGTACTTTTTTTGTAAAGTATTTTGTAAAGTCGCGAACGCTAACCCACATGAAAATGGTAAGAGAATAAGCTATTGTTAAATAAATATGCTGGTACTGATGAATAGGCTTCCATTCCTGCGTGGGGCTTTGGCGCAACAACTTGCTTTGTGCAATATCATCATCAGCGCCTTCAATATTTGTGTAGGTATGGTGTAAAATGTTGTGCTTTAACTTCCAGAAAAAAGCTGTACCGCCAAGTGCATTTAACGTAAGACCAAGAATATTGTTAACCCATTTTTTACTGGAATAACTTCCATGGCAGGCATCATGCATTACATTAAAACCAATGCTGGCCATTACTAACCCTAATAAAGCGCATAGCAATATGCTTACAATAGCCGGAATGTTAAAAGCCAATAAGGTTATATAAATGAGTACAGCAAGGGGAAGAAGAACAAGCGCTTTACTATATAAGCGCCAATCGCCGGTTTTTTTTATTCCATTAGTTTTAAAATACGTTTCAACAGATGATTTCAACGATTGAAAAAATAAACTATTAGAATTATTGAATGTGATTTTTCCCATAGGGCAATGTCATTTTCTTTTACACTACAGTACGTTATTGTTCCTGTATGAAATTTAAAGATACCAAAATTAAAAACTGATTAGTGTTAATGAAACCATCAACAGGTATAAATTAATTATAGCGGCTTAATAGCATCTTGCAAACAAACATAAAGTATGATGGTTGAAGATGAAGTTTTTTTTCAATCAGCTAACTTTATATGCTTCCATTAGGGTTGGAGCCTTTGAAGCTCTATCAACTTGTATAAAAATTGTCCTGGTATTTTACTTAATCCATCTGCCTTTCCTAACAATGGCCTAACAAATACCAAAGTATTACAAACACTACCACTGTGCCTAAACAACCGCCACCCAATTTTTTAGCGCCGTATCCGGCTATTAAAGCCCTCATCCAATTTTGCATGATTTATAATTTTAATGAATGGTAAAAAAATTATGCCGCCTTAATCAGCACTCAATCAAAATAAGATATGCTAAGAGAACAATTTTGATATGATTAAGCAAAAAAAATGATGCTGAATAGGCGATCCGAAATTATACTTACAACTTAATGAAACTACAATTGCAAACTGTTTAAACAGATTAACAGGTCTGGCTAACATAATTTTTTTCTAGCAAAGACGAGAGGCCAGCTACACACCTTTATCTGATTATTGCTTCTTTTCCGAATCTATTTCCTCTGCTTTTGGTTCCAGCTTTTCATTTGAATCAGTGAAGCCTTTCAACTCCGTCAAATTAGGATCTGTTTTTTCCTGTTGGTTATCAGAAGCAGGATTATTTCCGGGTTGTTCTTTTACATCGCTTGGGTTATCAGTATCTGCCATACATTAATTTTATAGAGTAATTAAAAGTTTAATTTAAAAGGATCTTGCTATATAAGTAACAGCAAACAGCCGGTATAATTTTTCGAAACGTTAATAACGACCATCCTTTTTATCTTTAGAGCGGCCAATTCCATAACCTGCTGCTCCGCCCAAAACCCCACCAACTACCCCCCCTACCACACGGTTACGCTTATTAACTACAGCACCTACAACCGCACCGCCGGCTGTACCTATAGCTGCACCTTTGGCCGCCTTGCTCCAACCTTTTTTTGCAGGAGCTTTTGCAGTATTGCCGGATTGTGAGCTTCCGGAACCACTAGAACTTCTAGAATTAGTGCTGCGTGTAGCTGTGGATTTTCTTGCTGGTGCATAAGACCTGGCTTGCGTAGCAGCAAATTGTTCTTCACGGGCATTTATTTCAGCATCGGTTAACTCATTTTCTGCTTTCCATTGTTGAAACTCTGCCAGCCCGGCTGTATCAGCAGAAAGCGCTATGGAGTCTTGGTAAGCTTTTAACCGGGCCTCAGCATTAGATTTAGAATTATTGGTACAAGCGGTTGTAAATATTACAGCTATACTTAAAATGGTTAATAATTTTTTCATAACGTTATTTTTTGTTCGTGATTAAGTCAATATATAATTACCGAAACCGTGCCACACGGGGGTTTATTAGTTAAAGCAGTCTAAATGCCGTACTACTTAACTAATTTTTTTGCATGATTATAATCATCCATAGTATGCAAAAATCCCGGCATTGCCGGGACTAATTTTAAAATTTTAATTCCAATCCCTGGAAAAAACTTTTTGAAGTAATGTAGTAGACCGTGCTGAAGCATTGCTTCGTACCTCTTTTTCCTTTTCGGCAATTTTTTGAAACATGGCTTCGCTTACAACACCTGCCATTAGATTAGCTAAATCAAGATTTAAACGGTTGCCAACAACGCCCTGAACAGGCTTTATGATATTGGTCCATTGCTCATTTAATTTATATTCGTCTAAGGCTGTTTGCATAACAGGGGTTATAGAACGGCGAAGACTATCACCAACTGAACTTCTTAAATAATCAGTAGCGGAAGTACCTCCTCCTTTTATTATGCTCATTGCATCATTTAATCTCATATTACTAATACCTCCTAAAAAAATAGGTACCGAATTAGTTGCTGCTTTTTCTGATGCGGTACTGAGGGTTGTAGTAAACCTGTTAATTTCATTTGTTAACCCCAATTGCTGTAAAGTATTTAATACTTTTCTAAGAGGTTCAGGAAAGAGAGAAGTCATGATTGTTTCCTTAGTAAAGGCGCCTCTTACACCGTCTTTTGTTCCTATTTCGAGCAGTTGGCGTATGGCCGTGGCAGCATCTTTTTCATTTAAAGTGTAACCACCGAACTTCTGAAGGCTGCTGCAGGAAAAGGATACAGGAACTACAATACAAAGTAATAGGGGGAGGAAAAATTTTTTCATACTATAAGTTTTAATGTGGGTATACATGCTCTTAGGCAGACTAAAAAACATTCACTAAGTTTTACTGATGCTTGTTAATATTTATATAAGTGCAATTAATAGCTTGCCATAATTACAAACAAAATGCACCCTTACGAGTGCATGTTATTTAAAAGTTATTCTAAAAATATTTAGACATTCAGATTCAGGTTATCTAATAATCCAAATGCTTTAAGCAACCATACGATTACGCAAATAACAACTACAATATTTAGAATGCTTTTTATTTTGCCATCCATTGGTATGTAATTATTGATAAGCCAGAGAACAAGACCCACTACAATCAGTACAATTATTACAGTGATAAGAGACATGGTATTGATTTTAATTATTTAAAGTATAGTTGTGCCGGCATATCTCACTAATCTGTAAAACAAAACACAACAAGTGTTATTATCCCATAGAATTTCTTGCTTCTTCTTCTGCCCTGCTTAGCCCGTTTTTAGCTTTAGCAAGAAGGTCATCTGCTTTACCTTTCAAGTCGTCAACAGTTTCAGAAAATTTTTCAGGATCGTTTAAATAAAATACTACGCCCGCTACCGCTGCGCAAACTAAAGCTCCTACTAATATCTTTTTCATTTTAAATAGTTTTAGCAGTAAAGGCAATAGCTATGCCAGCCTCAGGGCCTTATTTGAAAGGGAGATTAATAAAGTAACAGAGGCAGCTCAAATTGACGGCTGCCATCTTTGGCACTGGTTTCAAACAATATAAGATGCAGAGCAGAATGATTTCTTTCTTTTGCCACCTCTACAATAAAATTAAAATTTCCCCAATCAGGGGCACCTGCATCAGTAGTCTCAAATCCTTTTTTAATTTCATTATGACCGTCTTCCACAACCCACCCAAAAGACGCCTCAAAAATTTGGCCTTTACCTTTTATTTCATATTTCTGCTTTCCCAGCTTTTTTACTTGTACTTCTTTAAAACGTTGGTTAGAATATATTTTGAAAGAAGTGCCAGGCATTATATCCTTTTCTTTTGCGAAAGAAGAATCTTTAGTTTTTGTGACTATACTATTCGAATCAGGGTTTTTTGCAGGTTGGTTTGCTTCTACAGCGGGAGAGGTAATTACAGAATCAGTATTGCCTATGTTATTATATCTGTCTTCATTATTGCAACCAGCAACTATTAAAAGGAAAATAACGCTTACTTTTTTCATACCATCAATTTAAGGAAACCTGGAATACGGTAAAAGATTTTGTATAGTGCTTTCAATAAGAGGCGATCAAAGTTTTACAATTCTCCGAACAAAAATTTATATGTTTTGCCGGTAGCATTTGGGTAAGTAAATTTGCCCGTTCAATGAAGAGTTAAGAATACAAAGACTCTTGTCATTGTAACAATAGAAAACTGAATTATGGATATTGACACCTTTAAGAAATTAAGTTTAGAAGAAAAGCTTTCAGAATTAAAATATTCAGGAAACTTACTCGGGTCTTATGAACGCATGAGTGAACAAGGAGGCGCTAAAGTTCCCGGAGATATTTATGAGCTTTATGATTTTTGGGTTTACTTAAGCGAAGATGAAAAAACGGTTGTTCCTTCAAGAAGAAACCCTTTACCCCCGCCAGCAGAGTAATGTTTTTGATTGGGTACTTTAATGTATAGCCACTTACAAGCAGTGGCTATACATTAAATTGTAATTAAAAAAGAGTTATTAAAAACGGTTGCGGTCGCGGCTATTGTTTCTGTTATTATATCCACCGCCACCACTACTGCCTCCGCCGTATCCGCCGCCACCGCCAGAACCCGAACTTCTTTCATCAGCCTGTTTTACCACCAATGGCTTTTTTCCTAATGAAATATCATTAAGGTGTTCAATGGCTTCTTTTGCCTCTGCCTCATTGGGCATATCAACGAAGGCAAACCCGCGGCTTTTACCGGTTTCTTTATCAATGGCAACTTTTGCAGAAGCGATGGTGCCAAATTTTTCAAATATTTCTTCTAATTCCTCATCGTATAAATCGTAAGGAAGGCCAGCAACAAAAAGTTTCATACAGACATTTATTTGGTAAAAATACAGAACTTATTTTGGACGACACCCCTGCCCTTATTTGAACTTTAGTTGAAGAGGCAAGTAATATGAAGGTAAGTTAATGCACGTGTCAATTATTGGCATAGTAAATTAAATTGGAAAATAGAGATATCACTCCAGATGGCGTCTATAATCTGTTGTAACCAAAAGACAGTGCTGGATAACGGCAACCTCTGTTATTCAGGAATATCAACTACAAAAACAAAAACTGATTGTATGAAACCTTATAGAAGTTGAAGGGATCGTAAGCAAGCTGCACATCGATCTTTTCTATATGTGCATCCAATTTTGCAGGTATTGCTGTGCCATTTTTTTGCCGGAAAAAGATTCGTTTTAATACAAACCTGGCTAAACCAAAGTTTATCTTCTTATTTCTTTCTCATCCCGCTACTCATTTTCATAAAGCCGCAGGCGGTTATTCAGGCTTAAAATTTCCTGCTGCATCTCATCCACCTGCTCTAATAGATTTTTTATAGCATCAATGCCTTCAAGGTTAATGTGGAGATCGTAATGCAGCCTCAATATTTTCTCCAGAAATTGAAGATGTATGCCATTTACAAAGGAGGTATCCTCTATAAAAGTGGTTTCAACCAACCCATATTCTTCAAGTGACCGTATAAAGGATACTTCGATATTATAGTGCCTGCAAAATTCCTGAACGGGTAGGTTTTGTGTGTGCATCAGGATCTAAGTTTTGACAACTGTATGAATAAGTCTTTCTCTTTATCGCTAAGGCTTGATGGCAACTTTATTTCGTAAGTAATATACAAATCGCCAAATTGCCCCTCGGTTTTATACACCGGAAAGCCTTTTCCCTTCAACCTCACCTTTGTGCTGTTTTGGGTTTCGGGCGGCACTTTCAGTTTTACCTTTCCGGCTAAGGTTTCAATCGTGGTTTCACCTCCTAATAATGCAGTGTAGAGATCAATATTATGTGTTGTAAATAAGTCACTCCCTGATCTTTTAAAACGGGGGTCATCTGTTATAATAAAGGTTATATACAAATCGCCATCAGGGCCTCCATTCAGCCCTGCACCGCCATAGCCATTTAATCTAATTCTTTGCCCGTTTTCTATTCCGGCGGGGATGGTAATGCGTATGTTCTTTCCACTAATCGTAAGTGTTTGCTGGTGAGTAGCGGCAGCGGCTTTTAAATCTACCTGCAATTCTGTTACATAATCCTGGCCGCGGTATTTTGTCTTTCTCTTTTTACCCGTACCCTGGCCAAACATTGACGAAAAAAAATCAGAGAAACCTTCTTCATCCATATCTCCTGTAAACGTTTGAGCGTGGCCGCCAGCGCCGTTTTGTGCACGCTGTTTTCGAGCCTGTTCAAATTGTGCTGACTGCTGCCAGTCTTTTCCATACTGATCATATTTTTTACGTTTTTCAGGATCACTTAAAACTTCATTGGCCTCATTAATTTGCTGAAACTTTTTGTGCGCCTCTTTGTCGTTTGGGTTAAGGTCAGGATGAAACTTTCTTGCCAGCTTACGATATGATTTCTTTATATCTTCTGCAATTGCTTTTTTTTCAAGACCTAATGCTTTGTAATAATCAACAAACTCCATAAACGTAATGTATTATTCAAATTTACAACATAGGCCGCTGGATAGTTTCAATCCATCAACAATGCTTCCTCAAATGAATTAAAAAGAATTAGAACACCGCTACCTTCGTACTCAATATAAACGCAGAATATGTGTGCCGCGACAACAGACGAAAAACCGAATCTCATTCCAAGCGTTTTTCAAAATAAATGCCCCCGTTGCAGAAGGGGCAGCATGTTTAAGGAAAAAAATCCCTATAAGCTACACGCTACTATGCGTATGCATGAAGCCTGCCCCGTTTGCGGACAACCACTTGATATGGAGCCTGGCTTTTATTATGGCACTAATATGATCAGCTATACACTAGCTATTCTCTTTAGCGTATTTAGTTTTTTTGCATGGTGGATAATTATAGGATTCTCGTTATCAGATAATCGTTTCTTTTGGTGGATTGGTATAAATGCATTTTTATTGATTTTTTTACAACCGCCCCTTATGCGTTTATCCAGAGCTGTATGGATAGCCATCTTTGTACATTATAGTTCTGATTGGCAAAAAGGGGACATTATACAACCGGAAAGAATAAATAAGGACCAGATGAACAATTGGTAGCTGGCTAAGTTGCCCATCCGTGCTATTGTTATTGATTAAAATAAAGTGGCATTGACAAGTTTACAGGGCAAACACTGAATCCCTCACCCTTAAAATAAAAATCCCGCCAAAGTAAACTGGATAACTGCCAACCAACCTCGGTTATTATTATCGGTCAACATCATAGTGAAAACTTGCTTTGGCTAATTAACTTCCATTGCTAGAGTATACCAATTTCTAATTTTTTGTAACAAGGGCATCATGCTATAACTTTAGGGCCTACAAATAATCCCTTCCACAAATAATAAAAGTAATGGGTGAGATCAAAGATCAGTTTAAGGCTAAAGCGGATATAGTCGCTCTTGATATAAAAAGTATTTTAAAGGAACACGGCACAAAAAAGATTGGTGAGGTACAGTTGTCGCAGGTTTTTCAGGGAATGAGGGGAATAACCGGGATTGTTTCTGAAACATCTTTACTTGATGCACAGGAAGGCATTCGTTTCAGGGGCTACTCTATTCCGGAATTACAGGTAAAGCTTCCAAAAGCTGAAGGAGGTTCAGAGCCATTGCCCGAAGGTTTGTTTTATTTAATGCTTGTGGGAACTCTGCCCACCGCACATAACGTACAGCATCTTACAGCGGTATGGCAACGCCGCAGCCATGTGCCTAATCATGTTTTTGCTACTATTGAAGCGTTGCCTATTTCCACTCATCCAATGACGCAGTTTGTGGTAGCTATTATGGCGTTACAAACTGAAAGCCAGTTTGCCAGAAGGTACGCTGCAGGCATGAATAAAAAAGAATACTGGGATGCCGCTTTTGATGATTCAATGGACCTGATTGCCCGTTTGCCTCGTGTGGCCGCTTATATCTATCGGCGAAAATATAAAAATGGAGATCATATACAGCCCAATGGTCTGCTTGATTGGGCAGGAAATTTTGCCCACATGCTGGGTTATGATGATGAGGGTTTTAAAGAATTGATGCGTTTATATATGACCATACATGCCGACCATGAAGGAGGTAATGTGTCTGCCCATACAACGCATCTTGTAGGTTCTGCCTTAAGCGATCCATATTTAAGTTTTGCTGCGGGAATGAATGGCCTTGCTGGCCCTCTGCACGGCCTCGCTAACCAGGAGGTAATAAAATGGATCTATAAAATGAGAGAAGAGTTAGGCGCCGAATCGCCAACTAAAGAGCAGATAGCGGATTATGTACAAAAAACTTTAAGTGCGGGTAAAGTGGTACCTGGCTATGGCCACGCTGTACTGCGTAAAACAGATCCACGGTTTACTGCACAGATGGAGTTTGGCAAAAAACACATGCCTGATGATCCGTTGGTGCAAACCATCTGGAATGTATATGATACTGTGCCTGCTATTTTGGAATCACTAGGTAAAGTTAAAAATCCATGGCCTAATGTAGATGCACACAGCGGTGCTTTGCTGGTACACTATGGTATGGTTGAATATGACTTTTATACAGTTCTTTTTGGAGTTAGCCGATCTTTAGGCGTGTTGGCCAGCTTGTGCTGGGACAGGGTTCTCGGATTTCCGATTGAACGTCCAAAATCAATAACCACAGATCTGGTAACTAGTTGGTTAAAAGGTGAAGGAGAAATTTGGGGTGATTAGCAACCAATGTTTAATAATTTTTGAATCACCCCGGCTTGCCCGGGGTTTTTAAATTAATTTCCTCACAAGTTTCCTTTGACACCGAAAGTAAATTTGTGTATGCAAGACTACAATGATAATATCGATCAGGACGTTGGCATTAAGGTCAAGAGAAAATTCAACCATTAGTAAAAACAACAGAACCTGACTGTTAATGACAGACATAGAGAACATCATGAAAAATGAAAACAACGACACTTCCGAAAGGGAACAAATGACATCAGTTATTCTGCATGCTCCAATAGAAACTGTTTGGAAAGTATGGACCACCCCCGGACACATAAAACATTGGTGGGGTCCTAACGGGTATACCAATACAATTAAGAAAATGGAGGTGAAAAACGGAGGTGAATGGGTTTTTGTCATGCACGGACCAAATCAACATGATTACCCTAACAGAACTATTTTTCGAGAGGTAATCAAGCACAAAAAAATAGTGCATGAGCATTTTGACCCAAATTTTATTGCAATTATAGAATTTGAAAATCAATGTGAGAAAACGCTACTAAATTGGTATAAGCTTTATGAAACTAAAGAGTTATTTGAAATGGTAGAGATACATTACAAGGCTAACGAAGGCTTTAAGCAGACGATAGAAAAACTTAAATCTTATCTAATAAAGTTAACATGGGAGACACAAAAACTATGGAGCCAAAATGGGTTGGGTACCGGCTTATAAAAGATGATTAACCCTTCTCTTCAAAATGATTAAACTTTCGCTTCAAAAGAAATTATCCAAAGCTTTTAAACTAATAGGCTTTTCCCAAATAGTAAGCTTTGCGCCGTCAAGTTCAGCAGGCATAGTGGGCCTGAACGCACTAATCAGGTGGTATTGTATATGGGGATAGTTGTTATACATATCAGGAAGCTTATCCCACCCTAAGCCATCGGGTAAATTGTAGTCAATAAAAAGATAGTCAGGAACGATTTGGCTAAGCCGGCTCATACCATCTGAAAGCGTATGGGCTATATAAACTTCATAATTTTTTCTAAGGAAATACGCTTTCATTAATAAACACAGGTCCACTTCATCATCAATGACTAATACTTTTTTTCTTTGGCTCATGGTGTAAATATGTTATGGGGCAAAACCCCATATCTTCTATTAAGAAAAATCCATGCAAAAAAAGTAATTCTTAACTAAATAACATTAATAAGTTTCCTTGTAGAGTTTTTTACTCAGGAATTGGACGAGAAGAATGATTGGTTCAGTATAAGGTTTGGTACGATTATTTACAGAATATAGAAAGTTATTCGCTAATCTTAAAATATAAGTCATGAGCACTAAATCAAAAGTTATTCTGGGTCTGGTAGGCGCTGCTGCGGCTGGTGTCGTGGTAGGTTTACTTCTCGCTCCTGAAAAAGGAACAGATATGAGACAAAAAATTACAAGAACTGCCGGCGATTGGGGCAGTCAGTTAACTGACTTGTTTACTAATGCCAAAGAAGAACTTGCCAATTTAAAAAACAAAGGCTCTAAAGTTGCCAATGATGCAGCCAGCAGGTATTCGAATGCTACGGAAAGCTTCAGCTAATTAGAATGCAGGTCTTATATTTATGGCCTGCATTTTTTTGTTTCTTTTGAAAATCGTACTCAACTTATGGAGCCACTTAAAACGAACGTCGCTCATCTTAAAGATCACGTTACTGAATATGTAAAAACGTATAGTGACCTGGCTAAAGCTAAAGTTACTAAAGGCGCTTCTAATGCTGCGGCTGGCGCTGCTATTGGCATAGTAAGCTTTATTTTGGTTTTTTTCTTTATGGTCTTTCTTTTTACAGGATTGGCCTTGTGGGTAGGAACACTAGTTGAGAGTACGGCTGCCGGATTTTTCATTGTTGCAGGATTTTTTCTACTCCTGATTGCACTGACCTTTATTTTACGCAAAAAAGTAATAGTGCCTTTTATTCGAAATTCCATTATTAGCAAGGTTTATGAGTAGCATTAAAACATACGAAGATTTAGTGGCAGAAGAAAAAAGATTACAGGCCCTGCTTTATTCACACAAAGAATCTATAAAAGATAGTTTTGCCGCGACAAAAGAAAGTTTAAATCCTTTCAAAGCAGCAATAGACACTGCCAAAAGTTTATTTACCCGTGGCAAGTCTAATCCTTTAATGAAATTTGGAGTTGACTTTGGCGTAGATGTTTTTTTACGCCGTTTTATATTAGCCAGGGCAGGATGGTTTACAAAAATTATATTGCCATTTGTAGTAAAAAATTACTCAACCTTTATTATTAAAGAAAGGCACAAATACAAAATCTTCAATAAGATTTTAAGCTACTTTAAGGATACAAAAAATACTGCTAAACAAACAACTGGTGACTTTAAGGAAAATGTAAGCACTAACATGAATAATTTCAAGCATGATATAGGTGATGCTGCAAGGGATATTCAGCAATCAACATCTAATGGATTTTAATTTTTTCAGTTAAAAGAATTAGATTTTATCTCATAATAATCAATTTATAGTTCTGGTTTCTTCCTGGTTATTATCTCCCCTATATTAAAAGGTAATTGTAAACCAATGTGCCTTTATTTTAAAATTAATTTTCGCCTTACATCTGAAAGTAGTTAAGCAACTGGGGATAGCTTTTACTATTAAAATAAAAACATTGGTTATGAATAATAATCTGGACCTCCAAGACATTCCATCGGAAAATAATAGCTCTTCTTATTATCCCCCGAACGAAACCCCATGTAGAGAAGGCAGCGACGATGCTCTGGTAGAAACATCTCCTACAGATTATAAAGCAGATGAAAAAGTAATTGCCAATAAGGAAAGAGAAAATGAAGACATTAATCTCCTTCTCAAACTGCAGCGAACAAGTGGAGGACTTAGTGATAAAGACACTTTTAATAAGGAATAATAAATAGAAGCAGTCTTCCGGAACTTATCACCTCGCCGGTTTGTGTAAGGCAAATGTGATAAAAGAAAGACAGGGTTTTTGTTTAAAATTTGTTCAACATGCCTTGGCAATCGCCAGGCTTTTACTTTTAAAAGTAGCATTACGGCATAACATAAGGTGCACTGGCGCACCTTATGTTTTTTAATAAGTAAGTTTAATCAACCCGTCTAAAACCCCCTGCTATTAAAGACAATACAAATAAAACTAAGAAAATGTAAAAGAGGATTTTTGCAATTGAAGCAGCGCCTGCTGCAACACCGCCAAATCCAAATATAGCAGCTACTATAGCTATTACTAAAAAAATTAAAGTCCAGCGTAACATAGAATAAGTTTTTATGGTTAATAAATTTGTATGAGTAGTACTTAAAGAATTATACCATTTCAAATTGCTTAAGCACCTGGGTTTTCGCTTATATAATGGCGCTTTTTGAGGAACATGTTCTACTTAGATATGTTCATTAATCTCTTTGCTTTCGTAGGGGGTTTACACTAATGTTTGTTTTTGCTTACAACTGTCCGTCAAACGGAGTTATACATCTTAATTAAGGCAGGTTATTTAGATTGTGAACTACTGTTCTTGAAAACCTCCATCTACAATTGATAATGGTTCACTACATAATCTGCTAATTTCATTCGGGGAAAACCTTCCCCAAAGAAGACAAGCAATAATTAAAATAATGAAGTCATTTTGCTTTAAGTACAAAAGATTATAATTAACTAATTGAAAACCAGTAATGAATATTTTTTTTTAACTCAACAATTTTTGGTGTTACAGTTGTTAATCAATAAGAAGCCAAAATCAGAACCATGCTCAATCAAAGCTTAGGACAAAAACAAAAACTGAAGATTCTACCACAACAAATTCAGTTGCTTAATTTTTTTCATCTTAACACACTTGAATTAGAACAACGTATAGAACTGGAAATTCAGGAAAATCCTTTGTTAGAAGATCAGAAAAATGAATTTGATACATTAGTTGAAAAGTATAACAAAGACACTGTCCAGGACTTTCAGGACTACGAAGAATATGTTTACGATGATATCCCCGATTATAAATTAGAATACAATAATTACCTGCATAATGATAAAGTGCCTGAGCGTCCTATTGTAAGCAAGGGCGACTATCGCAAATCATTAAAAGAACAATTTAAGCTGGCACACAGTAACGAAGATGAGATTGAGTTAGCTGAATATATCATTGACTCTTTCAACGATAACGGCCTAATGGAACAGGATCCTGTTGACCTGGCTGAGGATATTTCATTCAAACATAATAAGTGGGTAGAGCCTGATCATATTATTAAAGTATTAGTGAAGGTGCAGGAATTAGAACCTGTGGGTATTGGTGCCAGGAGCATCAGGGAATGTTTACTTATCCAGCTCCAGCGAATGAACCCCAAAAGACCTGATGTAAAAATGGCTGTCAGGCTTTTAGATGGCCATTTTACTGATCTGCATAATAGGAATATGGATCGCATCAAAAATCAATTAAAGATTGATGATGAAGAATTAAAGATCGTCCTGCAACTTATAGCATCACTAAAAATGAAACCGGTTGTGGAAGAACAAGAAGGAGTAGGTATGAATCAAAACATTCTCCCTGATTTTTTAATTACACGGGTTGGGGATGATGTTGCGGTGCAACTATACCGTCACAGGTCCGAAAGCCTTTGTATTAATGGTGCATGGAAGCAAATGGCCGACACTACCGCCAAAGTTACTACTGATAAATCAGCCGTGCAATACATAAAAAATAAATTGCAATCGGCACAATGGTTTATACATGCTGTGCAACAAAGAGAAGCCACGATGCTTAAAATCATGCGTTGTATTGTACAACTTCAACATGATTATTTTATTGCCGGTGATATCAATTTATTAAAGCCAATGATATTAAAGAACGTGGCAGAAATTGTTGGTGTTGATATTTCCACAGTCTCCCGTATTACCTGTAATAAGTATGCAGAATCGCCTTTTGGTTTATTATTGCTAAAAGATCTATTTACCGAAGGCATTGCCAACGAAAAAGGTCAGGTAATAAGTAATAAAGTTATTCAGTCTGCGATAGAAGAAGTAATAGAAAACGAAGACAAACATAATCCTTATACAGACCAGCAACTGGTAGCTATTTTATTATTAAAAGGATTCTCCGTGGCAAGACGTACTGTAGCCAAATACAGGGAGCAATTGCAAATACCTGTTTCTCATGTTCGCAGCTTATGGGCATAGTACATAACTTTAGTTTCCAAAAGAATAAAATTAAACATGCAGAAAATTTTAATTATTGATGATGACAGGGATATGTGTCTCCTGTTAAAACGTTTTTTAACCCGCCATGGATTTGAAGTTTTAGAGGCATATAATGGTAAAAAATCCCTTGAGTTATTAGAAGAAATTGAGCCTTCGCTTGTGATGTGTGATTTTCGTTTAGAAGATATGGAGGGCAATGTTCTTCTTGGAAAAATAAAAGATAAATATCCTCATTTGCCTGTAATAATAATCACAGGATACAGCGATATTAAAATAGCGGTTGAAGTAATGAAAATGGGTGCGTATGATTATATCACCAAACCACTTTTTCCAGACGAAATTTTAGTTACCATTCGTAAGGCTTTAGAAACTTCTGCGTCACCTGCGGAGGTTAAAGCAAAGCCTGTTGCTTCAGTGACAGAACAAACTACGGAACAAACTACCGATAGCAAGCAAGTAAAACATAACATAATTCACTCCGGTGAATATATTTTTGGAGACACACCTGTTTTTAAAACAATTCTTCAACAGATTGACCTTGTAGGACCCACCAATTACACAGTAATTATCTATGGTGAAAGCGGTAGCGGTAAAGAAGCTATTGCACAGGAAATACATAAACGCAGCAAACGTAAAAACAAACCTTTCGTAGCTATTGATTGCGGTGCTCTGTCAAAAGAGCTTGCAGGAAGTGAATTGTTTGGCCACGAAAAAGGATCATTTACAGGTGCATTGAACCTGAAAGTGGGAAGCTTTGAAATAGCTAATGGCGGAACTATATTTCTTGATGAAGTAGCTAATCTTTCTTATGATATACAGGTATCATTATTGCGGGTGGTGCAGGAAAGAAAAATGAGACGTGTGGGAGGTATAAAAGATATAGAGCTTGATGTTCGTATGATTGTGGCCAGTAATGAAAAGTTGTGGGATGCAGCAAGAAAAGGCAAGTTTAGAGAGGATTTATTTCATCGTTTTAATGAGTTTACGATTGATGTACCACCTTTACGCCAACGGCCTGATGACATTATGCTTTTTGCAACCCATTTTCTGCAAATGACCAACCAGGAGCTAGGTAAAAATATTAAACGCTTTAGCCAGGAGGTAGAAGCCATTTTTAGAAGTTATGTTTGGTATGGTAATCTTCGGGAGTTAAAAAATGTAATTAAAAGAACTACACTGTTAACGGATGGTGATATAATAGAAGCCAGTTCTCTGCCGTTTGAAATTTCACACCATAACAAACTCCAGTTCGAGCAAAACCCTGAGCCATCCGCTTTTCCCGCTAACAATTTTGTTCCGATGAGTGTACCTGAAGAGTTGCCGGAAGCGCCGAAATTTATTTCTGAAACAACATTAAAGGGCGCTAGTATAGATGCAGAGTATGAGATGATATTGAAAGCATTGAAGAAAGTAAATTTTAATAAAAGTAAAGCTGCCAAACTTTTGAATATTGATCGAAAGACATTGTATAATAAAATGAAGCAATACCAGGAGTTTAACAATCAATAAAAATGACACAGCATTTGCACCCTTCCCTGCAGAACCCTTCAATAGCATCTCACACCCGTATTGATTCAGCTGATCAATCATACTTAAATGAAGAGGTGGATTTGAATGAGGTAATTAATAGTATTATTCAAACATATCTGCTTCAAAAACAAAATGCACCTGTTATATTTAGGCTGGATAAAATTCCTGTAGTTAATGGCTGTAAAGAAACGCTTCATTTTCTTTTTGATGAGTTGATAAATATGATCCTTAGCCATCCGCCTGATAAGAGTAAGCTCTTTCTTTACATGCAATGTGCTGAAGAAAAGGTGGATGAAAATGTTCTTGATTTGCGTGTTATGAAAACCGGTAATTATGTTGTTTGTTTTCATACTAATATTCATACAACTGAAGAATGGAAAATGCTTTATAAATCTAAATTGGAAGATTGCTGCCAGGTTGCTTTTCAAAATGGAGGAAGCTTAAATCATTACAATATCGTAAATACAGGGTGTTTATTTTCGCTAACCCTGCCAGGAAAAACTATTTAAATATGCCATCTACCCGGCCAAACATTCGGTTATTAATTATAGATGATGACGAAGATGATTTTTTTATTACTTCAGAATATATAAGGCAAATTGAAGAATATGACTTATCAATAGATTGGTGTTACCGCTTTAATGATGCAGTCGGGCATTTAAAAAACAATGCTTATGACATGTATTTTGTTGATTACCGTTTAGGCGCTAAAACGGGTCTTGATTTTTTACGTGAAGCTGTTCAACGTGGAGTGGAAGAACCAATCGTATTACTTACTGGCAAAGGAAATAAAGAAGTTGATATAGAAGCCATGCAGATGGGGGCGACAGATTACCTCATTAAAACCGACTTAACAGTTGATAAGCTTGAGCGCTGCATACGATATGCCCTTGAAAGAACCTCATACCTGAGGGCTTTAAGGTTTAATGAACGTAAATACAGGAGCATATTCGAGTTGTCAAAAGATGCCGTATTTATTGCAGATAAAAATCTTGTCTTTAAAGACATGAATGCGGCCACTTCTGAATTATTAGGATATGGATCACACGAAATTTTAAATGAAACAGTTTATAAGTTCGTGCCTGATGAAATGCAGAAGAAACTACTGGAGAAGATGTTGTACGAAGAAGGAGAAGTAAACGACCTGGAGCTGGAATTTTTAACCAGAGAAGGTGAACGCAAAACAGGAATTTTTTCATTAACGGCCCCCCTGGATTCTACGGGACCTATCTACTACCAGGGATTAATTCATGATATAACCAACTTAAGAAAAGCGGAGAAAGCCAATCTTATGATGGAAAAGCTAGGCGCCACCGGGCGATTGGTACGTACCCTGGCTCACGAGGTGCGTAACCCTTTAAATAACATAAACATGTCTGTAGAGCAACTGATTCATAACCCGGAAACGGAGGAGTCTGGTTTGTTTTTAGATATTATTCAAAGAAACAGTAAACGTATCGGAGACTTAATTACAGAACTATTAGATTCGGCAAGACCTACAGACCTCATTTTTGAAAAATCTACATTGCAGAGTGTAATGGATGATAGTATCGCTGAAGCTTTGGATAGAATAACATTGCAGCGCATCAATATGCAAATTCGTTATTGCAATGAGCCATGCTTTATAATGGCAAATAAAGAAAAATTAAAAATTGCTTTTTTAAATATTATCATCAATGCTGTGGAAGCCATCCCTCCAGGCACAGGGGAATTAGATGTAGATATACAAACAGCAAATTTTATTCATAAAGTAATAATAAAAGATAATGGCTGTGGCATACCTGAAGAAAATCTTTCAAGATTGTTTGAACCCTACTTTACCTCTAAAAGAAATGGTATGGGATTAGGCCTTGCTTCCACTTTAAATATTTTACAATCTCACAAAGCACACATTGATGTTTCATCGGTTATAAATGAAGGAACAACTTTTGTGATTACATTTCCTACGGCATAAAAAATAGGTTATACAATACAAGGTTTGTAGTGTATAACCTATTTATAAACAAGATTGCAAAATTAGCAATAGCACAACTATAAACCTGGGTTCAAATTAAGTTTTCCTGTTTCTTCTTCTTTATACTTATCGCCTTTTGAAATTGCTTTTATCATTTGAAAAAATAGCGACATTTTGCTGGCAGTTGTATTCCAGTAATGGGCGTTTTCAGTAGTAACTTTTACAAGGCAAATCTTAGCATCATTTAATCCTTCAGGAAACCATTTTTTCATAGAGGGCTTCCAGAGTTCATCCATTTTTTTACGGTCAATAATAACCGTACATGCGCCTTTTACATTTACATAAATATTTTTGGCCGGGTGCGCATATATAAGGTTTACAATGTTATCCTTAGATACTTCCTGAATTTTTTCTGAAAACTCATTTGTAAAAAACCAGGCATTGCCATCGTCATCTATATCTGCCGTCCACATAGGCCTGCTCATTACATTGTGCTCATTATCTATTGTGGTAAACATGCAGATGTTTACCTGCTCCGCAAGTTCTTTGTACTTTTTAATTGCTTCTTCTTCCTGTAGCTTATTTGTGTTTGTGTCCATAATTTATAAAGGTAAGAAATCGGGCTGTAAGCCTAAAATTGTAACTATTTAAGTATCCAGATGAGAGGTAGGAATTTCTTTAGACTCTCTTTTAATAATAAAAACAGCAGTGTCTTTTGGACGTATGCCCGCACCCGTATGCAAAGCATACATCTTGGTAAACTCAGCTCCAAAAAATAAAATCATTGATGAATAATAAACCCATGTAAGAAGAATGATAATAGATGCTGCTGTACCATAAGTTACTCCGAGATTTAAACGCCCTATATAATAACTTATAAGGTACTTGCCCGATAAAAACAGAACTGCAGTTAACATGGCTCCCATAATTGAATCTTTCCAGGCAATTATAGCATCTGGAAGGATTTTAAAGATTACCGCAAACAACCCAGTTACTACAACTAACATAATGCTTATGTTAATCACATAAAATAAACCAATAGTATACCCCGGAAGTAAGCGCATAAGCTTATCGCTTAAAAGCGTAAGTATTGCGCTTAAGGAAAGTGATACAAGAATGATAAAGCCCGTTCCCACTATTATAGAAAAAGAAAGTAAGCGGTTAATAATAAATTTTAACCACCCTTTTTTAGGTTTTGCCTTTACGGACCATATATAATTAATTGAATCCTGCATTTCGGTAAATACACCGGTGGCCCCAATGAATAGGATGACAGCACCAACAACCGCCCCGGTAGAAGTAGCATGTGTTTTTTGAATATTTAGAATAATATCCTGTATTTGCAGCGCAGCTTCACTACCTACCAACTCATTAAGCTGGCCGTATATTTTTCCTTCAACTGCAAGGCGGCCAAAAAAGATTCCTGTTAAAGAAATAATAATAACAATCAATGGTCCAAGGGCAAATACGGTATAGTAGCTAAGCGCGGCACTTAGTTTAAATGCATTATCGTCAACAAATCCAATAGCGGCATTTTTCAGCGCCTTCCATAAACCTGTAACCTTATACTTCATATTTGTTCAATATTATAAACTTTTCATCAGGCAATTATTTAAAAATGTCATAAGCAACCAGGCTGGGTTAATCAGGAAAGTTTAATGCTTCATATCTTATCAAAACCAATTTTACTACTTGTGCCTTATTGCTTGTTTTTAAAAAAACTTTCCGACCAACGGCAGTCGTTGAAATTCCTTTCGTTCAATCCTTAAAATAAACAAGCCAAAGGCTGTTAACAAAACAACTGCAATCATCTTATTCACCCATAGCCCAGGCTCCCATTGCTGAATAAAAACATAAAGGCCATAAATTGCTACGCAAATAAATATGTAAGCCACCAGCTTCTTCCAGGGGTAAGGTATAGGATATTCTTTTTGCCCCCATACAAACGAAACGACCATCATTGTTCCATAACAAAAGAATGTGGCCCATGCACAAGCCATATACCCATACGAAGGAATAAACAGGAAATTGATAAGCAAGGTAATTGCGGCCCCCATTATAGTGATCCATGCGCCGGCAATTGTTCTGTTTGAGAGCTTATACCAGATGGATAAGTTATAATAAATACCTAAGAACATGTTTGCCAGAAGCAGTATAGGCACCACTTTCAGTCCCACCCAAAAGGTGGGGTTCTGTATAAAGTATTTCCATACATCAAGGAACAAGGCCACCACCAGAAACATAAAGCATATAGTAATGACAAAAAATTTCATCACCCGTGCATATACTTTTTGGGGCTGTTGACCACTCGCCTGTTTAAAAAAAAATGGCTCCGCACCCATTCTAAAAGCCTGAATAAAAAGTGTTATTAGTATGGACAGTTTATAGCAGGCACTATATATACCCACTTCCACCTTTGCTGCTTCAGGCGTGGGTGCACTGCTCCACCATCGAAGCATAATGCGGTCAAACGTTTCATTGATCATACCAGCGAAGCCGGCTAAAATGAGCGGCGATGAGTAGAGGATAATGCTTTTCCAAAGCACAGGATTGAACCGCCACTTAAAGGAAAAAAATTCTTTAGACAACAATAAAAAAGTAACTACTGCCTGCACCAGGTTCGCAATGATAACGTATCCTACACCATTATCTTTTTTAAAAAAAGTTCCAATAAAACCAGTTGGATCTGCTTTCTGAATTTTTGGACAAACAGAGAGAAAGAAATAAACAAGGGCTATGTTAATAAGAATACCGGCAATGCGGATTGATGCGAATTTTATAGGCCGTTCTTCAAAACGCAACTTTGCAAAAGCCAAAGTACCTAAAGCATCAAAAGCAATAATAAAGGCACACCATGTAAAGTATTCAGGATGATCTTTTATGCCAATAAGACCCGCAAATTGGTTATTAAATAAAATAAGCAGCACCGTAAAAACTGCTGTCGTTAATATTAATGAAACTGTTGCTGTGTCATATACATCTGCCTGTTGCTCTTTTGTTTTTGCATAACGGAAGTAGGCTGTTTCTAAGCCATAAGTGAAAATGATATTTAGAAAGGGAATCAATGCATATACCAGGCTCATTTCGCCATAGTCTGGGCCGGTTAGTGTAGCGGTTAAATAAGGTGTAAGCAGGTAACTTAAAAACCGGGCAGCTATAGAGCTGCCACCATACCATAAAGTTTGTCCTGCTAATTTTTTAATTCCGCTCAATGTGATGGTTTAATGGAGGCAAATTTAGTAGCCAGGATATACTAACACTAAATAAAACTGCTAATCTTTAAAATAAAGGTTTTGCAAAACGTTTATCTTTTATATAACTGCTATCTGAAAGCGTTTTTAAAAAAGAAATAAGGTTGGTAACATTAGTAGATGTGAGACTTATACCATTGGTTAACAAAGGGTCTAAAGTGGTACTTTTTACAATGCCGGTACGATAATGTTCAATGCTTTTTTGCAGGCTGGATAAACGCCCATCGTGCATGTAATACGAAGTAAGGGCTACATTACGTAAGCTGGGAACAATGAATTTAAAAGAATCCGCTTTATTCTTTGTAACAGAAAACCTTCCATAATCTTCAATAGAAGGATTTGGCGGCAGGCCAATATTTCTGTAAGAATTATCAGTAAAAAGCGGTTCGGTGTGGCAGCTTGTACATTTTGTTTTAAAGATCTCATACCCTGCTTGCTCTGCTAAGGTAAAGGCGGCTTCCCCCTTTTTTACTTTATCATATTTACTATTAGCAGAAACCATACTTAGCATAAATTGTTTCAGTGCATCCAGCATCCGTGCACTATTAATATTGCCTGTTCCAAATGCATCATGAAATAATTGCCTGTATTTTTCATCGCTATTTAATTTTTGAAGAACATCTACAAGGTTTTCTCCCATTTCTTTAGGAGGGATAATATGGCCTATAGATACACTGCTCATATTATCTGCGCTTCCATCTTTTCTAAATTTCGAAGACCAGGCCAGGTTGCTTAAAGCTGTAGCATTACGGGTTGTATGAAAATGATTATACCCATGGCTAAGGTCATGTTCGTATGTTGTAAAGGCTGCTCCTTGTTCATGGCAGGAGGCACAATCGTGCAGGCCATCCTTAGATAATATTCCATCGTAGAACAAGCGCTGGCCCAGTGCAATTCCTTCTTTTGTAAGCGGCTCAGAGGAAAAATTATGTACCGGGTTTGGAAAACCTGCTGGAATTTCAAATGGAATAATAGTGGTTGATGCGGTTGAACCCGTTTTTTTACAGGCGTTTAAAAAAGCTGAAGAACCGCCTATAAAAACAATAATAAACAATATGGTAAAACAGCGTTTCATTTATACGTTAAGGACTTTACGGTTTTAAAAAAGAACCGAAATCTTTCGGAAGTGCTGTTTTACTTTCTGCGTTTTCCATTAGTAACAAATTAACTACTTTCCAGCGAACCAGAAAATCCTTCTAATTTTCAAAACATGATGCCCTTAATGCCCGCATATATAAAAGACCTTTTTGTTTTGCAAATTTTATGTTGCGTTGCGGAATTTTTTCCGTTCCAGGAAATGTATCTACTGCCCGGCTTACACTTTCTTCCCGTAACAAATGCAGCATAGGATAAGGGGAGCGATTGGTATAATTTTCAGGATCATTGCCAGTTGCGCCGGCAAATAAATAAGCCGGGTGAAAGCTGGCAATCTGGTAAACGCCTTCATAGCCTTGCGTTGCCAATAAGCCATCAGATAATTCTACAAGTAAAAGATATTCTTCAAATAGCTTAAAGTTATTAGGGAAAATAAGAAACATGGTTTCCATGCTTTCCTCAGCATCAAGTTTTATAAAAGCCTTAGATACTACCTGTAGTGCTGTTTCCATTGTAGCCTCTTCAACAACCTCGTATAGGATACTGCCGGCTTTTAATACCGAGGGTGCAAAAGGACAAAAATTGCAGCCTACAATAACATCAGTGATCCACTTTTTTGTTTGTGCAATAACAGTTTCATTCATTAACATCTGAAATTATTTGCAATGGATAATGGAGGAAGACATAAAAAAGAGGTCTCCAAAACTATACAATCAGTCAAATTCTTATACATGCTTTAGCATTAATAAAGGTTAACGCTTAAGCTTCGATGGTGTATCTGCTTATCAAAACGAAGCCTGGTTGCTTATTCGCTTTCTAATTTTATATACACTAGATTCACCTCTTAATCATAATCCTTGAAACCATGAAATTTAGTGTATTTGTTCTAAGCGCAATTGTTTTGGCAACAGCTTGCAATAGCAAGCCCAAAATTACTGACACTTCTATCCTTCAAACTACTGATTCAACAATTGCTAACCAGGCAACCCTTAATGAATTAAAAGAAAAAGAAGCTACTCCAAAAGTTGCACCCGTAGCTAAGAGAAAGACCAGTACAAACCAGACGTCAGGCAGCAATGCTACAACCACCAATAACGAGGCAATATCCACAGAAACAAATAATACTGCAGAAGCTAAATCGGGCTGGAGTAAAACGGCTAAGGGAGCGGTAATAGGTGGCGTAGTGGGCGCCGGATCAGGAGCAGTAATTAATAAAAAGAACCGTGCTGCCGGTGCAGTTGTCGGAGGTGTAGTGGGTGCAGGAGCAGGAGCCATAATTGGGAACGAAGCAGATAAAAAAGACGGTCGTCATTAAATAAAACACTTAAAGACATTGAACAAAGCATAGTTGCATAAGTATGCTTTGTTCAACGTCTTTCGCTTTACTCAAAGGTTAGGTTTAAATATCTTCTGTGCTTTAAACTACTGGCACAACAATCTATTTAAAGCATACAGAGCATTCCTTCTCCAGTTTCCTGGAGGCTATGCTTGTGCAGGTATAAATTTTAAAGAGATGGAGTTTACACAATGCCTGCTGTTTTTAGCAGTAAATCTTTCTCCTTCAAACACATGTCCTAAATGTGCATCGCAGTTGCTGCACACAATTTCTATACGGCTCCCGTCTGCATCAGGCAAATGTGTTACTGCACTTTTTATTTCATCGTCAAAACTTGGCCATCCGCAATGTGAGTCAAACTTATCATGAGAATGATAAAGTGGCGTATTACATCTTCTGCACACATAAGTGCCGGTTTCTTTGTTGTTGTTGTACTCTCCTGTAAAAGGTCTCTCGGTTCCTTTATGAACAATCACTCTTTCTTCTTCCGGGGTAAGTTTATTAAAGTCCATGAGGTTAATTTTGTTTATACGCTTTATAACGCAAAAATCATGCTTCTGAATATGGCTGCAATTTTATACCATAAAAATCTCTTATTGATCGAAAGCCTTAATAAACTATCAAATGACCACACCTTATATAGAAGAGATAAAATCAGATAAGGCTAACTATTACAAAAATTTTTTAAAAACCGGCTTGCTTAAAGATGAAGATAGTTTTAGGTTAACAGCTAATGATGATCTTGAAACACCGTTTCCAACAAAAGACAATGAGACAGCTTTACTTTAGGTGCCTATATTGATAAGGAGCTTGCGGGTGTTGTTAGCTTTGAACGGGATGGTATAAACAGGGAAAAGCTAAGGCATAAAGCTATTTTGTTCCGAATGTATGTATCCAAAGAATTTCGTGGACAGGGTATTGCTAAGAAGTTAATTGAGGTAGTAGTGCTGAGAGCCAAAACAATTCCCGGTATTGAACAAATTAATTTAACCGTCATCCAAAATAATGAAACGGCCAAAGCGCTCTATAAAAAGGCTGGCTTTGTAACTTTTGGTTCAGAAGTAAATGCAATAAAGTGGAAAGGAAGATATTTTACAGAAGATCAAATGGTATTGCACTTAAAATAAACTAATGAAATTTTGCTTTCTAAAAAGAATTCAATTTCCGACGAATGACCATTCATTTTAACACTTACATGTTTATAAATTAGGATAATATGTAGGAAAGGATACGCTAACCATTCCAACTGCAAAGAGGTTTACTTCGCAGCCAGGTAGATAATAGTTTATAAATGAATTTCTAATGCCAAGACTAATATTCGCAACAATTCTTTTCTTATTATCACTGCTTATATTTTTTCGGGCGCCTGCAAAATTTTTATGGTATGTATCTATACTGGTTACCGAATTTTCAGTCCCGTTTATTATGCTTACGTTAGTGTTTATCCTCTGCAAGTTCGGAAGCGCTACATATAATTTGCTTACGACAATAGTTGGACTTGCAGCCATGACAATATTCACTCTGCCCTTAATACAGGCATGGCGTATAAGCAATAAAATTGGTCAGGAATTTAATTCAGCCTTTAAAATAAACAATACAAAAAATCTCACAGCTCCTTTCCGGCTTATTAACATAGTAACCGGCATCAATGCCAAAAAACTGCCTTATAAAACATTTGAGTATGATGAAATACATGGACTAACCCTTGACCTTTACCAAAGCAAGGCTATAGGCAAAAAGCCATGCGTAATAGTTATTCACGGAGGATCATGGGCTGGTGGAGATAGCCAACAATTACCCGGGCTGAATAGCAAACTGGCCGATGCAGGCTATGTGGTTGCCAGCATAAATTACAGGTTAGCGCCATCATACACTTATCCGGCTCCTTTGCAGGACGTGCAAAAGTGCATCAGTTACCTTACTAATAATTCTGCTACCTTTTCTATTGATACTAACAATCTTGTACTCCTGGGCCGGAGTGCCGGCGGACAAATTGCTTTATCTGCGGCATATACCCTCAATGACACAAGGATAAAAGGTGTTATCTGCTTTTATGGTCCTGCGGACATGATATGGGGTTATCAAAACCCCACAAATCCTCTTGTGCTTGATAGCCGGAAAGTGATGAAAGATTACCTGGGGGGAACTCTTAGTGAAGTGCCCGAACAATACAGACATAGTTCCGCAACCGAAACAATCACAAAGCAAGCTCCCCTTACATTATTACTTTACGGCCAGAATGATCCGCTTGTATCTCCGGGGCATAGCACCCGCTTAAGTGCAAAACTAAAAGCACAGGGCATACTCTTTTTTGAACTCTATCTCCCATGGGCAACTCATGGGTTTGATTATACTTTAAATGGTCCCGGAGGACAGTTAAGTACGTGGACAGTGAAACGGTTTTTGGAAGTGGTTAGCAACAAGAAAGATAATTGATAAGTAATTAAAAAGAACGGTTAGTACGTTAAGTCGAAAACTGGCAAAAGTGTCCACATCAAAAAACTTCATCCGCTTTAGGGTTTAGGTCGGGGGATGGCGGATGGGTTAAGGGAACTTGCAATACCTTTAAAATCAGAATAATGCTAGTAAGCATTAAAAAATAAACATAAATGCGAATAGTTAGCTTACACTTAAGGAATTTTAAACGGTTTACAGAATTGAATATTGATAGCATCCCGGATACTTCAAAGCTTGTTTTATTAATTGGATCTAACGGTTCCGGCAAATCATCTGTATTTGATGCATTTGATTACATTAAAAAGCCCTATAAAGGATATTCAAATAGCATTAAGGAATACTACAATAAAAATAATCAACCCGCAACAGTTATCGCTACGTTTGGTGATAAAAGCTTTTTTACAGTAAATGACTTACAGGTTATTGAGGGCTCACAAGAAATTGCTGAAAAATTTTATGGCCGGAGTAGCATAAGGATTGTTCCGAGAATATCTAATAATGCAAACCCAGATCAAATATCTAAAAATACAGATGCCCCCTTAACTTTTATTGATAGTGATACAAGATTTACAAATGATTTGTTTATGTATATGCAGCAAATAGATAATGCGCTAAGAGAACCTGTTTTCAAGGGGCAATCGGCTGATACACTAAAAATTTTTAAGGATTTTATTCAGCCACTTAATTCCTCCTTGATCAATATCTTTAGTGGGGATGCTACTACAACTATACAAATTGCTGAATTTGAAAGTGCGACATCCAATTCTACTGGCAGATTGATTTTTAATAAAGGAAATTCTAAAATAAATTATGACCTTTTGAGCCATGGTGAGAAACAAGTTGTAATCTTATTATTAAATTTTATAGTAAGAAAGAAGTACTTTAAGGATAGCATAATTTTTATTGATGAAATGGATTGTCATTTAAACACATCATTACAATACAGATTACTTGAAGAGATAGTAAATGTGTGGATACCTGATGAAGCTCAATTATGGACAGCTTCACATGCTTTAGGTTTTATTGATTTCGCAAAAAAATCTTCTACGGCAACAATTATTGATTTAAATCTTTTGAATTTTGATGTGCCACAAACCCTTAAGCCAGAGCCTAAAGAAAGTTTGCAGGTGTTTGATATTGCCATACCAAAAGAAATATTACAGCATATATTAAAGGGGTCTAAGCCTGTAGTTGTTGAAAATAAAAATGATGAATTTTATAATTTAGCTTTGGCGGAAAGAGGTTATCTTTTTTTGCCAGCAACTAATAGCAGGGAGGTTTTTTTAACAATTAAGGGTGATAAATCAATGTTAGGTTTAAGAGATAAGGATTACTTAAAACCTGAAGAAATAAAAGAAATAAAAGCAAAGTATCCTAATTTAAAAGTTCTTGGTTACTATTCTTTTGAGAACTATATCTATCATCCGGATAATATTTTTGAAATTAACTCTAAGGGTTACTCAAGAGAAGAATATATCAAGGAAATTACGGCAGCAAAGAATTTGCATTTGCTTTCAATCGTAGGAGAGTTAGGTGTTTCAAGACAGACCTATGTAGAGTTTAAGGAAGGTATAAAAAATGATGGCGTAATCGAAGCTATCATTGATGATTTAACTAGTAACGAATTGGAGAGATTCTACTGCTATTTCAGCATTAAGAAGTATTATAATAAACAATATTTACAACAGTTTGCATTGACGCCTAAAATTCTGGTTCAAACCAATTGGTTTAAAACTAAAGTAGAAGAACTATTAATAAGATAAAATATTGCCTTCCCTTTATCCGCTCTAAGGCTAACACACAATTAAGCTCAGAGAATGATGAGGGGGACTTTTAAGAACTATTTGCTCCAAAGTCGCTTCATCCTTAAAAAACCAAAGAGCTCCTTGCAAACCAAGCTATCAATTTTCAATCATAGATTTTCATTCCATTGATCCAAAGTTGCCAAAAAATCATTAGCAACACGCAGGTGTTTTTCCTGTTTTTCTCTTGGCATTTTTTCAAAAGTTTTTAGCAGCATTCCTAACCTTGGGTTTTGTAAAAAGAAGGATTTGTGTGTATGCATAAAACGCCAGAAAAGCCCATCCCATATCTCCTGCCACTCCCCTTTTTTCCAGTTGCCCATTTTCATCAGGTAATTACTTCCACTAATGTATGGCTTCGTCATCATCAAGCCGCCGTCAGCAAAACATATCATGCCATAAGTGTTGGGTACCATCACCCAGTCGTAAGCATCTACATACATTTCCATAAACCATTTGTATACATCGTCCGGGTTAAACTCGCAAAGCAGCATAAAATTTCCCATCACCATTAATCGTTCTATATGATGCGAGTAGCCGTTCTGTAAAACTTTAGTAATGACGGTATCAACCGGCAGTATTCCTGTATTTGCTTCCCAAAATTGTGGCGGAATTTTGCGTGTAAAGCCCCAATAATTTTTAGTGCGTTGAACGCTTCCTTCGCGTTCATATATAAGGTGAATAAACTCACGCCAACCCATAATCTGTCTTATAAAACCTTCTAAAGAATTAAGCGGAATATGGTTATCAACTGCGGCATCCAACGCTTTATTGATTATTTGTTGCGGAGTAAGCAAGCCAATGTTTAAAGCAGGAGTAAGCACAGAATGAAATAGAACGCCTTGCTCCGCTACCATGGCATCTTCATAAGCGCCAAATAAAGCAAAGCGCTTCTGTAAAAAATCATCCAGCCAGTTTTCAGCTTCGGCATGTGATACAGGGTAAAAACCCCTTCCTTTAAAAAATGGCGGCTCTGTATTGCCATAATTTTTTGCGTAATTTTTCTCGATATAGGCAATCGCTTCAGGAACATAATCTTTATTATCCGGCAAATTAATTTCGGGGAAAGGAAGGTCTTTTGGATAGCGTAGCCTGTTATCGGCGTCGTAAGTCCATTTGCCGCCAAGCGGCAATCCATTCTTTTCTAATAAGATGTTTCGCTTTTTTCTTTCATGGATATAAAAATCTGTTTGATGGTATTTTTTCTGCGCAGCAAAAAAAGAAAGCATATCCTCTGGAGTATTCAGGAAATTGGGACTTCTGTATTTTACAACCCGGCAGTTGTAGTTGGTTGTAGCAATACGCAGCCTTTTTTCCAGCCAGTTATCAGCCACGTCTGCATAATGTATTTCATTATAATCTTTATACAGTCTTTTAATTAAAAGAGTAATGGCACTTGCTTTTTCTGTTGCTTCTATATAATAAACCTTGTACCCTTCTTTCTTAAGTAAATCTTTGTAGTATTTCATTGATGCCCGGTGCAATACCAATTTCTTTTTATGGAAAAAAAATTGGTTAAAAAACAATTCTTCCTCTATTATAAAAACATCCCTGCCTTTTTGTAAGGCAGGATGCTCTTTAAATAATTGGTGTGGAAATACCAGGGAAACAGAAGGCATGATGATTAAACAATTCGTTGCTTCTTTGGTTGACTGACTGTTAATACTACAAAATTAAGAACACCGAATCTTAATCTGCATCATTTTTGTATGCCATCACATTACAGGTTATTGCTTTCCTTTGCAACCTGATAAAGAATTAAACAAAACATTTCAACAAAACAATATTATGGATAATCTTAAAGATAAAGTTGCCTATATAACTGGTGGAAGTAAAGGAATAGGATTCGGTATTGCCAAAACCTTGCTTGAGAACGGTATGAAAGTAGCTATTACAAGCCGAAGTTTAGCTGCAGCTAAAGAAGCTGCTGAGGCCCTCGGTGGGGAAAGTTCAAAACTATTGGCCCTGGAATCGGATGTTAGTTCAATGGCTTCAGAACAAAAGGCTGTGCAAGCAGTTATTGATCATTTTGGCGGGTTAGATGTGCTGGTGGCCAATGCTGGGGTTGGTTATTTTGGGCCAATAGAAAGTGTAACAGAAGAAGAATGGAAAAGCACAATTGACACTAACCTTACCGGCGTATTTAATAGCGTGAAAAGCAGTATTGAAGCTTTAAAAATATCCAACGGATATATTATTACCATTGCAAGTTTAGCGGGAACTAACTTCTTTGAAAATGGCGCAGCCTATAATGCCAGTAAATTTGGATTGGTGGGTTTTACACAAGCTATTATGCTTGACCTTCGTAAGCATGGCATAAAGGTGAGTACTATTATGCCCGGTTCTGTTGCCACTGAATTTGCTGATCATAAACCCACTGATGCAGATGCATGGAAAATTCAGCCGGAAGACATTGGCGAACTGGTGCTTGACCTGTTGAAAATGCACCCGAGAACATTACCAAGTAAAGTAGAAGTGCGGCCATCAAAGCCAGGGAAAGGATAAGCCTGCCACGTAGGTTCATCACAAAACTATTAGCATTGTTTTTCAGGTAATGATACCTTCAAAGCTTTTATTATTAGGCAGACAATTTGGAAAACAAGGCATCTGTAAATTGAAGAAGAGACTCTAATTGTTTATCTGCCAATACGTAGCGTGGATTTGTACGGTTATACTCTTCAGGCACAACCACTACTTTCATACGTGCTGCTTTAGCGGCTATCATTCCATTGATAGAATCTTCAAAAGCCAGGCATTGCAAAGGATTGCTATTTAGTTGGCGGGCACACGAAAGATATACTGCAGGATGCGGCTTACCATAAGGTTCATGTTCTGCGGATGAAATTGCATGGAAGTATGATTTGAGATGGAAATGTTGAAGAATGAAATGGATAAACTGCAAAGGCGAGGAAGATGCTAAACCAATTTTTATACTTTTTTGTCGAAAATATTCTAGGATAGAGCCGGCTCCTTCCATCAAAACTCCATTTGCACGAACCCTATCTTCAATTGAATCAATAATTTCTTTTGCAACTTGCTCTTTGCTTTTACCGGGCCATTTAAAAATGTCGTACCAATAATCAATTACTTCAACGGTTCTCAGGCCGGTCGTTTCCATTGCAAGTTCCGGTGATATTTCAACACCTACACTGGCAAATACTTCCTGTATAGCAGATACCCATAAAGGCTCTGAATTAATTAACAGGCCATCCATGTCAAAAATCACTGTATTAATCATAACCTTTTTTAAAGCCGCAAAAATACAGGCTGCCTATTCAACCAATAATGAAAAAAAATTGCCTTTCTAATCCATTAGGGCGATTAAATGATGTAGGCTAAGTAATTCCCCCTCAAAAACTAAATTCATTATGTATCAGCCAAAACTTCAGTAGATAAAAAAATATTTACAGTTTACAATAGACTTACTTCATATAACAATATCCAATCGAAAATTCCGTAGACTATCATCCAAGCCGAAGAAAACCAAATATCCCAATCCTTTGAAAGCCGTCCAGGCAATCCTTTTTGACAAATCAGCCCATCCATGCCTGAACTTTTTAATCCCCTTTCAGAGGGGATTTTGTTTTGCCAAGATAGATTCAGGCGTTTCAAGCCATACTTTCCTTTATACATTTTTACGGCTATAATAGCACTTGATGATACTTTAGGGTAACACAGCTTAAACCCTCAATATCTTGCACAAGACTTCAATGCAAAATATCAAAGATGAAAGGATAAATATTTATACTACACATTAGCGGCTTTACCAATTTTGTAAAGAAGATTGATAATGAGCCTGGAATGAACATAACCAGGGAACTGCTTACAGAAATAATTGAGAGTAACCCATTGAACTTTCGGGATTTCTGAAATTGAAGGAGATGCTGCATTGTTCTACAAATGGGGCAAACCTGAACCTTCCTTCAATCAAATCTTTTTTCTTCATCCATCAATCGTGGAGTAATATTGCAGGCTTAAATAGTTAGTTATGAATTTCCCGGATAATTTACGGTACACAAAAGATCATGAATGGGTTAAGATTGAAGGTGATGAAGCTGTGATTGGCATTACAGAGTTTGCGCAGCGTGAGCTTGGTGACATTGTGTATGTAGAAGTAGAAACAATAGGTAAGGAATTGTCTGCCGGCAGTGTATTTGGTACTGTGGAAGCCGTCAAAACCGTCAGTGATTTATATCTGCCGGTAACCGGAAGTATTACTGAATTAAACCCTGAATTGAATAGTAATCCTGAATTGATAAATACCGATCCTTACGGAAAAGGTTGGATGGTACGAATGAAGATAAAAGACCTTGCAGAAGTAAATAAACTTTTAACTTCCGAAGCATACAGTACCCTTGTTGGATAATTAATAACCTACAAAATTCAAGGCCCCGACGCCTTCTTTCATATAAGTGCTTCTACAAAAAAAATTCCGGTTGTTATTTGCCTGCCTGTGGTTTGTCTTCATCTCCATTCTTTTTTGCTTGCCAGGCTCAACATTACCTGAGGTGAACTGGCTATCAAAAATTGGGTTTGACAAATGGGTGCATATAGGATTTTTTATTGTGCTTGTTGGTTTATGGAACTGGGCGTTAGAAACTAAAACATCATTTCTGTACACATATATAATTGTAAGTGCTATTCTATATGGTTTAAGTGTGGAGTTGGTGCAACACAATTTCATTCCAAACCGCTCACTTGACCCTGGAGATTTAATAGCTGATTCTGTTGGTGCCTTTATAGGCTTATTTATTTGGTTAAGGTATAAAAAAAAATAGACCCCTGTGGAAACAGGGGTCGCAACCAAAACTAACTGCTTATGAGAAAATTGACTGTTTTATAAGAGCTAATTATAAAACAAATATGTTGCCAATGATTTTTTAATCATTGTTAAAGAATTCTGAAAAGGGTATTTAAAAAAGAACTGCTTAAGTACATTGAATATATAAAAAATGATGCCAAAAGATATTTCGTAATTCATAATGATTGTTTAAACCGCATTAAGGCACTTTTTAAACCATCTTAGTTGGAGGGGTGTTTATTCCTGCTTCGTCATCTTTTCGGCGTTCTCTGCAAATTGCAGCGCATCAATTAAATCCTGTATTCCACCGTTAAGTACCTCCTGCATATTATATAAGGTAAAGCCTATTCGATGGTCAGTTATACGGCCCTGCGGAAAGTTATAGGTACGGATCTTGGCGCTTCTGTCACCCGTGCTTACAAGGCTTTTACGATGCCTCGAAATTTCTTCCTCCTGTTTGCGTACTTGCTCTTCGTATAATTTAGTACGCATCATATTCATCGCTTTTTCTCTATTGCCCAATTGGCTGCGTTCAGTCTGGCAAATTATTACTGTACCGGTAGGTATATGAGTCAGCATCACCTTTGTTTCCACCTTATTTACATTCTGGCCTCCTGCACCTCCACTTCGTGAAGTTTCCATTTTCACATCGCTTTCTCTTAACTCAAAATCTACCTCTTCGGCTTCAGGCATTACCGCTACAGTGGCGGCGCTTGTATGCACCCGGCCACTTCCTTCCGTATCCGGCACCCTTTGAACGCGGTGTACACCACTTTCAAATTTTAATGTACCATATACATCATCTCCTACCACTTCAATCTGCACTTCCTTATATCCACCCACACTCCCTTCGCTTTCACTTAGCAAGGCTGTTTTCCATCCTTTTTGCTCACAATACCTCATATACATACGCACAAGGTCGCCGGCAAATAAACTAGCTTCATCACCCCCGGTTCCCGCTCTTATTTCAAGGATTGCATTTTTATCATCCAAAGGGTCTTTTGGTATCAGCATTTGGCGGATATCGCTTTCCATTTTTTCTATCTGCTCTTCAATTTCCGGCAATTCGGCTTTGGCAAGCTCACGCATTTCTTCATCGGTTCCACTTAAGGCTTCTTTGTAAAACTCTATATCATCTAATGCCTTTCTATATTGGTTATATACCGTAACAATCTTTTCAACGCTACGGTACTCTTTGCTAAGCTGTCCGAACCTTTTATTGTCAGCTATAATCTCAGGATTAGTGAGGGCTACACCTAATTCATCAAAACGAGCCTTTATAGCTTCTAATTTATGGAGCATAGTAAAAATTGGCTGGCAAAACTAAACATTTGTGCCGCATCAACGGTGTATTTTAGCATTCTATGCACCGAAAGCTTAGAGGAAGTAAAATTTTTAATGGATATGATTGGCTGGAAGAAGGGTCTGTGCTCATTCTGAATAATAAAAATGGAGTTATTGATATAGTTAAAGGCGAAGAAGCCGGAGAAAATGTGGAACGATTTGAAGGTATTCTTATTCCCGGAATGATTAACGCCCATTGTCATCTTGAACTAAGCCATCTCAAAGATTTTGTTCCGAAACATACCGGACTTGTAAATTTTTTACTAACTGTTATAAAGAACCGCCAGGTAAATGCAAGCCAAATACAGTCCTGCATTAATGATGCTGAAAAAGAAATGCAGAAAAATGGCATTGTTGCTGTTGCAGATATTTGTAATACTACTGATGCGCTTGCAGCTAAGAAGAATAGTTCTTTATGCTGGTACAACTTAATAGAAGTAATTAATCTATTCGATGAAAATCTTGAAAAACAATTACATCATTATAAAGCAGTAGCCAATGAATATACAGCAAGCTCCAATAATAATTGTTGCAACCTTACGCCACATGCTCCTTACTCTGTGAGTACAGCAACACATCAGGCAATAAATGACATTACAAAAAATGCACTAGTTTCTATCCATAACCAGGAAACTAAATCTGAAAATGATTTGTTTAAAACAGGCAAAGGTGATTTTTTAAATTTTTACAAAGAACTTGGCGTTGCAACACCTCCTTTTATACCGGCCAATAAAACAAGCCTGCAAGCTTATCTTCCATATTATACTAATCAACAAAGAGTAATGTTGGTTCATAATACTTTTATAAGTGAAGAAGATGTTTTGTTTGCTAAAAAACATGCTAAAGAATATGGCTTAACCCTCTTTTATTGCCTGTGCCCAAATGCAAACCTGTATATTGAAAACGCCTTACCTCCCATTGATTTATTACAAAAGTATGATTGTACAATTGTGCTTGGAACCGATAGCTATAGCAGTAACCGGCAACTAAATATTGCCAGTGAAATAAAAACGCTGACAGATCATTTTCCAAAGCTTCCTTTAAAAACAATTTTAAAATGGGCAACCTCAAATGGAGCTAAAGCTTTAGGACACGAGGAGCTTGGAAGCTTTGATAAAGGCAAAACGCCTGGGGTTGTATTGCTAGAAATAGAAGAGGGCAATATAACGGGAACTTCAAAAAAAATTATTTAAATCAGCCACTCTATTTCACCTGTTCTAAAATGCTCTTCAATGGAATGCTTCACTATAAGTAGTCCATCGTTTGTAACGCTATCAACAGTCGCTTCAAATACCTTATTGTTTTTTTTAAAACGCTGTTTCTCTTTCCATTTATACAATGATTTATGATACTCTTTCGATATATCATCAGGGGAGGTAATCCATTGTTTTAGCGCATTATCAATAAGGCTGATTAGCTCTTTAGCAGTTTCTATTGTATCATAATTACAGCCAGTAATCTGTTTTAAGGATACAGCTTTATTATCTATTGCATCGAAATTTGTCTGGTTGATATTTAAACCTATGCCAATAATAGCATACTTCCATTCACTGCCCTGAACAACGTTTTCAATCAATGCTCCTCCTGCCTTTCTGTCACGCCAGTAAAGATCATTAGGCCATTTCACTTTAGTTTCTTCACCGGCATATTTACAAAAGAATTTGTAAATGCCAATAGCGATACTCATGCTCAAAACGAACTGTTTGTTTATAGAAACGCCAAAAGGTTTGATGATAATACTAAGTGTAATATTTTCATCTGGTAATGAATGCCATTGTTTTTGCCGCTGTCCTTTCCCCTTTATTTGGTGGTGTGTAAATACCACAGTGCCGTGCTGTGCCATACCTGCATGAACTAATCCCATGGCATAGTTGTTGGTACTGTCCACAGAGTGCAGTATAATGAAGGGTAACCCTATAGTCGTTTCCGTTGGCAATTAATCTTTAAATTTGAACAAAATTATATCCAATTAATTGACATTCTATTTATCTGCATTGTTGGTTAAATCTATTCATTAATTAAACGATTATACTATTTGGAACCTTTAGAAATGCTTACTACCCGCAAGAAAAGCGCTGCACGGTTAACCCGCAACTCAAAAATTATTAAAGCTATCATCAAAGCTATACAGGATAAAAAAGGTGAAAAGATTGTATCTCTTGACCTAAGAAAGATACATGAAGCCGTTGCCGATTTTTTTATTGTTTGTGAAGCTAATAATCAACCGCAAATACGAGCTATTGCAGATGCTATTGAAGAAGAAGTGAACAACAAGTGCAGAGAAAATCCATATAAACATGAAGGAAGGCAATCTCTTCAATGGGTGCTGATAGATTATGTAAATGTTGTAGTTCACATTATGATGCCTGAAAGCCGGAAGTTTTACAAATTAGAAGAATTGTGGAGTGATGGAGCGGTGCAGGAACACAACGGATAAGAGGTTCCTTTGTTAAATATAAAAGCGGATGTTTTTTTTAGTTTAAAATTCGATTACTTAGCACAATTCAATTTATTAGAGCACAATGCCACAAGACGATAACAAACCAAGATTGCCGAAATTCATTAACAGATCTTCAGGCGATGGTGAAAATCCTAAGAAAGGCCCTAAGTTCAGCATCTATTGGGTATACGCAATCATTTTTGCAATACTCATCGGCTTCCAGGTTTTTAGTCCTTTTAGTGCAAGTACAGCACAAGTACAACAGGATGATTTTGAACAAATGATGAAAGAAGGCGATGTAGCTGACTATACCATCGTTTCTAACAGAAACCTTGTTAAGGTTAGTTTGCAAAAAGCTGCCCTTTCAAAATACCAGGATAAGGTTAAAAATCTTTCCACCAATGAAGCTGGTCCCCATGTTCAATTCAAAATTGTTTCAGGCGATTCATTCAAGGATGATATGCGCCAGTTTTATAATGAAAACCCAACAGTTAAAAATGTTGGAAAAGTAGAAACAGAAACTAATTGGTTCAGCCCGATCATTCAAACGATTCTTCCCATCCTCATTTTTATAGCTATCTGGATATTACTGATGCGCAAAATGGGAGGAAGCGCTGGTGGTGGTGGTGGTCCAGGCGGTATCTTTAATATTGGTAAATCCCGGGCTACCCTATTTGATAAAGGCACCAAAGTAAGTATCACATTTGCGGATGTGGCAGGACTTGATGAAGCCAAAGTGGAAGTAATGGAAATAGTGGATTTTCTTAAAAATCCTAAAAAATATACCGCATTAGGTGGAAAAATTCCGAAGGGTGCTCTGCTGATAGGCCCTCCCGGCACCGGTAAAACTTTATTGGCAAAAGCAATGGCCGGTGAAGCACAAGTGCCATTCTTTAGCTTAAGCGGAAGTGATTTTGTAGAAATGTTTGTTGGTGTGGGAGCCAGCCGTGTAAGAGATTTATTCAAACAGGCTCGTGAAAAGGCCCCTTGCATTATTTTCATTGATGAAATAGATGCTATTGGCCGTGCCCGTGGAAAGAACATGATGATGAGCAATGATGAAAGAGAAAGCACATTGAACCAGCTACTTGTTGAGATGGATGGTTTTAGCGGCGAAAGCGGCATTATTGTGTTAGCGGCCACTAACCGTCCAGATGTATTGGATACTGCCTTATTAAGGCCGGGACGATTTGACAGACAGATAACTATTGATAAGCCCGATCTTAAAGGCCGCGAACATATTTTTAAAGTGCATTTGCAACCTATAAAAGTTTCTGAAACTTTAGATGTCCATAAGCTTGCTGAGCAAACACCGGGTTTTGCCGGAGCTGACATTGCCAATGTATGTAATGAAGCCGCACTTATTGCTGCCCGTAAAGGTAAGAATGCTGTAGACATGGCCGACTTTCAGGATGCGGTAGATAGAGTGATCGGCGGATTGGAGAAAAAGAATAAGATCATCTCTCCGGATGAAAAGAACATAATTGCTTACCATGAAGCCGGCCATGCAATATGCGGCTGGTATCTTGAACATGCTTATCCTCTATTAAAAGTAAGCATCGTTCCGAGAGGAACTGCAGCTTTAGGGTATGCACAGTACACACCAAAAGAACAATATCTATACAATACGGATCAATTAGAAGATCAGATTTGCATGACCCTCGGTGGCCGTGCAAGTGAAGAAATATTTTTTGGGAAAATTTCAACCGGCGCTCAAAACGATTTGCAGCAAATAACCCGTATTGCTTATGCTATGGTAACGGTATATGGGATGAGTGATAAGATAGGAAACATAAGTTTTTATGACCCGCAGCAAGATCAGTCGTTCACTAAGCCTTACTCTGAGGAAACAGCAAAAATGATTGATGATGAAGTACGTAAAGTAATTGATACAGCCTATGAAAGAACTAAGGAATTATTAAGAGGCAAAAAAATGGAAGTTGAAAAACTAGCCGAAGCCTTATTAGATAAAGAAGTTCTTTTTCAAAGTGATGTGGAAACGCTTATCGGCAAACGTCCTTATGAAGAAAAGAAGGCTCTTGGTGTTGAAGATGACAAGCATCATGAAGGCGGTATAAGCGAAGGTGTTCCTCCTTATGATCCTAATGTTTTGAATCAGCAACCTGCTGCAAAATGAGTAATACAGCAAGAACTAATATTCTTAATAAAATAAAAATGGCGTTGGTACAACCAACGCCATTGCCTTTTCCGGAGGCAGAGAACAAAGAATTCCCTTTCCAGCCTTTAGAGCAGGATTTGGTTGTGGAATTTGCAGAACACTTTACGGGCTTACTTGGCAAATTCGTTTTTTGTGTGAATAAAGATGAATTAGTGGAGCAGTTTATGAAGCTATGTTACCAAAACCAATGGACGAAGATATATTGTACAGAAAATGATTTAATCGTAGGTCTTGGGTTAAATAAACTACACGAGGATATAGAAAGCTGTGAAGCAGCAATAACCAGTTGCGAATTTTTAGTGGCCCGGACAGGGAGTATGTTACTGAGTTCTACATCTAATAACCGTATACCCAGTGTATATGCGCCCATTCATGTGTGTGTTGCATACACATCGCAGTTAGTGTATGATATAAAAGATGCTTTACTTTCTGCAAAGGATAAATATCCAAACAATTTTCCCTCTCTTATAAGTTTAGCTACGGGGCCAAGCCGCACCGCCGATATTGAAAAAACACTGGTAGTTGGTGTTCACGGGCCTAAAGAAGTATATTGCTTTTTGGTAGATGATAGTAAGATTGTTTAAATTTAATAGAATGCAGAAAGCAAGAACCTACCGTGTTGTTTTGCGTAAAGAAACTGAAGGAGCCTATACTGCGTTAGCACCTTCTTTACCCCGTTGTATAACCGGGGGATCAACAATTGAAGAAGCAATAGAAATGGTAAAAGATGCGATAGAAAGCTGTATTGCAGTGATGCAGCAAGAAGGTGAAACAATCCCTGCATGAACCTCCCCACATCAAAAAAAATATACTTCTTTTCTGATATTCATCTTGGTGCCCCAAATGCTATCAAAAGCCGTAAACGGGAAAAATTAGTGATCCGTTTTCTTGATGAAATTAAAGAAGATGCTTTTGCTATTTTTTTAGTTGGTGATTTATTTGACTTCTGGTATGAATATAAAAAAGTAGTGCCCAAAGGTTTTGTACGAATCTTAGGAAAACTGGCAGAACTAACAGATGCAGGTATAGGCATTCATTTTTTTGTAGGTAACCATGATATGTGGATGAAGGACTACTTCCAGCAAGAACTAAACATTCCTGTTTACTTTGAGCCAAGAGAATTTGTATTTAATGAAACCAGTTTTTTAATTGGGCATGGAGATGGCTTAGGCCCCGGCGATCATGGGTATAAACGCTTGAAGAAAGTTTTCAGACACCCTGTTAGCCAATGGTTATTTGGTATTTGTCCTCCTTACTTAGGCATGGGCCTGGCAGATTACTTCAGCCGCAAAAGCAGGGAAACAACAGGTTCTATTGAAGAAAAATTTTTAGGCGAACATAGTGAGTGGCTGATTATTTATAGCAAAGAGGTACTAAAAGAAAAGGATATCCAATTTTTTATTTTTGGACATAGACACCTGCCTATTGATTTTCGTCTATCTTCTGATAGCAGGTACATTAATCTGGGAGATTGGATCAGTTATAACACTTATGCAGTTTTCAATGGAAAAGATTTAGAACTAAAATCATACACAGGACAGGAACATAAAATAGTACGCCATTAGTGAAAAAATTATTTGCCATATTTTTATTTATTACCGGCGCATTATCAATTCATGCCCAGGCTGATACTTCTTTTCATTTAATCAGATCATACAATGGAGAAATTTCAGATGCAGTAATTGACAATCTTGATAATGTATATATTCTTACATCCACCGATCAATTAAAAAAGTACAACAGCAATGGCGATTCTTTAGCGGTGTACAACAACGTTCGGCGTTTTGGAAAAGTCTCCTCTATTGATGTTTCTAATCCTTTAAAGGTTTTACTTCACTACCAAGACTTTTCGAGCATTGTAATTTTAGATCGCCTTCTATCGGTTCGTTCTACAATTGATCTTAGAAAAAATAATATGCTGCAGGTAACGGCTATTGGCCAGAGCTACGATAATAACATTTGGGTATTTGATGCTTATGACAACAAGCTTAAAAAAATTGATGACGATGGAAGGCTGCTTTTAGAAACACCTGACCTGCGCATGGTTTTTAGTCAGGCAGTATCACCACAACAAATAATAGACAACAACAAGCAGGTATATCTTTATGACAATGAAAGCGGCGTTTTTATTTTCGATAATTATGGCACTTTCAAAAGAAAGATACCTATTACCGGATGGAGCAATATAAACATAACTGACAAACAAATAACCGGCATAAGTAATGGGTCAGTGCAAGCCTACAATGCTTCTACTTTAATTCAATCTCAGCACAAGTTTCCCGGAGATTTTACACCTTACTATCGTTATAGCATTAGCAACAATAAGCTAATAGCACTATCCAAACAAGGTCTGTCTATATATCGCTATTAGTTGCAATACCCTTTCATAATATCTTTATAGTTTATTAATAGCAAAAGCGGCGCATGAATAATTTTTTTGCACAGGTATATTTTGGCAATACGGTTGGTAACTACGCCTGGACGATGGGTCTTATATTATTTGTCCTTTTTATAAACAGGTTTATTTCACGGTTTATTGCGGCGCTTCTTTGTAAGCTTTTTAGAAAAAAATGGAAAACTTTTGACGATAAAACTTTTGTTGATTTAGTCTTTCATCCGCTAGGCGCCTTTCTGGTTATAAGTGTTTGCATCATTTCCTTATACCGCTTAAATTTCCCTCCGGAGTTAAATGTATCCATTTATAAGTTTAGCCTTCGCCGTATATTTTTAACCATTGGTACCTTAGTACAAATAGCAGTTTTTACATGGTTAATGCTGCGTATTATTGATTTCATTGCCTCTGTATTAGACAAACATGCAGCCCAAACCCCGGGGCAGGCAGATAACCAGTTAATTGTTTTTTTCAGGGATCTTGTTAAAGTAATTGTGGGTGTTATTGGTTTGCTCATGATCCTCCGATTCGCCTTTAGTTATAATGTAACCAGCCTTCTTACCGGCCTGAGTATAGTGGGAGCAGCAATTGCCTTATCGTTAAGAGAGAGTCTTGAAAATCTTATTGCTTCCTTTGTTATCTTTTTCGATAAACCTTTTACTACGGGTGATATTGTAAAAGTGCAAAATGTTTTAGGCACAGTAGAAAAAATTGGCTTGAGAAGCACACGTATCAGGAGTGATCAGAAAACTTATGTATCTGTGCCAAATAAGCAAATGGTAGATAGTATATTAGATAACCATTCACTTAGAACGCAGCAACGAAATGAGCTGTTGCTTCAATTGAGCCTTAGTACGCCCTCTGTCGCTTTAGAAGCTTTATCCTCTGAACTGAAAGTTTTTTTATCAGGTATAAAAGAATTGGAGCTTTACAATGTTTTCTTCATAGATATTAATGTGCAGGCTTACGTAATAATGGTTGAGTTTTTTTTGCCTGCAGCCTACCTTTCGCAATTCAACCCCATAAAACAAAAGGTAAATTTATTTGCCTTACAAACTATTGAAAAACTGCAAATAAAAATTGCAGGAGCAGATAAGGAGATAGTTAGTAGGTAAAGGAAGTTGAGGGAGGGAAGTTTGCAATTAGAGAAAGTTTGCAGTTGGCAAATCGCTGTTTGTTACATGCTCCTGTGTTTTATCAACTTCTTGAGTTCTTCAATGGTCAGTACTTGTTTTGTTAAATGAACCACAGAATGACAGTTTGCACAAAGCGGTATAAGGTCATTGATTGGATTAACGTTATATTCTTCACCGATTTCAGCAAGTGACGTCTTATGGTGAACGTGAATAAAGCCTTTTGCCGTATCACCATAAACCTGACCGAAATTAACCACATACATAACAGCTGTCGCCATAATGCTTGATACACGTAGTTCTTGCTTTTTGATTTCTTTCGTAACGGTTTACAAATACCTGGATTACTTTACCTTCTTTAAAAAGCTGTCGTTCTTCAAACTGAAAAGCCTCTGTTGGCAGTCGCTCTATATGGTCAACTTCCACACTGTTGTTCGAAACAAGTCTAAGATTTTCTAATGCCTTTTGAAGTTCTTCCCACATTTCCCAACCTGTGTCTTTATAATATTCCCCAATCAAAAGAAAATAAGCTGGTTGTTCGCCGTTATTTCTGTAATAAGTAGGGGGAGTAATACCAGATTGTTGCGATATTATTTTTCCAATTTCTCCAATTTGTCTGTTTGCGGGATGATAACTTTTGTAGTTGAGTGCTCTTGCCAGTTCTTTTGCAGTCGCACTAGAATTGGGAAAATAATAAAGAGTCTGAAGCAGGTCAATTTGTTTAGCCGACAGAAAGCTACCTAATACATCCTGATATTGAAGGGTTGAAGGAATATTATAAATTAAATCATCATGGAGTTCCTGATTTAATTCCTCTGGTTCTTCTGTCTTCTCTATGGAAATTTTTGATGAATCAAGTGGTGATGAATAAGAAATAAGTGCCTTACAAAAAATGTGATTGTCAATATTTTGAAAGCCAATACCGAAGTTGCCACAAAAAATTTTGAAGTCTTCAAAGTTTTCTAAATCATTCAGTAAAATAGGTTTCGCAAAATCGTACCCTGTTCCGTAGACGTTGTAATAACCATCGGCAGTAACGTTACATTTTTCAACTCTAAAAAATGACCATAAGTAGTATTTTTTGACTCTCTCCGTTTTGCCAACAACCAAGAAACAAAATTGTCCTATTGCCTTTTCAACCAGCTTCTTTCTTGTATAAATCCAGGAATCATATTTTACAGAAGGGTCCAATGTCAATAGGTCTATGCTTGATTCGAAATCTACGTTTGCAGTTGGATAGGAGCCTATATTGTCAGCGTTGTGATATTGTATATAGTATTTGGTTGCCATTAAAGTTGTAGGTTACTTATTTCTTAGTTCCAAGAATCTCACCCAAGTCTTTATCAAACATTCCGCTTTTTCCATACTCCACTACACGGCCAATTTCTTTTCCGTCTTTTAATACAATGATAGTGGGTACATTAACAACTCCAAAAGCTTCAGATAGATGATGCACGGTTTTCTTTGAACGGTCTACGCCAACGATTGTAACCTTATCTGCTGAAAATCCCGCAGCATCAACTAATGTAAAAAATTTAGGAAGGATAAACTTTGTGTCGCTACACCAGGTGCCACCAAAAACAAGAAAATGCACAGAGTCTTTATTTGCTTTTGCACCCTGAAGTGCAGATGCATAAGGAGTGTATCCTTTCTTATTTTCTGCAAACCAGTTAAACGCCGTATCTGTTTCAAGCTGCCTGCGGTTTATAAATCCTTTTAAAATTTTAGTGCCGTCGTTTTCTACAATTATTTCAGCAGTTTGTGCAGAAGCAGATACAAAATATATAAGAGCAGAAAAAAGGAATAGAACTTGTTTCATAAACTTCAATATTCTTCAAATGTAAGAAGCGAACACCTGGCAAGGAGTGCATTGGTGTTAAAGTTCTTTTTTAAAGATGTGCCTTTAAATCCAGCAGGAAAAAACGAAGTCTTTGGAGCGACTGAATCATTTGAAAACGTTCATCAGCTTTTTTATTTTTCTTCAGGTATTCTTTGGCGCCTTCCATTGTAAACTTTCGGCGGCGGAGCAGATCGTGAATTAACTGAAGATTTTTGATGTCAGATGGTTTAAAGAAGCGATCTCCCTTCCTGTTTTTGCGGGGCTCCAAAATATCAAACTCATTTTCCCAAAAACGAATTAATGAACCATTTAAATTAAACATAGTGGCCACTTCACCAATAGAATAATATTGTTTTTGAAACAAGATTTCATCTTCAGGCACATTAATGTTTTCATGCTCATCATCAGCTTCTTTCAGAGATTTTCGTCCCCGTGTACTTTTGGGCTTAACCTCTTTATAAGGTAAAGGATTACCTGAAAGAAATTCTTTTGGTTCCTTTTCCGGTTCAGTAAAGTCGAATGTAATTTGATTGGGCATTGAAAACTTAGAGCTTCAAAAATAAGAAAGCAATGCGGTTTGTTGCGTAGTTGATTTAATGATTGAAATAGTTGTGATTTCAGCATCCTCAATCAAAGCTTTGATTAGATGCCTGCGCTCTTTTCAGCAGCTCATTAAATTGTTGCGGACTAAGGTCGTTATAGAAAAAATAAACCGGGTCTATTTTGTTATTGTTTTTATGCACCTCATAATGGCAGTGAGGACCGGTTGATTTTCCGGTGCTTCCTACATACCCTATAATTTCTCCTCTTGTTACCTGTTGCCCTTGCCTGGCCTTTACTTTTAGCATGTGCCCGTAAAGGGTTTCGTATCCGTAACCATGGTTTATTACCACATAATTTCCATACCCGCCATCGCTGCGGCCCGCAGTTTTTACCCTGCCATTTGCTGTAGCATAAATCGGCGTTCCTTGCGGAGCGCTAAAGTCAAGCCCTGCATGCATTTTAATTGTTTTATAAATCGGATCAATCCGATGACCAAAGCCCGATGCAATGCGGGTAAGGTCCTGGTTGCTTACGGGTTGAATGGCGGGAGTAGATGCAAGAATTTTTTCTTTGTTGTTCATTAATTTGCTGAGCTCTTCGTAAGATTTTTTTTGTACAGTAATCCGGTTGGAAAGTTGTCTTAGGGTATTTTGTATTGATCTTACCAGTTCATTATCCCTCATGCCCTCCACTTTAGCAATTTCCTTTTGTTTAGCTATAATACTGGCTCTAACACTATCCGGAATAGGATTAGCTTCAAAAATGCTCCTGTAAACGTTATTATCCCGTTTTTCCAGTTCTGACATTTTTTGCTGCAAGGTTCCCACTTCCTTATTTAAATCATCATAGCGGTCGCTTAAACGTTCATTTTGAATGCGCAAAAACTTTTCATTCGGAGATCCAACAAACTGAAAAGCGAAATAAGAAATGAGGGCTGCCGTAAATAACGCGGTGGCTAAAAAAGCAAATATGCGCAGCAGCTTTACCCTTAAAGGTGTTACCAGTTTTTCGTACCGGAGGGAGTGGGTATTATAGTAATATTTGATTTTCTTCATGATGGCGGTAAACAATGTGCTGATTGCAAATGTGATAATTAGCTAATTAGATTCCCCTCTATTGGGATTAGCATATTGCCACATCGGCTTATTGGCATATTACCATTCATTACCTTTGCGCCTCCCCGCCAGGCAGGGGAAACAAATATACTGGCATATAAAGCAAAACCCATCTATTTATTGTGCTATGATGACAGCAAAATACATTCGTAATCAATTTTTGAGCTTCTTTCAATCTAAGGCACACCACGTGGTTTCTTCGGCGCCCATTGTTGTAAAAAACGATCCTACGCTGATGTTTACCAATGCCGGAATGAACCAGTTTAAGGACTATTTTTTGGGCAATGAACCGTCACCCTTTCCCCGTATTGCCGATACACAAAAATGTTTGCGGGTGAGTGGAAAGCATAATGATCTTGAAGAAGTAGGCGTAGATACTTATCATCATACGATGTTTGAAATGCTTGGCAACTGGAGCTTTGGTGATTATTTTAAAAAAGAAGCCATTGAATGGAGTTGGGAATTATTAACTGCTGTTTTAAACATTCCGAAGGACCGACTGTACGTAACTGTTTTTGAAGGAGATGAGAAAGATAACTTGCCAAAAGATGAAGAAGCCGCCAGTGAATGGAAAAAGTGGATAAATGAAAACCGGATTTTACTGGGAAACAAGAAAGATAATTTTTGGGAGATGGGCGATACGGGGCCCTGCGGGCCGTGTACTGAAATTCATGTAGACTGCCGGACAGATGAAGAAAGATTATTAGTGGAGGGAAGCACTCTGGTTAATGCTGATCATCCTCAGGTAATAGAAATCTGGAACAATGTATTCATCCAGTTTAACCGCCTGAAAGATGGAAGCCTTGAGCTTCTGCCTGCCAAACATGTAGATACGGGAATGGGGTTTGAACGTTTGGTTAGAGTAATACAAGGCAAAACATCAAATTACGATACGGATGTTTTTACCGGCACGATCCAAAGAACAGAAGAAATAACAGGAAAAAAATACGGAGCGTCAGATTCGAAGAATGATGTGGCTTTTAGGGTATTAGCCGATCACATCAGGGCTATTTCTTTTACAATAGCCGATGGACAATTACCTTCTAACACAGGAGCCGGATATGTAATCAGGCGCATTTTAAGAAGAGCCGTTCGCTATTATTATTCTTATTTAGATTATCAGCAACCATTGCTTTTTCAATTGTTGCCTGTGATAGCAGAACAGTTTTCAGATGTTTTTCCTGAATTGAAACAACAAGAGGATTTTGTAGGGAAGGTTATAAGAGAAGAGGAAGACGCTTTTTTGCGAACGCTTGAAAAAGGAATTAAAAGATTTGATGAATTAATTGCATCTCTTGAAACTACCCAATTGATAAGCATTCGAAGTGATGATACGCCACGGACTAGAATAAAAACCATTCACGGTCATGCTGCGTTTACGCTTTATGATACATATGGCTTTCCAATTGATTTAATAAACTTAATGGCTAAGGAAAAAGGATTTGATGGAGTAGACATGCAGGAGTTTGAACATCTTCTTCAACTCCAAAGAGAACGAGGTCGTACTGATAGACTTACGGATACCGGGGATTGGGTTGTTGTAAAAGATGACAACACAAGCTTTGTAGGCTATGATTCCTTAGAAACTTCTGCACAGTTATTACGTTACCGAAAAGTAAAAGCAAAAGGTAAAGAGTTATACCAGCTTGTACTTGATAAAACACCATTCTATGCAGAAAGTGGTGGGCAAGTTGGCGATACAGGCGAATTTCTTTTCACCTCTCATTCCGGAGAGGGGCTAGGGGTGAAGATTGTTGATACAAAAAAAGAGAATGATCTGATCGTTCATTTTTCAGAAAGCCTTCCTTCTGATGTATCAGGTGCAATAATAGCTAAAGTAGATGCTGCTAAACGAAAGAAAACCGAACTACACCATAGCGCTACGCATTTATTGCATGCAGCATTGCGTAAAGTATTAGGCCTGCATGTAGCGCAAAAAGGTTCGTTGGTAAATGCAGATAATTTACGCTTTGATTTTTCTCATTTTAGTAAAATGACCGATGGCGAAATGGCCGAAGTAGAAAGATTAGTGAATGAAAAAATCAGGGCCAACATTCCGGTTGTGATAAAGCAGCTTTCAAAAGAAGAAGCTTTAAAATCCGGTGCAATGGCCTTGTTTGGAGAAAAGTATGGTGATACGGTAAGAGTGGTTACTATGGATCCTTCATATTCTATTGAGCTTTGCGGTGGAACCCATGTAGGTGCTACAGGGGAATTAGGATTTTTTAAAATTATTTCTGAAGGTGCTGTAGCAGCGGGTGTTAGAAGAATAGAGGCCATTTGCGGCTTTGCTTCCGAAGAATTTATTAACCAGCAATTACAACAATTAAAAGAAATTAAAGAAGCCCTTAAAAACCCAAAAGATATTTTAAAAGCCATTAGTGCTATAAATGAAGAGGTAGCCAGTTTAAAAAAAGAAGCAGAAAAATTAGAACAGGCTCACTTAACAGGACTGCGGGATGAGCTGGTAAAAAAAGTGGAACAGGTTAATGGAGCGAACTTTATTGGCCAGTCTGTAACAGTAAATAGTGCAGAAGCTTTAAAACAACTCGCTTTTGAGCTAAAGCCTTTGGTTCCCAACCATATTATAGTGCTTACCACTGTTATTAATAATAAGGCGCAGGTGGTGCTGTTATTTGACGAAAACGTGGCCAAGGAAAAAAATCTTGATGCTTCAGCTACCATTAAACAAAAAATAGCGCCGCTCATAAAAGGAGGAGGAGGCGGCCAAAAGACCCTTGCCACGGCTGGTGGGCAAAACATTGCTGAATTACAGCAGGTTATATATACGGTAAGGTCTTCGTTATAATATCCTGGGATAATCCTTCTATTGCGAAAATTTTCGTATTTCCAGAACAACCTCTATATTTGATCTACGAAATTAAACGTAGATAAAAATTATACGCCATGAAAGATTTTATTAAAGGAAGCCTTTTGGCTGGAGCGGTTGTTTTAACGGTACCCTCATTTGCTCAGAAAAATTCAGAAAAAAGTAAAGAAGAAGTGCAACAAATCATTATCACCCGGTCAGGTGATAAAGAAAAAAGAACGGTGATAGAAATAACAGGTGATAAGATCACTGTTAACGGCAAAGATGCAAAAGATGCGGATGTTACCGTTCATTTAAATAAGATTAAAGACTTTAATGCCTTAAAAGGCAACGCTGATGAAAACTGGAACTTTCATTTTAATAACGAAGATCAGGCGCTATCTCTTTTTTCTGAAGACGCAAACCGTGCTATGCTAGGTATAGTTACAGAAGAAGATGATAAAGGAGCCCGTATTACCAGCATCACAAAGGAAAGCGCAGCCGAAAAAGCAGGTCTTAAAAAGGGTGACATCATTACCAAAATTGATGATCAAAAGATTGAAACAACGGGTGATGTATCCAAAGCCGTGCGCAAGCATAAGCCAGAAGAAAAAACAACCATTAACTTTTTGCGGGACGGAAAGGAGCAAAAGATTACAGCCGAACTGGGAAAATGGAAAGGAGTAAAATTGAATGCAGAAAATTTCCGCATCAACATCCCGGATGCACCCAGAGTACCGCATATAACTGGTTATGGTTATAATTCAGGGCCTAAATTGGGTTTATCGGTACAAGACACGGAAGATGGCAAAGGTGTAAAAGTTACTGATGTAGATGAGGATGGCAACGCCGGAAAAGCTGGTATTAAGGAAGAGGATATCATTACTAAGGTAAATGACCAGGAAGTAAACAGCACTGATGAAATTGCCAAAATAGTAAGAATTGCCCCATTAGCAATAGGAGCAAATGGTGAAAAAAAAGTTTCACTACGTTTTCAGGTTTTGCGCAATAATAAATTGCAGAATATAGAAGTGAAAATACCACGCAAAATAAAAACAGCTAATCTCTGAAAATATTTTTTCTCATGTGAATCAACCCTGGGTTTCTACCCGGGGTTTTTATAACCATAATCAACCAAGTATGAAAAGATTGATGGCAGTAGCAGTTTTATGCGCAACATTTATTACAACATTCTCACAAAAGAAATTTAAAATACATGGAACAGTAACAGGCATGGCCGATAAAACACCCATTTTTTTGGATGATCTAACAGACGGAACATTCAAATATTTAGATTCTGCAATTATTATAAATGGAACTTTTACTTTTTCAGGGAGTACTAAGGCTACTGCTGTTAAGGCTGCTATACGAACAAAAGATTTTACCGACCGCGTATATTTTTGGCTTGAAGGGGCAACCATTCATTTTTCTGCTACCAAAGGAAAGTTTAGAGAAGCAAAAATCAAGGGGTCACGCACTCAAGAGGAGCAGTATGCTTTCGAGGCTTTACTTAAAAATGCATCGGATATCAAACAAACAACTATAGCTTTTATTCAAGGTCATCCTCATTCATTAATTAGTAGTGAATTATTAAGTATTTATAGTACCACTTGGGGGAAAGATACAACAGCTATGTTGTACCGGATACTTTCAAATAAAATCAAAAACACCTTTTATGGCAATAAAATCTTGGAATACCTTACGCTTAATAAAAACTTAAAAATTGGGGACAAGTATGCGGATTTTTCTCAGCTAGATATAAAAGGTGATTTAGTAAAGCTGTCTGATTTTACAAATAAAGTTTTGTTGCTTGAATTTTGGGGCTCTTGGTGTATTCCATGTAGGCAAGAACATCCTGAACTTTTAAATCTCTATCAAGAGTTTAAAGAAAAAGGGTTTGAAATAATCGGCATAGCAGCCGATACAAAAAAAGTACAATGGATAGAAGCTGTTCAAAAAGATAGGCTAACCTGGCCAAATTTGAGTGATTTAAATGGTGATAGTAACAAGGCAGCACTGATGTATGGCGTATCAAGGTATCCAACAAACTTTTTAATAGATAAAAACGGGATAATCATTGCCAAAGATATAAGGGGTAAGGAATTGACATTAAAGCTACAGCAACTACTTCCATAACTTTTTATATGATTCTTAGAGGGCGTTGTTTCTATCATTAACAGCAACAAGTATTGGCTCATTTTAACCTCCCCCTTAATAGGCAAAAGCTATATTTTTGCGCCGATGAGCAAACTTGACGGATATGAAGTAGTTGTGGGACTTGAGGTTCATGCCCAATTGATGACCAATAGCAAATTGTTTTGCAGCGACAGTGCCCTGTTTGGCGAGGAGCCTAACACACAGGTTAGCGTGGTTTCGCTGGCACACCCGGGCACGCTTCCAAAAATGAACAAACAAGCCATTCAGCTGGCTATTAAACTGGGGCTTGCCTGTAATTCCGAGATAGTAGGCAACAATTATTTTGCCCGTAAAAATTACTTCTACCCTGACCTTCCAAAAGCTTACCAGATATCGCAACACACTGCCCCGGTATGCCGTGGTGGTTTTGTAGAAGTTTTAGTTGGTAAGGAAACAAAAAAAGTAAGGCTTAACCGTATACATATAGAAGAAGATGCCGGCAAAAGCATTCATGATGTTGATGAAAATTATACAGGTATTGATTTTAACCGGGCAGGTATTCCATTGCTGGAAATTGTTACCGAACCAGACATCAGGAGCAGTGAAGAAGCCTATAACTATGTAACAGAGCTTAGAAAAATAGTCCGGCATCTGCAGGTATGCGATGGCAATATGGAACAAGGAAGACTGCGTTGCGATGTAAATATTTCCGTTCGTAAAAAAGGCGTGCAGGAGCTGGGCACCAAAGTAGAAATAAAGAATTTGAACTCAATCCGGTTTATAAAAAAGGCCATTGATCACGAAGCAGTCCGGTTGGTAGCATTGATTGAAAGTGGTGGCGAAGTATTGCAACAGACCCGCGGTTATGATGAGGCCACTTCTACTACTTACGCCATTCGTACAAAAGAAGATGCGGATGATTACCGGTATTTTGCTGATCCTGATTTACCGCCTTTTGTAATTACAGAACCCATGATTGAAGCCATCAGGCAAACCATGCCACCTTCCCAGCAACACAGAATAGCAGCCCTGATGGATAAGTATGGCTTATCAACTTACGATGCTACCATGCTGGCGGGTGAGCCTGAATTAGAAAAAATATTTTACCTGATGATTGAGCAAGGCACCAACACAAAAGCTGCCGTTAACTGGGTATTAAACCCAATTAAAAATCATTTAAATGATTTGGAAACTGAGGAATTAAACGTTCCGGCTTCTTCCATTTCTGCCATGATTAGTTTGATAGATGACGGTAAAATAACTTATGGTATTGCCGTGCAAAAAATATTTCCTGCCCTTGTAAAATATCCTGCCCTGAATGTATTTACGTACGCAAGTGAAAATAATCTTTTGCTCACCGGAGATACAAATGAAGTGGATGAATGGATCAATAGCGTATTAGAAAAGTATCCGCAAAAAGTATCTGAATTTAAAAAAGGTAAAAAGGGCCTGATCGGGTTTTTTGTTGGCGAAGCAATGAAGCTTGCCAAAGGCAAAGCGGATGCTAAACAGGTCACCGACAAATTCAACGAAAAATTAAAATCATAGGAATGCGCAGTATTATTTTTTATAGTCTACTTCTTTTACTCGTTAGTTGTAATGAAGAAGAGCAATTAAAATTTGAAGTAGAAGGCAGTGTAAAAAATGCTCCTGCCAAAACAATTTACCTGGAAGAAAGCGCCTTAAGCAATTTGCAGCCTGTCGTTGTTGATTCTGCACAGATTGGTAATGATGGGTCTTTTAAATTAGGAACCTTATCCAAAGAAGAATCAGTTTATAGCCTACGCCTTGGTAAAGAAGCATATCCGTTTGTATCTTTTATTAATGACAGCCGCAAGGTTACCATTAATGCTGATTTAAAATCAGAAGATCTTTATACGGTTAATGGATCGGCAGCAAGTCAAAAATTAAAAGAGTATTTAAAAACCAATAACGAAAAGGTTCGCAAGATTTATACGCTTAACCGTTCTGTTGACAGCTTAAGTAGAACTGCTGAAAACGATAGTACCACCAGCGTTTTATCTGAAGAAAAAAATGCTGCTATAAAAGATTTAAAGACCTATACGCTGGATTATATTACCGCCAGCAATAGTCCTTCTCTTACAATGTTTGTGTTGGGCAGCTACCAAAGCATGGCCTCTAATGCATCTTTTAGTTTAGAAGGTTTTTCACAAACAGAGGTAAACGACATTATCGCTAAAACAGCAGAAAAATTTCCAACACATCAATCGCTTATAGCATTAAAAAACAAAGTGGCATCACAGCCTGCTCAGCCACAGCAGCAGCCTGCCCCGGCCCCTGCAGGTTGGGTAAATAAACCAGCACCTGATTTTACATTGCCAGACGTAAATGGCAACCCTGTTTCTTTAAGTTCATTTAAAGGCAAGTATGTGCTGGTTGATTTTTGGGCAAGTTGGTGCGGACCATGCCGGGCCGAAAATCCAAATGTGGTAAAGGCCTTCCAACAATTTAAGGATAAGAATTTTACTGTCCTCGGTGTTTCTTTAGATCGTCCGGGCCAGAAAGATGCATGGTTAAAAGCAATAAAAGACGATGGCCTTACATGGACGCATGTGAGTGATCTTAAATTTTGGGACAGCGCCGTGGTTCCATTATATGGTTTAGATGGAATACCTTTTAATGTGTTGGTTAACCCCGAGGGGATAATAATAGCTGAAGGTTTAAGAGAAGCTGACTTATTGAATAAGCTGAAAGAGGTGTTGCAATAAAGGAGATGCGTTTAGAGGTTATTTTTATCTGATGCCTTTCTTATTCGAATCTTGTTTAGCCATGAATACGCTGTAGATAACAATGTTATACTGAACTACTTCAAAGATTACATTGTAAGGGAAACGTGATAATCTTCCCTGGCGCACGGGCTCTTCGTAGAAAGAGTAAGCATTTGGATTGCGAAGCAGGCTTTCAGAAAACAGTTCAATATCGCTCAAAAACTCCATCCCTAAACCTTCTCGTTGTAACTCATACCAGTCAAAAGCCTCAACTATTTCTTGTACAGCCAGAGAAGGTACCTCAATCTTATAAGGCATTTCGTTTTTCTTTATTAATTGCCATTTCTTTTACCTGCTGCCAGCTCAGGCTTTTTCCCTCTCCATTTAAATAAGATTCTCTTTCCGCCCATATAAGATTTTTCCGCGCATCAGTTACATCCTCTCGTTCTTTTAGCTGCACATAATTTTTAGCAACATTCATAAGCGACTCTTTTTCTACAACTGTCAGCTTTGACCAGTATTGCATAAACTCATTATCTAAAGAAGGAGCTGCCATCTGTTGATATTTTTACAAATTTAATTTTTAAAATGCACTAACGAAGGTTAATTAAATGGCGGGAAAACAAGCTTCGTTATAAAAACAAGGCCACATAAAACCAGCATATAATACTGGCAAAAAATAGGGAGTCAAAACGATCCAAAAAGCCGCCATGGCCAGGCATAATCTGGCCACTGTCTTTAACGCCAGCTAAACGTTTGAGCTTACTTTCAAAAAGATCGCCATAAGTGCCTGCAATACTTGCAAGCGTTGCAATTAATGCCGTATCAAGAAGGGAAAGTTTCCCAGTGAAGTATGCAATACTGCACATAACTATTACAGCAAGCAAAATTCCGCCAATAGTACCTTCCCATGTCTTTTTAGGAGAGATAGAAGAGAGCGGTGTTTTGCCAATCAGCGATCCTACTATATAAGCCATGGTATCACTGATCCATATTGTAAAAATGATCAGCAAGGGAATAACAAGATTAAGGCTATCATTTCCCTCTGTCCAGCGGTTACGCAGGTCAACCATCAAGCTAAGCGATAATGAGATATAAAGCAGTCCAAAAAAAGAATACCCAAGATTTTTTATGAATAAAGGCTCTTTCCTAATAAGTAAAATGGTTGGAATAAATACCATAAGAAATAGACCAAGCCATAACCCCACCGTTGTAAAATGTACGCCAAATAATTGCAGCGCCCCGTTGGTAAAAAATAATAACAGGCACCACCCAGCTAACATTATTCCATACCTGTGAAAAAAGCTGATGGCTTCATAATCATTGTTAATCAGTCTTACCAGTTTCTGGTATTCGAACCAGGCACCAAAATGTACAATTGAAAAAAGAAGGAAGAAAGACCACGGGTTCCATAATAGCCCGGCCAACATAATCACTACAAAAATGATGGCAGTTAAAGCCCGGGTTTTGAACGTTTGCCAATGAAATGCCATTTGGTAATTATCAGAAAGAAAAGTCCTGGTGACTATTTATAGAATCGTTTTTATAAACATCATTGTAAGATGTTGTTGAATGTTTCCTCATTAGCCAAACTAAAAATCCGACCGATGCTGCACTTACCAATGCCAGAATCGGCAAAGTTGAATTTGTGAATAAGGTAGCTTCAGTGCTTTCTATTATTTGCGGTTGAAAATAAGCAAGGGTAATAAAAAATGCGTCATATAAAATATGTGCGAGTATAGCTACAATCAAACTACCACTGTACCAATAAATAGCACCTAACAAAATACCTAAAAACAAACGCGGAAAAAATCCAAAGAATTGTACATGCAATGCTGAAAAAAGAATTGCAGTAAGAATAATACCTGCCCAGGGACTTTTTGTTGCCTTAATAAACATCCTTTGTAAAATGCCTCTAAAGAAAAGCTCCTCACCTACGCCGGCAAAAACAGCAATAAAAATTATATTAATGATTAGCTCTGTTACAGAATGGCGGCCCAGCATAAACTTAATCTGTTTAGCTGCATCATCCTCCATGCTTTGCATCCATTTTTGTGCACCCCCAAAATTTATTTGCCTGTTTAATAAACCAGTGAATTCTACCACCGGTATTGCCAATAATAGAACTACAAGACCAATTAACCAATAAACAAGCTTTGAAGGTTTTTGTAAACCTATGTAGTGAAGGGGTTCAGGATCGGAAAAGTAAGCAAAGAGCAAAGAAGGCATTAGGAATAACCCGAGAAACTGCATTAGTAACATGCCCCGCACATAAGTAAGAATTTTGGGATCATTACCCCACGTGTCTACCTGGGCCATTTGAAACATTGAAATGCCCGTCATACTGGAAAGTATGGCCATTCCAATCAGGCTAACCACCATAAATATTCCGATGGCCATTCCAATAAACAGCAATAACTGAATCCATACAGGTCTTGTTTTAAGATAAGATTGCATAACCACCAGTTTATGAATTGTACATTTGCAATTCGGTTCAAATATAAGCCAGCACAAAAGAATACTAAGACCATTGGTAAAAATTGATAACATAATCCTCCCCGATTTTCCATTGCTGCTGGCACCAATGGAAGATGTAAGTGACCCACCCTTTCGTGCTGTATGCAAAGCCAATGGCGCTGACTTAATGTATACCGAATTTATTAGCAGTGAAGGGCTAATACGTGATGCAATCAAGAGCAGGCAAAAACTCGACATATTTGATAATGAACGTCCCATTGGCATACAGATTTTCGGTGGCGATGAGGAAGCCATGGCGATGGCCGCAAAAATTGTAGATGTTACAAAGCCCAACCTTCTTGATATAAACTTTGGATGCCCTGTAAAAAAAGTTGTTAGCAAAGGCGCAGGCGCAGCAGTGTTGAAAGATATAGACCTTATGATTCGTTTAACCAGGGCTGTTGTACGATCTACCAGTTTGCCGGTTACCGTTAAAACTCGTTTGGGGTGGGATGATGATACAATAAATATTGGAGAAGTGGCGGAACGCCTGCAGGATGTTGGCATTAAAGCTTTATCTATTCATGGCCGTACACGCTGCCAGTTATACAAAGGTTTTGCTAATTGGCATCCTATTGCAAGGGTAAAAGAAAATGCCCGGATTCATATTCCGATTTTTGGAAACGGTGATATAGACAGCCCTGAAAAAGCAGTAGAATATAAATCGAAATATGGAGTAGATGGTATCATGATTGGCCGTGCTGCTATTGGCTATCCGTGGATATTTAATGAAATAAAACATTACATACAAACAGGCGGTTATTTGCCTGCGCCAACCATACAGCAAAGAGTAGAAGTAATACGCCAGCATTTAAGCCGTTCTGTAGAATGGAAGGGACCAAAAGCAGGCATTAACGAAATGCGAAGGCATTACACCAACTACTTAAAAGGGTTGCCTAATATAAAAGAGTTTCGCTTAAGGCTGGTAACACTTAGCCAGGAAGAAGAGATCAACGAGGTATTGCAGGAAATTGAAAAACACTATGATGGTTTTGTTGTTGCACCCCGCAAAATAGATATAGACTCAATGGCGTATAGCTGTGAGTCATGATATTAATTTCGTAAGCAATGCAGAAATTTCAGTTGCTTTGGAGTATACCATAAAATGCTCACCACCTTCAATTTTATAATCCGCATCTACAAATCGGAATGGCAATAGTTTATCCATTGTTCCATGAACATGAATTATGTTATAACCCTTCTTTTCGTTTCTCCAATGAACGATGGCTCGCAAAGACCATCTTAAAATCTTGTCGTCCGTATCCTTTAATATTAAACTAAACAACGCTTTTTCCTCTGGTGTTTTTATTCCAAAAATCCACTGAAGAAATGGGTTCGGTGTTTTCATGAAAAATGCAGGAAGTAATCTGTGTATGGATAAATATTTATCCATTTTAAAGTACCAGGGCAATTGATCTGAACAGGAAACACTGGAGATAAGAATCGTCTTTTCAGGCTTTAGAAAAGCTTGCAGCTCCTTTGCTATAATTCCTCCAAAGGATAATCCAACTAATATGTATGGTGCTTTTATATTTATGCTTTGCACCAAACGTTTTGCATATTCTTCAATTGGTTCTTCTATTGAAATGGGCAATATCCATTCAAAGTAGAAAGCATTAAATCCATGCGGCAATATGATTTTTCGAAAAACGCGATTGTCAACACCAAGCCCAGGAATAAAATATATATTCACCTGGTACTTTTTATCAGCCCTACCAAAGACACAAGCGTCCAAACACCTTCCAAAATAACAAAAGGCCAGTAAGGAATAAGGTAAGAAGCATAACAGGCAAGCCCGGCACCAATAGTGTTTAAAGAAAAGAAGAGTGTACTTTTTCCTGATATTAAATTAAAAGTATTGCAGAAATAAGCCATTAATATCAGGCTTACACCTGCCGTCCCAATCCAATCATTAATCGTCATTAACAAGTTGCCGGTATTTTAAATGATAACATCTCTAATTTCTTTACTAAGCGGTGAAACAGATGGATCGAAATAATGAGTAAGCATTCCTTCTTCATTTACCAGGTATTTCGAAAAATTCCATTTAGGAGCTTTATCGTTCCACCCATTCATTTCTTTATTACTAAGCCATTGAAATACTTTATTTTGATCGCTTCCTTTTACAACACTACTTTTAGCTGCTAATAAAAAAGTAACACCGAAGTTAATCTCACAGAAGTCAGCAATTTCTTCATCATTCAATTTTTCCTGCTCTTTAAAATCATTAGCCGGAAAACCAATCACAACAAGAGACTTTGAAAACTGCTCTTGTAATTGCTGCAATTCTTTATACTGTGGCGTATAGCCGCACCGGGATGCTGTGTTCACCAGTAACAATTTTTTTCCGCGATAGTCCTGCAAAATTATTTCCTTCTTTTTATTTGAAAGAAAGCTTAGATTATAAATGGGCAATTGTGGCTTAACCTTATTTGCATTATTCATAATAGTTGCTGTCTTCCCAGAAAATTTCATGATTAAAGGATATAGTAATTGAATGACTTTTTGCCTTATTCCCATTATGTATTTTTCAGAAAGAACAATGCAGCGCAAATTAGGTTCAAAAATAATTTGGTAAATGCTGCAACACTAAAGGAAAGTTACGTTGCTTGCCGTAGTAGTTCATACCCTTATCAGGGCTTATAAACTTATAACTAATGTGCTAGTAGATATACTCTTGCAAAGGGTTGCAGGTTTTTGTTCTTTACATGTTTAATTGCCGGCTATCATTTACTATGATAAAGCATTACCAGAAATGAAGGCAGTAGAATTAAACCTGCAACTATGAAAACTACTTTTACCCCTACTTTATTGTTGCTTTCCTTATTTTCTTTTTTATTCGCTATAAAAGGTACCGCCCAAAGCTGTAGCAATATATCTATCAACTATACCTCTTCAGAATCAAGATGTATTTCTACCGGCTCTATAACTATTACTGCTACAGGTGGCTCGGGAGATTATAATTATAAAGTAGAAGGACCTGTTACAAAGGCATTCACCTCATCAAATATTATAACAGGGCTTGAGCCTGGAACTTATAAGATTACTGTAAAAGACTTAACGCAAAATTGCGAGACCTCTTTAAATAATGCAGTTGTCGCAGGGTCATACCAGAATCCCTCTTTTCAATTGCTAAAAACCGATGTTAGCTGCCTAAATAATGATGGTACCATCAGCATTGATAATATGCAATACGGAAGATCGCCCTTCAGCTATACCATTATTGCACCATCACCTTCCGGTGTAGGTACTACAATAACCTCAGGCTCGTTTAGCAACCTTACCCCGGGAGAATACGCCATACAGTTGCGTGATTCCTGCGGAGGCATACAGGTACGACGTGTAACCATTGAAAACTATAGCTGGTGGTTCGATAATGTTGCTCTTACTAAAACAGATTGCAACAACGCCAATGCTATCATAACGCTCAAAAATAATAAGGGAGCTTATAATACATCAGGCAGCAGCTTTGCAGGCTTTACTTATGGCGTAGTTAATAGCCCCGCAGATACTACATGGATGTCAGGATATAATTTCAATTTTTTTATTGGAACCAAACGTTTCGGTACATTGGTAGCAAAGGATGACTGCGGTACTGTTGTTTCCCATACCTGGACTGCGCCATCAAGTTCTATTCCTTCGGTCGCTTCTTCGGTAAGCATTAGTAGTAAAACATGTACTACATTCATACCAACGGTGACCGGGCAACAAAATCTTACCAGCCCTGTTTATACTTTGTATGAAAGCAGCAACAGCAGTGCCATTCTGCAAACAAATAATAATGGGATTTTTACAGCTATTGGATACGGGTCTTATTGCATTAACATAAGGGATAATTGTTATGATACTACCATTAGCAGATGCTTTACACAAGCCAGGCCGGTGCCTTCTGTTGGAGCGTCAATAGGCATTAGCAATCGCACTTGCACTACTTTCACTGCTTCTGTTTCAGGGCAAACTAATTTAAGCTCCCCGCAATACTGCCTGCATAATGCTGCAGACGTTGAACTAGAATGCAATTCTTCCGGCATTTTCAATTTATTAGCTTACGGAACCTATTCTATTAAAATAAAAAATGGATGTCTGGATACTACGATCATTCGCACGTTTACAGCCAGCCGTTTATTACCTACCATAACTAATGTAACTACAAGTGCAGCTACATGCACAACTTCTACTGCAACTGCAAATGGAGGCAACAACCTTATAGCACCTATTGAATATTGTCTTTATGATAATAATGGAAATAAAATTACCTGTAACTCTACCGGCATCTTTCCCGGCATTAACCACGGCAACTACTGCATGCAGGCAGTTACAGCGTGTAACGATAGTTCAAACACCGTATGCTTTACCAGCAGTGCACCAAAGCCTGCGGTTAATACAAACGTTCAGATAACTGAAGCCTGTACAAGTTTTACAGCTACGATAACAGGCAAAACAAATCTTGTATTGCCTTCCTATTATCTAACCAACGCTAATGGCGACACAATTGATACAAATACTTCTGGAGATTTTGCAGGCCTTACTTACGGATCTTATTGTATCAAAATAAAAGATGGCTGTTATGATACAACCATTATTCGTTGCTTCAACGCGATAAGAACCAAACCGAGCATCAATGCATCCATTGCCCAGTCGGCTTCGCTATGCTCTACTTTCACGGCTACAGTTACTGGCTCTCATCTATCAAACCCTACTTATTACCTTTTTAATGCAGCAAATGATACCATAGCGTTTAATAATACAGGAGTGTTCCCAAACCTTAGTTATGGCTATTACTGTGCTGAAATTGAGGATGGTTGTATAGATACTACGATGCGTGTTTGCGGAACGTTTTCCTTAAATTCAACTATCTCTGTTACAGCCAGCAAAACCTGCACTTTTGACTCTACCAATTTGCAGGTAAGCTTTGCCAGCATTAATGCACCCTATCTTATAACTATATATCACCCGTCAGGTGCTTTAGTACATACTGCCAACACAAGTAGTATTAGTTCTTTAATTAAATTACCAGGTTTGCCTGTGGGGTTAAAGTACAAAGTGAAAGGAACGGATAACTGTGGCAATGCAGACTCAGTTTTAGTTACGCCGGAAGCAACAACCATTACCAGAACGATAAACGTCATTTCAAAATGTCCTAGTTCTACATGGCTGAACGGATCAGGCAATATGTCTGTTACCTGTAGTTCAAATTTGTATTCTGTTACTCCATCAATAATAAAAAAAGATGGTGCTACATTTAATTTGAATTATTCATCGAATACAGGTAACAATTTTGTTTTTTCTGACATAGGTCCTGGTATATACATAGTTCAATACACGATGCAGAATTGTAGCAGCTATCAATACGATACTGTTACTGTGAAGCCTTATAGCTTTCCTGATCAAAACAAATCTGCTGTTTACCAATGTAATGATGGAAGCTTTACATTAAGTGCAGATGTTACCGGTGGGGTAAGTCCTTATGAGTATGAAATTATTGGAAGCCAGCCCTCAACCCCCAGCATTATTTCAGCTAAACAATCTTCTGCGGTTTTTACTATTAATAATGGAACAACTTACTCTCTAATTCGTTTGCGTACCATTGATGCTTGCGGCAATGCAGCATTAAATGATGTAAGCGTGCTGCCGTTGCAAAACATAGCTATACAAATTAATAGCACATGCCTGTTTAATAATATCACACTTTCAGTAGATACCATTACCAATGCCAGTTATAGCTGGTATAAGAAAAGGACAGCTACCGACAGCTCACTGCTAAGCAATGATCTTACTTACAATATTCCGTTTATGGAGCAAGATGATATTGGAACTTATGTTTGTGTTGCCTCTGTTAATAATAACTGTTTAACACGTATATCATACTTTGAACTTACAGGCGACTGCGGCCATGTTACCCTTGCTTCTCCTGTTATATTAAAAGGTAAGAAAATGCCTGCAGGAAATTACTTAAGTTGGGAAAGTAAAAGCGTGCCGCTAAACGAGTTTGTAATTGAAAGAAAAGAGTTTGCTACAGGCCGGTTTGTAGTAGCGGGAAAAGTAAAAGCTGAAACAGGTACTAATTATTATTCTTTCCTTGATATTCAGGCTGATGACCGCACCATACAATACCGTTTGAGGATAATAGGGAAACAAAATGCCTATAGTAATATTATTAGTTTAAGCAGCAAGGAAATAAAAATTGGTATTTATCCAAACCCTGTTAAGGATAGGTTTTATATAAACCTTGGCGCTACAAAAGAGGCTGTATATGATGTATTACTGATCAATGCAACAGGCCAGGTAATTTATAGCGATCTATGGAAAAGAGATCAACAGTCGCAATACACTTATAAAAGAAACAGCACAGTTAAAGCCGGCGTTTATGTGGTGAAGCTTATAAATAAAACTGATGGCACCACAACCGTGCATAAGCTTTTGTTTGAATAAATTATTAAAAGAGTAAGTCTTCCTTGTTAAGGCTTACTCTTCTAATAATCCGGCAATAGATACAACTTCTAATGCTTTGCGGGCAGGGCCTGTTAATACAACGCCATCAATAGAATAACGTGCACCGTGGCAAGGGCAGTCCCAGGTTTTTTCTGCACTGTTCCAGCCTACAATACATTTTGCATGGGTGCATACTGGATTAATAGCATGCAATTCGCCCCCTTCGTCTTTGTAAAGAGCTAAAGATTCTCCTTCATACTTCACCACTTTTCCTTCTCCGGGTGCTAGATCAGCAAGGCTTGAAAGATCTGATTTAGAAAAGCGTTTACTGAAGAATTGCGCTACCACGTCAATGTTTTCTTTTACAAAATCTGTAAAGCCGGCAACCGGTTTGATACGCCCAGGAGAAAATAAAGAAGAGTACTTACTTTGGCCGGTTGTTATCAGGTCTCGTAATATCATCGCTGCTATATGACTATAGGTAATGCCATTACCACCATATCCTGTAGCTACATATACATTATCAGGATTGCCTGGCAAATGGCCAATATAAGCCAGGCCATCAGCCGGTTCAAAGTATTGTGATGACCATTTATAAGCCACCTGGTCTATAGCATAAAGTTTTCTAATGTGGCTTTCCAGATGATTAAAGCAAGCCTCAGTGTTTTCTACGTGTGCTGTTTTATGATCTTCACCACCTGCTATTAAATACTGCGCTCCATCAATTGTTTGGGTACGATAATAATGATACGGGTTGTACATATCATAAGCTAAACCATCGGGGTACTTATTATCTTTCAACTTCACTGCCATGGCATAGCTTCTATAGGGAGCACATCTAAAATGAAGGAGATTAATGCCAGGCGGTATATGAGTTGCATAGATCAAAGCCCTTGCCTTTATTTTTCCTGATGTGCTTTGCACAAGCAATGTATCTTGTTCTTTTTCGAAATTGTCTACAAAACAATTTTCTATGATTATACCTCCGGCTTCCTCAAACTTTTTAGCAAGTGCATACACATACCTGGCGGGATGTAGCTGCGCTTGGGCCGGATATACAATTGCTTTTTGAAATTCATCAGGAACAGGAATATTTTCAGTCCAGGCCACCTCTGCACCAGCGGCTTTAGAAGCATCAAATATTTTATGTAGCTCCTTTACCTGCTCATCATTTTGTGCATACACATAGCCATCTTTTTGTTCGTAGCCACAATCAATATTATAGCTTTGCACGTGGTGCTGAAAAAGCGCCAAAGATTCCCTGGTTGCGGCAGCCACTAGTTGCGCACTATCTTCCCCGAAATCATTTTCTATATAGTCGTAAGCAGTATCGAAAAAAGAATTGATATGCGCAGTTGTTCCACCGGTTGTTCCAAAGCAAAGTGTATGAGCTTCTGCCACAATCACTGCCTTACCTGCATGCTGCAATAGTAATGCAGTAGTAATCCCTGTAATGCCTCCGCCAACTATAAGTACATCAAAGGTTTGGTTACTGAAATCTTTTTTTGCGGGAGAAAACTCTTCAACAGTGCCCTGCCATAAACTTTTGCATTCGCCATCTCTATTCATAATAGTCTTTAGAAAAGCTATCAAAAAAATAATGCCGGACATGTTGCTATAAAAAAAATTATAGCCATGTCGTAAGATTGGATGTATGAAGGCTAAAACTTTTCCACAACACCTAATCCAAACAAGGCAAAGTCATATTTTACAGGGTCAAGCCTATCTAATTTTCGCAGGTTTTTTGTTAACTCCAAAGCCGTTTGCCAGTCTATTGCTTTTCTCTGGATGAGATTGAAGCGCCTTGCTACACGAGCTACGTGAAGATCAATAGGGCAAACCAATTGTGCAGGCGAAATTTTATTCCATATACCAAAGTCAACACCATTTTTATCTTTGCGAACCATCCAGCGCAGATACATATTTAGTCTTTTGCAACTTGAATTTTTTGCAGGCGAAGCAATATGCTTCCTTGTGCGTTCGGAAATATGCGGTAAGCTAAAAACATATTGATAGAAACCATTTAATGAATTTTCTATCGTATTATCCTTTTTACTCCATTGCTTCGTAAATGCTTCTTCAAGCGAAGAAGCTGTTGAATAATGATTTTTGAAAAAAGCTACCAGGTATAAAAGATCAGTATCACAAAAAGTACGGTGTTTAAAATAAAGCAATTGCTTAAGATCGGAAGGTTGGTGATTTATTATAAAATCATGAGGAGCATTATCCATGCGCCGCAGAAGGTCGGTACATTTATTTATAATAATAGTGCGGTTGCCCCAGGCAAATATAGCAGCGAAGAAACCCGCTATTTCTATATCAGCTTTTTTAGAAAACCGGTGTGGAATAGAAATAGGATCAACGGCAATGAAATCAACCGTATTGTATTCGGCTACCTTTCGGTTTAAGAACGCCTCAAGGTCGGTCACCATAAAAAATTTCTCATAAAAGCAAGACTGTTTAAATAAAAATCAGACCCTTCTTCCCAGAATTTTCAATGTTCTTTTTATACCATCTAATTCTGCAATGTCTGGCATATTAGCCCATTCTTCAAATCCTAGTTGGGTAAATAATTTAAGACTTGGTTTATTATGAGCAAATATATAACCCAGTAATGTTGTAATATTTAGTGCGGGTGATTGATCAATACAATATTGTAATACTCTTTTACCATGACCTTTTCCTCTAAAATCAGGATGCAGGTAAATACTGATTTCCGCAGTACCATTATAAGCAGGGCGGCCATAAAAATCCTGGAAGCTCGCCCATCCAACCGTAGTTTTTTCACCATTTTTTATCATCCATAAAGGCCTGCGCTCTGGTGTATGCTCCTTAAACCATGCTTCCTTACTTTCAACAGTAACAGGCGTCAAATCTGCAGTTACCATACGTCCGGCAATAACCGAGTTGTAAATCGTTACTATCTCCGGTAAATCCTTTACTGTAGCATCCTGGTAATAAAGTGCCTCCATTGTATTATTTGATAAAAAATAATTTTTTATTTTTTTCTTAATGCTATTACCAAGCTGTTTATAATTTCTTTTTCATCAACCAATCTTTTTGCAGGTCATTTCCAAGAACAAAATCACATTCATCAAATACTTGAAATCCCCATTTTTTATAAAATGCAATAGCCTTACTGTTTTCTTTCCATACACCCAGCCAAAGCGTGTCTTTTTCCTGTTGAACAGCAATACTTAAAATTTCATTCATTAAAAAACTGCCGACACCTTTGCCAATCATAAATTTTACAGCATAAAGACGGGCTATTTCAAGACAATTTTTACTGCCGATATTTGCCGGCTCTCTTTGATCATTTAATTTAGCATAGCCTGCAACAATACCATTATCTTCTGCTATCAAAAACGTTTTGCCTTTTGTTGCTACCTCCAACATCAATCTTCCTTTAGTAAACTGTGTTCCTAAGAATATATCCATATCCTCTCTGCTATTTTGGCCCGAAAAGGTTTCATAAAAAGTTTGACGGCTAATATCAGCAATTAAGGTTGCATCTTTTGCAGTAGCATATCTTATCCTCAGGCTCATAGCATTTGATGTAGAAAAAAATGAAAGAACAGAATATGGGCTATTATGAAAATTGCATTTACTTTATTACAAAGCCGGTTCCTGCTGGCTCAGGCAATGAAAGCTTCCAAGCCCCCAAATAATTTCCGTAGAATCAATACCTATAACCCTTCTGTCAATAAAACAATCCTGTATGATTTGTAATGCTCTTTCATCTCTTGAGCAGCGGTAAGTAGGAACAATAACTACATCATTAGCAATGTAAAAGTTTGCATAAGAAGCCGGTAAGCGTTGTTCATCATGTATAACAGCATCTGGCATTGGCAGCTCAATAATGTTTAGTTGCTTTCCATTAAACAACCTCATTTTATTAAGTTGTGCAAGATTATTTTGCAACAGCTCATAGTTATCATCATCTTTTTTTTCTTCCACTACTGTCACCACTGTGTCCTCATTCACAAAACGAACTGTATCATCAATGTGCCCATCTGTATCATCTCCCACAATGCCATCATCAACCCAAAGCACTTGTTCAACCCCATAATAATGAATAAGGTATTGCTCAATCTGTTCCTGGTTTAGGTGAGGATTGCGGTTCTTATTTAATAAGCACGCCTTAGAAGTAAGCACAGTACCTTTTCCATTAAATTCCAAAGCGCCGCCTTCCATCACGATGCCGGGATGGTAAACAGGAAGCTCAAGATATTTAGCAATAGAGGTGGGAATAACATCATCTAAATCAAACGGAGGATATTTATTGCCCCATGCATTATAATTCCAGTCAATGATAACTTTTTGATGTTCTGCGGTAGGGTTTATTAAGAATGCTGGGCCATGATCTCTGCACCATGCATCGTTTGTAGGATGTATGCAAAAACTTATTTTTTTAATGTCAACACCAGCCTGCTGCAGGCATTGAAGAGCAAATGCTTTCATGGCATCATCGTTCACATTAATGTAAACTTTTTCACTTAGTAATAGTTCTTTTATAAACTGGCAATAGTAAGGATAGATCGTATGAATTTTTCCCGGCCACGATGCTTCTTTATGCGGCCAACTTAACCAGGTTGCATCGTGGGGTGCAAATTCTGCAGGAAAATGATACCCTAGTTCTTTAGGTGTTGGAGAATCAGGAAGACGAAACCCATGCGAACCAGCAGACAAAGCATTTTTCAAAACACGAATAATTTATAAAATGAAAGTTTAATTCAGGGATGAGATCACCTAGCATAGTTCTGCTTATGCTTCTTCATCTATATACCGCTTTGTTATAGGTTGATAGGAGTCAATCCTGCGGTCTCTTAAAAAAGGCCAGTGGGTTCTATAGCGATCCGTTTTCGATAAATCAATTTGGTGCACATACACTTCTTCCTCTTCATGTGAAGCCTGATATAACACAGCACCAAATGAATTAGCTACAAAGGATCCACCCCAAAATTTCATCCTTCCTTCCTGTTCATATCCAACACGGTTTACGCTTACTACATGTACGCCATTTGCAATTGCATGACTACGTTGTATCGTTTGCCACGCATTGTATTGTTCTGTATTTGTTCCTTCGTCCTGCGCAGTAGCCCACCCTATGGCTGTTGGATAAAATAAAATTTCAGCACCCATTAAGGAAGTAATGCGGGCTGCCTCCGGATACCATTGATCCCAACAAATTAATACGCCAAACGTGGCAAATTTTGTTTTGAAAACTTTATAACCAAGGTCACCGGGGGTAAAATAAAATTTTTCGTAAAACGCAGGATCGTCAGGTATATGCATCTTGCGATATTTTCCCAGATAGCTTCCATCAGCATCAAGTACTGCCGTTGTGTTATGATAAATACCATGAGTTCTTTTTTCAAACAGTGAAGCAATAATAACCACCCCGAGTTCTGCTGCTACCTTGCTTAATGTTTCTGTTGAAGGGCCAGGTATTGGTTCTGCAAGATTGAAATTGTCATAGTCCTCTACATCACAAAAATAAAGAGACGTAAATAGTTCCTGCAGGCAAACAATCTGCGCTCCCTTTGCCGCCGCTTCTCTTACTTTTTCGATAGCCTTGTTTACATTGGCCTCTTTTTCTGCCAGACAACTCATTTGCACCAGGCCTACTTTTACATTGCTCATGATTGACTTTTATGTAGGGCAAAAATAATCATTGAGAAAGAGGTAAGCCCTAACTAATTTGTAATTGTTATTAAAGCTTTTTTATTTAGAAGAACTTTCCGCTCAAAGAAAAACCCTAAAACCGCCATTCAAAATAAAACCTTCTGTATTGCCCCATATTGGCCGGAACTGCGGCTGAGTAATACTGCCGGTATACATAGATTCAGATTTAGACTGGCGTGTATCAGTAAAATTTTCTGCATTGATGAATAAGCTAAAATGCTCCCATCGCCTTTCAGCAGAAATACCCGTCACCCAAAAGCCCTTCTTTTTTTCTGATGGACCAGTAAATTGTGAACCCGTATAAAACAATTCATAAGCCAGCCGGAACTTGCCTTCCACCTCATACATTGCGTTAAAATAAATCCGGTGTTTTGCTGTAAGAAAAACTTTTGAGATAAGATTTGATGTATCGAAACGTGCATGAATGTATGTATACCCAAGATTGAAAGAAACTGGTTCCACCTGTACCCGAAAGTTTGTTTCAAAACCATTAGAATACAAGTTGCCATTGGCATTATCAAAGGAGAAATAATTATTGGTTAACACCTTATCATTAATAATTGGCTTTTTAAGCTTTGTAAAAAAGAATAGTTGGTTGATTGACAGCCGTACATCTTCTCCAATAGTTGTTCTATAATTCAAATCCCAGTTAATGCCAGTTGAGGTTTCGCTCTTTACTCCTTTATTTATAGCGCTAAGGTTTTTAAATACATTCTCTTCACTTTGTTCTGTAAAAACAGTTGGCAGTTTATAACCAAGCCCGCCACCAAGGCGGGTAGTAAATTTATTTGAAAGCCTATACATCAATGACAACCGTGGCAAAACAAATACATCATAATCTTTTGCATAGTCTGTTCGTAATCCTGCTTCTACAGATAAATTTTCACTGAGCTTTAAATTATTCTGTACAAACAAACCTGTAATAAATCTTTGTTCTCTTAACGGGTTTAAGCTGTTTGTTTGCCTAAAATCATCAGAATAAATATTCAACCCGGTTACCCACTCCGAAATTTTACGGGGCATATAAAGATTAATCTCTGTGAACGTACTCCATTGCCTCCCTTCAAACAAATACCCTGGTTGTTGTAATTGGCGGGTAAAATAAGAAATGCTGTTTTTAAGAGTAAGGCTATTCTTTCCCATCTCTGTCGCCACATTGATTAGTGTGGCAAACCTGCTTGAATTATTCTTTTCAAAAAACTGGTGTACTGCATCTGCTCTACCCTTTAATACAGCAAGATCGCCCCCTTCTCTTTTTTCCAAATTTGTTGTTATGCCGAACTGTGCTTTTGTTTTCTTACCATAATAAAACAATTTTGGATTAATAGAAACCCTTCGGTATTGCGGTATGTCTGATAACCCATCATCATTATTATCATATACTTTTTGCCCATTGTAAGAAGCATAAACTGTATGCCCCCATTTATTATTACGCTGGCTGTTAAACATGCTTGCGTCTATTGCACCTGTTTGATTGATATTGAACATACCTGAATGTTCAGGTTCACCGCCCGGTTCTTTTGAGATAAAATTGACAAGGCCTGCAATAGCACCGCCGCCATACAAGGTAGAAGCAGAGCCTTTAATAAGCTCCACTCTTTTTAAATCAAGCGGTGGAATTTGCAATATGCTTAAACCGCTTGAAAAACCACTATATAATGGAAACCCATCTCTAAGCAATTGCGTATACCGGCCTTCCAGGCCCTGTATACGAATGGAAGCGCTGCCAGAAGTTGCAGAAGTTTGCTGCGTTTGTATTCCAGTGCTCTCTGTTAATAACATTCTTACATTGCCAGGTTGCATCACGGCTTTTTCTGCAAGCTCTTCTCCGGCAACTACCTCAACACGTGTTGGTATATCAGCAATATTTCTACGGCTACGGGTAGAGGTTACAATTACTTCTTCTATTTCCTCTGTGATGGCTATTAGTGATACATAAATTAATGTATCCCGTTCGCCTGGAATTATTTCCAAAACTTTTGCTTCATAACCGGTATGAGAAATGCGGACGTTTGTTGGGTTTATTAATGGAATTGTTGCTTGACCAAGGGAATCTGAGATTACTCCTTTTTTTTCTTTATTAATGCTAATTGAAGCATTTATCAAAGGCAGGGTAGAAACACGATCTACAACAAGGAAAGAAATCCTTTTTTGCGCATGCCCTACAAAAACGCTCAATAGAAATATAACAAGCATCCCGGTTCGCATACTACTTCTTTAAGCCATAAAAATAGAGCAGGTAATTTGATTAGCGAACTATGCTTTTGGCAACTTAATTGACACCTACCAATCTTAAATTACAGAACTGAGAAAGATAGCATTTGCCGGAGCCACATTGATAGCTATAATGAGTTGTAACAGTTCAAATGATGGTGATGCTTCCACCTGTGCTACAGATCCAAAGTCTGTTCAGGATACAGGTTCTTTATCACCTGCGTATGGTGATACCACGCTTAATCACGGTCCTTCTATAGGCACAGATACTAGTTCGCGTTCTTATAGTGGGGGTGGCACAAACTTCAGACCCGGCAAAGCAAAAACAATATCCATAGTTTCCTTTCTGGTTTCATTGCTGTCATCAATGCGTTAATAATGGCAATTTACCCGCTTGTTGTTTGCAAGACAAACAAACACATTTTAGAATCAACAAATGGCATGGTTAACTATATGGTAAGCAATTGAGCTATTAAATTCATTGGCCTTATAAACACGTAAGGGCAAACTATTAACTTCGCAGGCCATGACTGCCAATAGCCAACAAAGAATAATTATTATAACAGCGCCATCTGGTGCAGGCAAAACGAGCATTACCCGCTACCTTCTCAATAAGTATTCAAATTATTTATCTTTTTCTATTTCTGCTGCTACCCGTTATCCCCGTGGTATAGAAAAGCATGGTATAGATTATTATTTTATCAGCCCCGAAGAATTTGCTGCTAAAATTCAAAGCGAAGAATTTATAGAGTGGGAGATGGTTTACGAAGGAAAATATTACGGCACTTTAAAATCAGAACTTCAAAGAATATGGAATGAAGGCAAAACTCCTTTATTAGATATTGATGTAAAAGGCGCTATTCATGTACAACAGCAATTCCCGGAAACAACCCTTTCGCTTTTTGTGGAGCCTCCTTCTATTGATGAGTTAAAGCGACGCTTAAATTCCCGGGGAACTGAAAATGAAGAATCGCTGGCGGCAAGAATAAACAAAGCGGCTTATGAGCTATCTTTTCTTCATTCTTTTAATCATGTAATTGTAAATTCAGACCTTCAAAAAGCCTGCCTGGAGGCTGAACAGCTCATTTTTGCTTTTTTAAATATCAATTCGGATACCCTTGTATAATATTTGATTTCTTTTAAGTCTCTCCACTTTAAAAAGTAGGGCTTTTATATATCTTTATGGCAATGATAGATGTCAGCACCCTCGTTTGGTTCCTTATTACCGTTTTAATGATGGGTTTTTTCGCAGGGCTTGAAATGGCCTTTTTTAGCGCTAACCGTTTTGGAATAGAATTAAAGAAAAAACAAGGACGCCCTGGCGCAGAACTTCTCTCCCGCTTTTTTGAAAATCCTGAATCATTTTTGGGTACCTCTTTAATAGGCTACACTATTTGTTTAGTGTGCTTTGCGTTAACGTTTAGTATCGTTATGCAGCCTTTATGGAATTATGCAGGCCTAAGCGCTGGAAAGTATGATACTATCCGGCTTTTTGTAGATATTGTTTTATCAGGATTTATTGTTCTTATTCTTGCGGAATTTTTACCAAGAGCAGTTTTCAGAGCACATAGCAATATTCTTCTTTCAAGACTCATCTGGATCATAAACTTTTTTTACCAGTTATTACAGCCTCTGGCTGCTGCCTTTCTTGCCTTATCTAACTGGATTTTAAAGTACGTGTTTAATGTGCGGGTTAACGATAAAAAAGATGCTTTTACAAGAATAGATCTTGAAACGCTTTTTCAGGAAAACGAGGATGGTGATTTTGAACCTGACCAAATGAATACAGAGTTGTTTGAAAACGCTCTTGAGTTGCATAAAATAAAAATCAGGCAATGCCTTGTGCCGCGTAAAGAAATTATTGGGATAGATAGTAAGGCAAATGCAGATGAAGCAAGGCTTAAGTTTATTGAAACCAAGCTAAGTAAGCTTATTGTGTACGAAGGCAATATTGATAATATTATCGGGTATATACACCAGTTGGATATTTTTAAAACCCCGGAAAACATTCAATCTTTTTTATTACCTATATCAGCAGTGCCTGAAAGCATGAGCGCCACAGACCTTATTAATAAATTTACTAAGGAACAAAAGAGCATTGCCTGGGTGGTAGATGAGTTTGGTGGCACGGCAGGAATAATTACGATGGAAGATGTGTTGGAAGAGATTTTTGGAGAGATACAGGATGAATATGATAGCGAAGAGTTTGTAGAAAAAAGAATTTCTGAAAATGAATACATTTTTTCAGGAAGATTAGAACTTGACTTTTTAGCAGAAAAATATAATCTTGTTTTCCCTGGCGATGAATCAGAAACGCTTTCCGGTTACATCATCAACCATCATGGAACTATCCCGCAGCAAAAGGCAAGAATTATTGTAGACGACTATGAGTTTGACGTGTTGAATGTAAGCGATACAAGAATAGAAATGGTCAAACTAAAGATCCTGAAATAAGCCTCCATCCTCAAAAAAAGCACACCCAGCTATTATTGGGTTTTTGTAAACATCTATATAGGTATATTGTATTCAATCAACAAAAGTTATGTTTAAAAAGACGTTCTTAGCATGCATTTGTCTTAGTGTGGCGATGCTGGGTTTCGGCCAAAAGAAAAATAAAAAATCAGCTGCACCGGTTCGGGTTACCATTGTTGCCATAGATTCTTCCAAGCTAAAAAAGCCTGCTTTAAGTATTAAGGATAAAGTAAAAAGCAGTAAAAAAATTGAAGGACTGTTTACTGCGTACCAGGATACCGCAGTCGGTAGCATGCAGTTGTTTATAAAAAAAGATCAATTAGGTAAGGAATACATTTATCAAAGCTTTTCTATAAATGGCCCGACCGCTTTATACCTTAACCAAAGCATGCATCGTTCTACGTTTGTTTTTAAAGTAATGAAGTCTTTCGACAAGCTTGAATTTGTTCGTGTAAATAATTCATTTTATTATGACTCATTAAACGCTATAAGTAAAACAAAAGATGTGGATAAGCCTGAAGCGGTGTTTACGATTGAAAAAATTGTAGCTGAAGATTCAAGCGGATATCTTGTAAACGCAGATGCATTGTTTATCAGTGAGCGGTTAGACCCTATAAAACCCGCATCTCCTCCAAGCTTTTTTAGTATGCCTTCTTTTAATTTAGGCGGCCTTAATCCTACAAAATCTAAATATTATGCTGTTCGTTCTTTTCCAAACAATACGGACTTTGTTGTAGACCTTGCTTATGATAACCCGGGTGCATATATCTCTGGCGGAGCTGATGTTACCGATCCACGTTATGTTCGTATTCGCATGCAGCATAGCCTTATAGAAATGCCTGACAATGATTTTACATCACGTTTAGATGATCCAAGGGTTGGTTATTTTACGCAGCGTGTAACAGATCAAACAAGTATTAGCCCTGTGCCTTATAAGGACAAAATCACACGATGGAACCTTGTAAAAAAAGATCCGAATACTACACTTAGCGAACCTTTAGAACCTATTGTTTTTTGGGTAGAAAATACAACCCCGCTTGAATACCGTCAGATTATTGTAGATGCCGGTCTTAAATGGAATGCAGCTTTTGAAAAGGCAGGTTTTAAAAATGCAGTGCAAATGAAAATAATGCCTGATTCCGTGGATTGGGATCCTGCGGATATCCGCTACAACGTAATTCGTTGGGTGGCTTCCGCCAATCCTACTTATGGGGCTATAGGGCCAAGTTTTATCAATCCCAAAACCGGACAAATATTAGGAGCTGATATTTCAATTGAATGGTACAGTGGAAGTGCTACCCCAAACATTGCGGAATTATTTGATAACAAGGTAGCAGTGAGCAACACTACTACCAATGGTGATCAAGAGTACAGAAACTGCACTTTAGCCTCTGAACTTAAAGCACAATTAACAATAGGCATAACAGCTTTAGATGCAGCCGGTACCGATGCAAAACAGTTAGGCGAAATGCACCAGCAGTTTCTTACTTACCTTATTTTGCATGAAATGGGCCATACACTTGGTCTAAACCATAACATGAAGGCAAGTCAAATGTGGTCCCCCGCTGAAATTAATAATAAGGAACTTACCCGCAAATATGGTTTGATTGGTTCGGTAATGGATTACCCTGCTGTAAACGTTGCATTAGATAAAAAGAAACAAGGTGATTATTATACAACGGTGGCTGGACCTTATGACCTTTGGGCAATTGAATATGGTTATACGCCATTAAGCGATAAAGAAGAAAAAGCTGCATTAACAAAGATATTATCCCGCAGCACCGATCCTAAACTGGCCTTTGGTAATGATGGCGATGATATGCGTTCTCCCGGAAAAGCCATGGATCCCCGCATTAATGTTGATGACCTTACCAGTGATGCCATTGGTTATGCAGTAGATCGTTTTAAACTTGTAAATAAAATCATGGGCACGCTGGTTGCTAAATATAGCAAGCCTGGCCAGTCTTATGCAGAGCTACGTTCCCGTTTCAACAGTTTGCAAAATCAACGGTTAAGCATGATAAGCGCTGTAAGCCGGTACGTTGGCGGTGTGTATATGGACAGAAGTTTTCCTGAACAGCAATCCAAAACAAAACCTTTTACCCCGGTATCAAAAGCAACCCAAAAAAGGGCCATTAGCGTTTTAAACAAATATGTGTTCGCTCCTAATGCTTTTGATGCAGATGCGCCTGTATTTCCTTACCTGCAACCTCAACGAAGAGGTTTTAGCCAGGCGATGAGTGGAGATGATTATAAGATAACTTCTGTTGTATTAATGCAGCAAATGAGTGGCGCCCTCTCGCATATTTTGCACCCTGCTACTATGTTGAGAATTACAAACAGCCGTTTATACGGTAACCAATATAGCCTTGCAGAAATTTTAAGTGATTTAACCACAGGCATATTTGCTGCTGATTTAAAAACTAACGTAAATGTGTACCGGCAGTATCTACAATCAAATTATGTAAAAGGTTTATTAAGCATAGTAGATAGCAAAAGCGGTATGTATGATGATATGGCTAAAGCCGCTGCGCTTTATGCTGTTAGGAAAATAAAGACCCAAATGACAACTGCTACTTCTGATAATGAAGAAACAAAAGCTCATAGAGCAAGTATAATTTATTTGATAAATACAGCCCTCGAACCTAAATAGAACTTCTTACGTATATAAGAGTCCCGCATCGGCGGGACTTTTTTTATGCAAAGGCATACCTATATCTTTGCACACTTATTATAAAAATGGCTTTAAAATTTTTTAGAAGGGGAGAACAACTGGAACGGGCAGAAATGTCGTTCATTGATCACCTCGAAGTACTAAGGGGACATATATTCAGGGCAGTTATTGCTATAGCTGCAGGAGCCATTATAGTAGGTGTATTTAATAGGTTTGTTATAAAAAGAATATTGCTTGGGCCTACTCACGCTGATTTTCCTACCTATAACTGGTTATGTCAAATGGGTAAGGCACTGCGTCTTGGTAATGCGTTATGTATGAACCAGCTTGGCGTAAAAATGCAGAGCACTTCTGTCGGTGGCCAATTTAGCATGTGGTTTACGGTTGTACTTATTGGTGGTGTTATACTTGCGTTTCCTTATATATTTTATGAATTCTGGCGTTTTATAAAACCAGCACTTACAAAAAAAGAATTATCCAGAACCAGAGGAGTTATCTTTTGGGTATCCCTTCTTTTTTTTACCGGGTGCGCCTTTGGATATTTTGTAATTGCGCCTTACACCATTAATTTCTTTTCCAATTTTCAATTAGATGAAACAATTGAAAACCGGTGGACAATTACAAGTTATATTGATACAATTATTCCGCTTATCCTGGGTAGTGGCCTCGCTTTCCAGTTACCTTTAGTAATTTTTTTCCTTGCCAAAGTGGGTATTGTAAGTGCCCCGTTTTTAAGAAAGTCACGCAAATATGCGATCGTTATTATTCTTATTATTGCAGGTATCATTACTCCTGGCCCTGATTTAATAAGCCAGTTAACAGTGGCACTTCCTCTTTTCCTTCTTTATGAAATCAGCATATTGTTAACCCGGAATGTTGAAAGACAAAAAGCTCAGGAAGAAGCTGAAGAAGATGCAAAGTGGGAGTAGGTCAGTTGATGTTGGGCAGATGCTATGGTGTTCATATAATTATAGTGAAGTAAGTTTGTAAAAAATGTTTCGTATGCCAACAAAGTTTGATTTTACAAAGCCTGTAGCTATTGGAGCCGATCATGCGGGTTTTCAGTATAAAGAAGAAATCGTTGCACTATTAAAGTCTAAGAATATAGCGTACAAAGATTATGGTACCTATAGTGCTGACTCGACTGATTACCCTGATTTTGCCCATCCAGTTTCCAGTGCAGTTGAAAATGGTGAAGCTGCATGTGGCATTTTGGTTTGTGGCAGTGGAAATGGTGTAGCTATTACAGCCAACAAACACCAGGGCATTAGAGCAGCGCTTTGCTGGCAGCCAGTGTTAGCTAAACTTGCCCGGCAGCATAATAATGCAAATGTTATCTGTCTTCCCCAACGTTTTGTTAGTTTGGAAGAAGCTTTGGAAATGACTGAAGTGTTTATGAACACAGAATTTGAAGCAGGCCGCCATGAACGGCGTGTAAATAAGATTGCTTGCTAAAAATTTTGAGCTACAAAGGATTCTTTGGGTAATCAAAGAAAAGAAAGCTCTTTTCGCTTTTAATAAATTCTTCCCATTTATCAACATTTGATTGTACAGCAAAAATGCCGCAGGTTGGCATATCATCTATTCGAACATTGGAAAGTGTATTTACAAATTCTGTAATGCCGGGGTTATGAGAAAATATAACTGCTGTATGGTGCTTCTCTTCTAAACTGCTTACTGTTTCTAAAAAAGCAGTAACAGATGCTTCATATAGTTTTTCAACAACCAGTATGTCTTTTTTATCAATAGCAAATTCTGCTGCAAAAAGCTTTGCTGTTTTAAATGCCCGCTTTGCAGGGCTTGAAACCAGAACATCAATGTTCCCCTTTTTTTCTTTTAAGCGCTTAGCCATTTCAGGCGCATCTTTTTTCCCACGCTCATTTAAAGGACGATCAAAATCATCCATACCCACTACATCCCAACTGCTTTTAGCATGCCGTACAAGAACCAATGTTTTCATTTAATAAATATCGGAATAAGTAAGGAGAGTGTGAGTTGGCAAATGATGGCTGACAGTTTAAAGGAAATATTCTGCAATGTCAATCTACAATCAGTACGTACTTCGTATTTCTAACTTCGCATTTATCAATATCCTCTTACATTACGACCTTCCATATAATTCATGAAGGCTTTGTTTACCACACGGTTACCGCCCGGGGTTGGATAATTACCCGTAAAATACCAATCTCCCAAATTATTTGGACAAGCCTCATGTAATGATTCTATGGTTTGATAAATAACATTCACGGGAACTGTTACTTCAGGAGGCGTAATCAGTTGAGCTATTTTGAGCGTTATTTCCTCGTTAGAGAAAGTCTTATATACCTGCTTTACTACGTTCACTGTATGAAGCTGGTTATTTCGATGAAGTTCTTTACAAGTCTCATAAAGATCTTTAAGTAAGTCTTCCATCCCCCTCTCCTTTAATAATTGAATGGCTGCCTGGAAAGCAATAAAATCACCCAGCTTGCTCATATCAATTCCATAGCAATCAGGGTAGCGTATTTGAGGTGCAGAGGAAACAACAATAATACGTTTCGGATACAAGCGGCAAAGCATACGGATGATGCTTTCCTTTAAGGTTGTGCCACGTACAATCGAATCATCAATAACTACTAAAGTGTCCGTATTTTTTTGCACAGTGCCATACGTTATATCATAAACGTGTTGCACCATTTCTGACCGACTTACATCTTCTGTAATAAACGTACGCATCTTTACATCCTTGATGGCAATCTTCTCCATGCGTATTTTGCGGTTGATCATTTCAGTTAGCTTCTCCGGGTCAACATCGTTACCCCAGGCCAAAATCCGCTCCACCTTTACCTGGTTCAGGTAATCTTGCAGGCCTTTCATTAAGCCATAAAAGGCTACTTCTGCAGTATTGGGTATAAAAGAGATGATTGTATTCTTAAGATCATGATCTATTGCCGCTAATATTTGTTTGCTTAAGTTGTATCCCAAGGCGCTTCTTTCACGATATATTTTTTCATCGCTGCCCCTTGAAAAATAGATACGCTCAAAGCTGCAAGCCTTACGCTCTTTTGGCTCTAAAACCTGCTCTATTTTAATGTCACCGTTTTCATATACAATCAAAGCCTGTCCGGGCATTAATTCCTGCACTTCATTTTCGCCCACATTAAAAGTGGTGCGTATAGCAGCTCTCTCTGATGCTGCTACTACTACTTCTTCATCAATATAATAATAAGATGGCCTGATGCCATGTGCATCCCGAAAAACAAAGCCGATACCATTGCCGGTAACGGCGCCAACATGAAAGCCACCATCGAAGAGGGGTAATGCTTTACGTAAAACAGATCCTATATCCAGTTGCCCAGGTGAGGCTTCGTCTTCCTTTATAATGAAATGATAAATCACTTCCATCATAGCAGCAAGATCGCTTTGGCGCTGAAATTCACCCGGGTCAATATTTACCAGTGCGAATAATTCATCAGTATTTATCAGGTTGAAATTACCGGCTAAAGCAAGGTTGCGGGCCGGAATTGTATTTCTTTTTATAAAGGGGTGGCAAAACTCCACATTATTTTTTCCCTGGGTACCATAGCGGAGATGGCCCAGTAATAGTTCGCCTAAAAAAGACATGTGTCCTTTCATTAAACCTGGATGGTTACCAATATCTGTATTGAATTTTTGTAATTCGGAAAACTCTTGTCCTATCTGGCGAAATATATCAGCTATAGGTTGCGCATTTCCACTTCTGATGCGTGAAAGAAAAGGATAG
>JAYULK010000115.1:0-6895 GCA_043763635.1 Chitinophagaceae bacterium
TTTATAGCATAGCAAAAAAATTGTAGGGCATACTATATAAAAACATAGTATGCCTTCTTTTAATGTCAGGCTTCTTAAAATTTTTTAGATTATCCTGTAAGGGGTGAGTAGTTGGTGCCGAAGAAGACAGATAAATCTGAAGGCTCTCGCTCAATAACATTATCAGCCTTTTTTCTTATTGCTTTTCGTCCCTTAGTAGCCAACGCAATCATGTAGTATTATCAATAAAAGAATTGACATTTAAATTCTTCCCAGCCTCTTATTTACATGCTCCACTAATTTTTCAATAGAAATATTCTTCATACACTTAAAATGCCCTTGGGGGCACTGATTTTTTCCGATTTTAGTACAAGGCCGACACCATAATTTATGCACCTGCACATCATCATAAGGCAAAGCTGGCTGATGGGATAAAAAGTTAGTTCCATAATAAGGATACATTCCAAAAGAAGGCGTTGTACTTCCCCAAACAGCAATAACATACTTTTTTAGTGCAGCGGCAATATGCATTAATCCTGTATCATGTGCAATAATCAATTTTGCTTTGCGAACAAGATCAGCACTTTCATTTAAGGAAAACTTACCGCATGCATTATATACTTTAACCGGATCTATTTCTTTGATCTCCTCTCCTTCCGCTCTGTCTTCCGTACCTCCTAACAAAATAATAGGATGTTTAATTTGAGCACACAATTCCTGCAATTTATAAACAGGCAATTTTTTTGTAAAGAAGGAAGCGCCTATCACTATGCCAATGTACCCGGCATGATGAGAAGCGGGTATATCTTTAAGTGCAACCTCTTCACTTTCGGCAATAAAATAGTCCATGCCAGCTCCATCATTATGCACGCCAAAGGGTTCAACTGTTTTCAAATAGCGGTCAATGATGTGCACTTCCTTTGGCATTACGTTCCACTTAAGTTTTGTAAAAACCAGTTTGCGAAGGTTTAATTTGTTGAATGAAAAGGCAGGAACTTTTAAAGCTTTTTTTAAGCGCAGTGTACGAATGTTATGATGCAGGTCAATTACATAATCAAACTTTTCTGCTCTCAGATCTTCAATCATTTTGCTACGATCTTTTTGCAGCAAATGAATTTTATCAATGTATGGATTATTGGCAACCACCGTCTCAAATTGTGGCTTTACGATAAAATGCAGATCAACATTTGGCAATTGGTTCTTTAAACAACGCATAACCGGGGTGGTTAAAACAATATCACCGATAGAGCTGAGCCGAATGATTAAAAGCTTCATTTAAATTTAATTAAGAAGCAGGCACCACTTCACCTTCCATAAAATTCAAATCTTTACCAAACGTTTCCTTTGCACTTATTGCTGCAATAATAGCAATAAACATAACCACCAATCCCGTAATCAATCCTGCAGTGGTATAAGTCATTGATGTGCGAAGCCATTTAAATAAAAGTATCATTAAAGGCAAAGAGCCACGAACCATATTTGGCACCGTAGTAGCAGCGGTAGCCCTAAGATTAGTACCAAATTGCTCGGCGGCCATAGTAACAAATATGGCCCAGAAACCTGTGGAAAAGCCAAGCCCGGCGCAGATCCAATACATCTGATTGCTGCTGCCTCCTTGTTGAGAAAAGAACAAAGCAATAAAAATAGCCGTTAATCCATAAAAAATATACAATGCTTTTTTTCTGCTTTTTAGCAATTGGCTTACAAAACCAATAGCAATATCGCCCAGTGATATTCCGGCATAAGCAAACATTATGGCCTTACCGGGTGAAACATCGTCAATACCAAATTCGTTTCCAAACTGGTCAGAAAAGGTGACTAATATGCCAATTACATACCACGTAGGCAAGCCGATCAAAATACTTGAGAGATACTTTTTAAAGCGTGAAGCATTTGAAAAAAACATGAAAAAATTTCCACGGGACACTTTTGACTTTTTTGCTTCATGAAACATTCCAGATTCAAAAACAGAAATACGAAGCAATAAAAGCAACAAGCCCAGCCCGCCTCCAATGTAATAGCAGATACGCCAATCAAAACTTTGGGATATGAAATAAGCAAAAACAGCACCGGTTAATCCTATACCTGCAACCAGTGAGGTACCAATGCCGCGCTTTTCTTTAGATAATAATTCTGCAACCAGTGTAATGCCTGCTCCTAGTTCTCCCGCCAAACCAATGCCTGCAATAAAACGAACAATGGCGTATTGAGCAGTATTAACCACCATGCCATTAGCAATATTAGCAAGCGAGTATAAAATGATGGAACCAAATAAAACACTCAACCTTCCTTTCTTATCTCCAATGACTCCCCAGATAATTCCGCCAATTAATAAACCTATCATTTGAATGGAGATAATATCCTCTCCAACTGAAGTAACCTCGCCCGGGGACAAGCCCAGGGAAGCAAGACTTGATTTACGAACGATACCGAATAACAGCAGATCATATATATCAACAAAATAACCAAGTGCACCAACCAAAACAGGAATAGAAAAAATACCGTAATCAGCCTTGTTTGTCATTCTTAATAGTTTGTACAGGCTCAATGCTCTTTTTTGCGAAGAATAATTTATAAAGAACCGGCAGCGTAGTAATTAAAATAATGCCGATGGTTATTGCTTCTATATGATCTTTAAGTTCAAACCCAAATCTATCACTCACCCAGCTATCAAGGAAATAACCAAGAAGGACCATTGATGATACCCAGGCTATGCTGCCTGATACATTATAAACTATAAAAGTAGAACGCTCCATTTTTACAATACCGGCAACGATTGGCGCAAATGTGCGAACTATAGGCAAAAATTTGGCGAGAAAGATAGTTGTCTTTCCATACTTATTATAAAACTCTGTTGCCTTTAAGAGATGCTTCTTTTTAAAAAGCCATGTTTCCTTTCGTTCATATAACAAAGGACCAGTTTTACGGCCAAACCAATACCCAACGATGTTACCTAAAATGGACGCAAGGATTATCATTATGACGATGGTAATATGGGGCCATCCAAAATCAATAGGTGCATCCTGCGGGAGACCTATAAACTTATTAGCAATTTTATCAAGAAAAACACCGACTGCAAATAATAATGAATCGCCTGGAAAAAAGAATCCAACAAACAAACCTGTTTCAGCAAATATTACCAGTAGCAGAATATACAAACCCCCATAGTCAATGATCCAGTCAATAAAGCTTTGTAAAAATCCCAGCAAATAAATGTCTAATAGATAATTCATAAATAATTTTAATTAATAACATGCGGCACCAATTCTTCCATTTCCTGGTTGTGGTAGTTTAGCGCTTTCTTATCATCAAATTCTCCTTCCCATCGTGCAATAACGCAACTTGCTAATGTGTTGCCTACTACGTTAACCGATGTCCTTGCCATATCCATCAGTTCATCAATACCAAGTATAGCCATAATTGGCCAAAGAGGTAAACCGAAGGATGCAGCAGTTCCTAATAATATTACCAGGGAAGCTCTTGGAACTCCGGCAACTCCTTTACTGGTGAGCATTAACGTAAGGCCCATTAATATTTGCTCGCCAATAGTTAAAGGTATGCCTGCTGCTTGTGCCACAAAAACCGCTGCAAGCGAAAGATATAAAGTAGTGCCATCAAGATTAAACGTATACCCTGTAGGCATTACAAAAGAAACAATCTTACGTGGCACACCAAATCTTTCCATATTCTCCATTGCCTTTGGTAGCGCAGATTCGGATGAAGTAGTAGCGAAGGCTATAGAAACTGGTTCCGAAATAGCGCTTAAAAAATTTTTGATTGGAATTTTAATAATAAGTGCCACAGGCAAAAGAACTAAAATTAAAAATGCAATAAGGGACACGTATAGGGTAACAAGCAATTGAAAAAGATTGCCAAGTATATCCAGTCCTAAATGACCAACGGTAACAGCGATAGCAGCCCCCACGCCCAAGGGAGCAAAATACATAATGATATTAGTGAACCGGAACATAGTTTCTGCCAGGCTCTCTGCAAAATGGAGCATGGGTTTTCTTTTATGCTCACTAAGCATCGCCAAAGCAATACCAAAGATGATACTGAAGATAACGATGGGCAAAACATCGCCATTGTATATTGACTTTACAATGTTTTCAGGAAAAATATGTAAAATAAGATCCTGCCAGTTTTGTGGCTTTGCTTCAGGCAAATCCTGATGAAAACCGGGAGGTAATAATATGCCTTTGCCGGCCTGAGAAATATTAATGGCGATCAAACCTATGATCAACGCAATTGTAGTAACTACCTCAAAGTATAAAATAGATTTCCATCCCATTCTGCCAACCTGTTTCAGGTTGGAATGACCTGCAATTCCGACAACAAGTGTTGCAAATAAAATGGGTGCTATAATTGTTTTTACCAGACGTAAAAATATTTTACTTAAAACCGAAAGATTTTGGGAAAAAACAGGAAAATCTAACCCTATTTCAACTCCGATTACCATGCTCGCCAATATCCATGTGGTTAGCGATTTTTTATATAATGCATATAGTACAATGCTGGCTATACAAAACCATCGAGCTACAATTAACGCAGTTTCGGAAATGAAAGCAATATTATTTAAGCTAACAACATGAAGTATTGCAACAATCGTGAACAATAAAAAAGCAAGAAACCCGCTTTTGCGTTGATTCATAATAATGTCTAATGCGCCAAAACTAATAAAAGATAACTTACTGTTGTAAAATAGAAAGCATGGGGGTGCATTCTAATTAATTGTTGCACAATAAATGTTCTTTCGAAATGAATAGTGTGTACGTCAACATACTAGCCTGATTTCTTCAAATTGTTTCGTGAGGTATATATAAAACTTAGGCTTACTGTAATAGCGGTAAAGAAAATTTATCCTTGAAAAACAGATACAACTGACCGTCCCACCATTAAAAAACTAAGAAATATAGGCGGAATAAAAGAATGAAAAGGATCATTTTTTGATTTCTTTTCCAAAAGTAAAATAAATCAACCGCCACCTAAAAGCAATAAACGGAGTAAAAAACTAATTGCTTATTTTCCCATTTCATTTAATGATTGTATAAAAATTAGCTTATGAGTTTATTTGTTAGAAAACCAATGGCCGCCTTGATGAACGAAGCCGAAGATATAGGCACACATACGCTCAAAAGAACACTAGGCACCGGGGGTTTAATAGCATTGGGAATAGGCGCTATTATTGGTGCGGGTTTATTTTCCATAACAGGCATGGCGGCTGCTAATCATGCAGGACCGGCTATTACTATTTCATTTATAATAGCTGCTTTAGGTTGCCTTTTTGCTGGCTTGTGCTATGCAGAATTTGCGTCAATGATTCCTGTGGCTGGTAGCGCATACACATATTCTTATGCTACTATGGGAGAATTTATTGCATGGATCATTGGTTGGGATCTTGTGCTGGAATATGCAGTAGGTGCTGCTACTGTAGGCATTAGCTGGAGTCGATACCTTGTAAAATTTCTGGAAGGTTTTGATGTTCACCTCCCCGTTTCCCTTACCCTGGGCCCTTGGGATGGAGGAATCATCAATCTTCCTGCAGTGTTCATTATTGTTTTAATGAGCTCATTGCTAATAAAAGGCACAAGAGAAAGCGCCACTGTCAATGGAGTAATTGTAGCATTAAAGGTGGCAGTTGTACTAGTGTTTATTTTTCTTGGCTGGAAATATATTAATACGGAAAACTATACTCCCTACATTCCTGATAATAATGGAACATTTGGTGAGTTTGGCTTTAGTGGAATTATAAGAGCCGCTGCTATTGTTTTTTTTGCCTATATAGGTTTTGATGCGGTAAGTACCGCAGCACAGGAAGCAAAGAACCCGAAGAGAGATATGCCATGGGGCATTTTAGGATCACTTGCCATTTGTACGGTTCTTTATATTCTATTTGCCCACGTAATGACAGGCGTTACCAGCTATACAACCTTTGCGGGCAAAGATGGAATTGCACCTGTGGCAGTAGCTATTGAGCACATGGGCCAGCCTGATGCAAGTGGTGTTATACAACCCGATTACCCCTGGTTAAACCGCGCCATTGTAGTAGCTATTTTAGCTGGGTACGCTTCTGTAATTCTTGTGATGTTGATGGGGCAAAGCCGTGTATTTTTTAGCATGAGCAAGGACGGATTAATTCCTAAAATATTTTCATCAATAAATCCAAAAACGCAAACACCTGCAAAGAATAATTTGTTGTTCATGTTTTTTGTAAGCCTGTTTGCAGCATTTGTTCCGGCAAGAGTAGTAGGCGAAATGACCAGCATAGGAACATTATTTGCTTTTATACTTGTATGCATTGGCGTTTGGGTAATGCGTAAAAAAATGCCTGAATTAAAAAGATCTTTTAAAACACCACTCGTTCCGCTAGTGCCTATACTTGGCATTTTTACTTGTTTATTCATGATGGTTTTTTTGCCAATGGATACATGGATCCGTTTATTAGTATGGATGTTAATTGGAATGGATGTTTATCTTGCTTATGGAGCCAAGCATAGCCATTTAGGTAACGGAACAACAAGTAGAAAAGGCATGAGAATAGCCCGGTATACTGGAATAGTGCTTACAGTCTTGCTGGTTATAGCCGGACTATTACATCAATACGTAGTAGGATTTGACACTGACCGAACATTACTTTATATATCTATCGTGTTTGCTGTTATTCACCTTGGTGTTTTTGGTGCCAGCCTTGGAAGGCCTGAACCTATTGATGATGGTGAACCAAAAAATCCAATGGAAACACGGTAACGGTAAAACATTATTTAAGCCGCTTTTACAGCGGCTTTTTTTATGCCCTTCAAATCGTACTTTTGGCACCGCAATTAATGCTGAATGCTGAATGCTGAATGCTGAATGCTGAATGCTGAATGCTGAATGCTGAATGCTGAATGCTGAATGCTGAATGCTGAATGCTGAA
>JAYULK010000116.1:0-1957 GCA_043763635.1 Chitinophagaceae bacterium
GTGGGAGCAGGTTATGTAGCAAAAGGAGGAATTAAAGGAATAAAAGTGCTCACCATTTATTCAGAAAAAAATAAGCCAGCTATTTCGCCATTTGATGCAACTATGATTGCTGCCGGAAAATATTATTTTCAGCGTCCCTTATTTCAATATTACAAGGAAGGTTCTTACAATAAAATAAAACCATTTATTGATTATGAAAAAACGGAAGCAGGTAGAAAAATAATTCAGGCAGCCGGATATTATCCTGTAAATAAATAAGCATGACAATTAAAAAGCGGGAGCAAACAGATTTCATTTTGAAGCAGGTTTTTAAAGCTACTGGTTTCATTACCATTGCATTATTAGGAGGGATATTTTTTATGCTTTTGTACAATAGCATTGCTTTTTTTATTAATGTGAAACCAATTGATTTTTTAACCGGGTCTCAATGGAATCCAGAAAGTACAAACGGTAAATATGGCATTGCTCCATTATTCATAAGCACAGGCCTGGTTACATTGGGTGCTATGGTAATTGCAGTGCCGCTGGGTATATTTACTGCTGCCTTTTTATCTGAAATGGCACACCCAAAATTGAAAGCATTTTTAAAACCCCTTATAGAAATGCTTGCTGCAATTCCTTCTGTGGCCATTGGGTTTCTTGGCATAGTGCTGGTTGGGCCGGGGATTGCAAAAATATTTGGAATTGCTAACGGATTAAACGCTTTAAACGGCGCTGTATTATTATCAGTAATGGCATTACCCACCATTATAACCATTAGTGAAGACGCAATCAATGCTGTACCTAAAGCGCATAGGGAAGCCTCCATGGCATTGGGTGCTAACAAATGGCAAACACTTTTTAAAGTTACATTGCCTGCCGCATTGCCAGGTTTAATAGCCGCTGTGATGCTAGGCTTAGGCAGGGCTTTGGGAGAAACTATGACGGTGTTAATGGCAACAGGCAATGCGGCTGTCTTGCCAAAAGGTTTTTTAGATTCGGTACGTACCATCACAGCTACTATTGCTATTGAAATGGGTGAAGTGCCTTATCAAACCACGCATTATTTTGCACTTTTTGCCATTGCTGTTGTACTTTTTCTTATCACACTCTTTATAAATTTACTTGGCGAATATTTTGCTAACCGGTTTAGAAAATTTCATGCATGATGAAAAGAGTACGCTACTTTTTTGATTGGGTTTTATTACTGGGAAGTACCTTGATAGTATGCCTGATACTTGCCGTTATTCTGTGGGATATATTTTCCAAAGGCATGTCAACAGTTTCCTGGAATTTTATAAGTGATTTGCCTACTGATGGTATGACGAAGGGAGGGATACTTCCCGCAATGATCGGAACACTTTTACTAACCTTTATCACCACTATTTTTGCCGTACCTTTTGGTGTGGCCTGTGCCATTTACCTTAATGAATATGCAAGGCCTTCTGCGTTGACCAATATAATAAGGGCCTCTATCAGAAACCTTGCCGGCATTCCTTCTATTATCTATGGCTTGTTTGGGTTAGCATTATTTGTGCAAGCTTTAAGGTTGGGTACGTCTGTGTTATCAGCAGGGTTAACGCTGGGTTTACTTTCATTGCCGTACATTATTACTACCACCGAAGAAGCATTGAAGCGGATACCTAATAGCATGCGGGAAGCTACGTTGGCATTGGGTGCCACACAATTTGAAACTATTAAAGATGTGGTATTGCCCAAAGCACTGCCGGGTATTTTAACCGGTGTAATACTCACCATGTCAAGGGCCGCAGGTGAAACAGCACCTATCTTATTCACCGGTGTTGCCTTTTACATTAATGGAATTACCGTTTCTGTAAACAAGGAGTTTATGGCGTTGCCTTATCATTTATATATGCTTAGTACACAACACCAGGCCATAGAACAGGTAAGGCCGATGGCTTATGGCACCGCATCTGTATTGATACTCCTTGTTTTTATACTCAACATCATTGCATTT
>JAYULK010000117.1:0-27753 GCA_043763635.1 Chitinophagaceae bacterium
CCCAGCATGTACCGCATGTGAATTCGGGATTTCTTCTTTTTCCAAATAGCAAGCCCATAAAGTACCGCAAAGGCGAAGAGTGCAGGAATGTTGAGGGCTATTCCTGCGATGGCTTGTTGTGGTGATGCGTGAACCACTTTATAATAACTAATCTTGTCGACCATAAAAATGGAAAGAAGCAGCAATGGCACTACAATGTAAGATGCTTTACCGATAGCCCTGTGCAGCGACAATTTTTTACCCCTGATTAACAGCGGCTGAACAATAAGCATAGAAATCCAGATCATCATCAACAGTCCATGAATATGGTGCGTATATCCAAATCCTTTAAAGGAGGGGAAGAACACGATGTATGTTCGCCAAAATCCCCAAATCACGACAAAAAATATTCCAACGAATAAAAGGTAAACATACTTGTAAGCTCTTTCCATAACAGAGGTTTTGTTTTGCTTAAAACCAAAGCTAAAAAGAGCAAAGGAGGGCTAGGTGGTATAAAAAAGACAAGTTTTATTCAATCTTTAAAATTCTTTCCGGAGACTGGTTATCCTCATAGGCCCAAATGGCAGGAGTTGCACCAGCAAATTCCTTGAAGTCTTTCACCAGGTGTTGGTAATCTGCATAATCAAATTGCACAGCTACGGTCAGCCAATCGGCAGATGGATTTTCCTCTTTGTATTTATAAGCTCTGTAGAAACGTATAATGCGGCTGTATAACTTAGGTCCGATGCCGATTCGTTCAGTGAACTTTCGATTAAATTGTCTCGGGGACAGACATGCCTGATAAGCGAAATAATCCAGTGAAAATTTAGAAGGATTAGCGAGCATGCAAGCTGCAATGTCATCAATCAGATAAGGGCTCTTTTTTACATTTTTTACTTTTCTGATTAAATAGGTTTCTACCACCTGCACCATTTGTATGTAATTTGAACAGTTAGCCAGTCTTTCATTAACATCTTCCACTTCCCGGTTTATAATAGCGGCTGCATCGGAATATTGGTGAGTAAATTCAATGAGCGGGATTCCGACTAGTCTGTAAAGCGCTCCAGGATGAAAATGCACCCTGAACATCAGGTACTTCGGTGTGAGGTGGAAGTTATACCTTGAAACCTGCTGGCCAAACAGAGATACATTCGGTGCTTTTATAAGCGTACTGTTGTTTTGATTGGAAATGGAAACAAACCCTTTCGGGAAGAAGGTAATGCCTTGCTCGGGTTTAGGGGCATAGGGCTTAATAGGAATTGGCTCATTTACACCAAATATAAAATGAGCTACTAAGTAATCTCTCACAATTTCTCGAAGAATAGGACTTGGTATAATGTACTTATATAGCATACCTCATATAATGACCTATGGCGCCTAATGGTTATAGCTATGTGAAGGCCTGATATTAGCATTCCTGTCAGCCCATAGCTGAACCCAATTAAATACAGAAGTTGAAGATAAAAATAAAAGCTCAATAGCATTCGGTCGCGCTGGATATGCAGTTTATAGCATTACTGTCCCCTCCCCTAGCGCAAGTATGTCGTAAAGCCTATGTGCTGATGGGTACTTGTGCTTTGCTTTAAGGAATGGTATATTCAAGCATAAAGGTTGCTTAACGATAAGGTTTATTTCTGAACGAACATTTAGTATTTGAAACATCAATTGGTTCGCAAATATACCCATCCCAAAGCAATCCGTAGTGTTCCCAGCCCTTTCCGGGTGTTCTCCGCAGCGTTAACCGTTGTTGCCGTGTTTGTCACCAACAACTGTAGGGGGGTGAGTGCCACTTGCACTAAATTCATATTGCCGGTTACAACACCGGCAATGGCGTAGGAATTCATAAAATTAGGCCCTCGCCTTATTATGCGAGGGCTCTTAATTTCACAAAGTATAGTAAAATAACCACTCACTCAATGGTGGTAGATTATGCGCCAATCTTTTCATTTCTACCTCGATGTAAACTTTTAATTCTTTTTATCGTCATCAACAACATCTTTGGCTTTTTCTCCTACTTTTTCTGCAGCATTGCCTATAGCTTTTCCCGCATCTTTTGCACCTTCTTTTGTTTTATCCCAGGCATTATCAATGGCATTACCCGTACGATCAAAGAAATTGCCGGTCCTGGTTACTACCTCCCCATCTTCAAGTTCAATTTCCCGATCCTGCTTCTTGACCCTGCCGCTCCTATACACAACAACGTCATTGTCAAGTTCAACGTCCTTGTCTGCTTCTACCCATACGCCATTGCGCATCACCATTACTTTGCCATTCCTGCGTGTTACATCACCTTCTACAGGAGCGTAAGCTGCATTTTCAGAAGTAGTGTTTGTCGTTACAGTGGTAGAGGTATCACCATTTCCTTCTTTAGTTGTAGTAGTGGTACTTGTTTCGCATGCTGTGAGTGATAAGACAACAACCGCCATTGCAAAAATTCTGTTCATGATATTTGTTTTTGTATGATGAATAGCGCATAAATTTTCTTTATTATGAGCTGTACGGATGAGGCAATGAAAAATTTATGCCAAAGCTTCTATTTATTTACTCAGTTAATAGTAGCGTACTTCATCAATACCGTGACAACACCGGCCAATGGCGTAGACCTGTATTCTTACAGGGGGTGGTTTGCAAAACCGGTTGCCATTTTTTCTCGTTGACCTCTAATAATCAATTAGAAATCATGCTGCATTCTTAATAGGCTCCGTTAAAGCCTGCGTTAAAAGGGATATTATTTGTTGATCAGCTTTTTTAGAAAGCTGCAGCTTACCATCGTGGGTATATTCTACTTTGGAACCAAACTCAAAAATTAATTCAACATCTGTGAAATAAACAGAGTATAAATTGGGCTGAGCACCCGATTGATAAATGCTGGCCACATACGATTGGCCACGAAAAGTAAAGGATATTGTAAAAGAAGACATAGGATTCGGTTTAAATTGGCAAACGAAAATTAGCGGGCAATTATTATTTTGTACTCAATGGCATAAGAATTAGATTTTCGAATTCTTTGCGGGCCTTCTTGTTCTGAATAAGTGGAAATTTTGCCATAGAATAATATTGTTGAGTTTAGACAAACTTAATAGAAAATTAATATTGATTATGTTAAGTTTTGAATTTTTTCCTCCTCCCCTAGCGCAAGCATGCCGTAAAGCCTATGTGCGGATGGGTACTTGTGCTTTGCTTTAAGGAATGGTATATTCAAGCATAAAGTTTATTTAGCGCTAAGGTTTGTTTCTCAACGAACATTTAGTATTTGAAACATCAAATTGGTTCGCCAATATGCAACCATGCGTAGGAAAATGGCCTCCGACAAACACAAACTGTTTCCAAGAAACAGGAACTGTTTTGATCAATTAGCAAACTGTTTCCAGGCCTTTGCGGGTGTTCTCCGCAGCGTTAGCCGTTGTTGCCGTGTTGTCACCAACAACTGTAGGGCAGGCATGAGTGCCACTTGCATTAAATTCATATTGCCGGTGACAACACCGGCAATGGCGTAGAAATTCATAAATCTTCTAATGGCTTTGTTAAAGCATTAATCTTGAAACTAACTTTTTTAGCATTTCATTTTAAAATGCTTAATTTTGTAGTTATTTACTACATTTAGCCGTGATTTCATCCCAAGTCTACACAAAAAACCAGATTGAAAAACTGGGCAATACTCTAATCTTTTTGTGTCAACAACTTTACCCTCCTGTGTCTAAGACACACCTTCTAAAGCTGATTTTTATTATTGAGGAAATTTCAGTAAAAAAATTTGGTATACCTTTTTTTGATTTGCGTTTTGATGTTTGGAAACTTGGCCCAGTATCAAAAGATTTATATGTAGAGCTAAGCGAAGATTTGATTTTGCTGGAACCTTATATAAGGAAAGAGGTTAAAGAAAACTCTACCATTGTTTTTTCAAAAAAAGATTTTTCAGACGATGAATTTAATGATAATGAAATAGACTTATTAAATGAAATCGCAAATAGATTTAAATACTGCACGGCTGGGGAGTTAATAAATTTTACCCACAAAAAGGATACCCCTTGGTATAATACTGCCCAAAGGAATGGAGTATTAGAGTTGTTGGAATCAGGTAAAATGACAACAACTAATTTTGAAATAAATCTTGCTGAAATAATTGAAGATGACAAAGATAAATTAATGATGTACCAAGGCCATAAAGAGTTTTTAAGCCAGTCTAAAAGTCTAAAGATTTAATTCTTGTATACACCAGGCAAAATAATATTTTTCGATCCATTTTTTTTTAAAAATGGCGGCAGTGACCCAAAGTATTTTTTGGTGTTGAAAGTAATAAACGATGAGGCAATTTTAGCAAGCCTCCCTTCAAGCCAACCTCATTTGCCAGCAACTCAACAAGTAAGCCACGGGTGTTTAGAATTGCCCTTAAGTTGTATTAATTGTTACATATTCGAAGCTGCAAGACCTATCACAAAATGCGGTTGGTCTTTTCGTCTAAATACTTTCTTGCATGGTTTATGGTTAGATGATTTTCAGGTGTCTGATCTAATGAAAACCTATTCTATAGAAAATGTAGAATATGAGGTTATTGGTGAATTAACTGATGAAGAGTTAGACAGCGTAATACAATGTTTTAAAAATTCCCGTACAGTAAAAAGAAGATACAAGAAACTTCTTTAAGCCTATTTTTTTAAACCTCTTGGTCCAACACGTATATAGTTACCTGTCCGTACGAACCTTTACTATTTAAAGAATCAATTTGTTCGTGAGGGCACGAATCCATGCCATACAGACTCTGCCAACTTTAATTTCTCTTTGTTGGGTTTAGGGAACAGGCGCAAGATATCTAGGCTTTCCCTCGACGTATGCATTAAACCTCATACGACTGGCATTTATGGAATCACATATCGCCTCATCCGTAATATTACCTTCCATTATACCCAATTGCAAGTCGATCAGTTGAAAAAATGTATAACCAACGAAATCAGCCATATTAATTTGGTCGGCAAAAGAATCGTATTTATTGAATGGCATCTCATTAAGTGCACTGAAATGGTATTGAACTTCGTTATTCCGCGAGATAAGTTCCTGCAATAATAGAGGATGAACCAATGACATGATAAAATCTTCATGCAGGTAATCTTTCATTATCATAGGAATGTCAGCAATGTTTTTCGGCCAATATAACTTATAAAATGTTGAGTCAGAGGGTGCCTTTTCCAATGCAAACCCGTTTTTTGTACGCGTAGCACGTGCCTGCAATCATCCATTTCTGTCTTTGACGCATTTAAAACTGATATTAAACGGTTTTGGTCAGCCTTTACCTTTTGGCTATCTGATATTGAAATACCAATGTAAATGGCAACAAGAGTTGTAAGCAGAGTCACAAAGAAGCCTATCAAACTCTCATACTCTTTGGCAGTATCAGTACCTTTTAGGAAGAATAATCCTAGGAATAGAATAATGATTATAATTATTGAAATCCATGAAAATGGATCTCTGCCTGCATAAGATAATATAAGGCAAATAATCGCCCCCAACATCAAAAACATTAATATTTCAAACGCCGTCTTTTTTGAGCCAGAGCTTTTTGTCGTTGCGTTATCGAAGTCTGAATTTGAGGCGACCTCATTTTTTGAAACTTTATTGCCCATAATTCCGCCTTCCTTTTGCCGCTTGATTGAGAGTTTCCTTAGGGTGTTTTTAGTCCGCATTTACCTAAAAGTAAACAAAGCAAGATTACACGAGACATTAACGAAGAGTTTTCAACAAAGGAATTACTTTTTGCAGTTTCCTGGGGGTTCTAGCGGTATCCCTGTACTGGAGCATGCAGCATTGCCTTATGCGGTTTGCGTACTTGGCCAGTATCGGGCAGCTACAACACGGAGGCTTGGCGTAACACCAACAAGAACGCAAAAGCTGTTACTATTCCTAATTGGTTGGACAGTAATTTAAAATTTACCTATTTGTTTTTTCATCTTTTTAATTAGTACCATTTTTCTTTTTTGATCTAAAAATAAATCCTGTGTAGGCAGAGCATACGGCTGTTTTTTTACGATCATATTCCAGATGATAACTGCAAGCTTTTATGTCCTTAGCCGTGTCTCCATTGCTTGCCCCTGTGCGATGATGGGACGGTGCTTCCCCAAGAGAAAGTTTATAACTTACGCTGTATCCTGCCAACAGCACAAAGCCGGGCGAGACTGTAAAGTAGAATGTGTAAACATGATTAGAGCCTGCATCTGTCTTGGAAGATAGTTAAATATTGATGAAGAATGATTCCCCAGTTTTGAATAACACTTGTCCAACTTTTTTCAATATTCTGGATAGATAAAAACACAGATTTTGTTGCGGCATTTTCGTTGGTAAATTGAGTTTTAGTTTTCGTATATTTTCTAATACCCCGGTTAAGATTTTCAATGGTATTAGTAGTATGAATTATTTTCCTAAGTTCTAAAGGGTACTCAAAATAATTAGTGAGGTTGTCCCAATTTTCTTCCCAGGAAGCGATGGCGTATTTGTATTTACCCTGCCATGTTTTTTTAAATGCCTGGAGTTCATCGAAGGCTGCCTGCTTGTTAATAGCGGTGTATATTTTTTTAAGGTCTTTACAAAATTCTTTCCTGTCTTTCCACACCACAAATTTGCAGCTATTTCGTATTTGATGAACGATGCACAGTTGTGTAATAGTTTCTGGGAAAACACCTTTAATAGCCTGAGTGAACCCTTTTAGATTATCGGTGCAGGCGATGAGTATATCGGATACACCCCGGGCTTTTAAATCAGTAAGTACAGTCATCCAGAAAGAAGCGGATTCTGTTCTTTCAATCCAAAACCCAAGTACTTCTTTTATACCATCAGCTTTGAGCCCAATAACAATATAGACACACTTATTAATGACCTTGCCATCTTCTCTTATCTTCAGCACAATGCCATCCATCCACACCGCAAAGTAAACCGGTTCCAGGGCTCTTTGCTGCCATTCTTTGGCCGATTCCATTATCCGTTCGGTGATGTTGGAAACCGTTGTTTCGCTTATATCCAGGCCGTAAATATCCTGCACCTGGTTACAAACATCGGAGGCCGTCATGCCCCGGCTGTACATACCTAAAATAGCATCTTCGATTTTAGTGCTGATCGTGTGGCCTTTAGGAATAATCCGGGGTTCAAATGCAGCATTCCTGTCACGGGGAATGTTTAAAATAACTTCACCTACATTCTCTGTGGCAATGGTTTTTTTTATGCCCCTGTTGGTGTTGTGCCTTGGTTTGTGCGATGGCGTCACCAACAGGCGAATTTAGTTCACTCTTTGTAATGAGAAAGAAAACCCCAATTATCTATACCAGTTTCATAGAACCGGGCTGATGAATAATTATACTCTTCAGGTAAATTGCATATCCCTCCCTGAACAGGGTTCCAATGTATGTATTCCAACTTTTGCATAAAAACCCAGGGAGTTCTCAACTCTATGCTTAGCGCATTGCGCTCCCAAAACTGGTAGTCCCGGTCTTTTGCATTTACCTTAAAATGTGCCAACACCTCCGGATGTCTTCTAGTTAAATCTTTTTTTATCTGCTGCGCTGTATATTTTAGAAAATCTCTTTGTACTTCTTCAAGATTATTACCAGGCATTATTTGCCATATAAGATGCACATGATTTTCCATAATGACAAAGGAGTATATTTTTACTCTTTTATCCTGCACAAGAAACTTCATACTGCTGACAATAATATTCTTATCAGGCTTCAACAGCTTCTTCCATTCTAAATTGGTAGCTGTAAAAAATTGAGGGTATTCTGTTATTATTTGCAACATCTGAAAGAACTAAGTTAGGTTTTTCCCATAGTCATTGTCGTTGGTGTTTGCCATCCTCAAATGCCTAACCCACAACACCGAACGACGGGGTGCTTCTTTTGGTGGAAGACCAACTAAACAAAAAAGAAGCTACATCTTTCTTGAACGTAAAATTCTTCCAGGGCATGCAGACCAGTCTCGTATATGTTTAACCGCTTTTTTGTTTTACAATAAGGGGTAAGCATACTCAATGGTTGGAGGCTTCGTATTGCATACATTTCTTCTGATTAAAATTTTCGTTAAAGAATAATCTAAACTAGCGTTCTTTCATTGAAAGGTGCAACATTTGAGGATTGTTCTTTAAAACCAATTGTATGAGACGTTTTTACACACCTCTTTTTACGCTTACTTTTCTTTTACTCGTTACAGGATGCAGCAAAGATTTTTTAAAAACTTATGAAAAAAGAATGATTGGAAATTGGCAAATAACAGACATAGATGACTATGGCTTTGGCAATTTTAATAATCTTCCATTTCAGGAAGACGAAACTTTTTCCTTCGCTGAAGAGGGGAGGTTAATCCATACCTCTGCGGGCAAAACTTACGAGGGAAGTTGGGATGTAAGAAAGGAACATAGAGATGAAAAGACAATACAATCATTACACATTACCGCCATTGATTTTGCTACCCAGGATGTTAAGACAGAATATTTTAATGATGTTGCTTTTACCACGTCTAACAGGTTTAAAGCTTTTATAAACAATGGTACAAAAGTTTACGTTTACCATTTCGTAAGGCAGTAAATTCTATAATGGGCAAAAAAAAACCTCAATCTGTTAGTCGAGGTTTCATACATAAAAATATTATAGCCGGTTTGAAGACCCGGCAAAAACAATTATAAACTTACTTATTCAGCATTGGCAAGTTCAGCTACTTCTTCAGGAACTTCCTCAACAGAAGCAGGAACGCATGTAATAGTCAATACAAACTTTGTATTCAACATAAGGTGATACTCATTCTTTGAAAGAAGGTCTTTTATTACAGGATCCTGCAATAACGTAGTAGCAAAATTAGAAGCAAGAGGTGAGTCAATAATTACATTATCAACCCTTCCGTTAATAAACTTTATTAAAAATTTATTTCCGGATTTTCTGGCAACTCCAGCCCTTTCAAAATCAGAAATGTTTAGATTTAATGTTTGCACACCATTGATAGATTTTTTAAACAAAATCCTGATAATAGGCAGATACTTGTTCCAAAGAGTTATATACATAATTGATTGATTAGATTAACAATAAAAAGGGACGATAGTGCGGAGGAGTGAAGATCGGCTTTCTAACCGATAAAACTTCTTTTATTTTTATTGGACCATACCCTTGACTAAAGATATGTACGTGAATATCATTAGGAACCGGCTAACTGCAATAAAAAAATATACGGAGGACTTTAATAAAATTCATTTGAAATTATGGCGGTCCTCCCTATCTTCCTTATTTGGTTTCTCCCTTCTTGCCTGGCTTATTATGTATTGCCGATAAGAGGTGCACTTATGCTGGATTCTACAGATAGATAAATCCTCTTTTTAGGAACCAGGCTTGACTAGTTCCTAAAAAAGCCTCCTGGAAAACAGGAGTCTTGCTTAATGCTGGATAATTCTCGTTCTGCTTTAATACGATCTCATTAACAACATTAAAGGTTTTTGTTTAATAATCGGTCTGCCTGTGGTATTGGGGCAAAATAATTAGCCTTTGTAGGCTGAACTACCAATGGTATTTCGGACGGATGTCTTTTTGCTGTGGCAGATTCCACTGTTTCAGTGCGTACCATGTCCATCCACCGTGCATTAGGTTCGTTTCCTGCAAATTCCCATTTGCGTTCTGCAATAACAGAATCTTTAAAGGCCGTGTTGGTAAGCCCAGTTGCCAGTTCTGGAACTCCTGCTCTTTTCTTTACACGATTTATACTAGTATAGGCCAAAGCATCCGGTCCTCCGGACATTGCTTTTGCTTCAGCATACACTAATAATACTTCTGAATATCTAATTACCTGCACGCTTCGCGAAGACCACCAATCAATATAATTGCCTAAACTATTAATGTTAAAGCCCGGCACGTCAAGCCATTTTTTATAATAAGGATGTTTTGTAGCAAAATTTTGCCAGGTAACAACGGTAGAAGTGGGACTGTTGGTCGCCTGGGTAAGAAAGGTAGCTTCCTTTCGGGCGCCTTCAGGAAATTCATTAAAGAAGGTTATTTCCGCAAAGAGATCATCCCAGCCACCAAAGTCTCCAGGCTTATAGGACATTGGGGCATTCATATTTCCATTAGCCCATGTTCCTCCATCGCTCCAATCACCAACGGTATTATTATAATAGCAGCCAAACACAGTTTCTTTATTGATGTTGTTCGAAGCTTTCCACAAATCAGCAAAATTAGGTAATAGGGTATAGCCATAGGCGGTCTCATTATCAATCACTTCTTTGGCTTTTTGTGCGGCGAGGGCATACTTAGACCCATCTTTTAGCGGATATCCAGCCATGGTTAAATAAACAGATGCCAATAACGATTTTGCCGAGCCTGACGTTGGCCTTGCATAAGCAGAAGTTTTCTCGAGGTCTGTCGCATTTGACGCAGTGGAAAAAGAAACAGGAAGCAATCCTTCAGCTTTCGTAAGATCATTTACAATTAAAGCATAAGTTTCTGCAGGGGGCGATTTTTTTATATCATAACTAATTGATAGATCAGTTATCAACGGTACTTCATTACACATTCTTACCAGGTTAAAATAAGCAAGTGCCCTTGAAAAATAAGCCTGTCCAAGAGACCGGTCTTTTTGGCTTTTCAACAGGCCCGGGTTAGTGGCTGGCTCAACAATCTGGTCTATTTTACTAATGATAACATTTGCTTGTTTTACTGTACCGTAACAAGCATAATACATATTTACATACCTGTCATTGTTATCCTGTACACTAAAAATATCAAACTGTAAATAGCCTGCCTTGTTGCCTCCTGCCAGCGTGGTAACATCATCACCGCCCATACAAAAGGCGAGCTTGGCCGTTTCATTATACATTAGGTTTGTGTTGCTAAAAAGAGCATTCACAGTTTTCTCTAAATCTTGCGTTGTGGTAAAATAATTATCGGGGCGAATGAGACCCCTGGTCTTTTCATCAAGGAAATCTTTTTTGCAACTATACACCACCGTTGCTAACAATATGAGGCAAATATATTTTTTCATATTACTGAGTTTTGTTGTTTTAGAATGTTGCTTTCAATCCAATTGTAAAGGTGCGGGAAGAAGGATAAGCTCCTACATCTATAGCGCCGTCGCTATCTACGATTGATGTGGAAGTTTCGGGATCATAGCCTCTGTACTTGGTAAAAGTTTTTAAATTCTGTACACTTAAGAGCAATTGCAGATCAGCGAACTTGATATATTTTCTATCTAAAGAATAACCAATCGAAAGATTTTTGATTTTTACGAAACTGGCGTCTTCTAAAAATTGAGTGCTTTCGATAAAGTTTTTTGAAGAGCTGCTTAAGGGGTTAGCAAACCTTCCATTGGGATTATTTGCGCTCCAATAATCCAAACCATCTACGTGCGCTATTGAAGTGGCATCGCTCAAAATGGTAGCAGCCGCGGCATACACGGTATTCAATATTTTATTGCCTTGCTGCGCAATCGTCATTATGTTAAGATCGAACCTTTTATAAGTGAAACTATTGTTGAACCCCCAGATATATTTCGGCTGCGAAAAACCAATTACATGTTTATCCTTGCTATCAATTTTCCCATCATTATTCCAATCAGTGTATTTATTGTCGCCTGGTTTAAATCCATATCCAGCCGCCTTGGCTGCCTCTCCAGCACTGTATACTCCTTCCCAATTATATCCCCAAAAACTGCCTAAAGGTTGGCCCACTTTGATTGCAAAAGGCGATTCTTGTGTCAAACCGGGTGCATAATTTCCTCCAAGAAGAAAAGTATCAAGTCCTAAATCAACAACCTTGCTTTTTAAAGCGGTAAAGTTTAAGCTGGCATCCCATTTAAAATCCTTTGACAAAATGGGCGTGCCCCCTAAGGAAAAGTCAGCTCCTTTGTTCTGTACTTTTCCAATGTTCTTATTAACGGTGCCACCTCCGTTGTAAGCAGGAATAACTACACGGTTCAATAGGTCCGAAGTATTTTTTACAAAATAATCTGCAGAAAAGTTAATCCTGTTTTGCAGCAAGGAAAGGTCAAAACCCACATCCGCTTGTGCTGTAGTTTCCCATTTAAGATCAGGATTATCTGCACCCACTACAATAGAACCAGGAAAAGATTGACCCAGACCAAATGTATTCATCATGTTTCCTATTGAGGAAACAGTAGCATAAGGATTTATGCCCTGGTTTCCGGTTTTACCCCAGCTTCCGCGGATCTTAAGGTTATTAATTACGGCATTGTTGCGTAAAAAATATTCTTCAGAAACCTTCCAGCCAAGTGCTACGGAAGGAAAATATCCCCATTTGTTTTTGCCCTGGAACTTGGAAGTGCCATCAGCACGATAAGTAGCGGAAATAATATAGCGGTTTAAAAAAGAATAACCCACTCTTCCTACATAGGACCGCAAACCATATTGCGACCAGGATGAGTTAACATTTTTTACGTTTGCTATTCCGAGGTTATTATAAGTTACAGTGATAGGGTCAATACCTGAACCTGACGCGCCAAAGCCTCTGTAGGTGTTTTGCGATTGTTCATTTACTGCTGTTACGGTAACATCATGTTTTCCTCCAAAAATTTTGGAGTAGGTTAGGATATTACTGTTTTGCCAATAAAAAGTTTTTGCTTCACCTAAGTTGGCAGACGTAGTAGCAGGGCTCAACCACTTATTGATATAACCTCCATTTTGATATGAATTACTATTGGCACCTAACAATACATCTAACGATAAATTCTTTATTATTTTGTAACTGAGCTTTGCATTAGAGATTAGTGAATTGGATAATACGTCTGCATATCTTTCCTTTAATACCATGTATGGATTTAAGGTATTTGGTGAGGAAAGATTATCCTGGCGGTTGTATACTCCTTCAGCAGTATATATTGGGAATGTAGGAGAGTAGATGGCAGACGCCCAGGTAGGAGCACCTTTATATCCATTATCCTGGTTGTTTAATCCATCAATACGGCCTGCAAATAAGTTGAAATCAAGCCTAACCTTTTTGCTCAGATCTGCGCTGATGTTAGACCGTACCGAATATTTTTTTTGAGAAGAACGGAGTAGAATGCCTTTATGATCAATATAGTTAGCGGAAACAAAATACCTTGCATTAGAAGATCCGCCGCTTGCACTCATCTGATAATTCTGGATAACGCCCGTTTGAAAAATTTGATCCTGCCAGTCAACACCGCCGTTAGTTTTAAAATCGGCAACCTGCTGAGATGTAAAGTAATTAGGCTTTAAAATATTGGTCAGCTCCGCATAGGCCCCAGCCTGCATCAGATCATATTTTTGAGCAAGCTTACTCATACCTATATTCACATCTGCCTGAATTTTTGTTGTCCCGCTTTTGCCTCTTTTTGTAGTTATAAGTATTACTCCATTTGCTCCCCTGCTACCATATATCGCGGTAGCTGCTGCATCCTTCAACACCTCAAAATTCTCAATATCATTAATGTTTAAGTCTCCTATTCCAACATTAAGAATAATGCCGTCCACTACGTACAATGGATCATTATTACCTAATAAAGAATTGGCTCCTCTTATTCTCACTTTTACGGCGCCACCGGGGGCACCTGAATTGTTGGTAACATTTACGCCTGCTGCCCGGCCCTGCAAAGCCTGTGTAATATTCGTCACCGGTTCAGATTTATATTTATCCGGGCTTACGGAAGTTATAGCTCCGGCAAGATTGGCCTTTCTTACTGCACCATATCCCACTAGCACAACCTCTTCCTGCTGGGTTATGTTTCTAACCAGGGTAAGATTAACATCTGTTTTGCCACCAACATTAATTTCCTGTGTTTGCATACCCACGAAAGAAAATACCAACACCCTTGAGGAATTATCTGGTATTTCGATTTCGAATTCGCCATTTGAATTAGTAGAAGTACCCCTTGATGAATTTTTTAATTGTACGGTAGCCCCAACAATAGGTTCACCGCTTTCATCTGTTACTTTACCTCTGATACTAATTGGAGGCCTTGTTTCATTAACGGATACCAGGTCTGCCAATTTCTTTCTTGTAATAATTATGGTATTGGCCTGAATACTGTATTGAAAGGGTTGACCTTTAAAACAGTACTCTAAAACCTGGGCGACAGGAGTATTCTTCAGATCAATATCTATTTTGGGCGCATCTTTTAACATGCTCTTGGAATACAGAAAACCAAAACCACTTTGTTTTTCAATTTCTTTAAAAACCCTGAAGAGTGGTACGTTTTTAAAGGAAACGGTTACATTCTGCGAAATACCGCTGGCAGATAGTTGTAAAAAGCAGACCGTTAGTAAAAAGAAAGTCAATTTCATTGCTTTCAAAATTTGGGGAGTAAAGAGCAATCTTCGTTTTCCGGCGCTATTTTTAATAGTATAGCCACCATTATTACATAAGCGTAAATTCATACATTTACATCGTTTAGGTTATAGAAAAAATGATTCTTCGCAGTTTTATTTTATCGGCCTGAGCCGCCGGAGATGTTCGTAGCATTTCCGGCTTCTTTTTTCCTTAAATACTTTAGTTTACAATAATCCTGTTGCCATGAATTTTAAATGAAACTTTGCCTGTTTCTTCCAGCATTTTCAGTATTTGAGAAATATTGACGTTTCTTGAAACAATTCCTACAAATTCTTCATTGGTTTCACTTCCTTCATAAGTAACACTTACATTATACCATCTTTCCAATTGGCGCATTACACTCCTTATATCTGCGTCCTGAAAAATGAATTTTCCGTTCTTCCACGCCATCACTTGTTCCATATCAACATTAGGATTTACAATTATTTGGTTGGCGCCCGTTGTAATTTCTGCCTGCTGCCCGGGTTTTATAAACGAAGCAAGGTCGTCTTTGATTATTTTAACAGAGCCCTTTTGTAAAGTGGTTTTAATGCTTGATTCATCCTCATAGGAATTGATATTAAATTCAGTTCCCAATACCTGCACCTGCATACCATTTACCGATACAAAAAAAGGTTGCGTAGCGTTATGAGCCACTTCAAAAAATGCTTCTCCTGTAATGCTTACTCTTCTTTCTTTTGTGCCGAATACCGTTGGATAAGTGATAGAGCTAGCCGCATTCAACCAAACTTTCGATCCATCTGCCAGCACTAATTGGTATTGCCTTCCATTGGGTGTTGACATGGTGTTATAAACAGTACTAAGGGAACTATTTTGCGCAGCATAAGATAGTTTCCCATTTACATTCATCACTTTTGTTGCGCCCTCTACAGCCAGCGGACCTTGGGCGCTGTCCAGCACAATCTTGGTGCCATCAGACAATGTCAGAATAGCACCACTTTTACCTGGTTGTATATCGGTAGGTATGTAGTTTGTTTTTTTGGTAACCTGCTCCGGAGCTGACGAAGGTTTTTTTACAAAGAAAAACCAGCTTAAAGAGGCAAGACAAAGAATTATAGAAGCAGCGGCAATCCACTTTCTAAAGTGAATAACCCTTTGTGAAGTGGCGTTATCTTTTTTAATTGCCTGGAACAAGAACTGCTGGATGGCTGTTTTTATTTCAATATTTTCGTCGCTTAAAAATTTGTCTTTCAAGAAATCTTCTTGCATCAAAGCAGAGAATCGGTCCTGATATTGGGGATTGGACAATAGTTGCGCAAATTCTTTTCTGCCTTGTGGGCTAAGGTTACCCATTAAGTATTGTACGAGCAGTTCTTCAACTTTCTCATTTTCCATATTGCAGTCGTTATTTATAAAGACGACTATTGGGAAAAGGGCGGGGGGGTCAAGGACCAACTATTTTTTTAAAATCTGCACTAAAAGAATAAATAAAGAAATAAGATGACGATGAAGACGCAGATAGGTTCTCAAAAAATTTAAGGAAAGTACTATATGTTCTTTAACGGTGTTTTTCGAAATATTGAGTTTCGTGGCAATATCTTCATAGCTTAATCCTTCCAGTCTGCTCATTTTAAATATGATCTTTCTTGCGGGAGGTAATTTTTCAATTCCTTCCAAAATTTTACTCCATGTTTCTTTATATTCTAGTTGCTGGTCAGGTACAAGTAAAACCTCTGAGGCATCGAGCATATCGTACTCCACTAATTCCTCTAATCTTTTTCTGACCGCTGTAATAATCTGGTTGCGGCTTAATATAAAAAGATAGTTTTTGAAATTTTTTACTTCATTCAAATTTTCTCTTTTATTCCAAACTTTTAGAAAAATATCTTGTGTGATTTCCTGGGCCTGCTGTGAAGATTTTGTATAGGCCAGCGAATGGCAGTATACCTGATTCCAGTATGTATCTACCAATAGCGTAAATGCCTTTTGATTTCCAGATGCGACTAATAAAAGCATATTGCTTTCGTCATTTGGCAAGTCATCAAGCATAGCGGTGTTTGGCGTTAGTTTTACCAAAAATAGTCAAAAGATATAAGGAGAGTGCTTAATTTAATGGCGCGAGACAGACATTAGAAAAAACAGAAAAATGTGCAATAAAAAGCCTGGTTGTAAAGAACCAGGCTAAAGAGGCGAGACAATTTTTTAATTTATGCTCCTTGTGGCTGCTCCACTTCATTTCTAAATACAACAACTTTGTCAAATACATCAACCAGCACAGGATGGCTACGATCAACTTCCCCAGCCAGGATTTTTTTGCTTAAGCTGTTTATTATTTCTTTTTGAATAAAACGCTTCAAAGGTCTTGCACCAAATTGCGGATCAAAACCATTTTCAGCCAGGTAATCTAATAAGTAACCTGAGTACTCCAACTGTATACCATTTTGCGCTACAAGATGTTTAAGATTGTTTAGCTGAATTTTTATAATGCCTTTAATTTCATTTCTCATTAATGGCTGGAAAAGGATGATTTCATCTACACGGTTCAGAAATTCAGGTCTGATGGTTTCTCTTAATCTTACCATTACTTCGGCCTTTGTTTTTTCCACTATTTCCTCTTTGTTTCGCTCGGTGACGTCAGCAAAGTTTCCCTGTATAATATCACTACCCATATTCGAGGTCATAATGATGATGGTATTTTTGAAATTTACCACCCGGCCTTTATTATCGGTCAGGCGGCCATCATCTAATACCTGCAGCAATACATTCCAAACGTCAGGATGTGCTTTTTCAATTTCGTCCAGCAATACTACCTGGTATGGCTTGCGCCGTACTGCCTCCGTCAACTGCCCGCCTTCATCATAACCTACATATCCCGGAGGGGCACCTACCAACCTGCTCACGGTATGTTTCTCCTGGTATTCGCTCATGTCAATCCGGGTCATCATGTGCTCATCATCGAACAAGTAACCAGCCAGCGCTTTTGCAAGTTCTGTTTTACCTACGCCGGTAGTACCCAAAAAAATGAAGGACCCAATCGGGCGTTTAGGATCTTGTAGCCCTGCCCTGCTGCGGCGTACTGCATCGGCCACTGCAGTAATGGCCTCCTCCTGCCCTATTACACGCTGATGGAGTTCTTCTTCGAGGTAAAGGAGCTTTTCTCTTTCGCTTTGCAACATTCTGCTTACCGGTATGCCTGTTGATTTAGCAACGCTTTCAGCAATATCTTCTGCATCCACCTCTTCCTTCATCAGGCGTTTGCTATGCAGGCTGAGCACATTTAGCTGATTGGTAAGATCACTGCCAAGCGCCTCCTGGTCTTGTATCTTACCATATCTTATTTCTGCCACCTTACCATAGTTTCCTTCTCGTTCTGCCTGCTCAGCCTGTTGCTTTAAGTTTTCAATTTCTGCCTTTGCATTCTGAATTTTCTCAACCAATTCCTTCTCTTCATTCCACTTAGATTTTAGAGTATCACGCTCAACAGCAAGATTGGCAATGGTTGAATTTAATTCCCTCAGCTTCTCCTCATCATTTTCTCTTTTTATCGCTTCACGTTCTATTTCCAGTTGCCGGATACGACGTTCCAACTCATCCAATTCTTCTGGCATCGAGTTCATTTCCAGACGAAGCTTTGCGGCTGCTTCATCAATCAGGTCAATAGCCTTGTCAGGTAAAAAGCGGTCTGTTATATAACGGGTTGATAATTCCACCGCTGCAATAATTGCTTCATCTTTTATGCGTACATGGTGATGGGTTTCATAACGATCCTTTAAACCACGCAGGATAGAGATAGCATCTTCTACATTTGGTTCATCAATCATTACTTTTTGAAAACGGCGTTCAAGCGCTTTATCTTTTTCAAAATACTTTTGGTACTCATTTAAAGTAGTGGCGCCTACTGCCCTTAATTCGCCCCGGGCTAATGCCGGTTTTAAAATATTAGCCGCATCCATGGCACCTTCTCCTCCACCAGCACCAACAAGCGTATGTATTTCATCAATAAACAAAATAATTTCGCCATCGCTGGTAGCGACTTCTTTAACAACACCCTTCAAACGTTCTTCAAACTCACCTTTATATTTGGCACCTGCAATCAACTGCCCCATGTCAAGTGCAAAAATTATTTTCGATTTTAAATTTTCCGGAACATCTCCATTTACTATACGATGCGCCAGCCCTTCTGCAATAGCGGTTTTGCCAACTCCGGGTTCGCCCACCAGGATAGGATTGTTTTTTGTACGGCGGGTTAAAATGTGTAGGGTACGGCGAATTTCTTCATCACGGCCAATAACAGGATCAAGCTTTCCCTGGCGTGCCAGCTCATTCAAATTTTTAGCGTATTTGTTTAAGGCATTAAACTGGGTTTCTGACGTTTGTGAAGTTACAGTAGAGCCTTTTCGCAGTTCAGTTATTGCAGCTACCAGTCCTTTTTCATTAAGTCCGGCCTCTTTTAAAAGTTTAGCCGTGCTATCATTACCCTGTATCAATGCTACCAACAAATGCTCGGGTGTAACGAATTCATCTTTAAAACCTTTCAACAAAGAGCCTGCTTTAAGAATCACATTATTAACATCGCGGCTTACAGATTGAGCAGGCTCGCCACTTGTAATTTTAGGTAGCCGAGCCATTTGTTCGTTTAGCCGGCTATTTAATTGCTGCACATTTACAGCATTCTTTTTCAATAAATATTCTACAGGAGAATCTTGCTGCTCAAGCAATGCTTTTAATAAATGTTCTGTTTCGATATTGCTATTGCCGTTATTGAAAGCTATTTGTTGCGCCCCTTGTATTACTTCGGAAGCTTTTATGGTAAAATTGGATAAATTCATATACTCAGTTCTTTAAGGTTTCGTTTAGTGTGATTTGACATAGGTTCGCAAATAAGAGTCCAACATAAATAATACGGTAAGTATGTCTTATAAATCTAGTTTACCCTGCCTCAAAGTCATTTCTGTGGCGGTTTTCATGCTATTCTTTCATTTTTCAACAGCACAAAATCTTGGCAATCTGGACGCTGTTGTAGCAATGAAACAAAAGCAATTAAAGACTGACGTTATTATAATGGTTGCTAATAAGGATACAGTAGTATATCAAAAAGATACAAAAACATTTAGTGCATTGAGAGGACAGGCGCCTATTGGTAACAGCAGCCAGTGGCTTACAACTGCACTTGTAATGATGCTGGTTGATGAAGGCAAAATTACCCTTGATGACAGGATCAGCTATTACCTTCCGGAATTTGGCAAGTATGGTAAAAATTATATTACCATCAGACATTGCCTGTCTAATAAAACAGGCATACAATCAGAAGGCGCAAAATTTAAAAAAGCACTCGAAAAGAAAAAATTTGAATCTCTGGAAAAAGAAGTGAACAGTTTTGCAGCTAAAGAAATTCAACGTAATCCCGGTGAAGAATTCCGGTACAATACAATGGGTATAAATATAGCTGCAAGGGTATTGGAAGTGGTAACAAAAAAGAAGTTCGATATGTTATCGCAACAAAAACTTTTTCGCCCAATGGGTATGCGCCAAACTACTTTTACAACTCTCGATGCATCAGCTATTGATGCATCAGATGGTGCCCGGTCTACTGCAGGAGATTTAATTGGTTTTATGACGATGTTATTAAACGGCGGCATGTATAAGGGACAACGAATTTTAAAAGAAGAATCGGTAAAAGAACTGCGGAAAATTCATGAATCGGCTTCATTAAATAATGCACCTGCTGAAGTAAATGGTTTTCAATATGCCTTGGGCGCCTGGGCGCCGGAACAACAAGGCAATGAGGCCTCAGTGCTAACTGCACCAAGCTATGGAGGCACGATAACTGTTATTGATTTTTGCAGAGGTTATGCATTTGTATATTTTTTGAAAGAATTGAAGGACGACCAGAGAGCAAATGCTTATAACGATATAAAAGGATTGCTTGATGAAAAGTTTAGCAATAAATGCAAATAAGCGAAGTTCGCAGGTGGCCTCAAAAAAACATTCATTCGAAATGCAAAGCAGCATATAGTTTATGAGAATCTCAGCCGTTTTGCATGAAACTTAATTGTGCCATCATTATAAGCCGTTTACGTTCTAAATAAAAGCCTAAACTAAATTCTCCAAAAGCGGAACTGGTAACTTTCTCCTACTTTTGCCGCTCTTTATGCAGGCGATACAGGAAATATTTTCGGAATTACATTCAAAAAAGAAGATAGCGATAACCATGCACCAGAAGCCGGATGCAGATGCCATGGGCTCTGTTCTTGGCTTATATCACTTTTTAATTCAGTTCGGGCACACTGTGCAGGTAGTATCACCAACTAACTGGGCAAGGTGGATAGATTGGATGCCGATGGTAGATACCGTGCTGGATTATGAATTACATAAAACAAAGGCTGATGATTTTTTAGATAAAGCCGACTGGCTTTTTTGCCTTGATTTTAATCATTTTGGCCGCACAAAGGCATTGGCGCCAAAGCTTGCCCAAATGAACTGCACAAAAATTTTAATTGACCATCACCAGGAACCGGACGAGGCTTCCTTTAATTATGGCATTTCCAGCACGGCAAAAAGCTCTACCTGCGAAATGGTATATGATTTTATTGTTGCTTCCGGGCATCGGGATAAGATCAATCTTTTTGCTGCAGAATGTTTGTATGCAGGCGTGGTGGCTGATACAGGGTCATTTCGCTTTTCCTCTACCCATGCAAGTGTGCATCACATGGTGGCCTACCTGAAAGAACAAGGCCTTGAACACACAAAAGTGCATGAAGCATTATATGATAATTTTTTGGAAAATAGGCTTCGCTTTTTAGGACATATTTTAACCAACCGAATGGATGTTCATTATGAACTGAATGTGGCGATGGTTTATATTACTAAAGGTGATCTTTTAAGGTACAATATTAAAACCGGCGATACAGAAGGCATCGTAAATTACCCGCTTTCTATACAGGGTATCAAGCTCGTAGGGTTTGTGGTAGACAGGGATGAAGAAAGAAAATGGTCGTTTCGGAGCAAAGGAAGCTTTGATTGCAATACATTCGCCCGTAAATATTTTGAAGGCGGTGGCCATTTCAATGCAGCAGGAGGACGAGACAGTGAAAGCATAGAGAAAACAATTGCCAAATTCAAACAGTATATAAACGAAAACAAAACCCTTTTACAATAAACAAACAATTCTAATGCGATTATTTTCATTCATGTTAAGCGTAGCTGCTTCTGCCCTGGTAATTAGTAGCTGTAATAATGTTGATTTTAAAAAAACAAAAGGCGGTATGCCTTATAAGCTTTTCCCCGGCAAAGACACTACAAAGGCAGTTATGGGCGGCTTTATAAAAGTGCACATGATCATCAAAAGAAATGACAGTATTTTACAAAGCACCTATACTTCAATGCCTACTTACCTACCGGTAAGCGCTGAAAGCCAGCCGTATGATATTAGTGAGCTGATCTCACAATTAAAGAAAGGTGATAGTATCTATGCAGTTCAATCTGTAGATACTTTTATGAGACGCACCCCGGACAGAATACCTCCCTTCTTTAAAAAAGGCGATAAGCTTACTACCAGTTTAAAAGTGCTTGAAGTATTCAGAACGCCAGAAGAAACACAAAAGGATTACGAAAAAGAACAATTGGCTTCTTCAAAGGGACAAATGAAAATTGATGACAAGATCATCCAGGAGCACCTTGCTAAAAATAATATAAAAGCACAAAAAATAGGACAGGGAACTTATGTAGAAATAATTAATCCAGGCACTGGTGCGCCGGTGGCTGATGGAAAATATGTAAGTCTTATGTACAAGGGCAGCACTTTTGCCGGTAAAGTGTTTGATACCAATATGGACAACTCATTTAAACATACAGATCCCATGAGCTTTGTTGTGGGTTCTCAACCAATGATCAAAGGTTTTGATGAAGGTATCAAGCAATTGAGAGAGGGTGCAAAAGCCAAGCTTTACATCCCCTCATCTTTGGCTTATGGCGCCCAGGCTCCATCGCCGGATATAGCGCCTAATACCAACATGATATTTGATATTGAAGTAGTAAAGGTGGAAGACAAAGCGCCTCCATCGGCTAGTATGCCTCCTTCACCGCAGGTTGATTCTGCCAGTAGATAATTAATATTTTCTATCAGTAAATAATCTCAATTTTACAGCTCATTATTTAATGAGCTGTTTTTTTTGTCTATTCAATGAAAAAAAAGAGTCCCGTTTTTGATCCAATTATTAAAGCAGCATTTGAATTTACCTTTCTATACACTATGAAATCATAAAAATATTCCTGCTTACTGGAACAATAAAAGGGCATTAACTACGCTCTTTTATTTTTAGCGTCTGTACCAATTTTATGGCCTGCCTTGCCTCTTTTACATCATGCACCCTTAATATATTTGCGCCGTTTAGTAAGCTAACTGTGTTTATAACGGTTGTGCCGTTCAATGCTTCTCCTGGTGTAACACCCAGCGTTTTATAAATGGTTTTTTTTCTGGATAAGCCAACAAGTAAGGGCTTTTGAAGTTGTGTAAAAAAATGTAGTGAATGCAGCAATTGAAAATTATGTTCAATTGTTTTTCCAAAACCAAAACCTGGGTCAATAATTATATCGTTAATGCCTGCATGACGCAACTCATGCATTTTAAAATTTAAGAAGTCGAACACATCAAGGGTTACATTCTTATATGTTGGATGTAGTTGCGTATTTTGAAGGCTGCCATTATTATGCATCAATATGTATGGTACTTTTAAAGAGGCCACAGTATCAATCATCTTTTCATCAATAGATCCTGCACTTACATCATTTACGATACATGCGCCTGCTGCCACCGCTTCTGCTGCAACCTTTGAATAATAAGTATCAATTGAAATATTGATGTCTGGAAACCGCTTTGCTATTCCTTCTACGAAAGGGATAACTCTTTGCGCTTCATCATCTGCAGAAATCCGTTCGCTATTGGGCCTTGTACTTTGGCCGCCAATATCAATAATAGCGGCACCGCCTTTTATCATCTCTTCCACCTTAAAAAGTAATGCATCCATTTTATTCATGCGACTGCCTTCAAAAAATGAATCGGGTGTCGTGTTAATGATGCCCATCACTATGGGTTCATCAATCACCAATAAGCGGCCTTTACAATTGAGTGTAAACATTTACAGGACTTTGTTACTTTTGGCTAAAGTACCAATAATCATTTCATTGCATGCAAACAGAACATAAGAACACAATTGCTCAATACGATTCGGCCGTTAATCAATGCAAAGACATCTTTATAAAAAAAACGCTTGACTATGGAACGTCATGGAGGGTTTTGCGTGCTATATCAGTAGTTGACCAGATTTTTATAAAAGCCCAACGAATCCGCACGATACAGGTTGTGAAGGCCCAGAAGATAGGGGATGATATTACATCGGAATTTATAGGCATCTTAAACTATGCTGTAATCGGATTGATTCAATTGGGCCTTCCTGATGATACACCTGAAGAATTATCAATTGACGATGTGAATCATTTTTATGATCTGCGCATAAAAGAAACAAAAACCCTGATGTTGCATAAGAACCATGATTATGGTGAAGCGTGGCGAACCATGAGCCAGGAAAGCCTTACCGATATGATCTTAATGAAGTTGCAACGCATGAGACAAATTATTTCGAACGAAGGAAAGACCCTTATGAGTGAAGGCCTTGATGCTAATTATTTCGATATTATTAACTATGCAGTGTTTGCACTTATACTTATTAACGAACAACAATCATAAGCATCCATGAAAATAGCCGCTTCCATTATCCGTTTTATAGTTGGTGCATTATTCATTATTTCCGGGCTTGTAAAGGCAAATGATCCATTGGGGCTAAGCTATAAAATGCAGGAGTTTTTTGAGATATGGAACATGGGCCTGGCTTCATCAGGGTTCTTTTTAAAGACACCACTTATTTCCTTCTTTCAGTTTCTTCATGAGCATTCGCTGGCACTTTCTATTGTTATGATCACACTGGAAATAATGGCTGGTGTTGCTTTGTTGTTAGGATGGAGAAAAAGGTTTGTATTGAATTCTTTATTAGTACTCATTATCTTTTTCACATTTTTAACTGCTTACGCTTACTTATCCGGAAAGTTTAAAAATTGCGGTTGCTTTGGCGACTGCCTTCCCATAACGCCATTAACCTCTTTTGTAAAGGATATTGTCTTGCTCGTTTTTATTATATTCCTCGTTATTTTTCAAAGGTATATTGAGCCATTATTTAGTTTGGCCTTAAGGCGGGCATTGTTGTTGTTTTCTCTTTTAATAAGCATCGGGCTTCAATGGTATGTATTAAACTATCTGCCATTGGTAGATTGCCTTCCATTTAAAAAGGGAAACAACATTAGCCAGCAAATGAAAATACCTGTTGGTGCACTGCCCGATAGTTTTGCTATCCGTTTTGTGTATGAAAAAAATGGAAAAAAATTTGAATTTTCACCTGAAAGTTTGCCCGCGGATTTAGCCAGTTATAAGTACATAGACCGGGTAGATAAACTGATTAGAAAAGGAAATGCTGAAGCACCAATAAAAGGCTTTGCTTTAAACGGCGAATCTATGGATTCAACAGAAATAATATTGAACGAGCCAGTTTGTTTACTGGTAATTTGTGAAAAGATAAAAAGGTCTTCGGCTGGCTGGATAAATGATTTAAAGATTTTGCGGGCAGTTGCACAACAAAAAAAGATACCGGTCTATATTATTACATCAGCATCAGTGCCTGAAGTAAAAAGCGTTTTAAGCAACAAGGGTCTTATTGATCTCCCTGTTTTTACATTGGATAATACAGCAGTAAGAACCGCAGCACGTACTAATCCTACTTTATACATTTTGCAAAAGGGAACTATCTTAAATAAGTATAGTTATACCGAAGTAGATGATGCCACTGAAGATTTAAAAAAACTGTAACTTAAATCTGTGCTTCAATATATCTTAAGGAAAATATTTCAGGGCTTGCTTGTACTGGCAGGAGTAACAGTATTGGTGTTTGTGTTATTCCAGGGTTTTGGCGATCCATCACGTTTGGTAATGGGCCAAACAGGAGATGCCGCTACGCAGGCTGCAATAAAAAAAGAACTATATCTTGATCAGCCTAAATGGAAACAATTTATTTTTTATGCGAACGATGTATCGCCCATAAGCATCTATACTAATGACGAAATCAAACAAAAAAAAATAAAAGGCTTCTTTATAGGCAATGAAAAAAAACTTGTTTTTAAATTGCCTTACCTACGCACATCTTATCAAACAAAAAAACCTGTTGGCGATATCTTAATGGAGGCCTTGCCTGGTACTTTGTTATTGGCTATTTCAGCCATGTTTATCGCCGTAATTATAGGTATACCCCTTGGCATGTTAGCGGCTGTAAAACAAAATACATGGATTGACAGCACTGCAATTTTTACAAGCATTATTGGAATTTCTTCGCCTTCTTTTTTTATGGGGATAATTATTGCTTATGTATTTGGCTTTGTACTTAGCGACTGGACCGGATTGCACATCACAGGCAATTGGTACGAACTTGACATTTATACAGGGGAAAAAAGGTTATCACTTCAAAATCTTATTCTTCCTGCTATTACACTGGGTATTCGCCCTTTGTCTATTATTACACAATTAACAAGAAGTGCTATGCTTGATGTTCTTGATCAGGACTATATCAGAACAGCATACTCAAAAGGATTAAGTAAAACGAAAGTGGTTATAAAACATGCATTGCCCAATGCTTTAAACCCCGTAGTTACAGCTATTACCGGGTGGTTTGCCGAACTGCTTGCGGGGGCTTTTTTTATTGAGTATATTTTTGGATGGCAGGGGATAGGTAAAATAACCGTAAATGCTTTGGAGAAGTTAGATTTTCCTGTTGTGATGGGATCTGTTTTAGTATCAGCAGCTTTCTTTATTATGATTAATATACTCGCTGATATATTGTATGGCATTATTGACCCGAGAGTACGTTTGTGATCATGATGTAAGAAGGTGAAAAAGGAATAGTTATCAGCCATTCTTTATGGCTGTAGCCCACCGTTTTACTCAAATAATTCATACTTCGTTTTAGGTCTGCTGCCTTCCAGCCATTGAAAGTTTTTTAACAACATCTCAGATGGCTTTTTCCTGGTGATGGGCCACAGCGTTCCTTTAACAGCGCTTCGGAGTACAACTTTTGAAAGATCTCCATTACTAAAAAAAACATCCATGATGTCGCTCTGGGTTTGGTTGATGCCGCTATAAGCACTATCCTCATCCTGCAAAAAATAAATACTTTCTGCATAGCCTCTTGCCCTTACCGAATCAATGACGCCATTTTTAAAAAACCCATCCATTCGTACCGACTTTATCTGGTTGTATACGCCTTTTTCTACCTGATTAACAAGAAACCCATTTTCAAAAACTTTTACTCTTTTGGCTTGTTTGTTTTTTGTAAAAAGATAAATGGTATCACCTGTTATCTGGTTGCCATTACTCCACACAACAGGGTTTTGAAATAATTGAAAAGTAGAATCTTTAAAGGAGTAAAAAAGACTATCACTGATGGATTGAACAGAATCTGAAAACACACGTACATTCCGGAATGCTTCGAAATAACGGTTGGTGCTATCTCGTTTGGAAGCGCTTATTTTTTTTGAAAGCGAGTCGCCTTTTGCAAGGGTATCAGCTGGTCTTTTTAAGTCGCTCAAACGGGCTGAAAATAAAGTATCGGCAGTGATGTATATCGAATCTTTATCCTGCTTTACAATCATCAGCGGTTTTATGGTAGCGAGGAAAGCCTCAGTGTTTTTGTTAACAAATATCTCTTCCGATAAAATGGATATGCCTTTAGCTGTATCTTTTAAAATACCACGCCCTTTTATCTGAACCATGCCTGTTTCATCATCATTCGCCACATAATCACCTGTTACTGTTAACGGGCCATCTTCTATAGTAGTCCGCTTTGTAAAATCGGCACGGCCAGTGTGCAAATTGTATAGTCCTTCACTGGTTAGTATCACTCTTCCAGTGCTATCTCTTATATAGGTTTCTGCAATAAAACGGGCTGTTTCAAATTCTGTATTATACAAGAGAGAATCGGATTTTAAATAATACGCAGGATCTTTTAATTCAACATTCTTTTTAAAATAGATGTCCTTTAGTTCTGCATAATAAATGCCTTCTTTTGATGTAAGCACTGATTTTTTGTTGACCACCTTCCCGCCATTCTTATAAACGCCAATACGACTTACAAGATCATATTCCAACTCGTTTGTTGTAAGCCTGGCATGGCCATCATCAAGCTTTACATTTCCTTTAAGATAAGAATAACGCTTATCCATAAGGTAGCGCAGATAATTCGAATAAACGTGGGCCGTATCATTATCATTTATATGCACATTGCCAAAAGCTTCAAAAATTTTGCTGCCGTTATTGATAATGCAACTATCGCAATAAAAAAGAGTGCTTCCCTGGCGCAAACGAACGTTACCGGTTAAAACCTGCAGTTGTGAGCCATCATTGGTTTTCCGGTATTCTAAC
>JAYULK010000118.1:0-6799 GCA_043763635.1 Chitinophagaceae bacterium
AGGGTGGAGAGTTTTCTTGTATTAGAAGGAGTGTAGAAAGGGGATAGCATAATTGTTAAGTATTAAGAGAATGATTAAAATATTTTAAGCATCGTCTCCCCTCTCCATCTCTGATGGAGAGGGGCCGGGGGTGAGGTAAAACAAAAAATGTAATGATTGATTTAAAAAGCCTTGAAGTCTGGTTTGTTACCGGAAGCCAGGATTTATATGGTGCAGAAACCTTGAAGCAGGTAGCAGCACATTCTAAACAAATAGCTGCCGGTTTAAACGACGCAACACAAATTCCTGTACGTGTTGTATTTAAACCCACCGTTAAAAGCACAGAAGAAGTATATGCTACTCTTGCGGAAGCGAACAATACAAAATCGTGTATTGGGGTAGTTACATGGATGCATACTTTTTCTCCTGCAAAAATGTGGATCAGCGGATTAAAAATCTTACAGAAACCGCTACTTCATTTGCATACACAATTTAACCGCGACATTCCCTGGAGCGAGATTAATATGGATTTTATGAACCTGAACCAAAGTGCTCATGGCGATCGTGAGTTTGGGTTTATGGTTAGCCGTATGCGCATGAATCGTAAAGTAGTAGTAGGGCATTGGCAGGATAAAGAAGTATTAGAACAAATAAATGTATGGGCAAGAGCCGCTGCCGGATGGAATGATTGGCAGGGAGCCAGGTTTGTACGCTTTGGCGATAACATGCGTTTTGTAGCCGTTACGGAAGGCGATAAAGTAGAAGCTGAATTAAAGTTTGGCTACTCTGTAAATACTTATGGTATTGGCGACCTCGTTAAAGTGATTAATGAAACCAGCGACACCGATATAGATAATTTAGTTCAGGAATACGCTGATACATATACATTGTCTGCTTCTTTAGTTAAGGGTGGCGAACAACATACTTCCCTGCGTGAAGCTGCGAAGATTGAAATTGGCCTTCGCCGGTTTTTACAAAATGGGAATTTTAAAGGCTTTACGGATACTTTTGAAGACCTGCATGGTATGGTGCAGTTACCCGGCATTGCGGCCCAGCGTTTAATGCATGAAGGATATGGATTTGCTGGTGAAGGTGATTGGAAAACATCAGCGCTTGTTCGTGCTATGAAGGTGATGGGAGCAGGGTTGAAAGGTGGCAATTCTTTCATGGAAGATTATACCTATCATTTTGATCCCCAAAATTCTCTGGTGCTTGGTGCCCACATGTTAGAAATTTGTCCTTCTATTGCAGAAGGTAAACCCTCTTGTCAAATTCATCCATTAGGTATAGGTGGCAAAGCCGATCCTGTACGTTTGGTATTTAATAGCCCCGGTGGCCCTGCCTTGAATGCCTCTATTATTGATATGGGTAATCGCTTTCGCTTGTTGGTGAACGAAGTAGAAGCTGTGGGGCCGGAACATGACCTTCCAAAATTACCTGTTGCACGTGTGCTGTGGAAGCCGCTACCTGATATGAAAACAGGCTGCGCTGCATGGATTTATGCAGGCGGAGCGCATCATACAGGGTATTCGCAAAACCTTACTGCTGAATACATGCAGGACTTTGCAGAAATGGCCGGTATAGAATGTGTGTTAATTGGAAAGGGTACAAACCTCTACCAGTTTAAAAATGAATTGCGCTGGAATGAGGTATATTACCAGCTAAATAAATAAATGTTTTTAATTTAAAAATCACCGCTATCACGGGTGATTTTATTGAAACAAATCTTTTTGAAAGCTATCTGAACCATTACGACTATCTGCCGCCCACCCAAGTAAGAAAAAAATGAACAGGTTAATGCCCATTGCTGAAAGTATAACCAGGCTAAAGGATGTTATTTGTAAAAGGCAAGTCAAGCGGCGTTAGTTTACTTTTCAATTTACGTGATATTGATAAGAAATTAGAAGGCCTGAAAAAAATAATTTTAAAAAGATTTATGCAGAGTTTCTCTATTCCGTACTTATATGTTTCCGATAAATACCTTCTATTAAATATTAGGGATTGAGTATTAAGAATAGGTCGTTATAAATGGGTGGTAAAGAATGAATTTAATTCATAACTTTTGAATTAAATTATAATACCGCTTAGCTATTTGACTACAGATTGCAGGGTAAAAAGCCAGAATAAAAAATACCAACAGGTTTGCAGCAAAGATGCCTGCGAGTATCCAGCCAAACGAAATTTCTGAAGATGCTACAGATAAAAACATACATCATCGTTTCATTGTTAATTGCAGTTTTTATACCAAATCTTAACTCCATACTTACTAAAGCTAACCTCTACTGTTAAATTTTTTTACAGCCCAAATTCAACGGCGGCTGAGGCTTTAATTTTTATTTTCTCTGTATTTTCGATTTGTGTTAATGCGTATATCAAAGGCCATTGTCTCAATTTTCCTTTTAATCATTTGTATTATAGCAAAGGCACAGACGTCTCCTGATTGGTATAGCATTACTGCCTTCCTTCCAAATTGGAATAAGGCTACGGTCTCTGTAGTAGTTGATGATGTAAGGATTCATACCGGGACTGTTCAAAAAGATATATTTAATTACACAGCTAAATTTAACGGCCTGAAACAAGGCTTTGTGGAAGTACGATATGGAAAGTCTGTTGCATTCCTTCCAATATTTATCGAACATGGAACAATAAGAATAAGAGATGCAGGAAATAAAAACCTGGTTGCTTTTGGAACCCAATGCAACGATTTACTTTTTGCTTTAAATAAAAAATTTGATTCTTTGGCCGCTGCACAAAACAGTACTAATTTTTCTAAATCCATGCAATTCAAAAGAGAGCTGGCCACTGCTTTTATTCACGATAATCCAGCCTCATTTGTTAGTCTTCAACTTTTGAAAGATTATTATTATTTGCAGCCTGAAAGTAGTGATACACTTTATTATGCCCTTTTCAATTTGTTGGATGGAAAATTAAAAAACACTGTATGGGGAAAGAAGATGGCTTTAGAATCTAATACACGTTATACCACTGCTATTGGTAAAACAGCACCTGCAGTAAATATATATGATAGCCTTGGTAAGCCCGTACAGGTATATGAAAAAGGCATGTACACACTTGTAGATTTTTGGGCCAGTTGGTGTGCTCCATGCAGAAAAGAAAATCCTGCACTTCTTTCTCTTTATAATAAATACAAAGCCTCCAACTTCAGGATCATTGGTGTTTCGCTTGATACAGACAGGAGTCGTTGGTTAACAGCTATAAAAAAAGATAACCTCACATGGTACCATGTAAGCGATTTAAAAGGATGGAATAGTACAGTGATTTATCAATACGGTATAAAAGTTATTCCAATGAACTACCTGCTTAATGGAGAGGGAGTGATTGTTGCAAAAAATTTATATGCAGCGCAACTTGATGAAGTATTAAATAAATTATTGCAGAAAAGCTCAATCGAAGCTTTATAATTAACCGGCATTTGTAATCATCAGGAAAACGCTTGTGGCCATAAACATCAGGCATAAAACCAACACTACAATAGTTGACCCTAAATGAAAGCCTTCGTGGGATTGATCTCCGGCTAAACTTAAATTTTTAAAAAAAGTTTTCATAAACCTTATGTATGGAAATACATGCCAAAAAGTTTATGCTCTAAATATTGGACTTGGCTCTGTAAGTCTTATTCATTGTGTGCCATATTCCCCAAATTCAGTGTAGAATTAGATAACGAAAATTATAATAGGGTAAACTTACTAATGCTTACCAGGTTATTTACTATCAAAGTTTGCGGTCACTACGGTGTACTAGGTATTTTCCATAACCAAAAATTAGGGCATTATTGCAATTGCGCAGCATGCTATTGTTGAGTATGTTTGTATCAGAAGTTGATTGATACGTAATCAATCCGCCAATATCTGAAAAACCAATAATCCAAATCCAAACTGTCCAAAAAACCAAATTGATCCAGATCCACGAAAAACCAAAAGGATAAATCCAATATCAGTCAACTTCATTTTATCCAATCCTAAGAAAGACAAAAGGCGTCCGAGTCCGATGAAACTAAAAGATTAAGAAAACCAACGCCGATATAATTTATCCCCTTTTTTTAAGGGGATTTTTTATTAACCCGCTCTATCCATAATTATAGCATGCCCGTGGTTCAGCTTACCACTTCATAATCTTCTATGATCTTTGCCATTTCCCCCCTAAAACAAAATACCTTCTCCAACAGAATCCAACCCCTTTTCTATTTCTTTAGCTCTAAGAAAGGCGGATATTTAACCCTACTTGTGCCCTAATAAGCTTATATTCAATCTAATTCCCTTAGTCTATGGAGTCGGTACCAACAAAAAATCATCTGTTCATTTTGCTAGCTGATGATGATGAAGATGATTGCTTTCTGTTTAAAGAAGCTTTGGATGAATTAGTGAATGGCGCCCGATTGTCTACTGTAGACAATGGCGAAGAATTGATGCAATTGCTTTATAAAATGGAAACTTTACCTGATATTCTTTTTCTTGACCTGAACATGCCGCGTAAAAATGGTATGCAGTGTTTGTCAGAGATAAAACAGTCTCAGCGCTTAAAACATCTTCCGGTTATCATCTACTCCACTTCGTTTCAGAAAAATGTGGTGGACCTTCTATATCACCAGGGAGCACAATTTTATATACGCAAACCGAATGTTTTCACCCAATTAAAACATGCCATTTACGAAGCGTTAACGATTGCAGCGCAATTAAATTACCTGCAACCTTCTAAAGAAAACTTTGTGCTTTCACATGCAATACAATAATGGATACAGATACCGATAAACAACAAATAGATAAGCCGCCTATTAAATCTGAAAACCTATTTCCCGTTGTGGGCATTGGTGCCTCTGCGGGTGGGCTTAATGCATTTAAAAAATTGTTGAAAGCCATTCCCGAAAATTCAGGAATGGCGTATGTACTGGTGCAGCACCTGGACCCAAAGCATGAAAGCCTTTTGCCAGAAATACTTCAAAAAGTTACTACTATTCCTGTGGTGGAAATTGCGGACGATATGAAAGTGATGCCCAATCATATCTACGTTATTCCGAGTAATAAAATAATGGTGGCTACGGATGGTGTTTTACTCCTTGCCCACCGCCCGGAAAAAAGCAAAACTGAGCGACACCTGCCGATTGACCTTTTTTTTAATTCGCTCGCCGAAGTACACCAGAGCCATGCGATTGGAGTGGTTTTATCCGGCACCGCTTCGGATGGTACCATAGGCTTAAAAGCGATTAAAGACAACGGTGGCTTCACCTTTGCCCAGGACGAAGACTCAGCCGAATACGACGGCATGCCAAATAGTGCTGTGTTGGCGGGGGTGGTAGACTTTGTACTTCCACCTGAAGAGATACCAAAAAAACTGTTGGAAATTACTAATGTGGTAGTGCTTAGTGATGTTGAATTGCAAAATATCCCCCAAAAGGATGAAGATGTTTTTAAGCAGATACTTTCTTTACTACGCATCCGCAAGGGAGTGGATTTTACCTATTACAAGCAAACAACAATCCGGCGCAGAATGCTTCGCAGAATGGTCGTAAACAAAAACGAAGAACCTGCAGAATATCTGAAATTTTTAAGGGGAAATAATCCGGAGCAGGATATGTTATACCAGGACTTGCTAATCCCTGTAACCTCTTTTTTCCGCGACAAGAAAACCTTCGATGGCTTATGCGACCATGTTTTTCCAGCTATTTTAAAAAATAAAACGCCCGGAGAAATTACCCGGATATGGGTGGCGGGTTGCAGTACCGGCGAAGAGGTGTATTCCTTTGCAATATGCTTTCAAGAATTTTTAGGCGACAAATACGAAAGGATACAGATTTTCGGTACCGACCTTAGCGAACCTGCAATTGCAAAAGCCCGTAGCGGCATTTATGAAAAAACCGAATTGGATTCCATTTCGCCCCAGCGCTTGCAGGAATTTTTTACCAAAAATAATGGCGGGTACCAGGTAAACAAAAGTGTAAGGGATATGTGTGTATTTGCCCATCATAATTTTTTAAAGGACCCACCCTTTGGAAAGATGGACACAATAAGTTGCCGCAATGTGCTTATCTATATGGAGCCCTATCTTCAAAAAAAGGCCCTCTCTACTTTTCATTATGCACTGAACCCCAAAGGATTTTTGTTACTCGGCAAATCTGAAACTACCAGCGGTATGCCCGACCTTTTCACTGCTGCAGCAAAAGACGACAAGTTATTTACCCGTAAAGATGTACCAGGCAGGTTTATGCAGGTTACCAGCCCGCGAAGCGAACAAATTTTGAGCCGTGCACATGATAGCTCCAAAATAGAGGCTGTCCGCAACGACTTTCAAAAAACGGCCGACGATATTTTGCTCACCAGATATACACCGGCCGGGGTGGTGGTAAATGAAGCGATGGACATTGTGCACTTTCGGGGTAATACAGGAAACTACCTGGAGCAAGCCCCCGGCAAACCGAGCCATAATCTATTGATGATGGCTAAACACGGTTTGAGTTTTGAACTCCGCAATATTTTGCACAAGGCCAGAACCGGTATGGCACCAGTGGTAAAAGAGGATATACCGCTGCTCGTAAATGGCACTACACGAAATATCTCCATCGAAGCGGTTCCCCTCCCCAACACGTTGGAGCCCCATTACCTGGTACTCTTTCACGACAATAATTTACAGGACAGTGAGGGACCCGCAATTAGTAGCAGGAAAAAAGTTTCTGCTAAAACAACAAAAACCGAAAAAGATATCCGCATACAACAAATAAGGCTTCGTCGGGCACGCAGTGCCAACGATGAAGCCTCGGTTGTACGGAACCGCACTTGTAGATGACATGTATTATGGGGATTGCGGT
>JAYULK010000119.1:0-1899 GCA_043763635.1 Chitinophagaceae bacterium
AGTATTTTTCTATCAATCAGTATTGCTATTTCTATTTTATCGTACCTTAAATAAAGGTAATTACTGTGCCAAGATAAAACTATTGATGATAAGACTACCGGCATAAACAAAATGATTAAAAATATTGTTGTATTGTCTAATAACCAGTCCAGGAAGGCACGACCCTGATTCCAGGGATCAAAAATAAATGACAATTGTTTATTTACCGAGAATATTTTTTATATATAATAATAATGCCGTTTTGATAAAAGGAAACGAACTGGCTATTTGTTTCAGAAAAATAAGTTCAACATCATGCAGCAGCATAGCTCGTCATACATTGTCCTCATCGCATTTACGGCAGCGATTGGCGGGTTTCTTTTAGGCTTTGATGGTTCAGTTATTTCAGGTGCAGCCCCATTTTACAAATCCGTATTCGGCCTTGAAGATGGATCCATACTTTTTGGTTTTTCCGTTTCCTGTTTAATATGGGGCTGTATCCTTGGTAATTTTTTTGCTGGCCCGTTGAGCGATAAAGTTGGACGCAAATCTACCCTGCTGATTGCCGCCTTCCTTTTTATAGTAAGTTCATTAATAACCGCATTGTCAACCGGAATTATTATTTTTATTACCGGACGTATTCTTGCAGGAATTGCTGTGGGTTTTGCAATACTTGTAGCACCGGTATTTATTGCAGAAGTTGCACCTCCCAAAAAAAGAGGCTGGCTGGTTTCTTTCAACCAGTTGCTAATCGTAATAGGACTATCGTCCGCTTACTTTGTTAATTACTTAATATTGAAGAATGTAGAAAATCCACTAACCAACTGGCGTTGGATGTTAGGAGTGGAAGCAATCCCGTCAATACTGTATTTCTTTTTGTTACTTCTTATCCCTGAAAGCCCCAGGTGGCTGCTGATGAAAGGTAAAAAGGAAGAAGCGTTATCTGTATTGATCAAAGTCAACGGTACTGAATTTGCCACCCAGGAATTGGAAAATATTGAAAAATCAATACGCCAAAAGAAGGTGATGAGTAATATTGAACAGGCTAAAGAATTTTTTAGTAAAAAAATGAGGCTAATCCTTTTAATAGCGCTTGGCTTGGGGATATTTCAGCAGGTATCAGGCATTAATTCGGTTTTGTATTATGCACCAATGATTTTTGAATTAGCGGGTAGCAACAGAGATGCGGCCTTTGTGCAGGCCACTGCTATAGGCATTGTGTTTTTAGTGGTTACTATTATTGCTATGTTTTTAATTGATAGGTTTGGAAGAAAGCCGCTGCTATATGCTGGTGTAAGTATTATGGCTCTCTCTCTGCTGATAACCGGGCTTTGTTTCAGGCAGGCAACCTACTCGGTAAGTAACCACAAAGTGGAAGCTATAGCCAATGAACTATTTAAATCGGCAATATGGAAAGAAGCAAAAGAAAAATATCCTGAATTAATCAGTTACAAAAGTATTAACATAAAAGAAAATAGTGCAAATATCATTAAATCTGATGGCTCAAATATAGATATTGATTTTGCAGATAAGAAGCTTATAAAATTTGCAAAGGATAAAGAAATATTTTTAAATAGATTATCCTTATTACAAGCGCAAACTTATAATAACGAATCCTCTTTTCAAAAAGCGGTAATTACCGCAACCGGAAAAATTGAGTCTTTTAAAGAAGATACGTATTTGGTGATGTTGGTAAAGGCTTGCATACAGATTAACTCTGTGCTGGTATTAGTTAGTATACTTGCCTTCATTGCAGGCTTTTCGCTTTCTTTAGGGCCTGTTATGTGGGCCATTTTTTCAGAAATATTTCCTAATAAGATAAGAGGTATAGCCATTTCTATCGCAGGTACTGTCAATTCATTTACAAGCTTCGTAGTGGCCACATTATTCCCGTTTCAGCTAAAAATATTTGGAATTAGC
>JAYULK010000120.1:0-88580 GCA_043763635.1 Chitinophagaceae bacterium
ACTTTTACTTCGCTCCATCCTTTGCCCAATCCAGCGCTGGAATAAACATCATCAACAAATGCAGCGCTATCAGCAGGAGTATATTTTATGGTACGCTGTGTGGAATTATCATCAACATTTACATAATAAGGCTTTGCTAAACCCAGTGCCAAACCACCCTGGTAAATTCCGAGAACAGCAATTCCGTTTTTGTTTCCTTTGTTTCCGAAAACATATTGCTGGCCTATACCCAATTTTGCCTGGAAGAAGTTGTTAACTTTTCCATATTTAAAAGAGCTGCCAAAATAGTTTCCATCCAGACTTGATAATTTTTCTTCTTTCGGATGAAAAATCTCTGTCACTTCAAAAAGATAAAGATTGGTAAACCGTGGCGACTTCATGCGGCCTAACTCAACAAAAGCGCCAATGCCATTAGTACGAAGCTGAATGCCGGCGGCGGTTTGCTTTTCATAAGCCAACACACCTTCCTCTTCCTGCTTAACTATTGCATTAGTTCTTTGACGCTTTTCTTCACGTTTTGCTTCTTTCTTTTCTTTTTTACTGTCCTGCGCAAACGAAACAGTTGCGGCCAATAAGAGGCAAATAAACAGGGAAATTCTTTTCACGTAATTAAGATATGTTGTTCAAACGTAAATTTAGGCAAAAAAGTATGACTTCTACTGTAGTTTATGAGGGGGATTTACGAACGAATGCAACACATCTTCAATCGTCTTCTGTATTGGAAACTGATGCCCCTACTGATAACAATGGGAAGGGAGAACGCTTCTCACCAACTGATTTATTGGCTACATCTCTTGCCAGTTGTATGCTTACGATAATGGGTATCAAGGCCAGCAGCATGAATATAGACATCAAGGGGTTAGGAGCTGGTGTAGAAAAAATTATGAAATCAGAACCCCGCAGAGTTGGGCATATAAAAGTTGTTTTTCACATACCGGAAGAACTAAAGAAGCTGGAAGAAAAAAGCAGAACGATCTTAAAAAATGCTGCACATTCTTGTCCTGTAATGCAAAGTATTCACCCGGATATAAAAGTAGAAGTAGATTGGAAGGAATGGAAATGACCTCATGTTTACATCGTAATTAAACAAGCATTTTTACTATTTAAATTTTAAAAAGCGGTATTAGTTTTACATAAACCCTTTGATTATGTTTATTCGTATCCTATTGTATGGCTTTGTTATTAGTTTATTAATTTCCTGTAAGGCTGTTAATCCGACACAAGCAGCTTCCGGTCGTTATAACAAATGCCGGGCTGTTCGTTAGTTTGCCAAAGTAGCTAGTTACTAGTTTGCAGTTTGCAAAGACACTGAAGTTTACATCATTTCCCGTTGTAATAAAATTTAAAAAATAAGGGACTGCTAACGGTCAACTAATCAGCCTACTTTTAACTGACAACTTTAGTTATTAGCATTTAATTTCAAAAGATAATGTCCAACGCTGCAATCAAGGCAGCGTTTTTTTGTGCAGTACTCGTTCTTTAATTCAAGCAAGGCCTGGGAGTCGTAAGCTGTTTTGTGAATAACCGATAAAGAACTAAAACCTTTAGTAACAACATTTAATTCTGAGGAAGTTTGCTCAAGCCATGCCATGGCTTTAGCTTTCATATTCTCTTGCTTATGATACAATCCATAGGCAAATAATGCCGGAGAGATGGTATTAATAATAATAGAGTTAACTGATGAACTCCCTATTGTTTTTTTTCTGAAAGCAGCACTATGATCGAAGCGATAATGATAATGCCAATAATCGTTTGCCGTTACAGCCAGCCACTCTCTTAAAACAACAATATCTTCAATCTCTAAAATTTTGGAAAACAAATGAGTTGACTGCTGCACCAGCATGGCCAATTGTGCCAGGCGGACAGTAGGAAAATTTTGGGGCCGCATACGAAGAAAATGAACCGGCATTACAGAAGGATGCAACTCATATTTTTTCTTTAAAAACAAATATTCGCGTTGCAATAATTTTGGATATTCTTCTTCAAAAGAATTTTTCAAAAGGCCTGCCTGCCCAAGCAATAAAGCCTCTAATTGATGAATGCTGGCTTTATGTTTGGCCAGAATGTTTACTGAAATCGTTTGCGCCATGCTTTCAAAAGCCTCAGCATTTACACTGGCTCCAAAATTACGAGCCAGCAGCCACCAGAATACTTCTTCCCAATGATTATGGCTTTGTTTCAATAATTCCAACACTCTTTCTGCTTTCCTGGAAAGCCGCTCTGCAAGTAATCTTTCCTTCCATGAAAGCCAGGTTATTTCTTTTACGAGATGTATGTTATCTGCACATGCAATAAAAGAGGTGGAAGACATCAACCCATCATAATGTTGTAGCATCATGAGAGAAATGCGGGATTGCAATTCGAGCACCGGCACAGCACCTGAAAAGTCTTCATCATTTTGGTAAACAACATGCAGTATAACATTGCGGTAATTATTATCAAAGTGGTGCCCATGTTTTTTCCACTCTGATGTTTTTATATGCAGTTCAATTGTTCCTGCTAAAACCGTATTACCAATTTTTATTTTTGCATTAAAAAAATCCGGACCCTGGTTTTTATTTAAGGCGCCTGGTACTATTACCTGTATAATTTCACCATCAGTAGTTGTTAAGCTACCCCGGTTAAAATATTGAAATTGCCAGATGTACTGCAGCAGCTTTTCGGTCATTCACCAAAGTAAAAAAAATATAGATATAAAGAACAGGTATTTACCGCAAGCCTTTAGGTCTTTAAACTTTTTAATGCCTGCACTACCCTGCTTACAGGTAATCCCATCACATTATAAAAGTCGCCATTGATACTTTTGATTCCTATCACGCCAATCCATTCCTGTATGGCATAAGCACCTGCTTTATCATAAGGCTTATATTGATCAACATAATAAACTATATCGCTGTGGGATAGCGTGTGAAATGAGACCTCTGTCACATCGCAAAAATTAATTTCTTTGTTTGCTATAATAGAAACACCGGTGATCACCTCGTGCAATTGACCATTAAGCCTGGAAAGAATAGCTATAGCATCTTCCCTGTTTTTTGGCTTGCCAATTATTTCATGGTTTAATACCACAATGGTATCCGCAGCAATAATGGTTTTAACCGTTCCTGTCTTGTCCTTAATGGCCAGCGCTTTTTGCCGGGCAATATAAATAGATGCTTCCTGCGGTGATAGGCCTTCCGGAAAACTTTCATCAGTATCTGCTATCATGATCTCAAAATCAATTTCTGCCCATTGGAATAACTGTTTTCTTCGGGGAGATTGTGATGCAAGGATATATTCACCCATGATTTAAAAATATAAACGGAAAAAAATCATTGATAAAATTCCGGTAAGCATAATGAGCTTTGTAAGATTGCTGAGTTTAGTAAACTCAGGAACGGCATTAGCAGTAAATAATTTTTTGAGCAGGTAAAGCAAAGGCGTAATAATAAAAAGCAAGCTATACAAAACCGCTCCCTTCCATCCAAATTGCAATATATAAAGCTGCAATACGATTAAAGCAGCAATCAGTACGATTATCCAAATGGAAATATAAATTTTTGTGGCCCTTAATCCTGCATAAATAGGAAGGGTATTACATCCATATTGCTCATCTCCCCTTCTATCTTCAATGTCTTTGATGGCTTCTCTAATTAAAGAAATAATAAAGGCGAAGCCGCCGTACAAAAAAGAAATCCGAAAGAATTTTGTGATCATTCCATCATTGCTGTTAAAAGCAGCAGTAAAAGGTACGTGTGCAAAAAACAGGATTAACACTGTCCATGCAGTAAGAATAGAAATGACCACATTACCACTCAATAACCGGCGTTTTAACGATGTGGAATAAAACCATAATAGCAGAACACAAATAATGTTTGCAACAATTAAATACCACTTGGATAGACCCACAGCTAAAGCAGTGGCTATAATACCAACGCTGCTAAGCAATAAATGCCAGAAAATAGCCCATCTGCGGCTGATGACAGAATTAATAACATTCTTCTCGGGCTTGTTTATCTGGTCAATATTCAAATCGAAATAATCATTGATAATATTTCCTGCAGCGGCAATAAAAACAGAAGCAATAATAATCCAGGTAAGAAAACTTATATCAGGTTGAGGATAAAGCGATAAATAAACAGCGTAATAAAAAAGCACCTGGGTTAATGCAATAAAAAAGAGATTAGGCCATCGCACCAGTTTTAAGAAAGCAGTGATCAATCTCATTTTCTGTATTTATAAATTACCGCGATGTAACCTGAGTAGTGTATATCCAATTACCATTTAATTTTAAAACCTTTTCTATTACATCTCTCACGCAGCCATGGCCTCCATTTATAGGTGAAATGTATTTCGCTATCTTTTTTACTTCCATTATTGCATCGGCAGGACAACAAGGCAACCCCGCTTTGCTTAGTACGGCAAGGTCTGGTAAATCATCACCCATAAATAAAATTTCATTCCAGGTCAGTTGTTTTTGAACAAGATAATCCTCCAAAAAAAGAGCTTTATCTTTTACATCAAGATAAATTTCTTTTAAGCCAAGCTTGCTAAGGCGCCCAATTACCGGCTCTGAATAACCGCCTGAAACAATAACTACATTATAGCCATTTTGTAACGCCATTTGCAAAGCCAGCCCATCTTTCACATGCATTTGCCTTGCTTGTAATCCATCGTTTAACACCAACACTGTTCCATCTGTCAATACACCATCCAGGTCAAAAACAAAAGTGGTTACTTCTTTAAAATACTCAAGTACATTCATAAGCAGGGGGCTTTATTCCAGACACAAATAGAAATAAAAATATTTTAAGTTTACCATAATCTCAGACCAGGCCTTTTTGTATGCTATCGGTAAATGATATATATAGATTTCTAAGTCCAGGGTGTTTCTCTAAAAGCTTTACGTGCTGGTCAATAGTTGTGCTATCGTGACGAATAGCCGGTCCTGTTTGAGCCTCAATTGGCGTCATAGTTTCTATTCTTAATGCTGTTTCCTGAATTAGTGGAAGGAGCAGGCCAAAATCAATTCCTTCTTTTTTGCAATATTGTTCTGCCAGCACATATAAATGGTTGGTAAAATTGTTTACAAGCACTGCAGCAAGATGAAGGCGTAATCTTTTTTCATCATCTGCAATTACCACTTTATCTGTTATTGTATACGCAAGACCGGTGAGCAACTTAAATGTCTCTGCATCACTTGCATCAATAATAATAGGTATTTGTGGAAGCTTTGCAGCGTTTTTTTGTAAGCTTTGCAAAGGATAAAATACCCCATAGTGCCCTGAGGCATTTAAAATTTCTTTTGATACCGAAGCCGCCGTATGAACAATTGTTTTATCATTAAGACCAAGTTCTTTCATTACCTCCTTAACTGCTATATCCGAAACGGCAATAAGATATATGTCTGCATGGCGATTAATAACAGCCCAATAATTGGTAGACTCTGTATCTAATGCATACGCCAGTTCGCTGGCTTCTTTTGCATTTCGCCCATATACCTGGGAAATAACATGGCCAGCTTCCTTTAACTTGCGCCCCAGAATAGTGGCTGTGTTCCCGGTTCCTATGATAACAATTTCCATTTTTATTTTTATATCATGCGTTTGCGGCAACGGCTTGTTTTAAAATACATCAGAACAAAGTTTAGGCTTCTTTCGGCTATATCCAAAAAGAAAGCAGCAATAGAAGCTTTCAGATTGTTTTGCACCCCACAGCACCGCAACAACAAGAAGCTGCCGCCGATTTTTGTTAAAGCAGAAAAATTGCACTTTACATTTGAAGGATCACGTATACAGGGTTACCGGTGGAATCATCCATCTCAAAAAAAAGTATTAATTCTTCATGGGTTTGAATCTAGTGTAATCAATTTCGACCGGTACATAAAACCCCTGATTACTACTGGCTACGAAGTATTGGCTTTTGATGCACCGGCTCACGGCCGTAGTTCGGGCAAGACCATAACAGTAATTGATTATAAAAATTTCATTCACAATATCAATAAAAACTTTGGGCCTATACAATCTTACATAGCGCACTCTTTTGGTGGATTGGCATTAAGCCTTTCATTAGAAGAAGCCGAACATAATGAATTTTACAAGATAGTCTTCATTGCTCCCGCAGTTGAAACAACAACAGCCGTGAACAGTTTTTTTAGATTTTTAGAAATGGATGAAGGGGTGCGCAAAGAATTTGAAATATTGATAGAAAATATGAGTGGTTACCCTTCCTCGTGGTTTTCAATTGCCCGTATTGCACCTACATTAAAAGCGCAGGTTTTATGGTTGCAGGATAAAAACGATGACATGACTCCTCTGGCTGATGTAGTGCCAATTATCGAAAAGGAATTTTCAAACTTTGAATTTTATATTACCGAAGGATTAGGGCACCGGAGAATTTACAGGGATGATAAAGCATCAAAAAAAATTATCGGGTTCTTAAGCTAAAGTGACCAATAACTAACGTTGTGCTTAGAAATTACACAGGGCCTTGTGAATGATCAAACGGAAGGTCTTTCTTAAAGTAAGAAAGAATTTTTTTTGCATCCTTCCTCGTTCCCTCTATTGTTGATGATTCAACAATACACTCAATTGCACCAGCCTTTTTACATTCATTTATATCATCTGCATTGAGATAAGAGCTATATATTATTTTAGGAATTCCATCAAACCGCGATATTTCTTTTAGCTTATTCAGCATATCAAGCCCATTGAGTAGGGGCATTCTAAAATCAAGAATTATAAGAGACGGAAGCTCTTTATTGCCTAATGCATCGAGATAATGATATGCAGTTTCAGGATTATCGAAACACCATATTTTAAATTCAGGATTAAATTCTTTTAAAACCTGCCTTAAGATATCACTATCATCACAATCATCATCTGCAACAAAAATCTTAGGGCCACAGTCGAATAATCACTAATACCAGATTGGCTTAGCATTGTAATGTCTGGAGTTGAGGTTTCATCTGAGATCATAATAATTTATTCATCAATTAGAAAAGAATAAACAACGCAAAAAACATAAAAAATAAATCGAAAGGGCCGGAACCAGAAAGTACGTAAATAAAGAAGTAATAGCAATTAATCTCTTTTAAAAATATGCATTTCAATTAGTGATCACAACCCTTTCTGCACTCATAAAAGGATACCTGGCTCTAATTAAAAAAAGGATTTACAATGACCTGTAGTGAATTATCTCTACGTTTTTTATGCCTGTTGGTTTTATGGCTGGCTCACATGTAACTGTTTTAAGGGTAATGCCAGGTAATTGTTTAGAGAGATATATAGAGTAGTCGCAAACTTTTAATTTCGATTTTTGTGGAATGTATGTATAAAGGAAATCAGGCATTTTTTCTTCTTTGATTCGTTTAAGATTTTCAACCGAAATATCTGTTCCGAGATATAAAACTCTTAGACCTTGGCGTTTAAGCATATATGCCATATAAAGGAGCATTAGGTCATAATGCTCTCCCTGGGGCAGAAATAATAAAGCAGATGGTTGATTGCCGGATTTGTTTTTTTCCTTTTCTATCCCCAATATTATTTTTCCCCGAATGGATGTAACGGCAAAATGTGTCTCATAATTTTTATCCTTATAAGATAATAACTCAACCTTTTCTAAAAAAGGAAGAATTACTTTTCCAATTGTTTCATGAATTCCAAAAATGTGCACACACTCGTCAAGCTCATCTTGAAATTTTTCAATATCAGATAGAAGCATACACAAAATCAGGGTGTTTAAAGTCTTGTCCTGATTTTGGGCTTCTTCATTTAAATCATTCATTTTTTCTTCCAGCGCTAAAGGCTCTAACGCTACTATTTTTGATATCCGATGACCGTTTTTTAACAGAAGGGCAATATCAAGCAAGCGCTTAATGTGACACACTGTATAAAAACGGATATTGCTACGTGTTCTTTCAGGCTTAAACAAATTGTAACGTTGCTCCCACACCCGAATAGTATGAGCTTTGATACCTGAAAATTGTTCAAGCTCGCTAATTGAAAAGTTCTTTTTTATTGATCTTGTTGACTCTTCAATAGGTTTCATTCGATTAATTACGATTTCAGTAGGCATACAGATGTAAAAGAATTTATAATACCTATACAGTAACAAATGTTGCGCCCTGAAAGTCTTGCGGTAAATTAAGTTTTTAAAAACCTATTGATGAGTTAACACCACAACCGAAATATTATCGGGTAAGTATAACCTTAAGAATGGGAGTAGCAACGTTTAGCTTTACCGCGAGCCGATTGTTGTCATTCTCAACTCTAAAAGATTTAAAGCATTAGGCCGAAAATTTTGAACCCCTGGTTGCACCAAATGCACTGCTACATCATACCAAAGCGGCACTACCGGCGCATCGTCTATTACCACTTGGTCGGCCTTCCTGTAAAGTTCGTAGCGGAGCGAATCATCCGTTTCTTCCAAAGCCCTTTCAAACAAGGCATCAAACTTTGGATTGTTATAACGGGTATAGTTAGGAGGGGCCGGGTTTTTTGAATAAAATACAGACAAATAATTTTCGGCATCGGGATAGTCTGCTATCCAGCTTCCTCTAAAAAAAGCTGCCTCAGAGTTAGATGTTAGTTCGAGTAATAAAGATTTTTGGATGACGTCTACCTGCACCTTTAAACCAATTTCTCCAAGTTGTTTTGCTATATAGTCAGCCATGCTTGCATAAATTGCAATCGTATATAATTTTATAATCGGGGCATTGTTTCTGTCATACCCTGCTTCTTTTAATAATTGCTTTGCAAGTTGTGGATCATAATGATAGCCCTTCACCGCAACTGAATCAAAAGACGGAAGACCAGCAGGAATAAAACCAGATTGCGCAGGAGTGCCTAAAGAATTACGCAGGTATAAAATCATTTTCTCCCGGTCGAAACCATAATTTATGGCCTGCCTTATTTTCTTTACACGTGTTGGTGAATTTTTAATAACGGCACTTGCTGTATCTACCAGCAAACCAAGGTATTCAATATTCAAATAAGAATGAGTTTGTAATTTCACTTTACCTTCCCAGGCTTTTCTTAAGACGCCCTTTTTAGTTAAAACTTCATCTTTAAAAGATGCGTCAATATCATTTATAAAATGAAGCTTTTCTTGTCTGAATAAAAGAAACTCAGTGGCCTTACTATCATAGAATGATACATTGATACCATCAAGATAAGGCAGCCGTTCCCCCATACTATCTTTTTCAAAATAACCACTATGCTTTTTTAATATAAGCCCCTGCCCTTCTTCCCATGCCACAAATTGAAATGGGCCACTACCAACAGGATGCCTTCGAAAATCAGCACCATATTTTTCTACTGCTTCTTTTGGTGCTATTGAACAATATTGCATAGATAAAATACCAAGTATAGGAGGATAAGGACGTAAGAGCTTAACTGTAAAAGTTGTATCATCAATTGCGGCAAATGCATTTATAAAATCAACTTTTCCATTAAAAATCCACCCGCCCGGACTGGCCACGGTTTTATCCAGCAACCGGTTAAAACTATACACTACATCTTGTGCAATAAGTCTTCTTCCCTTTCCATTATTAAAGCAAGAGTCATCATGAAAAAAAACATCGTTTCTTAAATAAAAAGTATAGGTTTTGCGGTCTTCCGAAACATCCCATCGTGTAGCTACCGAAGGAACAATATGCAACTGGCTATCTACTTCTACCAGTGTGCTATACAATTGATGTATAGCCCACATAACAGACTGGTTTTTTGCAAATGCCGGATCAAGCGAAGCAATGCCTGAAGTTTCATTATAATAAAAATAGCTGCTCCTGTTCCTTTCACTATTATAACAGGAAGTGAAAAAAAAGAAAGAAAAGCATAGAAAAAGCAAATATTTGTATAAGCGAAACATGAGTTATGCAGAAGCCATCTAAATTAGCGAAGTATTTGCAACACCACTTATAAGAATTTATGAAAACAAAATCTTCGCTTATAGCAATATGTTCTTTATTCCTGCTGCTTCAATGCACTGTTGCACAACTTGGTCAGGTAAAACAAGGCTTTACCAGGCATGATACCTTAAGAGGAAGCATTACACCTGAAAGAGCGTGGTGGGATGTTGTTCATTACAGCATAGAAGTTAGTCCGGATTATACGGCTAAAACTATTGAAGGCAAAAATGAAATACGCTTCAAGGTGCTTGAACCAGGACATCGCATGCAAATAGATCTACAAAAGCCAATGCAAATTCAAAGCATTGCATGGGCCAAAGGAGATCTGAAGTTTGAAAGAGATGAAAACGTTTTTTACATAAACTTTCCACATGATTTGCCAACCGGCGCAATAGAAACAATCACCATAACATTTAATGGAACACCGAGAGAAGCAGTAAACCCGCCATGGGATGGTGGATGGATCTGGAAGAAAGATGATAGAGGCCGTCCATGGATGAGTGTTGCCTGCCAGGGATTAGGCGCTTCGGTTTGGTACCCATGCAAAGATCATCAAAGTGATGAACCCGATAACGGAGCTTCATTAACCATTGTAGTTCCTGATACTTTAGTAGCAGTAGCCAACGGAAGATTGAAGAGTAAGACTATAAAGGGGGGAAAGGGATCATATACCTGGGAAGTAACTAGTCCTATCAATAGCTATAACATTGTTCCTTATATTGGTAAGTATGAAAACTTTACAGAAAAATATAATGGTGAAAAAGGGGAACTAAACTGTAGCTATTGGGTATTGGATTATAACCTGCCTAAAGCTAAAAGCCAATTTAAACAAGTGCCACAAATGATGAAGGCTTTTGAGCATTGGTTTGGCCCTTATCCTTTTTATGAAGATGATTTTAAACTGGTAGAATCTCCTCACCTTGGCATGGAGCATCAAAGCGCCGTGGCTTATGGTAACAAATACATGAATGGATATTTAGGGCAGGATTTGTCATCAACTGGATGGGGTTTAAAATGGGATTATATTATTATCCACGAAAGCGGGCATGAATGGTTTGCAAATAATATCACCACAAAAGACATTGCCGACATGTGGGTGCATGAAGGTTTTACCAATTATTCAGAAACGTTATTTACTGAATACTACTATGGCAAAGAAGCTGGTAATACGTATACGCAAGGATTAAGAAGCGGTATTGAAAATAAAGCTCCTATAATTGGCCCTTATGGTGTAAACAAAGAAGGTAGCAGCGATATGTATGCAAAGGGATCAAACGTGATACACACAATTCGCCAGATAATCAATAATGATTCTTTATTCAGAAATATTTTAAGAGGCCTTAATAAAACCTATTATCATCAGTTGGTTACTTCCAAACAAATAGAAGAATATATAAGCAAGCAAGGTGGAAAAAATTTGACCAAAGTTTTTGACCAATACTTACGCAATAGCCAGATACCGGTTTTAGAACTAAAAGCAAAAGATTATAAGCTGGAATACCGTTGGACAAATTGCATTAGAGGTTTTGATATGCCTGTAAGGTTATCAAACGGTCAGTGGTTAGAACCGACAACTGAATGGACAAAATTTAAAAGGGATAAATCCAATTTAAAGGAAATAGAGGTTGATAAAAACTTTTATATCAATGTAAAAAAAGTATAGGGTTATTACGTGCATTAATCTTATTTGACTGTTCACCATTGCCCACTCACCATTCACCATTGACCATTCACTTTTCACCATTGACCATTCACTTTTTACCATTCACTAACTTCACCTGATGAGCACCATTCGCAAGCAAAGCATCATTTCATCTGTCGTGGTATATATTGGCTTTGCGCTTGGTTTTTTTAATACCTATTTATTTACACGGGAAGGAGGATTTACAAAAGAAGAGTATGGGCTGACTGGTCTCTTTATTGCTTTTGCCAATATCATGTATTCAGTAGCTAACCTAGGAATGATAACGTATATCCATAAATTTTTTCCTTATTATAAAGACCGCTTGCCAAAAGAAAAAAATGATATGCTTACAATCGCACTACTGTTAAGCACTACAGGCTTTTTACTGGTTACTATTGCAGGATTGGTTTTTAAAGATGTTTTGATTGATAAAATATTTGCCAACTCTCCAGGCATTATTCATTACTACTACTGGATTTTTCTTTTTGGTTTCGGACTCACCGTTTTTTCCATATTTGAAGCCTACTCCTGGCAGCACGAAAAAGCCGTGTTAACCAATTTTTCAAAAGAAGTGCTTTTTCGCCTATTGATTACATTATTGATTGTTTTATCCACGCTTGGCTTTATTAAAAAGTTTGATGTCTTCATAAAATTTTATTCTTTCCTCTATATTTTCATTGCTTTATTTATTGCCGCTTATCTTTTAGTAACCCACCGGCTACACTTCAGTTTATCCATAAGCAACCTTAGCCGAAAGCTTTTCAAAAAAATAATAACCTTAGTTTCCTTTGTTTGGGGTGGGCAACTAATTTACACACTTGCCAATGTGTTTGATACAATTGTTATTGCTGCAGTTTTGCCGAACGGTCTTGCTGTTGCCGCAATTTTTACGCTGGCACAAAACATTAGCAGCCTGATACAAGCGCCACAGCGAGGCATTATTTCTTCTTCCATTGGGCCTTTATCACAGGCATGGAAAAATAAGGATTATGAAAAAATAAACCGTATTTATCACCGCTCTTCTATCAATCAACTTATTTTTTCCACGGCCATGTTTTCGCTTATCTGGCTGAATTTTGAGGATGGGATAAAAACCTTCAATTTGCAGGAATCATATAATGAAGCTAAGTGGGTGTTTTTTTTCTTAGGCATCACAAAGATCATTGATATGGGTACAGGAGTAAATTCACAGATCATTGGCACCTCCACTTATTGGAAATTTGAGTTTATTAGTGGGCTTGTATTATTGTCTCTGGCATTACCACTGAACTATATTTTAACAAGGCAAATGGGTGTAATTGGCCCGGCTATTTCAAACCTTATTGCCTTTAGCATTTATAATGCAATACGCTATTGGTTCTTACTGAAACGGTTCAACATGCAACCCTTTAATCTTAATACAGTTTATACTTTGTTGTTAGCAGTCGGATGTTACTATGCCTCTTTCTACATATTCAATCATCAGCAAGGATTCTTGTGGATCGTGTTGAGAAGTCTGTTGTTTGTAGCTTTGTTTGCTGCAGGCGTGATAAAGTTGAAACTAACACCCGACCTTAAGCCGGTATTAAATACGTTTAGAAAACGTTTAAAGCTTTGAAAAAACAAATGTATCTGCTGGTTTCTGGTATCTTCCCACGCCAATAAAACGTTTTTCCCAATAAGGATCAAACAAATCACTAATGGTAACTCCTGAAGAGGAAGCATGATAGAACTTATTGTTCTGAAGATAGATGCCGACGTGAGAAACCCCGCCCAGGGTATTAAAGAAGACAAGGTCACCTTCTTTTAAATCAATTCGTGAAATGCGTTGAGTTGCATCATATTGCTCACGGGCCGTTCTTGGAATATTGATACCATATTGTGTGGCATAAGTAATTTGTGTTAGAGCAGAACAATCAATACCATCTTTTGTAGCGCCGCCTAACCTGTAACGGGTACCATACCAAATATCAATACTGGAGTACAAAGCAGTGTTTTGTAATTGTTCTACTTCAACATCTAAAAGCAATGAATATTTTAATTGAATTTTTGAGGCACTTTCTATTTTGAAAGTGCTGTTAGAAGTTGAGGTAATTTCCCGTTGTGCAAAATACCTTGTTTCAATATCGGAAAATTTTGAACGCTCTTCAGCAGATGATGGAGTTATACCTACCTGTATGTCTTCAAGAAACTTAACTTCTGTTCTAGGGCTGCTTTTCTTATTTTTTTGTGCGCTCAGGGAGGCTGATGATCCCAGTAATAAGGCAAATAAAACAATAAGCGTTTTAACCATGTGGCTTTCTTTTGGTTGGATATTGACGAAAATATAGTTTTTTTCCCACAGAATGTGGAATAAATTCAACGTTTAACATTGAGACATATTGCCCATAAGGGTATTAAATTGCAGCCTTCTTCAAACCTTGTTAAAAGATATAGAGGTGTAATCAATGAAATTTTCTCATTTACATGTACATACACAGTTTTCATTATTAGATGGCGCAGCATCAATACAATCACTATATAAGAAAGCATCGGCTGATAATATGCCTGCAATTGCTATAACAGACCATGGAAATATGTTTGGTGCATTTGAGTTTGTTGCGGAAGCATATAAACATAAGAACGAGGATGGCTCATTAAAAGTAAAACCAGTTGTAGGTTGTGAATTTTATGTAGTAGCGGACCGTTCCAAAAAGTCCTTTACTAAAGACCAAAAAGACCAACGTTATCACCAGGTGCTCCTGGCAAAAAATAGCATTGGCTATCAAAATCTAATTAAACTTACTTCCCTTGGCTATCTCGAAGGGATGTATAGCAAGTACCCAAGGATTGATAAAGAACTTATAGAAAAATATCATGAAGGCTTGATAGCTACCACGTGCTGTATTGGTGCTTATGTGCCCCAAACTATTTTACATGAAAGTGAGGAGAAAGCGGAGCAGGAATTTAAGTGGTGGCTCGATATGTTTGGAGAAGATTATTTTATCGAAATACAACGACACAACATTAAGGAACAAGAGGTCATTAATCAAACACTTTTAAAGTTTTCTAAGAAATATAATGTGCCGGTTATAGCTACCAATGACAGTCATTATACTGACCAGGATGATTATAATGCACATGACATTCTTCTATGCATTAACACCGGTGAAAAACAAAGTACACCGGGCTTTGATGATTTTGTAAATGATGATCTTAATTTAAAAAACCGTCGTTTCAAATTTCCCAACGACCAGTTTTATTTTAAGAGCGCTGAAGAAATGAAAAAACTTTTCAGCGATATACCACAGGCTATTGATAATACAAACATGATTGTTGATCGTGTTGAAGTGTTGAATCTTAAAAAAGATATATTACTTCCGGCCTTTCCCATTCCAAAAGAATTTCAGGTACACAACGATAGTAATTTAAACCAGTGGGAATACCTGAAACATATTACTTATGAAGGGGCTAAAAAACGTTATGGAGATATAGCACAGAATGTAGAAGAACGCCTGAGTTTTGAATTGCATACCATAAAAACAATGGGCTTTGCTGGCTATTTTTTAATTGTGGGTGATTTTATACAGGCCGGAAGAGATCTTGGTGTATTTGTAGGCCCGGGTCGTGGATCAGCAGCAGGATCTGTAGTAGCCTATTGTATTGGCATTACCAACATAGATCCTATCAAATACAACCTTCTATTCGAACGTTTTTTAAATCCAGACCGTAAATCTATGCCAGATATTGATACGGATTTTGATGATGAAGGAAGACAAAAAGTAATTGATTATGTAGTAAAAAAATACGGCCGCAACCAGGTAGCACAGATCGTTACTTATGGCACTATGGCGGCCAAAATGAGTATAAAAGATGTAGCCCGAGTGATGGACTTGCCACTTGCTGAATCAAATATTTTAGCCAAGATGGTTCCCGACAGGCCGGGTGTTGAATTAAGGCGTGTATTAAAGGCGCCACTTACAATTAAGGAAGGCGAAAAATCGCTGGAAGAAAAAGAAGGCTTTGGAGCAGATGATATAGAAAATGTAAAAAGACTAAGAGAAATATACAATGGCCATGATATTCGCAGCCAGGTATTACATGAAGCAGAACGGCTGGAAGGATCGGTTCGTAATACAGGTATTCACGCTGCAGGAATCATCATCGCTCCTGATAACCTGATGAATATAATTCCTGTTTGTATTGCAAAAGACTCTGATCTTTTAGTAACACAAATTGAAGGAAAAATTATTGAAGATGCCGGTGTTCTTAAGATGGACTTTCTTGGATTAAAAACCCTTACCATTATTAAGAATGCTTTGGAAATGATCAGGCAGAACCATGGAGTTGTCATTGATATTGATACCATTCCTCTTGATGATGAACTGACCTATCAATTATACCAGCGGGCCGATACCATCGGCACTTTCCAGTTTGAAAGTCCGGGCATGCAGAAGTACTTAAAAGAGCTAAAGCCAGATCAGTTTTCAGATCTGATTGCTATGAATGCTTTGTACCGCCCGGGTCCTATGGCGTATATACCACAATACGTTGATAGAAAACATGGACGTGAAGAAGTGAAGTACGATGTGCCTGATATGGCGGAATATCTTGAAGAAACTTATGGGATCACAGTGTACCAGGAACAGGTGATGTTGCTTGCACAAAAGATTGGCGGCTTTAGTAAGGGTGATGCAGATGTGTTGCGTAAAGCAATGGGCAAAAAAGACAGGAAGACGCTTGATAAAATGAAAAGCAAATTCATTGATGGAGCTACTGTTAAGGGCCACCCGAAAAAAGAACTCGAAAAAATCTGGACCGATTGGGAGGCGTTTGCACAATATGCCTTCAACAAATCACATTCTACCTGCTATGCATTAGTAGCGTATCAAACTGCTTATTTAAAAGCCCACTACCCTGCTGATTATATGTCGGCTGTTTTAAATAACGCGGGTGCTATTGAAAAGCTAACCTTCTTTATGGAAGAATGTAAAAAGGTAGGCATTAAAGTTTTGGGGCCTGATATAAATGAATCATTAAAAGGCTTTGCAGTAAATAAGTCTGGCGAAATAAGATTTGGTTTAGGTGGCTTAAAAGGAGTTGGAGAAAATGCTATTGAAAGCATTATTGAAGAACGCCAAAAAGGGGGCAATTATGTAGATGTTTTTGATTTTATGCGCCGCATCAATCAAAAAACAGTTGGCAAAAAAACAATTGAAAATTTAATTTATGCCGGTGCTTTCGATTTCTTTAAAACGCTTCACAGGGCGCAATATTTTTGTATTGGCGAAGGCGATTCTGTAAATGGTCTTGAAAGGATCATTAAATATGGAAACATAGTGCAGGCACAAAACAGTAATGCTGCTAACACTTTGTTTGGTGACCTCTCCTCCGTAATGGAAATACGTACACCACACATTCAGCCCTGTGCTCCCTGGCCATTAACGGTGCAACTTGATCATGAAAAGCAGGTTACTGGCATCTTCTTAAGTGGCCATCCACTTGATCACTACAAATTCGAATTCAAACATTACGACTTTACTTCTTTACAGGATTTTAATGAAGTAAAAGAGGCAGGTGTTACTGCAATAACTCCTTCAAAAAGTTACCGGTTACTTTGCCTCGTTACAGAAGCTAACCACCGTATTTCAAAACAGGGTAATAAGTTCGGAGCTTTTACTGTAGAAGATTATACCGGCAAAACAGAAGTAATGCTTTGGGGCGATGATTATGTACGGTACAACTCTTACCTGCACTTGGGCCAGGCACTTCTTATCTGTGGAAGCTTTAAACAACGATATAATAAGCCTGAATATGAATTTAAGATCGCTACTATTTCTTTAGCAGAGAATATAAAAAGAACTTTAACAAAGCAATTACAACTGGCAATAGACGTACGTAACATAGAAAAGGATATGGTTGAATTTTTTGAAAAAAATATAAAGATGTTTCCTGGTAAATCAACCTTAAAGGTAATTGTGTCAGAACCGAAAAATAATTGGAAGATCAGTTTAGCTTCTCTTGACAACGGCTTGGAAATGAATAATGATCTCATTGCATTTCTTGAAGAAAAGCCAGAAATTGAAGTAAATGTTATTTGTAATTAACTGCCATTGTCAACCATTAACTGACAACAGAGCACTAATAAACTTATTGGAGTTAAATTTGCAAAAGAGAACATATTATTGAAGACTATAAATACATAATTATGGCTAAAGCATTCACAGATTCAAATTTTCAAAACGAAGTCATTACTTCCGATAAATTAACTGTTGTAGATTTTTGGGCTGAGTGGTGTGGACCGTGCCGCGCTATTGGGCCGGTTATTGACGAGCTGTCAAAAGAATATGATGGTAAGGTAAACATTGGTAAAGTAAATGTTGATGAGAATCCCCAAATCAGCATGAATTACGGTATTACAAGCATTCCTGCAATTCTTTTTATTAAAGATGGCCAGGTGGTTGACAAGCTTGTAGGTGCTCAACCAAAATCGAATTTTGTTAAGAAGATTGAAGCTCATTTATCGTAACATTAAATTATTATTTTATAAAACTGTTTCATTACTGAAACAGTTTTTTTATTTTACAGCCGTTAAGTTTTTTGCAACCATCACTAAACCCCCTTTATGCTTCAAAAAGGCTCTTATTTTTTTTCTGTTATCCTGCTTCTAATATTAATAATCGTATCGTGTCAGAGGGAAGTAGATAGGGCCCATCACCTGTTATAGAAATACCAAAAACTGTGCAGGCCGACATCTCAGGCCGTATTATAGATGAAAAAGTAATTCCCATAGCCGGGGCTGTTGTTAGTACTGCATTTGGAGCAACTATTACTGACGTAAACGGTAATTTTTTATTCAACGGAGTAGCTATTGATAAAGATGCAGGATTCATAAAGGTTGATAAGAGCGGTTACTTTACCGGTTCAAGAACAATGCTAGTTAGTGCAAATGCCAGCATTACCTGGAAATAGAGCTTATTCCAAAGACAGTTGCCGGAACTTTTAGCGCTAGTTCAGGTGGAACAATTACAATCCCATCTGGAGGCTCTATTAATTTTGGCCCCAACGCTGTTATGAATTCAAATACCAACATCCTTTACGCAGGCACAGTAACTGTTGCAGCATTCCACCTCAAACCATCTGCTTCAAATTTTGCTGCAATCATGCCGGGTGCGCTAAGAGGTATTGGTGATGATAATAAAGAGGTGGTCTTGCAGTCTTTTGGTATGATGGCCGTAGAATTAAATGGTGCTAATGGAGAAAAGCTTCAATTAGCCACGGGTAAAACTGCTGTAATTAACTTTCCAATTACTTTGCCGCAACAATCTTTGGCGCCACAAGTTATTCCACTGTGGTATTTTAACGACACGACAGGCTTTTGGAAAAAAGAAGGAAGTGCTACGAAACAAGGCAACAGTTACGTTGGTACGGTTTCTCATTTTTCTTTTTGGAATGTAGACGTCCCCTACCCCTTAATTAACTTTGAAGCAATCATTAAAGATGAGGCAAATAATGATGTTCAGGCAAAGGTTGAAATCACAATGGGGGGAAGCGGTGACAGAGCCAGCATATCAGCAACGGGATTTTCGGATAGAGGAGGAAAAATTGTAGGCAAGATACCAGCCAATCAAATTTTACAATTAAAAGTTTTCAGTAGCTGCAACCTATTAATTTACACACAGCAAATAGGACCATTTAGCACTAATACCAATCTGGGGGCTATTAAAACAAATCTTGCCACTTATAATTCTACATTAACTGGCTCCGTTGTTGATTGCAATAACATTGTTCTTAATAGCGGTTTGGTAAATGTGCTTTTTAATGGAAAGAATTATAGAACAAATATTACGAATGGTAATTTTTCGGTACAAGTCACTAATTGTAATGCAGGGACTTTTAATGCCTACATAAACGCTTATGATGTAGTAGCAAATAAGGTAAGTGATACAATCTCGTTATCCATAACAGCTGGTAGCAATGCCGTTACTGGAAAAATAACAGCTTGCAAGATAAATGTTGCAAGCACGATAAATTTTACCATTGGCACTAAAAATTACGCCTATACAACTCCTGTAGATTCATTCAGTGTCAATCGTGACAATGCCGCTGCACGAACATCAGCTGATATAATTTCCAGCAACGGAAATGATTACCTGCATTTCACTTTCAAAGGAAATGCAGCACCAGGTGACTACCCAATGGAAGGCATTTTCTTTGTAAACAATGATACAACGTACAATATGAAGCAAATCCCCATGGTACGCATCACGGAATATGGTAATCAACAGGGATTCATATCCGGCAGTTTTAGTGGAAATTTTGAAAAACAAGACTCGACAATACACCCAATGAATTTTACATTCAGAGTGAAACGCCAATAGAGGTTATAAATTCTGAATCCCCTGCCAAATGCTTTTAAGAACTGGAATACCTTGCAAACTGTTTTTCTTTCTAGTTTCTAAAACTCTTTCTCCAGGATATTTGATATTTTTAGAATTGTCTGTAGGAATGGATTGCTGATAGTCAAGAATAATATTATTAATTAACGATGAAATAGAAGAATAATTAGAAAGCTTCGTTATATCAATAGCAATAAACACCTGCGATAAAGCATGCTCTGACCTTTGTTTAGAAATCTCTTTGGTTGAAAGTCCCGAGGACAAAATAGTGGCTAAAATATCCAGCAGCAATGATAAGCCTGCACCCTTCCAGTAACCTATGGCAATCGGCCTGTTTGAAGCCAAAATTTCAGCCGGGTTTGTGGTCAAATTTCCCTCTTTATCATAGCCTCCTGATACAGGCAAATGCTCCCCTTTTATTACGGCCTGCTCCATACTGCCATAGGAAAATTGAGACATGGCCATATCTAAAACAATAGCTTCATCATTAAAGGGAATGGCAACAACCAGAGGGTTATTACCCAGTTTGCTGTCCATAGCATTCCATGCCGGCATATTGGCAATTGTATTCGTCCACCCAATAAAAACGAACCCTTTTTTAGCTGCCTGCCATCCATAATAGCCACCACGCATCCAATGATTGGTATTGGCCAAAGCCACACAGCCAATACCGTTTTTTTGTGATAAATGCATAGCTCTTTCTGTTGCTTGCACAGCATTCAATGGGCCGGGGCCAAGGTTGCCATCCCATTGCTCAATACCGCCAAAACTATGCAGCAAAGAAGGAACGGCACCTGGCTTTACGTGCCCATCTTTTGCATTTTGAACAAAGCGTGGAAAACGGTTTACAGCGTGGGTGTAAACACCATCAATACTATTGGCAGTAAAGATGTCAGCACAGGCTGCTGCAGTAGTTTCAGAGAAATTATTTTTTATAAGAATAGAATGAAAAACCAATTTCATTTCTGCTATAGGTATGTAAATAGTTTCTTCCATGGAAAACATATTGTTCAGTTACTTGCTAAAGTGTTTGATAAATGAACTCCCGGAACACAGATAAATTATTTTAAAATGGGAGTCAATCACCTTTATTTAATTCGGTTAATTTCGGTCTTAACCGTTCTTTTGATTTATTAAAAACACTTCTGCCTTTATCTATTCCTTGTCTCAGTTTCTTTTGTTCCTCTAATGGAAGAAGATAAATGGTTTGGCACTCCCTGCTGCAACATCCGTCATACTTTATACTACATTCCTCGCATTGTATAAAAAGCAAATGACAGCCATCGTTTTTGCAATTTGTATGATTGTCCGCCGGAAGATTGCATTGATGACAAGTGGCAATAATCTCTTCTGAAATCCGCTCACCCAGCCGGTCATCAAAAACAAAATTTTTACCTTTAAATTTATTGGATAGCGCTTTTTCTTTTACCTCATTCGCGTAGTTAATAATGCCTCCTTCCAAATGATAAACATTGGAAAAGCCCTTGTGCAATAAATAGGCACTGGCTTTCTCGCAACGAATACCACCGGTGCAATACATGATAATATTCTTGCCCTTTTCATCTTTAAGCAGGTCAGCAGCCATAGGCAGCTGGTCGCGAAAAGTATCTGACGGAATTTCAATTGCTTTTTCAAAATGGCCTACTTCAAACTCATAATGGTTACGCATATCTACCACTATTGTTTCGGGATTTTCAGTTAGCTTATTAAATTCTTCAGCAGTTACGTAGCTGCCTTTTTTTTGCATGCTAAATGATGGATCAGCAATTCCATCAGCAACAATCTTTTCCCGCACTTTTATTTTAAGTACCCAAAAAGATTTACCATCATCATCTACGGCAATATTTAAACGAACGCCGTTTAAAGCAGTGATAGAAAACAGATAATTTCTGAATGCTTCAAAGTTATAATCAGGTATGCTTACCTGGGCATTGATGCCTTCTTCTGCAATATAAATACGTCCGAAAACTTTTAGGGCTTCTAAATTCTTGTATAGCTCATCACGGAATACCTGCGGATCATTGATTTGAAAATACCTATAAAAAGAAACAGTTGTACGATGTACGTTTTCTTCGTACAAGCGCTGTTTTAATTCTTTTTGAGAAACTCTGTTATGAAGTACAGGCATGGGTTTAACTTTTAGATCAGCAGGATAGCATCTGAAATGTGCCAACATAACATCAATACTGACCAAATTTGAACGCAAGGCTAAGAAACCCTTTAAGCTAAAGATTTATAGAAAGGTTTAAATAACGCCTGCCAGCAATAGTACTAATCCTATGATTGCTAATACCAGGGCTGCCAAAGGTTCAATTAATACAAGTGCTACAATAAGCACCGCTATCAAAACAAGAGTTAGCGTTTTTCTGTCAGTGGCAGCTTTCGTGAAAGCATTTTTTAATTTTTGTTTTATTAGCAGAAAAGCCATCTGGCGTTTGATCTTGCGTAATTGTTTACGGCTTTTTTGCCCGGCATAAACTGAAAGCATGATAGCACCTAAAAGTGAGGTTATTTCGCCACCGCCAATGGTATGTTTGGGAGTAACAGGAGTGTTTGTGATATTTTCAGTTGGTTGGATAGTTGTTGATGTCAATGCCATAAAAGTTGATTAATCTGGGTTAAAGGAATCGCGAAGGTATAAAAATCGAAGTATGGAAAATACAAACTGTTACTCCATTTTTATGAAGGATGTAACCCATACCTTTTTTTTCGCGGGTAGATGGATGCGCCAGCCATAGCTGCAAAACTACCAACAAGCCCACCTACAAAAGCTGTTATTAAAATAAGCAAGGTAGACGAGCCTCCCAAAGGAAATAGCTGCGCAATTTTTTGTGAGAGAATACTTTCATTTTTTATATCTATCCAAAATGCAACAATGCCCCATAATAAAAAAATTCCAATAAATCCTGAAAGAAAACTTTTACCTAAAGATTGACGCAGCAATAATGAAACGAGAAATGAAACAATGGCAATGCTCCACCATGGAGAAAATAAACCGGCGATAAAACCTGAAACTATAATCAATACAACAGATAATAAAAATCTCATTCTTTGTAATTAAGCGTTAGTAAAAATCATTTTCCATTTAATTCTTTTGTCATGAACCTCTGCCCTGCTCATCAACCAAAGGGTATAATACTTTCCTTTAGCCCAGTCTTTTATAAAATTCTGGTAGAACCTGCTTCCCGGGTTGCCGCTTTGCCCGCCGGGGTATATGCCATAAGCCTCAGTGGGTGTTGTTAGTTGTACAACCATGCGCCAGCTTGGCCCGTGGGTTGATTTTATTGCATTAACCGTATTACCCCAACCGCCCACCTCTAAACCTGTAGCAGCGAAAGGAAGAATAGTGCTAAGCAAATGAAAGATTGATGGATTTTTATGCTTCCACCATATTAGTCCATTCTTACCCTCTTCTTTTAAAAGCCCCGCTGATGCATTTTTCAAGGCAAAAGTAACCTGGTCATTAATCGTTTCTTTCTGCGGTGTTCTAATGTCCCCAATATAGATAAAAGCAGAGTCTTTGAGTAAGGCTTCCATCAGGGTTTGCTCGTCTGGCCTCACCCTGATGTTTGCCTGGGCAAAGCGATCTTCCCAAACTAATGCTTCCAGGCTATCAACCCATGCCTGGTAAATTGTCATCGCCCTGGAGTTCGGCGTAGCATAAAAATCCCATTTTTTCACTTCCTCAAGATATTTGTTTGCTTCACTTCCTAACTTACTTTCGTCAACATACCGCAATAAAAAGGGAACAAAGTCTTCAGCGGAAGTACTATAATAATCGTTTTGCAACCCCATCATATTTTGCGGTGTTATCCTTTGCATTGATATTAATCGTTCGTTGATACGGACACCTCTTGGAACAATATAATTTCCCGGGGCAAAATAGGGATACGAAGAATCAACAGGATGCTGATTGGCACTTTGAATGTATCCCTGGGCGGGATTAAGGACATGAGGATTTTCATCCTGTGGAATTATTCCCTGCCATTGATAACTATCATCTTCCCCAGGCATAACGTAAAGTCCCTGCCCTTTCCACCTTGCCGGAAAGCTGCCTTGTTGCCATAGCGCAATGTCTCCACCTTTTGAAGCGAACAACATGTTTTGGCCCGGGCATACAAAGGTTTTGATCGCTGCTTCAAAATCAGCATAATTTGTAGCCTTATTAAGCTTCAGCCACATCAGTATTTCATTCGACGGATCATGCGCAATCCATCGCACGGCAAGAGCAGTATTATTAGTAGAATCGGTTACAAAGCTTTGGTCATACATAACAGGGCCAAACGTTGAATAAGCAACCGTATCATAATAGTCAGCGGCACCTTTTACTTTTATGATTTCCACTCTTTGTGCGGCATCCTGCCATGCTCCATTATACCAATATTGCTTTTTAGATGCATCCTTAAATCTAAGCTGGTAATAATCTTTTACATCTCTCATCGCATTGGTGAAGCCAAAAGCAATTTTATCATTAAAGCCAATGATTACTGTAGGTGCGCCAGGAAACGTTGCGCCGTACACATTCATGTCCGGTGTGCTGATCTGCATTTCGAACCATATAGAAGGAAGGGTTAGACCTAAATGAGGATCGTTGCACAAAATAGGTGCGCCACTTCTTGTTTTGACGCCGCTAACCGCCCAGCTATTACTTCCATTGGTCCGGTCAGGTTTATTTACTTCAATAGCTTGTATAGACGTATCTTTTTTAAAATATAAAGAATCAGCGCTGGCAGGAGGTACAGGCATATTTTCCGGAAATTGGAAAACTGTTTCTTTAGGAATAATGGGAACAGAAGAATCTGAGAATTCGGGAAAAATTATTTTTAATTCATCAGTATTAAAAACAGATTTTGCATTGGTAAACTCAAGGTCACGTTCAAAGCCAGCGAGATCCTTGCTCATCATTTTTAAAAACAAGGCCACTTTTAATTTACTCCATGGTTCAGGCTTGTAGTCAAGTAATTTATATTCTATTGGCAGTGCACTTTCTGTTAGTGTATGTATGTAAGCGTTAACCCCGTTAGTGTACGCTTCTACTGCCAATTTGGAAATTGGATCTTTGTCCATTTCTTTCACTGCACCCTCAGCTGCGTATACCATTCCCAGGCGCCGCTGCTCACGGTCATAACGTAAAAATCTTGGGTCAGCCCCTAAAATTTCGCTAACCCTTCCAGCAGCAGCCATTGTTTGAAATTCCATTTGCCAGAGCCTGAATTTTGCATGAAGGTATCCCTGTATAAAAAAAGCATCTGCATCATTTTCGGCAAAGATGTGTGGCACTAAGCGGTCATCTATAAATACATCGGCTTTACCTTGTAGTTGCATGAAGGAGAGGGATTCAGAAAAATCATTGTCTGTGGGTTCTGCATTTTGCCAGAAGCCTTCCTGCGGACTTAAAAATTTTCCCGGCGGCGGAATAGCACCCCATTTTTTGTTGCCTCCAAATATTAATAAGGAAGTAATTACTACAGAAATAATAAAAGGTACAAGGCGCATAAAGAGTAAATGAATAAGAAAGATAATAAATTGCTGCTACACGCTACACGGCAATCCTTCCTGGCTTTTCTAAAAGAAGCCACTGGCCGGGAGAAGATTGAAGCGTGAATTTTTTAAGATCGTAAGTTTACTATTTGTACAGCGGGATGTATACTATACTTTTACGACGCCCCGTTTTAATCCGTTAATCCTGGGGTTAAGTAACGAAACCTCTCATTCATGAGGGGTTTTGTTCTTTATTCTTCCTGACCAAGGTTGTTGGATTAATGTTTGATGCTATTGGCAGACTAACTTTTGCACTAATGAAGCTAAACAAGTTGCTAAATATACCCTGATGAATATGCCAAATACTCATCCGTTAATAAATAATTGCAATTGATACCTTTATTGTCTCATAATATAAATTGACAAGCCATTTTGTAATTGAAAACGTAAAGTAGGTATGACAAAAAAAGCCATTAATCTAAAAGAGTTTAATCTACTTTCGAAAGAAATGCAACTTAATATTCTTCAAAGAGACGGAGTGCACGTAGGCAAAAGAATAGTTGATGCACAAAAAATGATCTTATACCAGCTTTATGGCTTTTATGTTGAAATTTCTTACAAAGATTATAGAAAGGATGTAAATTTTATCTCCACTTCTGAAAGTTCTGAAATATTGGAACCTTACCTTAATCAAATACACATCAGGGATTTGGATAAAGACAATGATGAAGATTGAAGGATGTGTTTAAATATTTTTCACAGTTTCTTCCACATTCTTAATCTTTGCCTTTACAAGCCACATTATGACAAAATCTTTGCCTCCAAAAAGCCTTGTGCTTTATGCTGATGATGACCTGGATGATATTGAATTAGTAAGAGAAGCTTTTGAGGAATATTCCCAAAGCATAAAGTTAGTTTCATTCAACGATGGTGTTGAATTACTGAATTATGTTAATAGGTTAAAAACTTTGGAACCCTTGCCGTGCCTCATTATTCTTGACATAAACATGCCTTATAAAAATGGCAAAGAAGTATTAAGGGATATTAGAAAAATGCAGGATTTTGAGGAAGTGCCGATTGTATTATTTTCTACATCTACCTTACCATCAGAAACTGCGTTTGCCAGAAGTTTTGGCGCCGGGTTTGTAACAAAGCCACTTCATACGCCACAAATTTATCAGCTCGTTGATCAGTTGATTGAGCATTGTACCGAAAACGTAAAAAAGAATATTAGAAAATTAAAAGACAAGTAAACATTATTGATTAGTAATAGAAGCGGTAATAGCTCAATGCTTTTGATATAAATCCGGGTTTAGCAGTCTTTATCTTTAAGCTTTGTATTCCTTGCAGGGTGGTGTTTAATAAAAACTTCACCGCTCAAGTATGCTTTTCATATCTCAAAACTTACGGTTTTACGCTTAACGCAATTGTACTTAAACCGTACTTTAACTCAAGAAGCTCTGCCTGTATTATTGAGGCACTCATTAACTTCACTACGCTCCTACCCTCAATTCTCTATTATATTTATTACGATACTCTAAAGGCGACAAGCCCGTTATCTTTTTAAACGTAGTACGGAAAGCCTTTGTATCTGTATAGCCAACTTTATACATTACTTCATTTACATTTTCATAGGAAGATTCAAAGCTCATTTTCGCCGCTTCAATTTTTACTCTTTGTATATATTCTGCTATAGAGTTAGAGGTGGCTCTTTTAAACCTGCGCTCAAGATTTCTTCTACCTAATGCCAGCATTGATGTTAACTGATCAACTGTTATCTTATCACCGTAATTTTTTTCTATAAATTCCTGCGCCTTTCTAATAGGTTCATCTTCATGCGCTTTTTGACCTTGAAAAATTACAAACGACAATTGATCATTACGGTCTATCTCTATAGCAAATACCTTAGCAGAAAGAATCGCCATGTCACGTCCGGCGTATTTTTCTATCAGGTATAAAATAAGATTGAGATAAGAGAAAGCGCCACCGCTTGAGTATAACCTATGTTCATCTGTTATAATCTTTTCTGTTACAAGTTCTACCTCCGGGAACAATTGCCTGAACGAATTTTCCGCCATCCAATGTGTAGCACATTTTTTACCATTTAATAAACCAGTGGATGCCAGCAAAAAAGCACCAAGGCACAGGCTGGCCACCTCTGCCCCATTATTATATTGTTCAATAATCCATGGAATAAAATCCTTGTTGTTTTTTAACGCCTGCTCCATTTCTCCATCAATGGCTGGTATAATAATAAGGTCCGTTTTTTTAATATCCTCTAAAACAACATCCGTATTTACTGTAAACAATCCACCGGTTAGCAACGTTCGCTTTGAAAGACCTACAAGTTGCACTTTAAATGCAGGACGTTCGCCCCTAACTTTTAAGAACTCATTTACCTGTGTAAATAACTGACGGGTTCCTTCAAGGCTGCCTAAAATAGCGCCTTCCGGTACAAGTATGGATATGTGCTTCATAGCATGAAAATAGGATAAAGCAGTGTCGCAAACAACCCCTAAAGTAGCCGCATCTACACCGTATATATTCTAAGAGAACAGAGTAGGTTTGTAATGAACATTTAAAATTTTACCAATGCAAACACAACCAACAAGCAACAGGATGTTTTCGCACTTAGTGCTTTTTGATATGCACACAACATTTTTTCCAAAAGTAATTGATGGAATTTCAGATGGAGATGCTCATAACCGTTTAAATACAAAGGCTAACCATATTGCATGGCTAACGGGAAGTTTTGTGCAACAGCGGTATGAATTAGCAAATGACCTTGGGATTGATAAAAAGCAATCTGCAGAAGAATTGTATGCCAATAACAAAGGCATACAGGATGATATTACCTACCCGTCCCTTGCAGCATTCAAAAAAGACCTTGATGTTATTTCTCCTTTGTTGAAGGATGCGCTGCTTCAAGTTAGCGATCAAAAGCTTGATGAAAAATTTGAGATGATGCCGGGAATGATGATGAGTCACTATGATCTTATAAGCTTTATAATTTATCGGGAGGCTAACATCATTGGACAAATTGCTTTATGGAGAAGGCTTTTAAATTACGAAGCGATGAAGTACATGTAATGCCTGCGCAGATGTTACTATTACCCAGGAAGAATAAGACCGGGATAATTTAGGAATAGCAGAAAGCAATTTATGGGCTATGGGTTGAACTAAATGAATATGAAAACAGAAAAAGAATTTGCACGAAGTACTCCCATAGACACCCTTATTCTTTTGTATGATTTGCATACAAAGCTATTTTTAAATGTTATTGAAGATATATCTCATAAAGATGCTCAGAACAGGTTGCATATAAAGGCCAACCATATTGCATGGCTTGCAGGCAGCCTTGTACATGAACGTTACGAATTAGCGAATGCAGCAGGCATAAACCTTAAGCAAACGACTTATGATCTTTTCCATTGTCACAGGGGAATTGAGGATAAAATAATTTATCCATCCTTAACGGAATTTAAAAGCGATTGGGAAATTATTACACCGGTGCTAAGAAATGCATTGCTCCAGTTAAGCGATAAACAATTACAAAGTGCAGAAGCTTATGGAATACCCGGTGATGAGTTAAGTTTATTTGATGCAATTACGTTATTATAGACCGTGAATCATATTGCATTGGGCAAATTGGTTTGTACAGAAGATTGTTAGGCTATGAAGCGATGAAATACCAATGAACCTATTGGGTGAAAACTAACTTCAATGTTTAAATACTAAACTATTCCAGATGATTAAAACAAACCTCCATGCAGATTTAAATAAAACCCTCACCCAGTTGGTACAATTGGTTTCTACAGTTGACCAGGAAGAGCTAAACACAATTCCTTTTGAAGGCAGTTGGACAATTGGACAAGTAACGCAACACCTTGTTATGTCAATGTCTGCATTTCTAAAAATTTTACATGGACCTCTTATTGAAACACCAAGAGCACCGGACGAATTTGTTGAAAAAATTAAAGCTATTTTCTTAAACTTTAATACTAAAATGAATCCCCCGCATTTTGTTGTTCCTCATGATATTTATTATAAAAAAAGAGAGTTAGCAGATTCCTTAGAGAGCACAAAATCATCAATGCTTGAAGCCGTGGTTACTTTAGACCTTACCAAAACCTGTGCAAGTTTTGAATTTCCCGGAATTGGTTTCCTTACAAGATTGGAAGCAATAAACTTTATTCTTTTTCATACGCAACGGCATATTCATCAACTGAATAAGATTTGTCAAATTTTGAATAAAAAGGAATATGAAAAATAAAAAAGAAAAAGATGATGTTGTAATAGTAAAGGAATATATGTACAATCTTGCGCACCCTTTGAAAACGGAAATTGAAAGTGTAAGATCAATAATAAAAAATGTAAATGAAGAAATAAAGGAGCGCATAAAATGGGCCGCTCCAAGCTATTATTATAAAGATGAAGACATGGTAACATTTAATGCAAGGGCCACAAAACATGTTCATCTGGTTTTTCATCATGCGGACATAGCAACAATTAAATCAGAAATACTTAAAGGGGAATATAAAGACAGGCGCATGGTATACCTGCAAAACATGGATGAGGTGAAACTTCATAAAAAAGAACTTGAGCATATTATAACCGAATTAGTAGCTATAATAAATCAAAAGCTTTCAAAACAAATAAATTAAAAATAATGGCAGCAGTAAACACTTATTTAAACTTTGAAAAATGTTTTGGGGTTCTTATTTCGGAATGTTTACCGATAGATTTGGTGTACAATGGATGATAAATTATGAGGGTAAACGATAGTTAACAAACTACCATTGAGATATAAGTGTTACCTCGTGATAACCCATTATTTGGGATTTATTATTGTTGAATGAGTCACATTATTCTTCCGGTACTATTGCATTTTTCACCTGCTTAGCTCTTCAATCCAGTTAACAATAGTATTTTCCGGTATATATAATAGTTTACCGTCAAGGCTGCCATATACCCTGGGGTATCGCCAGTGAAAGATTACCAGTCATGGCACATTAATAAGATATCCTTCAAAAAAAATTGATGTCCTAAAAAAACTGGATCAAAAAATCTACCGGTTGCTTTTCACTACACCATCCTCTAACCAAAAAAGATAAGTGATCTTTTGTTTACCCACATCATCTTTTCTTTCATAACCTAATTGATTGCTTTCTATAAAAGAAAGAAATTCCCTGAGTGTAAATTCTACTTCATCAAGTTCAGCAACTATTTCAAGTTGACGCTCTTCGCACTTCCTTATTTGCATGTACACTTTAAAAAGATCTTCTGCATCGCCTTTTTTTATGACAATGCCGTTGGCTTCATTTAACAATGAAAGCTGTTTTTCTTTAGCCGCAGCAATAATAAGCGGCATTTCTTTTTTTTCATCTGTTAATTGCAGATAGTCTTCAATTAAATCCTCTACATATTTATACCTTTTCTCTTTCATAAAAATTTGTATTTATAATTCCTGTTTTAAAAGTCATAAATTATGCCGACAATCAATGTTAAGTTTAAATATAGGCCCGCGGTAGATAAAAATGCACACAAGCCAATTCAAATCGTCGCAATTTTCTCCTGTAATTTTCCTGGCGGGCTGTTTTAATGCCTGAACTGTACCCAACAAAATGCTGCTCAACCCCTATCTTTGCCGACCATTAAAATTACCTAACCAATAAAGCAATATGAATTCGTTTGATTCTTACGTGTATCTAGTGCCCGCAATGGGCTTGATTGGTTTGCTCTATACTCTTTGGAAATTTGCCTGGGTGAGTAAACAAGAAGCGGGTACTGACCGCATGAAGGAAATTGCAAATTATATTTCTGAAGGCGCTATGGCCTTCCTTCGGGCCGAATGGAAAATTCTTACTTATTTTGGCCTTATAGTAGCGCTGCTTCTGGGCTTTATGGGAAGCCGCAGTGAAGAATCGCATTGGTTTATAGCTGTTGCATTTTTAATTGGTGCTTTTTTTAGCGCCCTTGCAGGTTATATAGGTATGCGTGCTGCTACAAAAGCTAATGTGCGCACCGCCCACGCTGCCCGTACTTCTTTATCAAAAGCACTAAATGTATCTTTTACCGGTGGTGCTGTAATGGGTATGGGGGTTGCCGGCCTCGCTGTTTTAGGTCTGGGCGGTTTATTTATTGTTTTATTAAAATGGCTAGCGCCTGGCGCAATGGCTACTGATCATACGGTTACCCGTGCTATCGAAGTATTAACCGGTTTTTCTTTGGGAGCTGAAAGCATTGCTCTTTTTGCCCGTGTTGGTGGTGGTATATATACCAAAGCTGCCGATGTAGGTGCCGATCTTGTCGGTAAAGTAGAAGCCGGTATTCCTGAAGATGATCCCCGCAATCCCGCAACAATTGCTGATAATGTGGGTGATAATGTGGGTGATGTTGCAGGAATGGGCGCTGATTTGTTTGGTTCCTACGTAGCTACCGTACTTGCTACCATTGTTTTGGGCCATGAAGTAAGTGGTACCGATAATGTTGATACCATGGTTTCTCTAAATGATGGTTTTAATGGCTTCTCTCCTATATTATTGCCTATGCTGATTGCAGGTGTCGGTATTTTATTTTCCATTGTAGGCACTTTATTCGTACGCATCTCAGAAAAGGCTGCTCTTACTACAGCAGTGGTACAAAAGGCGCTGAACATGGGAAACTGGGGATCTATTGTACTAACAGCAATCGCCTCTTTCTTCCTTTGCAACTTTATACTTCCTGAAGGAAATATGTACCTGCGTGGGTTTGAGTTTGATAAAATGGATGTGTTTGCAGCCATAGTGGTGGGACTGGTAGTGGGTACCTTAATGAGCATCATTACAGAATATTATACAGCTATGGGCAAACGCCCTGTTCTTAGTATTGTTCGTCAGTCAGGCACAGGACACGCCACAAACGTAATCGGCGGACTTGCTGTAGGAATGGAATCCACACTGCTTCCAATTTTAGTGTTGGCTGGCGGCATCTATGGTTCTTATTATTTTGCCGGTTTATATGGAGTGGCCATTGCTGCTGCTGGTATGATGGCTACAACAGCTATGCAGCTAGCAATTGACGCATTCGGCCCTATTGCAGATAATGCAGGCGGTATTGCGGAAATGAGTGAACTACCAAAAGAAGTACGTGAAAAAACGGACATCCTGGATGCGGTAGGAAATACTACAGCCGCAAGCGGTAAAGGTTTTGCCATTGCTTCTGCAGCGCTAACAGCCCTTGCTCTTTTTGCTGCGTATGTTGGTGTTATTAATGCAAATGGTTTTGATATGGATGGCATTAATATATACAAAGCGGATGTTCTTGCTTCGCTTTTTGTAGGCGGAATGATTCCTTTTATATTTTCTGCCCTGGCTATTCGTGCCGTGGGTGAAGCCGCTATGGCGATGGTAGAAGAAGTACGACGCCAGTTTCGTGATATACCAGGAATCATGGAAGGAAAGGGAAAGCCTGAATATGATAAATGTGTGGCTATTTCAACCGAGGCATCCATTAAAAAAATGATGTTACCTGGTGCCATTGCCATTGTGTCTCCTATAATTATTGGCTTTTTACTTGGGCCAGAAGCCCTTGGAGGATTTTTGGCAGGTGCTACAGTCAGTGGTGTTTTAATGGGAATGTTTCAGAATAATGCTGGTGGTGCATGGGATAATGCAAAGAAAAGTTTTGAAAAAGGTGTAGATATAAATGGTCAGAAATACTTTAAGGGATCCGATCCGCACAAAGCGTCTGTTACCGGTGATACAGTGGGAGATCCATTTAAAGATACCTCTGGACCCAGCATGAATATCCTTATTAAACTAATGTCTATTGTGTCATTGGTTTTAGCTCCTACTTTAGCTGGAGTTTGGTCAACAAAAAATATTTCTGAAAAACAAGCAGCGAAACTAAAACTTGAGCAGTCTATTAAGTATACAAACACAAAATCTGAAGTAGGTAACACTCTTCATTTGAAATAGTTCTGCTTTATGAGAGATAAAAAAAGTCCTCCCGTCACAAACGGGAGGCTTTTTGTTTTTAGAAATGCTGATACTGAGGTACTGAGAACAGCTTTAGTTAAGTAATCCCTTATATAAAAAATTACCGAAACGACAATATTTTATTACGAAGTTACTCGTATATTCGTTTTTAAATTCCCGAATATGGCTTCGCCCAAGTATATTAAACCCACTGAAAGTGAACTGGAAATCTTGCAGATTATATGGAGGAAAGGAACCGCAACCGTAAGGGATGTGCATGAAGAATTAATAAAAAGCCGGGATATCGGGTACACCACTACGCTTAAATTAATGCAGATTATGCATGAAAAAAACCTGGTAAAAAGAGACGAAGCACAACGGACCCATGTATACCAGGCAGCAGTAAATAAAGAGAAAACCCAAAAACATATTTTGGCTAAGATGATAGATTCCCTTTTTGGTGGATCGTCAACGCAACTGGTGCTACAGGCGCTTGGTAATAGTGAGCAAAAAGTTTCTGACGAGGAGCTAAAACAAATTCAAGTACTTCTTGATAACCTGAAAAAACAATAAGATGAACTCGTTTAGCCAATCACCTTTTTTACAGGCTTTGGGCTGGGCAACTTTAAATAGCTTTTGGCAAATGGGTTTGCTTTGGTGTTGCTTTGTGACTGCCAATTACCTTTTTCATTTTTCTGCCCGCAAAAAATATGTTCTGTCTACAGCCTGTATATTTCTGGGTTTTACCTGGTTTATCATTACTTTCTTCCTCTTTTTCTCAGGCATCTTTTTTTATAGCTTCCTTTTTTCCGCTCCTGGTTTAAAAGCCACGTATCATTTTTTACCTGTCTTTTTAAGCTCCGCTTCTGTTGCTTACATGCTACTTCTTGCCATACCAGGCTATAAACTTTTTTCTAACTGGAAATTTGTAATGTTATTAAGGCATCATGGCCTTCAGAAGGCTGACATTCAATACAAACTTTTTGTAAAAAAGATTTCAGGCCAGTTAAATATTAAAAAAGCTGTTGGTATTTATGTGTCATGTTTGGTAAAATCACCCGTCACAATCGGGTACTTAAAACCGATTATTTTACTTCCTATTGCTTCTGTTAACCAATTAACAACCCAGCAGGCAGAAGCGATTTTGCTTCATGAGCTCTCACACATTAAACGGTACGACTACCTGATTAATATTTTAATTAATGTTGTTCATACCCTTTTATATTTTAATCCATTCGTAACCTTATTCATCCACATTACCGAAGAGGAAAGAGAAAATTGTTGCGATCAGATGAGATGGTATTGCAGTTCGGATATGATAAAATCAGCTACGCCTCTGCTCTATTGAGCCTGGAAAAATTCACTTTCCAAACTCCTGAGCTGGCCCTGGGAGCTGCAGGCAAGAAAAATTTATTGACCAGAATAGAAAAAATTGTAGGCATGGAAAAGAAACCAACCCTAAAACTGAATCATTTTGTAAGCCTTCTAACAGCATTTTTATTCATTTTTATTTTAAACGCTTTTTTTGTTAGTTCAAAACAAAAAGCCAATGCCCCCCTTTCTTTTAATAACTGGGTCAACCCATTTTACCTTTATAGCGATGGCGAAATAGAAAAAATCCCCTCCACAGAAATAGAAACATCTAAGAATATGGTATTGGTTAAAATGAAACCTTTTCCTTCGCTGAAAAAAACTTTTACTAATTCCCCTACTTCTTTTGTGCATGAACTTACCCTTGATAACCCTGAGTTTATCCCGATTTCCTACAATGCAGATGAAGAAAATGTCTCCCCTAACCAAAAACAACAAGTGGAATCTACTATAAATGCCACCAAGGAAATATTAAAATCAACCCAGTGGAAGGGAATTGAGAAAACAATTGGAGATGGATTGACCGAGAATGAAAAAATACAGGCAAAACACCAATATTTAAAAGAAGTAGAAAGTATAGACTGGAAAACGTTTGAAAAAAACCTTGGAATACAATACAATGAAATAAACTGGAATGTGGTCAATAATGAGCTTTCAACTGCTTTAGCCCTCATGCGTTTAGACAGTTTGCAGGCCAACTTTGAATACCTGCTGGAGCAAATCAAAAAAATTGAGAGCGGTATTCAATGCCCCCAAAACCTGGAAATCATTCCTTTTCCTGATGAGTCTGTTCAGGAGATAGAGGTCCTTAAAACCGAAATTAACCAAAGCCTGAATGAGATTAAGAAGCGTCGCATTAAGAAAATAGACCTCTAATCATCCATTATCTTCTTGTAATAAAGCCTAAATCATAGGCTTTTTTTATGCCTTGAATTATTAAGAATTCTTGGGCTCCTTTAAAAAAATTAGCCTCATTCATCACGGTCTTGGATTGATCATGTTTTTATAGCCTTTGCTGAGCTATAATTCGTGCCACTATTTTCCATTGTTAGGTCTGGGTAATCCTTCCCAGTACTCCTATCAGATCTGACATTTTAGCTGCTTGCAAAATTTAATTTGCACTTACCTGTGGGCAATAAAAAAAACACAAACACACTTGTCCATAAGACAAGCAAATATCCTCAAACGGCTTTCCTATTGCCAGACGTTTTTAATTCTCCTTAACGGAGTCTAATTATCTTCTATTAGTAATAGTCACAAATTAATCTTGAGTCCAAAAAACTAAAAAATTCAAATTGAAAAACACATTTTATCGTTATTTAAATTTTAATTAAACTTAAAAAACAATAGTCAGTTTTAAAATGTTTAAAATCAATATCTTAACTAATTAATAAATTATTTTTAAATGACTTGACACTAACGTTATAATTGACGATTATAAATCTCAATTAATGGATACTTTTTAAGAAAATATACCATACAAATAGTTATAAACTAATGATATAGTAAAATGATTTTAACTAATATTCTTAGTAAAAAACTAAAGGGGTTCTGTTACTGGTAAACTAAAAAAATTAGTGATAAAAATTTTATTGTATTTTTAATTTAAAAATACTCTGCATGCTTTTTGAGTTCAATCAGTATGAAAAAATGGATATACCTCTCCTTCCTGCTTTTAATAATTTTCACGGCATGTGGAAAAATTAAAGACCCTGAATTCAAGCGATTAGAAAAATTTGAAGTGAAAAGTTTTGGAATTCAGCAAGTAGAGATAGGATTTAAAGTGACCTATTTTAATCCAAATTCATTCGGTGTTACTGTCAAAGAGGCAGCAGGAGATGTGTATGTAGATTCTGTTTTTATTGGAAAATTTGATCAAACCGGAGATGTATCAGTAGAAAAAAATGCAGATTTTTCAATTCCATTTTCAGGAAATGTTCCTTTGGCAAATGCACTTAAACTAAAAGTGGGAGATCTGTCGAACAGGGAAGTTTTGGTGAGGGCTGATGGATCTGTAAAAGTTGGTAAAGCAGGAGTTTACGTAACAAGGCCATTTAAATACCAGGGAAAACATAAGGTTAACCTTAAACTATAAAAAAACCAGCCGGAGCTGGTTTAATATTAAGTGGAATCTTTCTAATTTTTAACCGGTGCTTTATCTTCTGGCTTTTTACAGCATTTTGGAAGCTTGTTATAGGATTCAGGATTAGAGGTGATTTCATTTGCATCATAACCGGCATTAGCAATAGCTGTCTTAATTTCTTCCTCATTTGTCCGATCAGTAAGGTACTTAACAGTGGTTTCCTTACGCTTATAATTTACATTCACTGTTGCAATTCCGTCATAACGCTTAAGATAAGTTTCAATTTTCTTTTTACACATCTCGCATTGTACAGTAGGTGTACTTATTTTAACCGTTTGCACAGGTTTTGTTTGCCCCATTGACGAAAATGCAAATCCGCAAATAGCTATTAAAGAAAGAAAAAGCTTGTTCATAAAATTGATTTAGAAACGAATTTAAGAAATGCCCGTCCAGTTTGCCGGGTCGGCTCTCCACTTTAACAAAACTTCCTCCTGGCCTTCTTTAAGAATGCCTTTAGAAGTGGCTACCTGTAAGAGGCTGGGATAATCAGTAAGGGAATATAGTTTGATCCTTGCATTGTCAAAGGCTTCTTTACCGGTGGAAAAACAATAATTAAATATGGATACCATGCCTAAGACTTCAACTTCGACTGACCTTAAAACTTCTGCTACCTGCAAACTGCTTTTTCCGGTTGAAATAAGGTCTTCTATAATAACTACTTTCTGGCCAATGCTATACTCTCCCTCAATCTGATTGCCTAAACCATGCTCTTTAGGCTTTGGCCGTACATACACGAAGGGCAGTTTCAATTGGTCGGCCACCATTGCACCCCAGGCAATACCTGCAGTAGCCACTCCTACTACCAATTCAGCCTCCTTAAATTTCTCAAACACAACATTGCATAGCTCGCTCTTTATATGGTCGCGTATATATGGATGTGATAAAACCTTTCTGTTGTCGCAGTAGATTGGACTTTTCCATCCGCTGGCCCAGATATAAGGTTTATCCGGGCTTAGTTGCACTGCATTTATTCCTAATAATTTCTCCGCAGTAAATGTAGCATTGCTCATACTGCGAAGGTATTTGAAAGAAGAATTGAAATCTTTATCCTTATCCAACTCTTATTTTTGCTCATGACCACGAAGATATATTTAGGAAACAAGCAAATTATTTTAAGTGTAGAGCCTATAACAGAAAGTACAAATAAAAAAAATGAACAAATTGTATTAAACTCCATTGAAGATAATGATGTAGCCATTTTCCTGAAACAAATGGAAAGCGTTGGTACATCCACTGGTATTATCTTGTTTGACCCGGAACAAGCTTTAAATGCCCTTAAAAAACATTTTACTATAATACAGGCTGCAGGTGGATTAATTGAAAACAATCAACAGGAAATTTTATTGATTTTTAGGAAAGGAAAATGGGATTTGCCCAAAGGTAAATTGGATGATGGCGAAGACTTGGAAACTTGCGCCACGAGAGAAGTAGCTGAAGAAACAGGTGTTCACGCAGAGATAATGGCACCTCTTTGCATTTCTTACCATACCTATTTCGAAAAGGGCACGCATATCTTAAAAGAGTCACATTGGTACCTGATGAAGGCTACTTTAAATGAGCCGCTCAATCCACAAATTGAAGAAGATATAGAAAAATGCGAATGGGTGAAAATAGAAAACCTGGCGTCATATCTTGAAAATACACATCCCTCAATAATTGATGTGCTGCAAAAAGGGATGGAAGTATTAATATTAAACCGAAAGCAATAGGTCATTCTTTTGCCTGATAGTTTTTAAAACTACATCTGGAACAAATTGAGATACATCACCGCCATTTCTAATAACATCTCGCACCAATGTAGAGGCAACAGAAGTATATTTAGGAAGGCAGGTTAAAAAAACTGTTTCGATATTTTCATCAAGGCTGCGATTCATATCAGCAATTGCTTTTTCATACTCAAAATCGTTTACATAGCGTATGCCCCTTAGTATGTAATTAGCATTTACCCGCTTGCAACAACCAACAGTTAATCCTTCGTAAACCACAGCTTCTACCTTCGCTTCATTTTTAAAAAGCTCATTTAACCAGTTCATCCGTTGATCGGCAGAAAACATAGGAGCTTTGTTTGCATTAGCGCCGATGCCAATATATAGTTTGTCAAATAAGGTTATTGATCGTTCAATAATATCTAGATGTCCAAAAGTTACCGGATCAAAAGTGCCTGGGAAAAGTGCTATACGTTGCATGTTGCGAATTGATGAATTATTGTTGGCAAGCTTTTATAAACCTGCCAAAGTTATTAAGCATTTTGCCGGTTCGATAAAAGATATAGTACGGCCATTCTAACAGCTACGCCATTCTCTACCTGTTGCAATATGATAGACTGTTCACTGTCCGCCACATCACTATTTAGTTCTACGCCCCTGTTAATCGGCCCCGGGTGCATCACAGTAATTTTCTTCGCCAAATTATCAAGCAAGCGTTTATTAATGCCATAAGCAAGGCTATATTCACGTAAGGAAGAAAACAGAACCTGGTTCTGACGTTCTAACTGAATGCGCAACACATTAGCCACATCGCACCATTCTAATGCTTTACGTACATTATATTCTACACGAACATCAAATGCTTTATCAATATATTTTGGAATGAGTGTTGGCGGTCCGCAAACCACTACCTCCGCTCCCATTTTCTTCAGCAAATAAATATTGCTTTGGGCTACACGGCTATGCATGATATCACCAATAATAGCCACTTTTATTCCTTCCAGTGTTCCGTGTTTTTCTATAATTGACAGTGCATCTAATAGAGCCTGGGTGGGATGTTCATTAATGCCGTCACCAGCATTTATTATTGCTGCAGGAATATGTTTCGCCAAAAAATGGGGCGCTCCGCTTGCACTGTGCCGCATAACTATCATGTCTACTTTCATAGACAAAATATTGTTTACAGTATCAAGCAAAGTTTCACCTTTTGATACTGAAGAGCCGGAGGCTGCAAAATTTATAGTATCTGCGGATAAACGTTTTTCAGCCAGTTCAAAAGAGATTCTGGTGCGTGTAGAGTTTTCAAAAAATAAATTAACGATTGTTATATCCCGTAATGAGGGTACTTTTTTTATTGGGCGCTGTAAAACGTCTTTAAATTGCTTTGCTGTTTGTAGAATAAGTGAAATATCTTTTTGAGAAAGGTCTTTTATGCCAAGCAGATGTCGGGTGGAAAGCGTCATTAAAAATCAAAGATAAAGGAATTGAATAAAAAAGAAATTACAGTTATTACACAAAAAATAAACGTTATCCCTCAGGTTCATCTAATAAAATCACCTGGTCTTTTTGATCATTTTCGCTCCATAATACCTTTACTCTCTGTGATACAATCGAATCAATCACCTTACCGGTATAATCGGGCTGTATAGGAAGCTGGCGGCTATAGCGCCTGTCAATAAGAGATAACAGCTCCACTTTATCCGGGCGGCCAAAATCCATGAGGGCATCTAAAGCTGCACGAATGGTACGTCCTGTATAAAGCACATCATCTACCAATACAACATTTTTTCCCTCAATAGAAAAGTTTATATCTGTTTGATTGGGAACATGAATATTTTTTCGGATGTCATCTCTGTAGAAAGTAATATCCAATTTGCCATAAGAAAAATTATTATGGCCAAGCTCTTTACATATTTCTTTTACAATACGGTCAGACAGAAAAATGCCCCGGGGTTGAATGCCAATTACCACGGTGTTCTTCATTTCTATATGATTTTCTAAAAGCTGGTTTGCCAGCCTTTTAGTTGCCAATGATATTTGCTGATGATCTAAAATTGTTTTCAATGCAGGAAATTTTTATAAAAATAGGCATTCAACTTTTTATTGCCTTGTTATAAAAAAAGGCCGGATTAATCCGGCCTCAATTTAATTAAGGAAGTGTTTTCAAATATGTACTCAATTTTTAGCACCAAAACTATAGTGCAAACCTATTAATATTCCCCTGTTGCTCACATCGCCACCAATAGGGTTAGTTGCTGCCTGATTATCCGTATTGAAAACATTCGTGATACCATGCATATAGGTTGCATGTAACCCTAAACCTATTCTTGAGGTATAACCAATTCCACCAACTAATGAAAAATCTGTTTTTCTAATAATTCCTTCATCTTTAATGTCAGGATCATCGCCGGTGTTATTGTCTTGCCTGGCTGTAGTCAAAAACGAAAACTGAGGACCTGCTTCTACAAAAAACCCGCCTTTGGTCATAAGCTGCAGCTTAATTGGTACAGCTATATAATCCATATCAACTTCATAGGCCATTTTGCTGCCTTGATTGCCAGATAATGGTGTTCCATCAACCTTACTTCCCCCTCCAAAATATAAAATCTCAGGTTGGAGGCGAAACATACTGCTTAGGGGTATGTTTCCGTAAACGCCAAGATGGAATGAGGTTTTAGAATTGGTGTTGAAATCCGTAACCGGCGTGTCGTCATCAATTTCCAACGATGCCAGATTTACCCCCCCTTTAATACCAAACATAGGCTTCACTTCCATTGGTGTTCTTAACTGTGGCTGATCATTCTGAGCCATTACTGCAAGACTTGCAACGCTTGCAAGCATAAACAAACTAATCTTTTTCATAAACATAAATTTTATCATTAAGCCATTCCTAACAAAGACAAGGCCACAATTATTGCATCAATAATTTTAACTATTTAGATTTTGCTTTATGAGCATTATCAAACATATAAAACAAACTGATCTGAAATGTGTTATTTTTAATTTTAGTGCCATTTGCCTCGCTTATGTCACTAAGGCCAAGATTATATCTCCCGCCAACACCTAATCCGGAATTACTTAAATAATTTAAACCTAAACCCAAGGCAACATTCGTTGATTTAAAATCATCATCCTCATACTCTTCACCATCTTCATCTTCATATTTTTCATTCATAAGAAAGCCTAGCTGTGGGCCAGCCTCAATTCTAAATCCATTGTTGAACATATACTGCACCATTAATGGAATATTGATATAGTCTAATTTAACCACAGTTTCATTAGAAAATTTTGCTCCTTCCTGCGAGTAGAGCAATTCAGGTTGTAATGCCCATTCTGGTGCTAAATGAATATGTGCCATGCCACCTACATGCAACCCAATTCGCGAATCCCATTCAGCATTGGTTTGGTTGAAGGTCGAAACATTTACACCCCCTTTCAAACCAAACTTTGCAGGGCTTTGTGCTTTTGCAGTACCTACAAGTAAAATAAATCCTGCTAGTAATAAATAAATCTTTTTCATGATAATACGTTTTGCCGCATCTATGCAAAAAAAAGGCCGCAATTATTGCGGCCTCTTTTAAATTGTACATCTTAAAATGTCTTTTCGTAATCTTCGTGTTTGGGTTTTAAACTCCCGGTTATAATTCTTATTAAATCAATTAGTGCCCAAATACCCAAGCCACCTAATGTTAAAATTTGAACAATGCCTTGCCAGGTATAACCTAAATAAAAACGATGCACGCCAAAAATCCCAACAAGCCAACATAATAATGCGGCAGTAATCTGGCTTTTACCTGTAGAAGAACCACCGGCTTTCTTCTGAGCTGCTTTAAAAGCCGCCTTTTGTATAAAATTCATTTTCTTTCCTGAAGCTTTTGCAAATTCTTTCGGTGACATTTTTTTGAATTGTTCAAATGTCATTGTTGAAGTTGCCGGCTGAGGATCAGCAGAACGAGGCTTGATAATAGCCGCTTCAGAAGAAGTAAACAAAACTAGAAAAGCAAGTGAAGCAAAAACAATTTTCTTCATAAGTGAGTTTTTTGGTTTAAGCCCCAAAAATAGCCGTATAGTTAATAAATCAAAGCATTATACAAAGTATTTTAATATAGTATGATATTATTTCTTTGAAATGGATATCTGCTCTAAGATTCATTTTCGATTTCTAATAATTGGTATAATCAAAAAGTAAAGGCTTATTACAACATGGTAGCCTCAATCAAATGCCTTCGCTTTCTCCTCTCAAAAATGCATAACGGTAATCTGTGGAAGGAACAAAAATTTCTTTAATGGTTCGTGCACTTAACCAGCGATAAAGGTTAAGCATAGAGCCGGCCTTATCATTAGTACCACTCCCTCGTGCACCCCCAAATGGCTGCTGGCCAACTACTGCACCTGTAGGCTTATCATTGATATAAAAGTTGCCTGCAGCGTTGCGTAATTTATGTGTTGCCAGTTCCACTGCATAGCGATCCTGGGCTATGATAGCTCCTGTTAATGCATACGGCGAAGTGGCATCTACCAAATCCAATGTTTCTTCAAACTTCATCTCATCATACACATATATAGTAAGTACAGGGCCAAAAATTTCCTCACACATGGTTACATATTTCGGATTCTTTGTTTCAATAACAGTGGGCTGAATAAAATAGCCTTTGGATTTATCGTAATTACCTCCTGCTATGATCGTTACGTCAGGATTCTTTTTTGCTTCGGAGATATACGCTGCTATTTTATCAAAACTTTTTTCATCAATTACAGCATTAATAAAATTTCCAAAGTCTTCAACAGACCCCATCTTAAAACTTTCTATTCCTGCAATGAGCAACTGTTTTACTTCTTCAGCAATATTTGATGGGATGTAAGCCCTTGAAGCTGCGGAGCATTTTTGGCCCTGGTACTCAAATGCTCCACGAAGCAATGCAGTAGCTACCACATCAGCCCGGGCGGATTTATGTGCAATGACAAAGTCTTTACCTCCTGTTTCCCCCACTATTCTTGGGTATGAACGATACGAGGAAATATTTTCTCCAATTGTCTTCCACATAGAATTAAACACGCCGGTGGAACCCGTAAAATGTACGCCGGCAAATTCGCGATGTGCAAAACAAACTTTTCCAAGTACGGGTCCATCAACATAAATCAAATTAATAACCCCATCGGGCAATCCAGCCTCTTTTAATACACGCATAAACATTTGTGCAGAATAGATTTGCGTATAAGCAGGCTTCCATACCACTACATTACCGCACAAAGCCGCCGATGCAGGTAAATTGCCCCCTATTGCAGTAAAATTAAAGGGAGTAATAGCTAATACAAATCCCTCCAGAGGCCGCCACTCTAACCTGTTGTGCATGCCTATACCACTAATAGGTTGCTGCTTATAAATTTCACTTAAAAAGTGAACATTAAAACGAAGAAAATCTACAAGCTCGCATGCACTATCAATTTCTGCCTGGTATACATTTTTACTTTGGCCCAGCATAGTGGTGGCATTCATATAGCTCCTGTATTTTGTAGAAACCAAATCTGCAGCACGTAAAAAAATAGAAGCCCTGCTTTCCCAACTCATATCAGCCCAGGCTTCTTTTGCCGCTAAGGCTGCGTTTATTGCCCCGTGTACATGGGTTTCATCTCCTTCATGAAAATGCCCAAGCGTGCAGGCAATTTCGTGCGGTGGTTTTATTTGTTGCAGCCTGCCTGTTCTTATTTCATCCTTACCAATGTACATAGGCACATCAACAGGCCTGCCTTTTAGCTCTGTCAAAATTTTCTTTAAGCTTTCTCTTTCTGTACTGCCAGGCGCATAATTCTGCACTGGTTCGTTCGTTGGCAACGGATAAGAAAAGTATCCCAAATTCATACGCTTAGTTTTATAAATTCAGCAATTAAAATGTAAAATTTTCAAGTAATTGAAGTTGAATGAATAAACTGCTGATTAAGTTGTAAGCATGCCCTATAACCAGAGTAGCTTATCCTTCCTGCTCTTTTTCCATCATTAAGTATGCTTTGATAAATCCATCAAGATCACCATCCATTACGGGCTGCACATTGCCCACTTCATAATCGGTACGGTGATCTTTAATCATTTTATATGGATGAAAAACATAGCTACGTATTTGTGAACCCCACTCTATTTTTTTCTTGGTAGAATTGGTTGCATCTTTCACTGCCTGGCGTTTGCGTAACTCCTCTTCATATAAACGGCTCTTCAGCATTTGCATGGCCAGTTCTCTATTGCCTAACTGGCTTCTATCCTGTTGGCAAACAACCACAATGCCTGTAGGTATATGTGTTAACTGTACTTTGGTTTCTACTTTATTTACGTTTTGGCCACCTGCACCACCGCTTCTTGATGTTTCCATTTTTACATCAGCTTCTTTTATTTCAATGTTGATAGTATCATCTACTAATGGATATACAAACACAGATACAAAAGAGGTGTGGCGCCTTGCATTGCTGTCGAAAGGAGAAATACGTACCAGGCGGTGAACACCACTTTCAGCTTTTAAAAACCCATAGGCAAAAGGTCCGTCAAATTGAAACGTACAGGTTTTGATACCGGCACCATCACCCTCCTGCCAATCAAGTTCGGTGACTTTCCATCCCTGTTTTTCCCCATACATACGGTACATCCGGGCCAGCATTTCAGCCCAATCCTGGCTTTCAGTGCCGCCTGCGCCCGAATTAATTTGTAGTACACCAGGCAGCTCATCTTCAGGCTGATTCAATGTGCTTTTAAATTCTACTTCTTCAATTCGTTCAATAGCTTTGTCGTACGCTATTTTTACATCTTCTTCACTGCCTTCGCCTTCTTTCCAAAACTCAAAAAGCACTGCATAGTCTTCAACGGCAGCTTCTACACTGTCATAAAGATCAATCCAAAACTCGTTTAGCTTTGTTTCTTTTAGAATGGAAGTAGCACGGGCATTATCATCCCAAAAACCCGGAGAAAGGGTTAGCTGCTTATCGTTGGAAATTTTATTAAGACGGTTCCCGACGTCAAAGAAACCTCCTTAGGACAGAAACACGATCCCTCATTTGTTTTAATTGCTCTATTGTCATGAGGCAAATATAAATGATTAGAATGAAGTGAGTCCTTAGGGTGAATCTTTAAACCCATCTGACTCGCTTTCTGAGCTTCACTTCCCCAGGGGTTTATATACATCCCAGCCCTTCGAACCTGGTATTTAGGACACTCTTTAAAGCTTTAGAATTGGGTAAGACATAGCAGCCATCATTCTATATAATTGCTGTTATCCTTTTGATGAAGAAATAATCAGTTTTTATCAACAGATACAAAACAGCCAAGGCTTCCGCAATCCGGAATGAAGCGTTTTTTTATTCTCACTGGATCGTAACCTTCAATAAGAGAGCTTTCAAAGCCTCAACTTATTGGCAAAGGTTTTGCAATTGTAAAAATCAGAATAATTGTTTTATGTATGTAGCAAGTACCCTTAACACAGCCCGATGGAGTAATGAGCTGGCATTTTTAATGGCCCTTATTATTATATTAATTTTTTATGCTGAGTACAAAAAATGCCTTACCCAAATAAAGAAGCAGGAAATGCTACATCAATTTTTAAATGACCAATAACTCAGCCTGTTATTACATTCTATTTTGCCTGTCTTCAATATATTCACTGATGTCTTCACGGTCAAACCCCACTTCCTGTATGGCGCCAAGTATTTCATCAATACTATAGCCCATTTTCGAAGATAGGTTTTGCACAATTGATTCAATATTACTATGATCCCAAAAACTTTTCCCTCCGTCTCGTATGCTTCTATAATTGATCATGTTCTTAACCTTAAAATTTATCAGTAAATTTTTAGATGATGGCTAATTAATTGGGTAGGAAGTTCAGCAATTCAGCCAATTTCTGGTATACCCTTAGATGAAAATTAAATAAGCTCATTTTTACCTTCACCTAATCTTGCAGTTTCTCCTTCATCTAAATCATCATTAGGGCTATGAATGCTTAAATCTGCATCTTCTTCAATATCGCCCATTGCCTCTTCCCTTGCATCGTCTGAAACATCTTTCTTACCATTAAGGCGGCTACTATTTTCTGAGGTGTGGCTTTGTGTTCTATCTTCATTTTCAGCGCCTGCGTTCTTAGGGGTGTTATCCAAATTCATAATTTCTGATTTGATATAACTTATGTAAATTTTGTGCCGGATACATAATACCCATTCGTTTAACAAGCTGTATCCTGTTATTGACATTGATTAACCTACTGCCTTTTTGCAGATTGCAGATTGCAAAAAGCATAACTCCCCCAAAATAAAAATTCTGTAATGAAATTGGCAACTGATAGCTACTAACTAAGCGGATGATTAAATGGTAACTCTGGTTTTAATTGTTGAAGCGTCTTTAAGATTGTTTTTAATTATTTCCAGTACACATCATACAAACGAATGCCTGCTCCTGCTTTTATAATTATTTTATTTGCCGGCATACGGCCTTCATTTTTAATTCGCTTTCCTTCATTATTCAATTGAGATAGGTTGCATAAGTTTAAGGCTTTGTTCTTAGCAATAGAGTTAAAATTAATTTCGGAATTTGAACCAGGAGTTTCCGCAACAATGCGCCAACAATTTTGAGCTATTTTAAAAACCGTTATCCGGCCCTTTGTAGTAATAGCGCCTACTTTTCTTGTTACATCAGTTTCTACTGAGTAAATGCTATCGGATTCTATCTTAGTAACAACTACTCCGCTATCAATAATTTTTGTTTGTAGAAAATTGGGGGCCTGCGCATAAAATCCCCATACGGACAAAACAATTTCATCCTTGCCAATTTTTTGTACAACCGGCTTATCATCTAAATTAATAAACACCTCGGCGCCGTTTGCAAACCTTGTATGTTGCAGTGTATGATCCGCATTTATAAATTCATGCGTAAGCAATTCTGAAAAAGCCACTTTTTCCTGAAAGTAACAAACATGCCGAAGCGTTTGCAAAAAGCGGCTCCGGTTCCTGTCCCATCCATAGCATTTATCATTGGCCCATAACAAAGGCATTGTGCCGTAAAGAATATTCATAAGGTCTTTTTGTTTGCTGATAATGGGTGATACATTGGTAAACCATCCGTTAGAGTCGCCCCAATACCATGTAGACGAAACACAATCATTAAAAACCAATTGCCATAACGGAATGCGCTGCTTAAAATCGGCGCCATATTTTTTAAAATTTAAGGACATATAGCTTGAATCTACCGGTGGTTGCAGGTAGCCGGGCTTATTGCCATCATCCCAAAAAAACGATCCAGTCATCGGGCCTTCCAGATATTCTAAAATAGAAGCGTTCCAGGCTTTGCCATGTTCACCACCTAAAACCAATCCAAGGTCGTTGCCTAAATACTCCATTGCTTTGATCTTATACTCCTTATCTGTTTTTCTGTTGAATATATGACCAGGGTGAAAATCTTCCAGAATAAAGGCAGGAGTAACATCCATAAAACGCCCCGTGTATGGAAACTGTTGCAGCAATGGAGGCATGTAATTTTTTACTGCCTGTAATGCCCGCACGGAGGAACGTGAATAATACTCAACACCCTGCTTTGTAACCCATCCAATTATAGGTTTACCATCCCTGGTTCTATAGGCAGCTATCTCCATGGTATCTTTCATAAAACCCATCGGGCCTTCTCGTGTTCCTTCAAGGTTTTCATAATTAGAAACAAGAAAACCAAGCTTTGTTATGGAGCGCATTTCCTGGGGCTTAAACTGTCCCATTACAATGCAACGTTTCATTCCTGCAGCACTGGCTTCACGGGCAAATTTTAAACCTTTGCTTCCCCATACAACAGATGCACCTTTCAACCATTCCACTGTTGGTTTTGTTGCAGCTTTTTGAGCCAGGGTTTTTAATTCACCGGTTTTCTGCAGATAATTTCTATATACTTTTGCCAGTGAAACATAGCCTCCTGCAGAAGTAAAAATATAAGACACCTTGCGGGCATACGCAAATTGCAACTGAGAGGAAGCCCACCCCACTTTGGGCCACATCATTCCTTGGTGTTCATCAAGATCTATTTCCACATCATAAGGTGTTTCGGCTAATACCATCATTCCGTCACCACGTTTACCATCAAATACACCTATCCACGGCATATCCAGCCCAATGTTATCATACACCATCATGCGTTTGGCTGGATAACTTGTATCGCGTTGAGAAAGCAGCAGCCCGCCGGAACGGTAACAAAAGATTAAGGAGCCATTATCATAATTGGTGGTTATTGGCGGTGGAAAGGAAAGCTGGTCAATCCTGCCTTCTTTCTCCGGCGTATCTACCATAAAAGAAATACTGCTATCAGATTCAATATTTACCAATCCGGAAAAATGGATGCGTGATGAAGAATCATAAAGAGACATTTTAATCTGGCGGTGACCCAAAATTTCTGCCCCGTTAAAAGCAATATTTTTATAAGGAGCAGATACCCATTGCCGGCCTGTTTTATTGTGCTGTATCCGAAACTGGCCATTAGCCGGATTCAACTCAAAAGATAAAAAAGCATTGCTTATTTTATGTCCGTGAGGCTCCTGTCCTATTGATGTGGCAACTACCACTACCAGGAAAAATAAGCTAAGAATCACCCGCTGCATACCTATTAAGTGTAACATGATAGTTAAATGATTTGGTTTACATCAACCAATCAGATTATTTATTCTAAAACAAAAAGATGAAAGCGCACCATAAACCCAAACAATAAAAACAGCTTAATACCTAACCCGTTTTATTGTAACCGGTCCTAATAACCCTGAAGGCTGTAAAGGATCGTTCGGCGTAAAAAAATTGTTTGCCAGCCATGTGGGCCGCTTATCTGCCGGAAGCTTGCTGTCGCCGATCATTCTGTTCACCCATAAGTTCACCACCTCTACTTCCAGTGAATTATTTTTTTCAGACACAAAGTCTGTGATGTCTATCTGCCAGGGCGCTATCCATAAGCTGCCTGCCTGTTGGCCATTAATTTTTATGCGGGCTAAATTTTTCACATCACCTAAATGAAGAAAAATCCGCTCACCTTTCTGCGGTGTTAATCCTGCAAATGTGTTTTTATAAAAAGCAGTACCTGCATAATATTGAATGCTATCATTGCTGTGCTGCGACCAATCCTGCAACATAGGAAAAGAAACATCTTTGGCCGGACCTCTTTTAGTTACATCAAATGAAACTGTCCAGGGCGTTTTTATTTCCTGCACTGTTGTACCATCAGGAAAATTATTACTGCTCTTTTTAGAAGTGCCCTCTTCCGAAAAAACAACGAAAAAGCTTTGTGCCCCTTCAAAATGAAGAGGAACCTTTGTTGTATTTTCCAATGAAGTATAATCAGGCAACATTCTCGTGGTTCCATTGGTAGCATCCCATAGCTCGGGTTGCTTTCCCTTCACCCTAAAGCTTATAGCTACATCAACCTTATCATCACTTTGGTTGGTAACAAAGTAAATATCTTTATCACCGCTTCTTCTATGGGTTAACAGCAAAGGCTTGCCTGCCGGTACCTCATAATCTTTGGCGATGTTTATTTGTTTTAAAGCATCTTCTAATGAAACGCCCATAAGCACTTTTCCTTTGCCAAATGTGCGGGAAATGATTTTATTTTTACCAGCGCCCCATAATTCATCCGCCAAAGTCTTTACTTCTTTATCCGCTTCCGGAAAGTTTTTTTTGCTTGGTGAACGTTCTGGCTTTGGCCCTATAATAACAGCGCCTGCATTTACAAGCTCTTTAATTTTTTTTAGTAGCTCCGGTGTTATGGTTTTCAATGGAGGCATCACCATCATTCTGTAGCTCATGCCATCGGGCAATACCATCTTTCCATCTTCAATACGAACTCTGTTAAAGAGCACATCCGCATTAATATAATCATAAGAAAAACCGGGAGGTATTTCAGGATTTCTGGCGCCTGCTAACTTAGGAGCATCTTCACCTATGAAATAACATACATCATTTACAGGCTTGCCTTGCTGCAATAAAAACATGCAGCGCCGCTGATAATCAATCCATGATTTTGATTGATCGAACCATGTGTTTTTTCTATTGAATTCTGTTCCAAACCAGGCATTCATTCCAGGTTCTTTTTCATAAGCCTGATGAATGTATAAATGCAGGAGCACATGGTTTATACCTTCAGTAAACGACCAGTCGCCGCGTTTTTTTAAATAGGCAGGGTGCCGCTCCAATACTTTACCCGAGGCTGTATAACTTTCTGCAAACACCTGGTTAATGCCATAAATATGCGCTGAGGAAGAAGCGGCCCTGCATTCTACATTTCCTAAAGTTCCTTCTACCCAAAATTCGCCGGCAATATGATTGGTTTGTCCTCCGTATAATAAAAACTCAGAAGGAAAGCCCCAGTGGCCGTAGTTTTCAAGCCATATTTTTAATCCGTTCTTTTCACTTAGCTCACGCAAACCTCCAACATAATCATAAGCAATGCGGTCTGCGATCAGCCGGCGCAGATCCCATAAAAACCTGTCAGATTCATTTGTGCTGTTAACAATTGTTCCTGATAAAACGGGCAGCCATCTGATAGGATCATAACCGTATTTCTTTTTGAAATCATCTGCCAGACCTTCTGTCCAATTTTGCGGTCCTACTTCATAGCTATCCATTACAAGGTGCTTAAATGACTTTCTTTCCGCCGCAGGCATATCCCTTAATATTTTTCCTATGTATGCATCGAAATGTGTTTTTAAATGCTGCTTATTCATTTTATCAACTTCAAAGCCTGTAGCCTCCGGAGATGCCGGCGTATTCTTTGCACCAGTTGGTGTTAACCCAATACGCCTTATTACCCATTTGCCTGTTGGGGCCTGCCAATGCAATACACCATTGTTATCAAGGTTGCCTGATAAATTGATCACACCTGCCGCATCTACCATCATGGCTTTTGAGCCTGCCTGTTGTTGTTCAGGCCATAAATATTCATCCCACACAAGGTTCGGATACTGAAGCATTTTACCCAGTTGCTTTTCTACATACCGTTCCAGTTTTGGTGATGATGATAATACGATTTCCTTTAAACCGCCCAATTTTTCCTGTTTGTCAGGAGTATTAATATTGGTAAGTATCAATCGGAATTTAGAAGATGTTATTTCTGGCAAAGCCACAGATATAGGGCCATATACCATAGGGCCTACTGTTATCATTGGATTACTTCTGTCCATCAGGAATTTACTGACTGATGAATAACCGCCGTTGCTAAAAGCCTGTATTTCTACCTGGGCAGCAAAAGGAATTTCATCAGGAAAAAGCACCAGGCTCCGGGCCGTAAAAGAATTTTTTAATGCTACATCAATGGTAAGTCCCTGCTTTCTTGTTTCTTCAGTAAAAACAAGTGCAGTTTCAAGATCATTATCCATTAAAAATGCAGCACCGGCTATAGATGGAGAAAGCTTTATGGAAGGTGACATAGCAGCAATTGTTTTTTCATATTGCTCCGGCATTGGAAACGCAATAACTGCAAGGTCCTGCATGGTATCTTTTGATGAAGGCAGCTTAATATCCAGTTTCTTTCCACCATCTACAATTATTTCCGAAGAAACCATATAACGCATGGCCTGCTCCGGCTTTACCCATGGGCCACCCGACTGGCTCCATCCCGGGCTGTTGAATATGCCAATATTTACACCCAGCCGCTGTCCTTCTCTTATAGCAAAACGGGTTAGCTCCCACCATTCATCGCTCAATACTTTTACGTTTCCGTAAGCAACGGTCTCCAATCCTATATTTCCAATAAAAGCTTCTCCAATACCCACCTTTGCCATTGATTCAAGATCGCGGGTAATTCCTTCTTTAGAAATATTGTCGCTTACCCAATACCAGTAAACATAAGGTTTTGTAGAATCCGGAGGTATTGCAAACCCCTTTCTCACTTCAGAAAAAGAATCAGGCATTGCCAAATCAGGTTGCATCGAATTATGCTTTTGCAACGCCATGCAGGCAACACAAAACAAAACCACTGGTATATACAAACAGGTAGTAAGTAGATGCTTCATTTTATATTTAAAAATTTAATTGCTTCTAAAAGATTTGTTCAATAGTAAAACAATCCTATGAATTATATGAGGAGAATGCATCCTGTGGCATCTGCCATATAATTGCGAACTAAGCGTGATTTTAAATGCTATTAAAGAAACCAAAGAACTGATTACTAATAAGGTACTATTGAGAAGTAAGCGGGTTAAATAGTCTATAACTAATTGTAAATCTGATAGTTACGAAAAAAAATTATGAATGATTGCATGGTTTTGTGAAATATTCTCTTTTAATTTGACCAACGATTAGCACAAACACTATTCTTTAACCCCCCATAGAAATGCCATTAACTTTCTTTGCTTATAGTAACTATTACGATTAAACGCTTTTCATAGGCGAAACATAAATAAATATGTTTTGTCATCCCGGTTTATTTATTCTTCTCAGAGCCTGTACAGCAAAAGCAGTTAGTGAATTTTCTTTTGAACCTGTCAACTCCTTCTTATGCCATATATGCGGACGCTACATTTTACCAGGAATAAAAATCATATACTCTATACTTTTTTACATCTATAAATAACCTTACGCTTCGCTTAAAATACCGATAGCAGAATAAATTATCAACCATATAAAGAAAAATAATGAATGGACTAAAAGGCAGAGTTGCCATTGTTACCGGCGGAAGCACGGGTATTGGATTAGCCACTGCTATTCGTCTGGCGCAGGAAAATTGCAAAGTCGGAATTATAGATGTTAATGAATTAGATTTTGATGAAGAAATAGAAGGGCTTAAGGACAGTATTCACCTGGTAAAATGCGATATCACTAATGACAATGAAATAGAAGGCGCTATCCGGGAAGTGGCAGACAAATTCGGTCCACCATCACTACTGGTAAACAATGCGGTTACATTTATCCTGAAAGGCATTGATGCCACTGTAGAAGAAATGGATAAAATTTGCCAGACCAACATCCGTGGCACATCACGTATTACCTACTACGTATTACCTTATCTCCGTCAAAATACCGGAAGCTCCATAGTTAACATTTCGTCAATCAGCGGCTTTATCGGTCAGCAAAATTTTGCAACATATACCGCTACAAAATTTGCCTTGCGGGGGTTGGTTAAATCATGGGCCGTTGATCTTGCTAAAGAAAATATACGCGTAAATACTGTGTGCCCTGGTTGCGTACAAACTGAAGGGTTTGTAAGCTCAATAAAAAAAATGGGAATGACATTGGAACGGGCACAAAAAGAATATGGAAAAACACATTTGCTTAACAGGATAGCGCAACCATTTGAAATAGCGGCAGCAGTAGCTTTTCTTCTTAGCGAAGATGCCTCGTTCATTACAGGTTCCGATCTCATTGTTGATGGCGGCTACCTGGCGGCTATTGAGAAAGATATTGAAAAGAATTTTGTTTAATCAAAAGCACATTGTAATGAAAATAACAGCAGTTAATGTTACACATGTTAATCAATGCCTTTGGGGAAGCTTTGAACGGCAGTTTGAAATAAAATTTGTAAATCCCATGCAGGCCTACCCACGCTTTGGCTGGAAGGATTGGTTTTGGGACAGGCGTGTTTGCGTTGTGGAAATAGTAACCGATGAAGGTTATACTGGTATCGGCTGGTGTGAAGATGGCTGCGAAGCAGTGCCGCCCATTATTAATAATCATTTAAAACGCCTGCTGCTTAACGAAGATCCTTTTGACTATGAAGGGATATGGGACAGGCTATATCGCTCTTCTATTCCTTATGGCCGCAAAGGCGCTGCGCTTGAAGCTATAGCCGCTATTGATATTGCTTTATGGGATGTAATGGGTAAGGCAACAGGCAAATCTGTAAGCGCCTTGCTTGGTGGGGGCGCTGTTACGCATGTGCCTACGTACGCAAGTGGATTGCACCCGGTTACTGCGGATAAGGTAGCTGCCGAAGCTGCGGACTATGTAGCACAAGGTTATCCCGCCATGAAGTGCCGCTTTAAATTTGGGCCACATGATGGAGCTAAAGGCCTTGCAGAAAATATTGAGCATGTACGTACCATAAGGGAAGCTGCAGGAGATGATGTAATGATTATGGGCGATGCCTACATGGGATGGAACCTCCAGTATGCAATTGAATTTTGCAGAAAGGCGGAGCCTTATAACCTAAGCTGGTTAGAAGAACCTTTTCTTCCAGATGATTTAACCAGCTATGCAAGGCTTTGTAAAGAAACCAATATTCCTGTTGCCGGTGGCGAACATGAGTTTACACATTATGGCTTTGCACAGATCATTGAAAAGGAAGCCATGCATATTTTGCAGCCTGACTTACACCGCTGCGGCGGTATTACAGAAGGCAGAAGAATTGCCAACCTGGCTTCATCTTATGGATTAACAGTTAACCCGCATGCTTATAGTTCGGTGCATGTGCATTTTGTTGCAGCGATGCCTAATGCGCATTTTGTTGAACATTTTCCTGTACCTGTTTGGGAACGTGACTTATGGAGAAGAGAAAAGCCTTTGATTCAGGGAGAACCTTCTTTCAGCAATGGCGGATTCGAAGTGCCTGCATCTCCCGGGCTGGGCATCACGGTTGATTGGGATAGTGTAGTGCAGAATAAAAAAATGGAGCCTGTACTATAATGAATTATACCATTAAAATAATTCCAACAGCTAAAGTTGAGGTTCCTTTTCCTGAAGTGTACTGGATGGAATCTTTCCAGGAATGGACAACACTTCTTTTTCAGATAAGCATCATTAAATGGAAAGACAAAATAATTTTGATCAATACAGGCTTTCCTGATGATGTATCTGGCATAGCCAAAGCCTGGAAAGATTATTTGGGAGACAGGGCGGTGCTGCAACGTGAGGATAATCAGAAAATGTCTTCCATTTTACAAAAAGAAAACATCAACCCGGATGATGTAACTCATGTTATCATTACACCTGTTCAACTATATGCAACCGGAAACCTGCATCTCTTTAAAAATGCAAAAATCTGTTTTTCACGCAAAGGCTGGATAGAAGATATTATAGCACCAACATATCCTCATCATGTTCCGCGGCAAGGTTGTATATCTGATGAACACCTGCAATGGTTAATGGGAGAAAACAATAGCAACCTGCTTTTAATGGATGATGTACATGAATTGCTACCCGGGCTTACCTGTAAATGGATAGGCGTTCATCACCGCTCTTCAATGCTGGTAGAGATAAATACGCCAACGGGGTTAGCGGCCATTTCGGATTGTGCCTTTCATTATAGCAATGTAGAAGACAGCCGGCCCTTAGGTATTGCAGAATCTATTATAGAAGCACACGCTGCTTACAAATACATCAGGGAGCATATCAAAACGTTTATTCCATTGTACGATCCGCTTGTTCAGCAAAGGCATAACGAGGGAATAATTTTATAATTTCTATAATTAACCGCATAAAATTGAAAGTATCCATTTCAGATATTAACGGCGTTGTCCCTATTCTTCCTACACCTTTCCATGAAGATGAAAGTCTTGATGAATCAGGGTATAAAACCATTTTAGGCTTTGCAAAAGCAGCAGGATGCAAAACGGTTGGACTTCCTGCATTCGGCAGCGAATTTTATAAGCTCTCGGCCGGGGAAAGAACAAGGATATTAAAAACTGTATTTGAACAGGCAAGTGGATTAAACATCATTGTGCAGTGCAATCATGCTTCGCCTATGATTGTAAAAGCATTGGTTGAAGAAGCAGAAAGTTTAGGTGCAGCAGCTATTAATACTGCGCTTCCACGGGCTATGCCGGTTTCAGAAGAGCAGCTTTTTAAATATGCCAGCCTCGTATGCAGCAGTACAAGCTTGCCTGTAATCATTCAGGATTATAACCCAGGCGGCTCTGTTGTAGGATTTAATTTCGCTATGAGGCTAAGCGATAAATTCGAAAATTTTGGCTTCATAAAATACGAAGTGCCGGGTATCGGGCCATTGGTATCGCAGCTCCTGGAAGCAACACACGGAAGAGTAAAAGTTTTTTCCGGCTGGGGCGGCAGCTATATGCTGGAACAAGTGCCGGCAGGCATTGCAGGCATTATGCCTGGCATACCACTGGCAGATTATTTTATTAAGATTTGGGATGCGGCTGCATCCGGTAACATGAACGATGCCATGAAAATGTTCTCTGGTATTGCTTCTTACCTCGCATTTAGCTTACAGCATCTCGAAATGTTTCATCATGTTGAAAAAAGACTCGCGGTTAGAAGAGGTATTATGAAATCACCTGTGGTGCGTAGTGTAAGTATTGAATTAAACAGCTACCAGGAAAAATACCTGGAGTTAGTGCTGGACGACACTTGCAGGGCATTGGAAGAACATGGCTTAACAATACGCATGCAACAATAAATTAGAAAAAGTATATGGTATTTAAAGAACGATTCTTATCTCAAACAGCAATAATTACAGGTGGTGCGCAAGGCATTGGTTATATGGTAGCAGAGCGTCTTGCAAGGGAAGGCGCCAGGGTATGGCTGTTTGACAGCAATGAGAACCTGCTTGCGAAGGCAGTAGAGAAGATAAAGAGCGAAGGTGGCTTTGCGCAAAGCATTTTGGTTGATATAGCCAATGAAAAATCTGTGATAGATGGCTTTGAAAAAGTTATAGCGACAGATAAACAAGCAGACATAATGGTAAACGCTGCCGGCATAGTAGGCCCGACAGGTGTAAAGATAGATGCCATAGAGTATGAAGCATTTCAACATACCTGCCACGTAAATCTTTCCGGATCTTTTCTTATGATCAAACACGCTGTTAAAGCCATGTTGCCCAATAATTATGGACGTATTTTATTGATAGCGTCCATAGCAGGCAAAGAAGGCAATGCAGGCATGTGTGCTTATTCAGCTTCCAAAGCAGGAGTGATAGGTCTTGTAAAATCAACAGGCAAAGAATATGCGGAAACGGGCATCACCATTAATGCGCTGGCGCCGGCAACTATCATGACTTCTATGGTGCAGGCGATGCCATCAGAACAAGTAAAATACATGACAGATAAAATACCCATGAAAAGATGCGGCGCCTTAGATGAAGTTGCATCTCTTGCCTGTTGGATCGTATCTGCTGAAGCAAGCTTTAATACAGGATTTACTTTTGATTTAACCGGCGGCAGAGCAGTTTATTGATTGTACCAAAACAAAAGCAAGTATGCTTTCAACGAAACTAACAACTTAAAAGGGATGATAATATTGAACTTGCTTAGCCCGTGTTCAGGCCAGGTAAAATATTATGTGTAGTAGATACAAGCAACTCGTGCATTAACCGGGGCGAATAATGAGTTACTGTTTTGAGGCTGAAAAATTAATTAATTAATAAAGCAATGACTTTTCTTTTTGGTCTTCTTTTAACCGTTCTGGCTGGCATTCTTAATGGCAGCTTTGCTGTGCCAACCAAAAGGATAATAAAATGGCAATGGGAAAATACCTGGCTTGTGTATGCTTTTCTTGGAATGATTATTTTTCCTTTTTGCATTACTGTCTTTTTTCTTCCTGATATATTGAATGTTTATTCCGGTATAAAAACCTCACAATTACTGGTTGTTTTTATTTTTGGTTGCGGTTGGGGAATAGGGTCTCTTATGTTCGGGTTGGCCATAAGGTTGGTAGGTATTTCGGTTGGGTTTACAGTGGTTGTAGGAGGCATTGCTGTATTTGGTGCATTAGTACCTTTTCTTTTAAACAATGATCATTCGCTTTTTGCAAACGAAGGCATCTCAATCTTACTATCGCTTATTGCTACTATTACCGGAGTGATATTTTGTGGTTTTGCAAGTAAGCTACGCCATAGCGAACTGAACCCGGGAGAAGCAGTTAATAATACTGCCGGCACATTTAAAGCCGGACTTTTACTTTCTGTATTGGCGGCCCTTTTAAGCAGCATGCTAAACATGGCTTTTTACTTTGGAACCCCTATTGCAGAAGCAGCACACCAATATCTTAAAGACCGCTCAACACCTTTTCTTATTAATCATTCTATATGGGTGATAACCCTTGGCGCTGGCTTTATACCTTACTTAATTTATTGTGTATACCTAATGGTAAAAAATAAAACATTTATTTATTACAAAAATTCAGAAACTAATTGGTTGTATGCAGGGCTGATGGCGATACTATGGTTTTTATGTATCATCTTTTATGGAATTGGTTCTGAAAAACTTGGAACCGAAGGCGCTTCTCTTGGCTGGCTCCTGTTAATGGCCGTTACAGTTATTGCAGGAAATATTTGGGGTTTCCTTACCAACGAATGGAAAGGAACATCACTAAGAGCAAGAAAATTAATGATAACAGGAATTATATTCTTAGTAGGAAATATACTTATTATAGGGCTGCCCAAAATTATGGGTTGGTATTAAAAGTAAGTAGCTACAAGGCATGGGCAAGTGCATTTAATGCGTACTGAATATTTACAAACCTGATTAGCATTTAAGCTACGGCTTCTATAACGCTTCTTAAATAATTAATTCTTCAAAAGCATTCTTATGAATACAGGGAACGTATATAGTCACATACATATTGATGAACAATCTATCACTCCAAAATATCGTCAATTAACGGACTCGATAGTAAAGGGAATAGAATCAGGTAGTTTAAAGAAAGACTATTTACTTCCTTCCATTAATGCACTCAGTGACGAACTGGACATTTCAAGAGATACAGCAGAAAAAGCTTATCGTAATTTAAAGAACATAGGTATTTTAGGGTCAATCCCAGGTAAAGGATATTTTATCGCAAACACAGATCTGGCGCAGTCCTTTAAAATCTTTTTATTGTTCAATAAATTAAGTGAACATAAAAAAATCATCTACGATTCCTTAGTAAGTGCCTTAGGCGATAAAGCGGCAATTGACTTTTTTATTTATAACAATGACTTTGCACAATTCAAAAAATTATTAAATGAAAAAAAAAATGATTACACCCATTTTGTAATCATTCCGCATTTTTTAAAAGGAGAAGAAAAAACGCATGAGGTGATCAACGAAATAAATGGAGGAAACCTTATACTGCTTGATAAAAAAATTGCAGGGATTACCCGTCAATTCGGGGGAGTGTTTCAAAACTTTGAAAAAGATATTTTTACTGTATTGCAGCAGGCTCGTCCAAAATTGGAAAAATACAAAACCATTAAAATTATTTTTCCTTCATTTTCCTACTATCCTGTTGAAATACTTAAAGGCTTTATTTATTTCTGCTCTGAGTATAATTATAATTATTCTGTTGTTCATTCCATTAAAGAAGAACCAATTAATGAAGGAGACATTTACATTAACCTTATGGAAGATGATCTGGCTTTATTGCTTGATAATATCCAGCAAACAAACCTTAAAGTTGGCAAAGATGTAGGGATCATTTCTTATAATGAAACGCCGTTGAAACGATTTATCCTTGATGGCATTACTACTATTTCCACCAACTTTAAAGAAATGGGCGCAGCCACTGCAAGAATGATTTTGAACAATGACATTTCCAGTATGGAAGTACCTTTTACGCTAACCCTTCGTCCTTCATTATAATGAGGTCTTAATGTTTCTTCTTTTAAGGCTTTAATTTGTTATGCACCATTTTCTACGCTAGGTTATGCTTTTACAACAAATTCTTCCTGGTAATATCAAAATATTAACCCGCACTAAGTAATACCGCCTATCAACTTAACAGTTATAGCATATTCGCACCTGTTGTTCAAATTATATAATAGATTGTTTAAAATCCATAAACAAATAATGAGCATCCAATCTATAAATTACAACAATGAGCTTTCGACACTTGCAGAAAGCTCACTTATAAAAGCTAAAAAAGGCCTGCTTAAATATTCTTTAGACCTTATTGTTCAGGAAACAGTTAACAGTGTAGTATTAACAGATGCTGATCAGAAAATTTTGTGGGTTAATAAATCTTTTACAAAAATCTCAGAATACTCGTTTGAAGAAGCTGTTGGCAAAAAACCCGGAGAATTGCTACAAGGAACAAATACAAGCGCCGAAGCAAAGAAATACTTAATAGATCATATAAATGCCGGTCTTCCCTTTCAATGTGATATTCTTAATTATAGCAAGTCCGGGCGTGAGTATTGGATTGACATTAAGGGACAGCCCATATTTGATGAAAATGGAAAACTGATTCAGTTCTTTTCTATACAAACAGACATAACAGACCGCATAGAGTTGCAGAAGAAGATACTTGATATGAACAGCATCAAAGACAAGGTAATTTCAGTTATGAGCCATGATGTAAAAGCACCCATTGCTTCGCTTGAAAGTGTGCTGGAGCTTCTTAGCCTCAATGTAATAAGCACCGAAGCTTTACCGGCCATTTTTGAAGAACTTTCCACATCCGTTCATAGCCTTAGCCTGCTTGTAGAAAATATTTTAGGTTGGGTGAAAGTACAATTACAAAATCCGGGTGCCATTCAAATGACAGAAGTAAATGTTGGAGAAATCACAGACAATATTATTGCTTTGTATAAACCTATTGCACAGCAAAAAAACATTGCATTAATAAATCAATTACCAGCGCAAACGATCGCGGTAACCAATAGCGATTACCTCTCATTAATTATTCGGAATTTAATTAATAATGCTATAAAATTTTCTTCACCCGGCCAATCCATTGAGCTTTTAGTGATAAAAAAAACAGCCACAATAGAATATTCAGTTAAGGATCATGGAGCCGGAATATCAGCACCAGACATACAAAAATTATTTTCAAATGAGTCCTTTACCACACTTGGCACGTGTAAGGAAAAAGGGAGTGGGCTGGGCCTGATATTCGTAAAAGAATCTATCGAAAAATGCGGAGGTAAATTGTTTATTGAAAGTACGTTAGGCGAAGGCAGCCGCTTTAGTTTTACATTGCCTTCAATATAAAACTGAAGACCGTTACAACCCTGGCTATCCATGGTATCTTTAAAACTCCCGGAAACGCTCCCCCGAGTTTGTAACTCGGCCGCCCCGGTTTGTGTCATTACCAACCGGCGACAATTTGAAATGCACCTTATACCCCCCCCCTAAATTTATTTACTTATTTTGTACTGCTTCATCAGCAGCGGCATTTTTGAAAGCTGGCTTAATTTCACATTGCGGTAAAATATTTCTGCACCTTCCGATTGCAATTGAATCTTACCATTCAATAACGGTTCTTCCTTACCACCTTTAATGATCTTGGAATTAAAAAGTCGCATCACCACTTTTCCATTTATAACGTGAACGCTGTTTCCATTAAAACAATACACTTCTATGGTATTCCATTCCCCTGAAGGCTTTTCATTATCAGGCGATTTCCAACACCTTGGCCCGGCGGGAACATTCTTTCCAAAATGCACCAGGCTACTTGCCTGATCATACACATATTGTCCTTTATCGTTTGTACGGGCGGGTATATCAATAGCCGTAGATCCAACTTGCCAAAAATCGCCGCAATCGCCTTCCTGTATCTGGCACTCCTGAGATACGAGCCAATTCTCGCTTCCCTCTCCCGGCTTTCCTACAGAAAAATATAAAACACCGCTATCCCGCACGTCACTCTCTCTTGGGGGCCATTTCTTTTTGCCCCATTTAAATTGCAGCCTTAAATGAAAATTTGAAAACGATTCTTTTGTAACAACACATCCAAACACCTGCCCTGAAATACGAATGGCCGGAACTCCATCTTCGCTTACTACTGTAAAAACTTTTAGGGGGTCATTATTGTGACCGATAGCCTGCATATAGTTTCCCGTATTATCTTTTTGCATTCCCGTAACTATAGTGGACGGATGCGGCTTGCTGAGGTGTGTTTCCCAACCTGAAAAGTCTTTGTTATTAAATAACTGTTTCCATTTTTTTTTAACCTGGTCATTATCGGCCAAAAGAGTGTTCGCATGCATTTTGCTTAAAGGCGCCTTACCCGTAAAAAGCAAAGGAGATAACAATAGAAACAACCATTTGTGAGAATAAATTTTTAAAATATAAAGGGCAGGCAAACACGCAGACACCAGCAGTAATTGCTGAAGGTTAGTGATGAAAGTTATCCCGTTAAGCATAAGTTTGGTTTATAGCAAATTAAAGAAAAGATTTCATTCATTTTTTAGTAGCACGTTTCTTATCCTGAAGGGTTTGCACGATGGCTTCGTACCATCTTTCCATCATAAATAGCTGCCCTTTTTTATTCGGGTGTACATGATCGTAAGTCATAGCGCCTTCAAGTGTTGGCTTGTTAATAAAACCGGTTGCCATATCAACGGCAACTACCGGCGACTGCAGTGTGTTCCATTCCTTGCACAATCCATCAATCTGCGTATTTATTTTTTTCCAGCCTGTTATTAATTTAGCTACCATAATAATCACTGAAGGATTTTTATTCTGCAAAACCCGTATTATTCCTCCTATATTATTCCGTGTGGCCTCTACCTGCTCAATGGTGCTGTCCCGGTCATTAGTACCAATATGAATAAGAGCAATATCAGGCGTATAGCCTCTTAGCGAATCATTGATCCGGTCTGAAAATTTAGGTAGCGGTTTCCCTGTCCAGCCTGCAGACTGGCTGCCATTTACAAAAGCGGCGCTTGTAATGCCGTAGTACGCTTCACAGTCACCGTCAAAGGGTACCCCGCCCACTTCAAATTTCATGGTAAGGCTGCCTTCTTTTTCACCGAAAAAATACGGATGAAAGCCAACCATATCCACATTAAATCCGGCTCTTCTTAATTTATCCCACAGCCATGGGCGATAGCTAAACTCATAGCTGCTATCTGCCTTAAGTCCAATTTTTCCTTGTGTAATTGAGTTGCCAATGCATACAATTCTTAATTGTGCCAATGAAAAGAGGGGCGCAAAAAAGAAGATAACTATCATCACAAAAGAAGTTCGCCATGCTATGTTGTATTTCATACTCTTGTTACGTTTTGTTGAATTGAAACACCTGTTTTGCTTTGCAATTGTACTACTATATTTTCCATATCCCATGTTTAAGCTGCTAAAACCTATAGCATAAAAGGCGATAAATAAGCAATCAACATTATAATAGTGGGCATTGCATAAACCAATAATATACAGTGGTAAAATGCTTATAACCCCGAATAATAATCATACCCCCGTTCTGCCCAATAGTCTGGTGGACGTCCGTTGCTGAAAGAAATGTTCCCGATACGTTTCAAGTTTTTAATACCATACTTTACCGGAATGATCAATCGAAGGGGCTGGCCATGCAAAGCCGGTAAGGGTTTGCCATTTACTTCATAAGCCAAAAGGGTTTGCGGATGCATAGCGCTATCCATATCAATACCCACATAATATTTTTCATCTGGTGTTGATAGTCCAACATATTGAAGCGTGGTTTCCTCTTCCAGCTTATAATGAGCCATAAAATCAGAAAACTTTACACCGCCCCAGTAAGAAATCTCGTCCCACCCTTCCACACATTTAAAATCAAACACGATCTCTGTTTTTGGCAACGAGGTAATATCCTTAAGGCTTAGCTTTAACACACTGCCGTTCATCTTCTTTATCACCAACATCCACATAGCTGCATCAAATCCCTTGTCGTTCATTCCTATGGTGCTATTAACCCGCACTTTTTTGGCGGCCATAGATTTTGGATAAGTTTTTACAAGGTGGTTATGACTAAACGTTTTTCTTGCAGCCAGTTCGGTTTGATTAAGCGCCCTTCGTAGAGGTTTTCTTGCACCCCCTGTTACACTGCGTTCTTCAAGGGGTGATTTATAAAGCCAGCGCCACGCACTGTATACTATAGCATTCAATCCAATAAAACTTGTAAAGGAAATAAAGTTGCGCCGGTTGATTTGTTTCTGTGAGAGTACCTTAACCTCAGAGCTTTTGCGAAATAAATTTTTCATCTTCACCGGTTTTAAGATTAGCCTGTTTTTCTTTTACCACTTCAAACCCCGACACAATAGATCTGAAATTATTCCACCCTGCTAAAATTACTTGTACAATATGTATCACAAAAAATAAAACATAACCCACTGTCAATATAAAATGTTCAACCCTTGCCAGGCTATACCCGCCACAAAGCCCTGTAAGCCAATAAAACTGTACGGGTTTATAAATGGCTAACCCTGTGATTAACGATCCAAAGCCCATTACTATGATACTTGTATAAGCAATGCGTTGTGCTGCATTGTACTTGTTTTGAGGTGGCAGCATTTTTCTAAGATGAAGGTCGTGCAGCAACACCTGCCATGCTTCTTTAAAAGAATGCCTGTTTGGCAATAATTGCCTCCACTCGCCCGAAATAAAAGTATAAACAACATACAGCAGTCCATTGATGGCAAAGAACCACATAAATAAAAAATGGAAGGCCATGCCTTCTGCCAGGCGAAAAGGAATATTTAAGGCTTTATAAAACCATTCGGGGAAGAAAGGAAAAAACGTATGGCCAAGAACAGTAAATGTGTATTCATCATTTGCCCAATAGATGAGCATCCCGCTCCATATCATAATCATGAGCACAGGAAAGTTGATCCAATGCGCCCATCGTATAGCCAGCGGATGCTTTTCTTTGATATGCTTCATGATGTAAAGGATTGTGATGTTGAACGCTTAATAATGCTTAATGCTGAACGCTTAATGATGCCCTCCTTCCTTGTAATAAATACCTCGCACTTCGTACCTCGAACATTGTACTTCGCACCTTCTTTCCTACCCTCAACTTACTCAACACATCAACTTTTGTCTGCTTTATAATTTCCCTTAAAGTTCTTCTTAAATTTCTTAAAATCAGGAATAGACACGCCACGGACATAAGGATTTTCACCGTGGTGGTAAATATACTCCTGATGATAATCTTCTGCGGGGTAAAATTTAGTGAAGGGCACTACCTGGGTTACTATTTTCCTGGAGAATACTTTAGCATCTGTCAAACGTTTAATTTCCGCTTCAATAATATTTTTTTCGGTAGCATTATTATAAAAAGCCACAGACCTGTACTCTGTTCCCACATCATTACCCTGCCTGTTTAATTGAGTAGGATCCTGGCTGGCAAAAAAAGCTTTAACAAGCGTTTCATAACTTATTGTAGATGGATCATAATAAACCTGTACACTTTCGGCATGCCCGGTGTTGCCCGCAGCCACTTCTTCATAAGTAGGATTTTTTGATGTGCCCCCTGCATACCCTGAGACAGCATCACGTACGCCAACCAGACTTTGAAAAACAATTTCAGAATGCCAAAAGCAACCTTCAGCAAAAGTTGCCACAGCTTCATTTGCAGCCGATTTCTGTTTTGTTCCCACAGGGATGCCGGAACTTTTAGTTTGCGTTTGTGCACAAGATGAAAAAAGAAGTAAAAAGCTAAGAGATATAATAAAGGGTTTCATGATTGTTAAGTTTAGGAGCCGGGAGGTATGAGGTATCAGCCTTCAGCGCTAAGCGTTCAGCCTATAGCTTTCAGCGTTCAGCATTCTTCATTTCGAACTAACAGGTGGATTACCACCCTCCGGTACAAATATCAATGCTTCAGAATTCATGCAATAGCGCTTACCGGTTGGGGCGGGTCCATCATCAAATACATGACCCAGATGCGATCCGCTTTTGCTATCTACCACTGCAACCCTAACCATACCAGCGCCGTAATCTTTTATTAATCGTACAGCGTCAGGATTTATAGCTGCATAAAAGCTTGGCCATCCTGTACCTGAATCAAACTTTGTTTCAGAACTAAAAACGGGTTGTAAACTAGCCGCTGAGTAATAGGTTCCCTTTTTATAAAAATGATCGTATTTACCGCTGCCTGCACGCTCTGTTCCTTCCTGCCTTAAAACATAATATTGCGTTGCTGTTAAACGGGCCTTCCATTCTGCATCCGTCAACTGCATGGGAAACGTAGTCTTGTGTGTGGCCGTTGGTGGGTCGGGATATTTTGAGTTTTTTTTGGATTGGGCGCTTCCACAACTGCTATAAAGCAAAGAGCCAATAACTATAAAGCAGGAGAGTAAACTTTTCATAAATAAATTTGATAGATAAACGAAGTTGGCAGGCAATAGGTTTGGTTTAAACCTTAAAGAAATACCAAAGCTTTTGTATTCTAAAGGCATCTGAAATCAGTCAGCAAATCCACAACATTTAAAGTTAAAAATTCTATTTGCCTAAAGTGCACCAAGCTTTAAAGATTATCAACCCTATTCTTTAGTTTTTTAGAACTTTGCAGCTAAATAAAATTAGTCAGAATTGTAGTATAAAAAGAAACCCTACTGCCCAGGTAAGTTCCCAATCTTACTAAATTCCTAACAAATTTTAAACGCCCAATTCTCAACTTATAAATTTTACACCACCTGAAACCTTGTTTGTAATTATCTTAACTGCCGGGATACATTTTCATACTAATTTGTGTTATCAATAAAATGACGTATATAGTTAACACGTAAAATAGTTCTTCAAGGCATAGTTAACTTAGCACTAGTCTTTAACAAATCATTTATGAAACATTTTTTTCTTGGTTTATTTCTTTTTTGTTCGGGAATATCAACATGCCTTAGCCAGGGTACAAAAAGTCATGATGCGGTAGATTTTGTAAATCCGCTTATTGGTTCCGATTCAAAATTTGATATGTCGAATGGGAATACGTACCCCGCAATAGCTCTGCCCTGGGGCATGAATTTTTGGACACCTCAAACAAATAAGATGGGTGATGGATGGTGTTACCAATATGCATCAAATAAAATAAGGGGATTTAAGCAAACACACCAGCCTTCGCCATGGGTAAACGATTATGGCGTCTTTTCAATCTTCGCTACTACTGAAAAATTAGTGTTCAAAGACAATGAAAGGGAATCCTGGTATTCGCATAAAGCCGAAGTATCAAAACCCTATTACTATAAGGCATACCTGGCAGACTATAATACTACAGTTGAAATTACCCCTACGGAACGGGCAGCACGCTTTCGTATTACCTATCCTAAAACAGATAAAGCTTATTTAATTGTTGATGCTTTTTTTAAAAAATCTTTTGTAAAAGTTTACAAAAATGAGCGCAAAATTGTGGGGTACTCATGTAACAATTCAGGTGGCGTTCCAGAAAATTTTAAAAACTATTTTGTGGTATATGCAGACAAAGATTTTGAAGAAATATTTATAGCAAAGGATGGAGCTATTACCGAAAATGATACGGAAGCCACAGGAAAACATGTAGGTTCCATTATCCGGTTTAAAACCAAAGAGGGCGAAGCAGTAAACTTAAAAATTGCTTCGTCATTTATTAGTGCAGAACAGGCGGAGCTTAATTTACAACGCGAAATAGGAACCAATACTTTTGATGAAATACGCGATAAAGGCCATGATACCTGGAACACAATGATGAGCCGGGTAAAAGTAGAAGGCGGAACCGATGATCAAATGTCAACCTTTTATACAGCTTTATACCGCACCATGTTGTTTCCCCGCCGCTTTTTTGAATTTGATAAAAGCAATAAGGCAATTCATTATAGCCCGTACAATGGCAAAATTTACGATGGGTATATGTTTACCGACAATGGCTTTTGGGATACATTCAGGGCGGTTTTTCCTTTTTTTACTTTAATGTTTCCTGAAATAAATAGCCAGATGATGAAAGGTCTGGTGAATACATATAAAGAAAGTGGCTGGCTTCCGGAATGGGCCAGTCCCGGTCACCGGATGGTCATGGTAGGTTCAAACTCGGCATCGATCATTGCCGACTCATACCTCAAAGGAATCCGGGGATACGATATAAATACCTTATTCGAAGCCATAATTAAGAATAGCGAAAACGAAGGTCCCATTTTCTCCGTGGGTCGCCTGGGGGTTAAAGATTATAATAGCATTGGTTACGTTCCGGTAGATGCTCGTGGGTATGAAAATACCTCCCGTTCTATCGAATACAGCTACGATGATTTTACGATTTGGAGGCTCGCCAAGCTTCTTAATAAACCTCAAAGTGTAATAGATACATTCTATAAACGTGCTCATTATTATGAAAATAGTTTTGACAAATCGGTAAATTTTATGCGTGGACGAAAAAAGGATGGATCTTTTTTAACCCCTTTCCGCCCAGATAGCTGGGGCAAAGCCTTTTCTGAAGGTTGTGCCTGGCATTGGACGTGGTGCGTTTTTCATGATGTGGAGGGTTTGAAAAATCTTATGGGCGGACGTGATGAGTTTATAAAAAAAATGGACTCCGTATTTACTGTAGCTCCTACTGTGGAATATTCAGCTTATGGCTCTTTGATCCATGAAATGGTTGAAATGCAAATTGCCAACATGGGGCAATATGCACATGGTAACCAGCCCATTCAGCACATGCCTTATTTATACAATTTTGCCGGCGAGCCCTGGAAGACCCAGTTCCGAGTTCGTGATATAATGGATAAGTTATACTTGAACGCTCCGGACGGATTATGTGGAGATGAGGATAACGGACAAACTTCTGCGTGGTATGTATTTTCAGCACTTGGGTTTTATCCTGTCTGCCCTGGTTCAAACCAATATGTATTGGGTGCGCCGCTTTTTAAAAAGGCCACATTAATGTTTGAAAATGGAAATAAGCTAACAATCAACGCACCAGACAATAGTGTAAAAAATTTCTACATCAATAGCTTAAAACGAAATAAAACTCCTTATACTAAAAATTATTTCGACCATTTTGATTTAATAAAAGGAGGAACAATTGATATTCAAATGTCTGATAAACCCAATAAAAAAAGGGGCATTAATGCTGCTGATTTTCCTTATTCAATGAGTGCACAAACCAATTAATAAGTTGAGGTAACCCAATAAGATGGTCCATGCTTCATTGTCTATACTTTTAACTCCTGATGAATTGTATTACGGTTAGTCAAACAATTGTATGAAAAAAACGGCTTTATCCTTTTCATTAGTCCTGCTTATCTCCCTTTGTAACTGCATTTTTTTACAGGCGCAGGAATTACCCCGAACAAGAACATCTTTTAACGAAGCCTGGAAATTTATTAAGTATAAAAATGCTTCAAGCGATACGGTTATTACAGACCGCGAACTTCCGGGCCTGCAAATGCCTGGAGCTAATGATGCAGCCTGGCGTACAGTAGATCTGCCTCATGACTGGGCCATTGAAGGTGCTTTCAATGATACCCTGGAAAACAATACCGGACTGCTTCCATGGAAAGGTATTAGCTGGTACAGGAAACATTTTACTGTAGCCGATACGGATAAAGGCAAACGTATTTACATAGATTTTGATGGAGCCATGGCCAACGCTAAGGTGTGGCTGAATGGTAAATATGTGGGAGAATGGCCGTATGGCTATGCTTCGTTCCGGTTAGATCTCACGCCATATTTATCTTTTGGAGGGGAAAATATTATTTCGGTGCGGCTTGATACAAAAAATTGGGATGCAAGATGGTATCCCGGCGCAGGAATTTACCGGAATGTATGGCTTGTAAAAACTTCGCAGGTACACATTGCAAACAACGGCGTTTTTTGCACCACTCCTGAAATTAAAAAAGACAGAGCTATCTTAAGTGTAAGGGCTGAAGTTGAAAGTCACCTGTCTGCACCTCTGCCTGTTTCTGTAAAAGCAGCAGTTTATAAATTGAACGAAAAGGGTGAGCGTTCAGCTACGCCTGTTGCCGAATCTGGTATTGTTACTGCCACGCTTGAAGGGATGAAACATCACAACTTCAGACTTGATATTCCTGTAAAAGACCCTGTGCTGTGGAGTATTGATGCTCCTGAACGTTATAAAGTAATAGTTTCAGTATTGCAGGGAAATTCTGTTTCAGATAGCTATGAAACAAGTGTCGGGTTCAGAACCATTGTTTTTACGCCAAGAGACGGCTTATTTCTGAACGATAAAAGGATACAAATACAGGGAGTGAATAACCATAGCAACCTTGGTGCATTAGGAGCAGCATTCAATACCCGGGCTGCCGAACGGCAGCTTGAAATTTTGAAGGCAATGGGGTGTAATGCCATACGTACAAGTCATAATCCTCCAGCTCCGGAGTTGCTGGATCTTTGTGATAAAATGGGATTTTTAATTATGGTGGAAGCATTTGATACCTGGCGTATAGGCAAGAAAAAAAACGATTATAATTTACAGTTCGATGCGTGGCATGAAGAAGACCTTAGGCAAATGATACGACGTGATCGTAACCATCCCTCAGTATTTATGTGGAGTATAGGGAATGAAGTACCTGACCAGAGAAATCTTTACATTGCTACAAGCCTGAATGCTATCGTTAAGTCAGAAGACAATACTCGCCCGGTTACAGCAGGCTATAATGGCCCAAGAGCCGGAACCAACGGGTTTCAAAAAACACTTGATGTATTCGGCCTTAATTATTTGATCACAGAGTATAAGCAATTTTATGATCTAAAGGATAATGCAAATATGGGATTGTTTGCCAGCGAATCATGTTCCGCGGTCAGCTCAAGAGGCGAGTATTTTTTTCCAATAACAGATGGCATTATTAAAGTGCCGCCAGCCAAAGGCATATTTCAGGTTTCTTCTTATGATGTTAACCATGTTGCTTCTGATACTAATATTCCGGACAGCCAATTTGCTGTACTGGATAAATTCCCCGCGGTTTATGGTGAATTTGTGTGGACGGGTTTTGATTATATGGGTGAACCAACACCTTATGCCAGCGATATAACAAGAGCTACTCCGGGTACAAAATATTATGAGCAAACAAAAAAAATGCTCGACTTAAATGGGGTTACAGAAGTCCCTTCACGCAGCAGTTATTTTGGCATTATTGACCTGGCAGGTTTTCCAAAAGACCGCTATTACATTTACCAGTCACGATGGAGGGCAGAATTACCCATGGCGCATATATTGCCACACTGGAATTGGCCAGAAAGGAAGGGATTGGTAACACCAGTACATGTGTATACATCAGCAGATGAGGCAGAACTGTTTTTAAATGGGAGATCGCTCGGCAAAAAGAAGAAAGGCCAATATGAGTATCGTCTGCAATGGAATGATGTGGTATATCAGCCGGGTGAGCTTAAAGTAGTAGCGTACAGAAAGGGAATAAAATGGGCGGAAGATGTTGTAAAGACAGCCGGTACACCCGCACTTCTTTCTGCATCTGCAGACAGGCCGGCAGTAAGAGCCGATGGCAATGACCTGATATTTATTACTATTAAAATTGAAGATAAAAATAAGGTGTTTGCTCCGCGAAGCAACAATCTTGTACAGTTCAGCATTGCCGGCCCGGGCGTAATAGTAGCTGTTGATAATGGAGATGCTACCAGCCATGAACCCTTTCAGGCAACTTACCGAAAAGCATATAACGGCATGTGCCTGGTGATTGTAAAGGCTAAAAAAGGAGCATCAAAATCCTTCATCGTTAAAGCAGAATCAAAAGGACTGAAACCTGCCACAGTAAAAATTAACATCGAAAACTGATCATCTGAATATTGATTTATTTTTTCTGGGCTGGTATCTTTGCACGGTTGTTTTGTCCTGAGTTATAGAGTAGGAGTCATTTATTATCTATAAAAACTTCGGAAAACTTAAGGGGGAAGTTTAGCCCCCGCTAATGATTAACAGGCAAATAAACTTTGAAGGTTGCTCCTTTTCCGGGTTCGCTCTCAGCAATTACAATACCATTATGGTTGCCGATTATTTTTTGAACGATTGAAAGCCCTACCCCGGTACCTTTAAATTCTGCATTTCCATGTAACCGCGTAAAAATATTAAAAATGCGTACAGCATCTTTTTGCTCAAATCCAATTCCGTTATCCGCTATACTAATAACATAATACTCACGACCAATGTCTGCATGATGATTATGAAATTGCATCTCTTCACCTTTAATTTTTTGGCTACTAATTTTAATGTATAGCGGAACCCCTGGGGTACTATATTTTAATGAATTGCTAAGAAGGTTTTGAAAGGCTTGCTGTAGCTGTCTATGATGCCCCTGAATTGTAAAGAGCACATCAACCTGAATGGTAGCGCCTTTACCTTCTATTTCAAAATCAAGATCATTTATAACAAGGTTGATTATTTCGTTTAAATTAACATCCTCCAATATTTTTGGCCGAAGGCTAACCTGTGAATAAGAAAGTAAATCATCAATGAGCGAACTCATACGCTTAGCTGCTCTTTCCATCCGTTCAAAAAAAAGCTTTTCTTCTTCGTTTAACCTTTCGCTTAAATTATGTTTTAAGCGGTCTGTAAAAAAGTGAATTTTTCTAATTGGTTCTTTCAGGTCATGTGAGGCAGCATAGGCAAATTCCTCAAGGTTCACATTAGAACGAGACAGTTCAGCATTAGTTTTATTGAGCGCATTGTTGGCTTCGGCCAGTTCTTTTGTGCGTTCTGCAACCTTCTGCTCTATTTTATGGCGGGCAAGCACTTGTTCGGTTACATCGGTAGCCACAGTCATTATGCCCAAAATAGTTCCATCCACATCCTTGTACGCTTCGGCTACATAACTTAAATAAACAGTTTCCAGTTTGCCGTTACGCATCATTACAACCGGCACCCCATACTCACTAAAAGATTCACCAGTAGTAAACACTTTATGGAGTATTTCTTCATGTCCCTGGCCTTTTGTCTCCGGCACACCTTCAAATACCGGTTTGTTCATTACGTCAATTCTGGTTTTACCCCAAATTTCCAACTGGCGGTCATTGGCAATTTCAACTATGTGGTTAGGCTCTTTTAAAATGCACATGGCAACCGGTGCCTGTAAGATCATGTTACGAAAACGCTTTTCGCTTTCTCTTAAAGCATCTTCTGATTTTTTACGTTCTGTTATGTTGGTAAATAGCAGGGCTACTTTTCTGCTGTCACTATCCCCTATACGATAGGCATAGACTTCAAAAATTCTATCCATAATCTCAGTCTCTTCAACAAAGTGTACAGACTCACCGGATAAAGCCACTTTCCCATAAAGTTGAAACCAATGGCCCTCTAAGGTCGGAACAATTTCAAGTGCTGTTTTGCCTACTGAATTTTTTAATCCGGTTTGTTTTTCAAATACCGGGTTGGTCTCCAAAAAACGGTAATCTAGTGGCTTGTTGCCTGCATCAAAAATCATTTCTATAATGCAAAAGCCCTGATCCATTTTTTCGAAAAGGCTATGGTATTTCGCTTCGCTTTCTTCCACTGCTTTTCTGGAAGTAAACTCACTTGTTACGTTTCGTATGATTCCTGTTACAGAGGTAGGAATGTCATCAACAAACAGTACCTGGCCGATGGAGTGCAAATATTGAAGCGCCCCGGTTTTCGGATGAAGCACCCTGTAGGTAAAATCATGTCGTCCAGTATTGTCACTAGCCTTAGAACGCTCCAGTATTTCCTTCACAAGCAATTGGTCATCAGGATAAATTTTTGACAACACTTCCTCCATTGGAAAATGTTGTTCCTCAAACCCAAACCAATCCATGATATGTTGAGAGTAAGTAGCCGTGTTGCTTTTTAGGTTAACGCAAAAAATGCCTAATTCGCCAATCTCAATAGCCAGTTCCAGGCTCATCTCCTTTTGCGCTACCTTCATTTTTGAGGCTACCAGGTCTGTTACATTTTTGGCATATACTACAACGCCTGTTGCCTTAGTTTTATCTTCTTCGTAATAAGGCTGTAGATCAAGGTTAAAAAAGACTTCTTTTTCTTTACCTCCACGTAATAATATAATAGGGCTTTCAAAGGCTTGATAAGGTTTACCCGTTTCCCGCACCTCATTTATTATATCAATAAATTTTTGTGTTTTTAACTCAGGCAAAACTTCCAGTACGGGTTTACCCAAAACATCTGCGCCTCTGCTCCATAACTCAATGGTTGGCTCATTGGCTAATTCAATAATCAGGTCTGGACCTTTGAGTATATGGATAGCGAGAGGCGCTTTTGTTAATACGGTTTGCGCCAGTTCAATGCTCCGCCTGTTCTCTTCCCGCTGCTGAGCTTTTATGCTATCGGTTATATCCTCAGATGCATTGATGATATAGGCCACATTTCCCTCTTTATCTGCTACCGGCGTATTGGTTATCCGCCAGAACCTTTCCTTAAATTTGCCATCTTCTCCTGACACATCATAGCGCTGAACCGGCAATTGATGCTCTTTTTTATCCCTGATTACTTTTTCAAAAGAAGCGATTAATTCCCCGGCTTCTGTATGGGTTGGATGGTCAGGGTTGGAAGGGAAAGCCTCCAGCATACTTCTTCCAATAAGTTGTTCCCTGCTTTTTCCGGTTACCTGCAGGTAGCTTTCCGTTGCGGCTAAAATAGTATAACGGGGCGCATCCGCTTGTATAAAAACATTATTGCCAGGCAGCGCATCAAAAAGCCTGGTATATAAATCTTCCTGTACTGTTGCAGTGGTTGGAGACTTGTATGTCATAAGTGTGCTATTGAAGGTAGGAATATCAAGCTTAAAACCCCTCAGCAGTAAAATTGTTCTACAGGCAGTAAAATAATTATGTATCCTAACTATATATGCAGGTAAAATGAACGCAAAACAAAACCCTCTAAAGTGACAAAAGAAGATTTTTGAAACTGTAAAGGGTTAATAGGTAAAACTAGTCGGGACGACAAGATTCGAACTTGCGACCACCAGACCCCCAGCCTGGTACGCTACCGGACTGCGCTACGTCCCGAGGGGAGGCAAATGTAAGACAAAAATGAATGGTTTTATTTTATGCATTAGCTTGCAAATCCTATGACTGATGAACGTAGAGAAAGAATGAAAGCTGTATTATCCCGAAGGCAAAACAACCTAACGGTTGTGCTTGAAGATATATGGGACCCTCATAATATTTCAGCAGTGATGCGTAGCTGTGATGCTGTAGGGGTGCAGGAGATATATGTGCTTAATACACAAGTCAGGCACCAACAGCTATGGGGAAAAAGGAGTAGCAGCAGTGCCGATAAATGGTTAACCATCCATCAATTTGATAACATTGCCGAATGCTTTTCTCTTTTGCGAAGCAAATATGATATGGTGCTAACTACCCACTTAGCTGCCGATGCCATCAGTTTGTATGAGCTAACGCTGACAAATAAAGTAGCACTTGTATTTGGCAATGAAAATTCAGGTGTAAGTGATGAAGTAAGAGCTTTAGCTGATGGAAATTTTATTATTCCACAAATGGGCATGATACAATCTTTAAACATTAGTGTAGCATGTGCGGTTAGTTTGTATGAAGCTTACAGGCAAAAAAAGATGGTGGGACATTATAATGAGCAGCGTTTATCTGCTGCCGAATATTCATTATTATGCAAACAATGGGGGCTTAAACAAGAAGGCAAATGTTTATAAGAGAAAGGGCAAAATATTTGATAGGATAATGAATTATTTAATAAATTGCTTATTCCCTAACCTATATCACTATGACAGCCACATCACAAGTGCTATTTGAAAACCAGGAAGGTTATAAGAAACTGTTTGATAATGCACATGATCTCATCCATTTTGCTAAACCCGATAGCAGCCTTATTTATGTAAATCGTTCCTGGAGCAATACTTTGGGATACAGCCCCGAAGAAATTGTTGGAAAATCTATTTATTCTTTTATTGATATACCTGACAAGGATAGGTTTATTCACTACAGGGACAAGGTTATCAATGAAACTGCTACCGACGAAAAGATCGTTATCTCTCTAAAAACAAAAACAGGAAAGCTTGTAAAAATCGAAGGTTTTATTCTTGTAGAATTTAAAGACAATATTGCTGACTATACTACCGGCATTTTTAGAGATGTAACTGTAAAATTAGAAAATGAAACAAAATTAAAAGAGTCAAATGAACAGCTTAAACAAAGCGAATTTGATTTACAACAATTGCTTTATTATGCACCGGATGCCATTATTGTAATTGACCAATATGGTAATATACAATTCTGGAATCCAAAAGCAGAAACCTTATTTGGCTGGACTGCTGCTGAAGTAACAGGTCAATCATTAACTTATACCATAGTTCCACCCCAGCACCGCGAAGCGCATGACAACGGCATGAAGAGATACCTTACAACCGGCATTGTTAGCGTATTAAACAAAACAATCGAAATCACGGCTTTAAATAAGAGTGGAAAAGAGTTCTATGTATCATTAACCATTTCTACTACCCGGCAAAAAGGCAATGTTGCATTTATAGCCTTCATCAGGGACATTACACTACAAAAAAACAATGAGCTGGAATTGGAAAAAAGCAGAAAAGAACTTGAAGTTTCTAACCATGAGCTGGAGCAGTTTGCACATGTGGTTAGTCATGACATGAAAGAGCCTATCAGGAAGATTAAAATGTTTATTGAACGTACAATCTTTGAATTTGAAAATGTATTACCGGACAATGCAAAAATGTATTTTGAAAAGATACAAAACGGCGCAAACCGGCTTACTAATATGGTGGATGGCGTTTTAAACTATTCTACTATAACCAGTACAGATGAACCCTTTGAGGAAATTGATCTGAATAAAATTTTAAAAAGTATTGAAGAAGATCTGGAAATATTGATCAGTCAGAAGAACGCGGAAATAAGTTTTGGCAGTTGCCCTCCTTTTGAAGGAGTGCCTTTTTTAATTCGTCAATTGTTTTATAACCTCATTAATAATTCGCTTAAGTTTTCAAAAAAAGATATACCTCCGGTTATTAATATTACGGCTGGCTTAATTGCACAAAACAACATAGCAGATGTAAATGCAGCGTTAGGCGGGCCCTTTGTTCAGATTTCGCTAAAGGATAATGGCATTGGCTTTCATCAGGAATATGCCGAAAAGATATTTGCCACTTTTACACGGCTTAATTCGAAAGATAAATATGAAGGAACGGGGCTTGGATTAGCCTTGTGCAAAAATATTGTAACACGCCATCATGGTTTTATAACTGCGGAAAGCGAAAAAGATGCGGGTGCTGTTTTTAAAATAATCCTTCCACAAAAACAAGCTCGCTAATCAATAATAAGCTTATTGCTATGGGGGTATATAAGCTACGATACTTACAACTTATAACTTAATTTAGCTGCATGGGTCAGTATTCAATTGGCGATGCCATTCAAAAATTTTTGCAGGGGAGCAGGCTAAAAGGCGATATACAGGCATTGCAGATAGAAGAGATATGGGAACAAATCATGGGCAAAACAATTGCAAAATACACCCATCAAATCAAGATCATTAATAAAACCCTTTTCATTACTACAAATGTTGCTCCGCTAAAACAAGAGCTGCAATATCAAAAAGAAAAAATAAAACAGCGTGTAAATGAGGCGTTGGGTTCTAACGATATACAGGAGGTGGTTATTCAATAGCAAGTTACCATCGCTGTGGCAAGTGCTTTCATCAGCTTATACTATCAAGGATGAAGCATCAGATTTTTGGTAATGCAATCAATAAAATACATCTGGGGTTGGTCCTTTATACGCACTGAAATTTTCTTCCCTCATGATGAATTATGCCTCTTCCATTTTAATAGCCAGGTTTTGTTTAGCAGTTGTGTACTTTTCCTGCCGCATTGTTGTGTAGGCCAATATAGTGCTCACCAATATTAACAGTGCCGCCAATAAAAACGGAGCACCCGCAAATTGAACCGGTGCAGAAGGTTTTGTAAAATAGGCAAACAAATTTGTCATAACAGGAGGGCCGATAATGGAAGTAACACTCATTAAACTAGTTAAAGCCCCTTGTAATTCGCCTTGCTCATTAGAAGGAACATGTCCTGATATGATGGCCTGAAGTGCAGGCCCCGCAATGCCCCCAAGACAATAAGGAATCATAATAGCAAACATCATCCATGTTTGTGATGCAAAGGCGTACAATAACATGCCAATAGTGTATAGGCCAAGTCCAATATAAACGCTTTTCTCGTTTCCTATTTTCGGGGTAATAACTCTTATTAATCCGGCTTGTACTATTGCTATAAAAAGCCCGAACATACCTAAAGAAATGCCAATCAGCTTTTCGCTCCATCCAAATTTTTGTATTGTAAAAAATGTCCAGTTGCTTTGAATAGCATGTGCTCCTATATACACTAGCAGGAGTGAAATAATCAAACCTCCAATACCAGGATATTTTTTTAAATGAAATAACGATCCCAAGGGGTTTGCTCTCTTCCACTCGAACTTGCGGCGGTTTTCTTTTGGTAATGATTCAGGCAGCACAAAGTATCCATATAAGGCATTTAAAAAACTTAAACCTGCTGCTACTAAAAAAGGAACACGAGGACCAAAATCAACTAACAATCCGCCGATAACCGGCCCAATAATAAATCCAATTCCGAAGGCTGCGCCGATCATACCAAAATTTTGCGCCCTGTTTTCTTTTGTACTGATGTCTGCTATATAAGCAGTGGCTGTACTAAAACTAGCGCCCGTTATTCCGGCAATAATCCGTCCCACAAATAGCCACACGAGCGTAGGTGCGAATGATAAAAAAAGATAGTCTATGCCAAAAGCGATAAGCGAAAGCAATAAAACAGGTCTTCGCCCAAAGCGGTCGCTTAAATTACCCATTACAGGTGCAAAAATAAATTGCATAAAAGCATAGGCAAACGTAAGCCAACCACCCCATTGTGATGCAGCGCTTATATTTCCATGAATCATTGACTCAATCAATTTCGGCATTACCGGAATGATCAAACCAAGACCGGAAACATCAATCAGCAAAGTCAAAAAAATAAACTTAATTGCCGCCTTGCGGGAAGAAGCCATAACAAAATATTGAAAGACGGCAAAGTTGTGCTTTTGCCTGCAAACCGACAATTATAATGTACAAATGAAGCAATGAACTAAAGCGGGCAGTTATAAGTTTGCAGTTTGCACTATGTCTATGCCTAAAAAACGTTGACCATTTTTTCAACCTGTTTCATGTGCACATGATTCGTGCAGGAATAAATCGGCAACTATTTTATTAAACTTATTAACAGCCAACAGGGCTAAAAAGATTTTATATAAAAGGGTTTATACGATCCATCCTCTACATGGTTAGCGGTGATACTAGCTGCAATCGTCCAATTTTTGCCAAAATTTCTTTTAGTTGTTAGTTAATTAAAAACTTTTTAATGCCATTTAAAACCTTCCGTTCCTCTTTAGCAGAGCGGATCATTTGGCCAAAGTCCATTCTCTTCAAAAGGGCATTTAAGGTTTGAGCAATTCGTCTGGTTTTCGTGGGTTCTGTTTTTGCTTCCATTATCCAGTTTATAAAATACTTCTGATGCGATTTTGCAAGGCTATTAAATCGAGCCAGGGCATCCGGTTCCTCGGCAAGGCAAGCTGTTAACTCATCAGGGAGCTTAAGCGGCTTTGTATCAACCTCCATCCCCACATTTATTATGTCCCCTTTTCCTTTCTTAATTTCTTTTCTGATGGTTGCGTTAAGGGCCAATATAAAATCGCCTTCACCCATAGGCAAAAGACTAAGCCCTTCAAATTGGTAATTGTCCAAAAAACCTTTAACTCTAAACGCTTTTTTGTTATGGGGCATTAATTGCTGTGCCGTTGCAGCTGGTACGCTTATGTATGTCCAGCCGGTTTTTTCACCTTGCTGGTCAAACTTTAATATGGTAGTTGTAAACTGAATCACCGTGAAATTTCTCGGAATGTAATTACTATCTCCAGACGTTCGTTGAAATGTTTTGTTGATATAATGTTTTAAAGTAAATATTAAAAATGTAGGTGCTTGTGCATAGTAGCCTCTACTTTATTACAATCATTAAGGAGGGAAGAAATGCTTAAATTAAGTTAATTGAATGATAATGTAAGGCCTTGTTCGGGGTTTTACCAGGCGCAGGAAATACACTGGTTGTTACAATTATTTAACATCATCCTTTTGAATAAAAATAAAAATTAAATTTGTCACAAACATGATAGCAATGGTATTGATTTTAAAAAAAGGAGCCACAAGGGAGGAAATAACGGCTTTAGAAAAAAAGCTCTACGGAAAGAAGGCGCCCGGGGGCTTCAATGCAAAAAAATATAATGGTGTTCTCAGACTGAAAGAAGACCCTCTAGCGATCCAAAAAAAATTACGAGATGAGTGGGAAAGAAATTTTAGTTGACACCAATATAATTTTATACCTGTTAAGGGAAATGATACTTTACAGGAAATGCTGCAAGGAAAAACAATCCATTTATCGTTTATTACAGAACTGGAGTTAATTGGGTTTAAGCATCTGAATGTTACAGAGGAGAAACGAATACATAACCTCCTAAATGAATGTGAGATTATTCCACTGAATAATGAGATCAAAAAAATGTATATCGCCGTACGAAGAAACTATAATCTCAAGTTAGCGGATGCCTTAATAGTAGCGACTGCGCTAGCCTCCTCCCTCCCATTAATTATTGCTGACAAGCACTTCAAAACCGTGAAGGAACTAAGTCTTGTTGCTTATGAGTTATAATACTTTTAAACACAACACCCACCTCTTAATTATCAGGTACTAACCTAAATAAGCTGCTACTTTCCACACATTGCCGGAAGATTTTTGATGTAATAAATGTTGGCCGTAAATGTTCGTTTGAAAAACATGCTGTAAAATAATGTAATGCCTTAGGAATTATTGAACGAAAGTTTTGGCTTATTGTTCCAGGATAAAATGTTTGCGAGGCAGTAAAAAGCTGGCCTTAAAGCTTAAAATTCCACGTAACAGAAGGCAATATGGGAAAAAGAGAAACCTGCAGAGCATCTACCTTAAGAGTGCCATTGTAAGCGCTTCCTGTTTGATCGAAATAAATAAAATATGGGTTCTTCCGGCTATATACATTGTACACACTAAAAACCCAATTGCTTTTTACTTTTTTATCAGGCTTTTGCTTAGGCGTATATGTAGCTGAAAAATCTAGACGGTGGTAGGCACGTAACCGGTATTGATTGATACGGCTATACTCTTGCGTGAGCACTCCTTCCACAAGATAAAATCGTTCAGGTAATGATGTAGCGCTTCCTGTGCCGTACACAAACACAGATCCAAAACGCCATCTTGGGTTAGCTTCATAAGTGGCAACTACTGAAAGATCATGCCTGCGATCATACTTGGCAGGAAACTTTTCACCGGCATTTAAATCTTTAAATTTTCGCCACGTCCATGAAACTGTGTAGCCAACCCACCCTGTTAGTTTGCCTTGCACTTTATTCACTAAAAATTCGGAACCATAACTCCAACCTTTACCAAATACAAACGATTCTTCAGGGTCTTTAAGTTGGTTGGGTGTATACCCCTCTTCATACTCTATCTGGTTCTGCATGTCTTTATAATACAGTTCTATTGAGGTCTCGTATTGATTATTCTTAAAGTTTTTAAATACCCCGGCCGCATACTGCCAGCTAATTTGCGGCTTTACCCTGAATGTGCTCGGCACCCAAAGATCTGTAGGCAATGTGGAAGATGAATTACTTACAAGATGTATGAATTGAAAGTTGCGGGATACGGAACCCTTTATAGAAGTAACATCATCTATTGAATAGCGAAGCGTAAGTCGCGGCTCAATGCCATTATATGTTTTTACCTGCTGAAAGTTATTATAAACAGTGCTGTCCAATTTATTTCTATCAGCATCACGGGTATATTTTGCATAAGGACCAATTTGTGTAAAGCTGCTCCACCGTACTCCATAATTTACCTTAAGCTTATCACTAAGATCCCAATCATCCTGTATATAAAAAGCTTTTTCTATAGCGTATTTTAAGCTTTCATTACTTGGATTAAACACTACAGAATCTTGCTTGCCTGAAAGAATATTTGGTATGAACTTATGATAAGTTGTTTGTCCGCCAAACTTTACCTTATGCAATGGAATAGGGTAATAGTCAAAATCAATTTTTAAATTAGCATCCCGGATGCCGGAGGCAAGTGCAATTTCAAAATTGTCCTGTGCAGCAGCAAATTTAAATTTGTAATCGTTATATACTAAAGTAGTGTTAGCAAAAAGCTTTGGCCCGAAAACATGGTTCCAGCGCAATGTAGCTGTTGAATTACCCCAGGGTATGTTTGATTTAAAAGAACGTTTGGCATTGTTAAATGTAAAAACATCTCTCCCAAAATATCCGCTCAAATACAAACGGTCTTTATCTGAAAAGCGGTAGTTAACTTTTGCATTAAGATCATAAAAATAATAACCTGACCCATAAAATGCGCTGCTTTTTTTAATGAAGGGTTTTACAATAGCATCTACATAAGTGCGACGTGCCGAAATCATATAGCTGGCCTTATTTTTTTTAATAGGGCCTTGTATAGAAATCCTCGAAGCAATAAGCCCTATCCCACCCTCCGCCTCAAACTTATTGTTGTTGCCATCCTTCATAACAATATCAAGCACCGATGATATTCTTCCGCCATATTGCGCAGGCATTCCCCCTTTAATAAGCGAAACGTTTTTAATGGCATCAGAATTAAAAATGGAAAAGAAACCAAACAAATGACCGGTGTTATAAACTACGGCATCATCAAGCATGATCAGGTTTTGATCGGGGCCGCCTCCACGAACGTAAAATCCTGCGTTTCCTTCTCCTGCGTTTCTAACGCCGGGTAAAAGCTGCAAGGTTTTTATTATATCCACTTCTCCTAAAAAGGCAGGAACATTTTTAATCTGGTTTATAGAGAGATCAATGCGTCCCATTTGGGCGTTGCGCACATTAGCATCTTTTCTTTTACTGTACACAATTACTTCATCTATTGCAGAAGATTTTGGCAAGATGGAAAAATCTAACTGCATGCTTTTGTTCAGGTTTGCAATAACCTGTTTGGTTTGATAAGAAACATGGGAAGTAAGTAAATTATAGGTTCCGGAATCTAAAGTAATGGAGTAAAAGCCATACTGATTGGTTATTACAGAACGGCTCAATTGGTTTACAGATACTGTGGCGCCAATTATAGATTCGCCACTCATGCTATCTCTTACATAACCATTAATGGTGTACTTATTCTGAGCAAAAGAACCCAGCGTTATAAAAATCAGAAAGCCTAAAAAACCAAATCTCATCACCAAATATTATCTCGCTGTAAAATTCAATGTATCCTTCGTACTGCCACACTCCAACATGCCGGATTTATATTTTGGATGGTGCAGACCAAGGTAAGGATTCTGAATAGAATCGGAACTGCTTAACCATACTCCAGGCTCATCATCATTAAAAGCCATAGGGCATTCCTGTAAATAAATCTTCGACCTGTCAAAACGGATAGTACGCATGAGGTTATACATATTATCTGATAAATTGTTTAAAGCCCTGCGCTTGGCAGTTAAATCCGAAGCTTGAATAATTGTTTGTAACTCACTTTTTGCAGAAGCTACAAAACTTACAGCGGTTTGGTGAATAACAGTGTCTTTTCTTACTTCATCAAAATTTACGGTCTCCAATGCGGCCTTCAAATCGGCAGCATGATGCGTTGCAGCGCTACTATCCCAGTTCACAAAATCAGTGGCTAAAATATAATAAGAAGACAAAACTTTATTCAATGAGATATTGAAACTATCAGAATGCTGGCTCACACTTAAGGGCTCCTGCTTAGGAGTTTCGTCTTTCGGCTTCTTTTTAGTTACTAAAAAATACCAGCTAAAAACCCCGATGAGTGCTAATAACAGAAGCAATAACCATTTCTTCATGGGAGAAAAATTTTGTGCAAAGATAATCGCTGATAAAGGGATTTTAAGGAAGGTTTTCGCAGAGAGGAGCTTTATAAATAATTACAACTTAAGATTGCGGGAAAAGATATTATACATAACAGATTGAAGAAATCTTCGCTCACTTAAGTTATTGATATGGCTAATTGCTATATAATATTTAAAGACTTTCTAGCTATACTTCCTGACCAATCTGCAAAATCCTTGTTTAATCCCTTTATCAGCGATTCATCTGCAAAATTTGTTTTAAAATCTTTCAATCTGCAATTATCCTTTGCTCAGCGATTATCTTTGCAGCCTTTTTACAACAACTATTATGTTAGCTGGTTTACAAAATGTTACGTTCGAATTTGGTGCAAGAGTGATTGTTGAAGATGCCACCTGGCATATTCAGCCAGGCGAACGTATTGGCCTGATTGGCTACAATGGTACAGGCAAGTCAACACTCTTAAAAGTGTTGGTGGGTGAATATTTACCTTCCCGCGGCACTGTAGAACGCAGCCGCAATACTTCTATCGGCTACCTGCACCAGGATCTTTTGAGTTTTGACACCAATGAATCTATCCTGGAAGTAGCGATGCATGCTTTTGATAAAGCAAAAGCTTTAGAAAAAGAATTGGAGAAAATGGCAAAGCAGCTTGAGACGGCATCTACTGATGAATTGCTTGATGAATACAGCCATAAGCTGCACGATTTTGAAGAAGCAGGGGGGTATGTAATGGAACATAAAACCGAAGAAATTTTGCAAGGCCTTGGCTTTGAAAACAATGCATTGCGCCGGCCCTACCGGGAGTTTAGTGGCGGATGGAGAATGAGGGTACTGCTGGCGAAAATGATTTTGCAGCAACCGGACTTACTTCTGTTAGATGAACCTACAAATCACTTAGACCTTCCCTCTATTGAGTGGTTGGAAAAATATCTTATCCACTACCAGGGATCTGTAGTTATAGTGAGCCACGATAAATATTTTTTGAACCGCATGGTAAGCAAGATCGTAGAGGTTTACCAGCAGGAATTACATATTTATAATGGCAATTTTGACTACTACGAAAAAGAAAAAGCCATTCGCATAGAAATGCAGCAAAAGGCGTATGAAAATCAACAGGATTATATACGTCAGAACGAACGCCTGGTAGAACGGTTCAGGGCAAAAGCCAGTAAAGCAGCAATGGCGCAAAGCATTATGAAGAAGTTGGATAAGCTGGATAGAATTGAAGACGTTGAGATTGAGCGGCCCAACATAAAAATTAATTTTCGCCTTGATAAAGTGCCGGGAAGAGTGTTGGTAGAATTGAAAGATATTAAAAAAGCATTCGGCGAAAATACGATTGTGGAGCATGCTTCTGCTGAAATAGACCGCGGCGATAAGATTGCGTTGATTGGTGCAAATGGCAAAGGAAAATCAACCTTGCTGCGCATTATAGCCGGTGTTGAAAATTGTGAAGGCGAAAGAAAATGGGGCCATAATGTAGAAGAAAGTTTTTATGCCCAGCACCAGTTGGAAGCACTGAATATGAACAACACCATTCTTGATGAAATGAAAGAGTGTGGCGCCCAGATGAATGAAATGGAATTACGGGCACTGTTGGGTTGTTTTCTTTTTAGTGGTGATGATGCAGATAAAAAAATAAAGATTTTAAGTGGTGGCGAGAAAGCACGAGTTGCATTGGCAAAAACTATAGTAAGCAAGGCCAATTTTTTGATGTTGGATGAACCGACCAATCACCTTGATATGCACAGTTGCGATCTGTTAATTGAAGCATTAAATAAATACGCAGGCAGCATTATATTGGTAAGTCACGACCGGCATTTTATTGCCAAAACTGCAAATAAAATTTGGGAGATTGTTGATCACGAAATAAAAGAATTTAAAGGAGGCTATGAAGAGTGGGTGGCGTGGAAAGAAAGAATGAGCGCAAAAAAAGAAGTTGATAGTAAACCGTTGGCAGATGGCGGTGCAAGATCAAAAGTGAAGGGGCAGGATACTAGGAACAATGAAAAGGCAAGTGATAAGATTGAAACTGTTACCGCTAACCGGCAACTGGCAACAGGCAACCAGGATCAACGGGGAAACAACGACAGCACAACCAATAACATTGTTCAGGATCGCGAAGCCAAAAAAGAACTACAAAACCTGCAAAGAAAATTTCAACAGTTAGAAGAACAGGTTAATAAAGCAAACCAAAAGAAAGCGGAGTTGGAAAAGGCATTATCCAGTCCTGATATATATGCCAATCCGGGTAATTTTTCTACTACTGAAAAGTCTTATAAAGAAATAAAGGCTGACCTTGAAAAATTAAATGCAGCGTACGAATTGCTGTTTGAAAAAATTGTGGGCCTGGAATCTTAAACGCTGTTTAGCTAATAACATTTTCTGTAATCATTGAAGGCTTGTTCATAAATAGAATTCTACTAAAAAAAAGCATTTCCTCAATCCATTTTTGCAATTCATACATTTTTTTGATTCGCTATAAAAGTTAGTTCCGAACTTTATTGCATCAAATTATTTGATATGAAATTGCCTTTGCTAATACTAACTGCCCTGTTGTGCGGAATATTTTTTTTTTCATTTACTTCAAACAAAAAACTAGGAGCGGAATCACTTGTAGACTATAAAAAGAAGAATATAATTAGCTGTAGTCCTGACCGCCTTGCTATTAACCGTTTTCTTGAAAATAGAGAGATACAGCCTATGCCTGGTGCTGGTATCCATCATTGGAAAATTACAAATGCCAGCGATAGCGCTCAGTTTTATTTTGACCAGGGTATGAACATGTATTATGGATTTCACATTATTGAATCCATGGCTTCTTTTAAAAAGGCTTCGCAGTTCGATCCACAAAATGCGATGGTTTGGTGGGCGCAAGCTTTAGCCATGGGGCCCAACATCAATGATGTAGGCTACGCAGCATCTCCGGCCGCAATAGAGGCTACACAAAAAGCCATTGTGCTTTCAGGCAATGCATCAGCAGTAGAACAAATGCTCATAAATGCAATGGCGGTTCGTTATTCAAAAGATTCCGCGCAGTTAAGAGAAAAATTAAATCAGGATTACGTGGATGAAATGAATAAGGCTTACCGGCAATTCCCATCCAATGAAGATCTAGCTGTATTATATGCAGACGCACTTATGCTGCAACACCCCTGGGACTTATGGAATGTTGATGGCACACCAAAATCCTGGACGCCAAAAATTCGCGAAGTGTTAGAAAAAGTATTAGCGACATCACCAAACCATCCCGGAGCTAATCATTATTATATACACGTAATGGAAGCATCTCCATTTGTTGATAAGGCAATACCGAGTGCGGATAGACTTGGTAAACTCACACCCGGTTTATCGCACATGGTACACATGCCTTCGCATATATATTTAAGAGTAGGCCAGTTTGAAAAAGGAAGCCAGGTAAATGAGAACGCTATAAAACAATTTGAGCTATATAGCAGCCTCTTCCCTGCTGTTACTGAAAACGCATTTTTATATAAATGGCATAATCTGCATTTTCAAACTAATTGTGCACTACTTTCCGGCAAGTATGAGTATGCAAAAAAAACGGCTTTAGCTCTTAACGAGACTCTTGATACCACTGCGCTTTCAATGGCACCGCCAATGGGTTCTTACATTCAGTATTTAAATATGACGCCGGTATTTATCAATGTGCGTTATGGCAAGTGGAATGACTTATTATTTATGCCTGCACCGGCAGAACAACATATTTATGCTACCATTTTATATCATTTTGGAAAAGGAATGGCCTATGCTGCACTTAAAAACTTTAATGCTGCTGAAAAAGAAAAAATGCAACTGAAAGTGTAGTCTTCCCCGAAGTTCGGCCATTTAAAAATTGACAAAGTCATTAATTTTAAATGGTAAATATGAAAAAGACACGATTCACAGAGACACAGATTGTAAAGGCCATCAAGGAACACGAAGGAGGGCGGAAAGCCGAAGAGGTATGCCGTGATTTAGGCATAACCACTGCTGCATTTTATAAATGGAGGCAGCGTTATGGCGGCCTTGAGGTAGCTGATGTTAAAAGGCTAAAGGAGCTTGAGGAAGAACACAGCAGGCTAAAGCGAATGTATGCAGAACTGAGTATGGAAAACCATGCTATGAAGGATCTTATTGCAAAAAAGTTTTAACGCCTGAAGCGAAGCGGGAAGCTGTTGATCATTTAATAAGTGAAAAGCAGCTAAGTAACCGTAAGGCGTGTAAACTGGTAGGGGTATCCCGAAGCACCTGTCAGTATAAGAGAAAACAAAAAGATGACCAGGAGTTGCAGGCAGCCCTGACTTCATTAACAACCAAACATGCAGCTATAGGCTTCTGGCAAAGCTTTCATCGTTTAAAAAACAAAGGCCATAAGTGGAACCATAAAAAGGTATACAGGGTTTATACAGATATGAAACTAAACATTCGCCGAAGAGCAAAAAAGCGTTTACCAGACCGGGTAAAGCAGCCATTAATGGTACCCACTGAAGCTAACCAGATGTGGAGTATTGATTTTA
>JAYULK010000121.1:0-26840 GCA_043763635.1 Chitinophagaceae bacterium
AGCTGTTTGTTTTTTTCATCACCTTTCCAATAAGCTCCTGCTATGTTGGTTAGCTTTATAGCTTTAATAAAACCTGTATGTGGTATATGCGGGCCACGGCATAAATCGGTGAAAGCACCTTGCTTATATAAAGTTATCTCGCCATCATTCAGTCCCTGTAACAAGTCAAGTTTATATTGATCGTCCTTCTCTGTAAAGTATTGTACCGCTTCTGCCTTGGCAATTAGCTTACGGATATATGGATTATTTTGTTTGGCAAGTTCTGCCATCTTCACTTCCAACTTACGCAAATCATCTTCTGTAATGGTATAGTCAGCCAGGTCTACATCATAGTAAAATCCATTATCCAAAGCGGGGCCAACCCAAAACTTTACCCCCGGAAAAGTTGCTTCAATTGCTTCGGCCATCAAATGAGCTGAAGAATGCCAAAATGTATTTTTGCCTCCGGTATCATCCCAGGTAAGAAGCTTAAATGAAGCATCTGTTTGAAGCGGACGAGTCATGTCCCAAATATTTCCATTTACTTCGGCTGCCAATACTTTTCTGGCCAAACCTTCTGAAATTGATTTGGCAATATCCATGGCTGTAACACCGGTTTCAAATTGTCTCAGGGCACCATCCGGAAAAGTAATATTGATCATGTTAAGTTCTTGTTCGTAATTGAGAGCGGCAAAATTAACAAACTCTTGCTAGAGTAGTGGATTTGTAAATTGCTTAATAATTAATTTCACCCGCTATGAAGATGCGGTTATTAAATTTTTGTTTATTACTCCTTTCCATCTCTTTTATTACTTCATCTGATGCATCGGCCCAAAACCTGACAGGGATCTGGCGTGGCTATTTTATAACTGATCAATCAGAGCAGTATAAATTTGAAATACAAATTGAACAGTCGAAAAAAAATAGCGTATCAGGCGTTTCGTACTCCTATCATACTACCGTTTTTTATGGTAAAGCTACTTTAACCGGCACCTTCAATGCCATTTCTAAATCAGTCGTAATTCAGGAAATAAAAACTGTTGACGTTAGAATGTCGAATGGTTCTGTAGCCTGCATTATGAAGTGTTTGTTTGAATATGTAAAATCGGGTAACGAAGAATTTCTGGAAGGAACCTATACAAGTAAATATGAAAATGCTGATAAGAACGCAGGAATAGTAAAAGGTGCGGGCTGTGGTGGTGGAAAAGTTTTTTTACGTAAAGTGCCTACATCTGATTTTTATGTAGAACCTTTTTTAAGAGACAATCCTACTACCAGGAAACCCACGACTATTACAAAACCTGCGGCTAAACCTTCCATCACAAAGACCATCCCCAAAACTCCGGCAAAAACTTCATATACAAAGCCTCCGGTAAAAACACCTGTAAAAAAGCCAGCTGTTGTTACAAAACAAAAAACGGATACAGCAAGAAAAATACCACCGCCTGTTATTGTAAAAGCAAACCCGCCGAAAACAATCATACCGTCTTTAAATATTCCTGCAACAACACGGTCAAGGGAAAATGAATTAGTGCAAACGATCATAGTTGCCAGCCGCGAGGTAAGCATCCGGCTGTACGATAATGGAGAGGTAGATGACGATACTATTTCTGTATACCTTGATAATCATTTAGAGCTTTCACACAAACGATTATCAACAGCGCCAATTAGCCTGACACTAAAATTGGATAATACTAACCCCGAACATATATTGGTAATGGTGGCAGAAAACTTAGGACGCTTTCCTCCAAATACTTCACTTATGATTGTTCAGGATGGAAATAAACGTTACCAGGTGCGTATCACATCCACCAATCAAAAAAACGCAATGGTTCGTTTTAAATACCAAAGCAGTAACTAACAGAGCCGTTCATATAATTTTGACGTTCAGGTTACCTAAATGACTTTAATTTCCCTTTGTGAAAAGATGCATTTTGCTTATATCAATATTGCAATTTTGTTTGTACCTGCCTGCACAGGAATTAAGGGGTTTATGGAAAGGAACACTTACGCAGGAGCCTGGCGGATGCTTTCCCACCTATAACCTTGAACTGCAAATTAAAGTTGTTGATAAAAAAGTAACAGGCGTTTGCTATCATTATTCTGACACAAGAAATTATGTAAAAAAGAATTTTGAAGGTGAATATAACGCCTTCACCAAAAGCATTTCCATCAAAGAGAAAGATTTGATTGCTTTGCAAATTCCCCCTGATTGCACTCCATGTGTAAAAACCTATGACCTTTGGTATTCTAACAGCAATAAAGAAACGTTAAACGGGGATTGGATTGGATATGTTATAGACACAAAAGCTGCATGCCAGCCAGGCCATATTGTATTAAACCGCATACAGGAATCTGCATTTGAAGGCATACAGGAAATATTAGTAGACACAGGAAATATACGGCTTGACTTTTATGATAACGGGGAAATTGATAACGACAGCATTTCTGTGCTCGTGAATAACACAACCGTATTGAACAACAAAAAGTTAGTGGCACGTCCTCTTACTATTACTATCCGTATGGACGATAATAAACAAATGCAGGAAGTGATTATGCAGGCAGAAAACCTTGGAACCATACCGCCCAATACGGCGCTGCTCATTGTAACTGCTGGCAAAAAAAGATATAAGCTTTACCTCACTTCTACAGATAAACGCAATGCTGCTGTGCGGTTTATTTATCAGCCTGCAAAAGATCATCTGTAGTGCAAAAAATTTAGTAATAATTCAGGGAAAATATTTATGCAGCGGCCAATTTGTGAACTCTATAATGGTTGGAGCTATTGTCTGGCAAAGGGTCAGAATGGTTGAAAGCTTTATTAGTTAAAGGTTGAATGACTAAAAGGAATATTATCAACGCCTTTTAATTTTTCTAAAAAATAAATTAGTCCCCTTCTTTTTTCATCGTTCCAATCGTAGCTTATACATTTTGTATAATACTTGCGCAAATCAAATTCTACAGAAGTATTTTGCTCAATCACCTCATCAAGGTATAAAAAGCCTAATGCATTAGCTTCATTGAAATTTTTAATAAAGTCTGCAGGCAATTTTTTATTAGCTATCCATGCTGCAAAAACAAAAGGCAAACCTGTATGCGCTTTCCAGGCTTCGCCAAGATCATAAATATAGGTTGATGTAGTTCTTTGTTGTAATGCCCTGTCACCAATCACTACGCCGGCAGTATTCCCTCTTATCTGATTCCTGAAGTCTGTTCCAGTGGCATTGATAAATACAACTTCTTTTTTCCAATATTCTTTCAATAAAATCCTGGCAAGGTTAACAGAGGTTCTGGATTGATTATCTAAAATCAAGGTTTCTATTTCTTCCATAGGCACATCGCTAAAAATACATACGGAGGCTACGGCACCATCTGAACCAATACAAAAATCTGTGATGATTTGATATTCTCTAAATTGTGGAATGATAGCAACCGGCACAAGGCCAACATCTATTGTATCATCTATAAGCATTTGCGCAATTATAGAAGGATAATCTTCAACCAAATTAATACCCTCTAAAACCGCGTGGCGCTTTATGCCATACAGCAAAGGCTTGGTATTCAAATAACTCACTGCGCCCACCCTTATCTTGTTCAAATGATTTATTTTTGGGCGCAAAGATAGGAGCAGTTTATTTTTTGGTTTGTAATTATTGCCTACGTCTGCTACTAATTCATTTTCGTTATTACATTTTTATTATGGACCTAACATATCTTACCGCTATTTCTGCAATAGATGGCCGCTACAGAAAACAGGTGCAACACCTTGATGATTACTTTTCTGAATTTGCACTTATTAAATACCGGGTTTTTATTGAAATAGAATATCTTTTTTTTCTTGCAGGAAAAAAATACCTGAAACTTTCGCCGGGCGCTGTAAAAAAATTGAATGCTATTAAAGAAGATTTTATTGAAAGCTATGCTGAAGAAATAAAAACCATTGAACTAACCACTAACCATGATGTGAAAGCGGTTGAGTACTTTATAAAAAAGCAGTTAGAGGAAGTAGGGGATGAGGCTGCAAAAGAATGGGTTCATTTTGGACTTACCTCGCAAGATGTAAATAATACTGCCATTCCATTGCTTTGGAAGCACTCAGTCGAATATGAATATTTGCCTTCTCTTTTAAACTTAAATGCCCAATTAAAATTAATAGCGCAAGAGTGGAAAACTGTACCTATGCTTGCCCGTACTCATGGTCAGCCTGCATCGCCCACTATGCTTGGAAAAGAAATAATGGTATTTGTGGAGCGGATTGAAAACCAGGTAGAGCAATTATTAAATATTCCTTTTTCAGCAAAATTTGGCGGAGCCACCGGAAATTTTAATGCTCATTCAATTGCCTTTCCAAAAACAGACTGGATAAAATTCGCTAATGAGTTTGTTGATAAAACATTGGGGTTGCAGCGTTCGCAATTTACTACCCAAATAGAACACTATGATAACCTTGCTGCTCATTTTGATGCAATGAAAAGGATCAACAATATTTTGTTAGATTTTTGCCGTGATGTGTGGACGTATGTATCGCTGGATTATTTTAAGCAAAAAGTAAAGAAGGGCGAAATTGGTTCTTCTGCCATGCCACACAAAGTGAACCCTATTGATTTTGAAAACGCAGAAGGAAACCTTGGTTTAGCCAATGCTATTTTTGAACACTTATCGGCAAAGCTTCCTATATCTCGTTTGCAGAGAGACCTTACTGATTCGACAGTATTGCGTAACATTGGCCTTCCTTTTTCACATACTCTTTTATCTTTTAAGTCTATAGAGAAAGGGCTGAATAAGTTGATTTTAAATGATGAAAAGATATACGCAGATCTTGATAATAATTGGGCTGTTGTGGCGGAGGCTATTCAAACAATATTAAGGAGAGAGCAATATTCAAATCCTTATGAAGCTTTAAAAGAACTGACACGTGGCAAGAACGGGGTTAACAAAAAATCAATTCACCAGTTTATTGATAAACTTGAAGTAAGTGTTGCTATAAAAAAAGAATTGAAAGCTATTAGTCCGCATAACTATACAGGTGTGCACCCGAAGTTTTAAAAATGGGCTTGAGGGGCTGATTGTAGTGCAGTGCAAGATGTGGCAAGATGACGGGAGTAGTTAGTGAGTGTGCTTTTACTTTTACCACTTACTCGATTAAAGGATGTTCTAGATCGTTTCAGAACTGGTCTGTCTAGTGTGGTGCTCCCGGCAGAATAAATCACGTTATCTGGGGAATTCACGGTGTAATTTTTATCCCACAGTTTAAGTAACGTGGCTGAATCCTTTAAAAGAACTGCATGTACTTCTCTGTTTTCAAGAGTTCTAATTTCAGAATCAATATCTTGTCCTTGAAGATGCAAACAACTGATACTACAAAGAACTGATAAGATAACCGATAGCTTTAGCATAAAATATTTTTACTTATTGACTTAATAGTTCATTAATTTATAACTTTTTCGTTGAAGGTTTCGTTGCAATAGGGACTGACCAATTTAGTTTCAATTCATTATCTTATCAGCTTGGGAAGTAAATGAAGTTCCCGTATTTCAAATGCGCTTCCTGACCCGCAACACCTTCTTCTGTTGCGGCTATGAGTTTGCAGTGCAAAAGAGATAAAAGTTGGAGTCCTGTTAAGAAGAATAAACAACCTCTGGTAGTTAACCAATAACTGGTACTACTAACCTGAGTGGTACGATAATTGGAGCCGTTATTGAAATTCATCCGAATGAAAATTTATGCCTTTGCTCTTTTACTTTTGATTGTTCTTGGTACAAGTGCTTCTGCTCAACTTAAAGCAGGCACCATAGTCCGAACAAAGGCAGCATCCGCACCCGATTCCATCGAATATTATGAAACTGATTATGCTACCCGGCAAAAATCATATATGAATTTGTTGGTTGGCACCTGGTATGTTACCACAATGAAGCGGCAACCGAGGATAAAAGCGGTGGTTCTAACCGATGTTGTCCTTAATTTAAAAAGCGATTTCACGTTTACTGGTCGCGCCAGTTGTAACGAAATATCAGGTAAACTCAGCATTAAAGGCACAAGTATAAAGTTTAACGGCATTGCTGCTCCCAAAAATATTTGTGCTAAGACGGAAGAAGAAAGGTGGATGTTAAAGTTGCTACAGGAAACTGTAAGCAACTATACGGTTACTAATAATACATTATGGTTACGCGATGGTTCAAGTAACGTGGTATTTGAAGCGAGGAAGGATTAGTTAGATTTTGCTATCAAAAATAACTAAGATTAGTCCCTGGCTTTAAGCTTAATAATGTTTGATGCATTAACTGTATCGTTTGTTCAATGTCTGACCGATGAAGCATTTCAACTGTTGTATGCATATAGCGTAAAGGGATAGAAATAAGTACTGACGGACATCCATCATTTGCATACGCAAAAGAATCTGTATCAGTTCCTGTGCTTCTGGACACCGCTCTTAATTGCACTGGAATCTTGTTTTGTTCAGCAACATCCTGAACAAAGCTTAGCAACTTATTATGCACTGCCGGCCCATACGAAAGGGATGGGCCTTTGCCACAAAAAGTTTCCCCTTCAATCATTTTATTAATCATTGGTGTTGAGGTGTCGTGCGTTACATCTGTTATGATCGCTACATTTGGCTTAATGCGCCGGGCAATCATCTCTGCACCACGCAGACCGATTTCTTCCTGAACTGCATTTACTATATACAAGCTATAAGGAAGCTTTTGTTTTTTTTCTTTTAGCAACCGGGCAACTTCAGCAATCATGAAGCCGCCTATTCTATTATCAAAAGCACGACCTATAAAATAATCATAAGCAAGTTCATCAAAGCCATCCTGGTAAGTAACCACACAGCCCACATGAATACCAAGGTCTTCCACTTCTTTTTTGTTCCTGGCGCCCGAATCAAGAAACAAGGTTTCAACTTTTGGAGATTGTTCTTTATCTGCACTGCCGATACGGGTATGAATTGCCGGCCAGCCAAACACTGCTTTTACAGGGCCTTTTTTTCCATGTATAAAAACTCTTTGGCCTGGAGCAATCTGGTGATCTACCCCACCATTTCTTTTTAAATAAATTAAGCCTTCGTTAGTAACATAGTTCACAAACCAGCTTATTTCATCAGCATGGGCCTCGATAACTACTTTAAAAGTTTGGTTTGGATTAATAACGCCCACTGCAGTACCGTATGGGTCGGTAAATTCCTCATCAACAAATGGCCGTAAATATTGGAGCCACATTTTTTGTCCGGAAGATTCGAAACCTACAGGGGAAGGGTTATTAATGTATTCTTTAAAAAATTGAAGAGACTGTGTAGTTAAAACTGATCCTGCCTTTTGTTCCGATGTTTTTTTTGCCGCTTTTGCCATTTGCTCCTTAGATTATCCGGCAAATCTAATTAAAACCTCATGATGAAAACGAACAGGGCAGAAAACATCATTAGCCCATCTAACACAAAATAATAGAGATAGTCTGAAGGAGATTGTTTAGAATAATTAAATAATAAACCAACAATTACCCCTGGTATCAATAAAGAGAGGCAATTAGTAACAGAAAAGTTTAAGAAAGCTAAGCCAGCAGTGGTAATTGAAAAAATAGAAATTGATATCCAGAATAACCTGTTCACCCAATACTCCGGTAAATACGTAATGAGGCTTTTGACTCCTTCTTTTTTATCTTCCTCTCTATCTCTAAAATCAAATAAAATGCATATAGCATAAATGAGAAAAAAACGATTGCCTATAAAAATAAAGTTCGCTGCCTGCCATTCGGAATGACTTATCACTAAAGGAAGAATAACTGTGCTATGCGTCCATACAAGGGAAAGAAAAATGGTTTTGCCTACTGCAATTTTTTTTAGATGTTCAAACAGCGGGAAGGGAATTCTTGGCGCTGAGTATAAAAAAGTTATAAAGGCTGTTATCAAAAGCCACTGCCAGTTAACAAGCAATTGAATTCCATAAAATACAGCACCAAATAATCCTATAAAGAATAAAAAAAGGTGGAGATTTTTATGCTTTACCGACCAATGAGTTTTGTACGAACCTCCATAAATTTCAGGCGTTAAATACCAATGAAAATTATAGCTGCACAAAGCCCCGAAAAATACAAAATAAATATAATTAGTAGATGAAGCCTTATCAAACAAATAATATGTTTGAAGTACCATGCTTATAGCGCAGAAGGCACTAAAAAAGCTGGAAAAAAGTAAAAAATCAATTATTTTTTTAGACAGCAAAAACCCTTTCAAATATTACCGGGTAATAACAACATTATCAACTACCACTGTGTCGCTCTTATTGTCTTTACGATCTTTTAAAACAAATTTAATGTTCATTGTATCAGGTTGAACCTTTCCGCCTGGTAGGGAAATTGTTGAAAAAGTGGCAATGAGCTGAGTGGAATGGTCAAGTGTAACCTGAATTTCACCCTTATTTTTATTAGGAAAGTTAGGCACTGCATAGTTATTTGATAGGGTTTTTCTGCCCAGCCTGTTAACCCTTTCACGAATAACAAATAGTACGCTGTCCACATCGCCTTCTTTATCTCTAAATTCCAGATTAACAATAAGATCCTGGTTAAACCCCAGGTTTTTTGAATTTACAGATTTGATTTCAAGAGTTGGCTTTGTTTCAAATTTGTCCTTACCGCAAGCGGTAATTAAAATAAAGCTTATGATGAGTATACTTAAAAAACCTTTCATTAAAATAATTTATGCGATAAACAAATTTAATACATTGTGCTCATTCGGATTTTATGATCTTTAATCCTCACAGGCTTATTTTTTCTCCTGGTATAAACTTCACTGAAAAGGCATTAACGATCTTTCGTTTTCAATATGCCAATAATGAGCTTTATAAACGTTTTGTTGATGGTTTAAATTGTGAGGTTGCCATGGTAAAAGATATAGAAGCCATTCCTTTTTTACCAATCTCCTTTTTTAAAACGCATTATGTGGCCACTACTCCATTTGTGCCCGCGTGTGTATTTGAAAGCAGCGGTACAACGGGTTCTGTAAATAGCAAACACTGCATAAAAGATGTTTCTATTTACGAAAAGAGTTTTATTGATTCTTTTGAACTTGTTTATGGGCCCATTAAAGATTATTGTATTCTTGGCCTTCTTCCTTCTTATATAGAAAGAAAAAACTCTTCATTAGTTTATATGGTGCAAAAGATGATGGAAATTAGCAGGCATGAGTCTAATGGTTTTTATTTGAATGAGTATAACAAACTGGGCAGTAAATTAACAGAACTGGAAAACAAGGAAATAAAAACGCTCCTGATTGGTGTTACTTATGCTTTGCTACAATTTGCTGAAGCACACAGTTTTAAATTGAAGCACACAATTGTAATGGAGACAGGAGGCATGAAAGGAAGGAAGAAAGAAATACTTCGCCATGAAGTACATCAAAAATTAAAGCAGGCTTTCCATTTAACCAACATTCACTCAGAGTATGGCATGACAGAATTATTATCACAAGCTTATGCAATTAAGGACGGTATTTTTCAAACTCCGCCCTGGATGCAAGTTGTAATAAGAGAAGAAGATGATCCTTTAAAGGTTTTCTCTCTGGTAAATCATCCTGTGGCGGGGGTAATAAATGTAATTGACTTTGCGAATTTATACTCCTGCAGTTTTATTGCAACTGATGATATAGGCCGTCTTCTGCCTGATCAGCAATTTGAAGTTTTGGGAAGAATTGACAATAGTGATATGCGTGGTTGTAGCTTGTTAGCTGTTTGATCTTTAAATATATGGAGGCTTGAAACATTCTTAACAATACCACAACAATTCCCCACATAAAACCTTTTACATTTACCATCTCATATAGCAAGCAATTTTTTTGTTTAACCTCTGTTTCTACAGAGGTTTTTTTGGTCCTTTTATGAATCTAAAAAAACCTTCTTGTTTATTGTTTTATAACTGCTTGTTTAAGGAGTTTTGCGTAAACAATAGTTTTGAAACAGGGGCATTCATTTACACAGGCAGGCAGGCTTATAAATTTTAATTATGGCGGCAGGCAAGTAGCCTGTAATTATTATTTACACGTTCTAACAATAATTCTCCCAATAAAAAACTGGATAAATATTCTGGTTCAAGTAGGAGACAGAAAGGATGTTTATGAAATAACCATAGAACAGCCGGAAAACGCTGTTGCATTAAGACCAAAAACCGCTTTGGATCAAAAGGTAAGAACCCTCGTAGAAACATACCTTTACACCTGGCTTAGGACTTCATTAAGGAGCCTGTAGAGGAGTTTTTCAAAAAATTTGCATTTAGTTCTTGTTAAAACACCTCCCATAAATTATAATAAACTGACCTTTACAAAAACCAGATTTCTGGCATGAAAGGGATAGCTTTTTTATTCATTTTTTTTATTCTTAAAACATCCTCCTCTCAGCAATCTTTTAATTTTGCTGCTGTTGATCATTATGTATCTACAGTGCCGGCTGCAATGCCTGATTCGTTAGCTAAAAACCTAACGAAACCATACCAGACAGAACCGGAAAAAGTAAGAGCTATTTTTAAATGGGTAACAACCAACATTAACTATAATACCAATAAGTACCGCAACAGAAATTTCTCTCAAAATCTTTGGAAAGAAGACGAGGATACGGCCAGGGAGCTTAAGCCTTTAAGTGAACGTGTGGCCATAATGGTTTTGCAACGTAAAACTGCAGTATGCGATGGGTATGCAAGATTGTTTAAAACTCTTTGTGATTATGCAGGTATTGAGTCAGAAATTATAAGAGGTTATGCCCGGTCTTCATGGGGCCGAAGCGGACAATTTATTTCTAATCATATCTGGAATACTGTTCGTATAAATGGTAGCTGGCATTTGTTTGACGCTACATGGGCCAGCGGTTATGTTACTTTTTTTTCAAATGAATTTATCAGTTCGTACGATGATTCTTATTTTATGGCTTCTCCAACAGTTTTTATAAAAGACCATTATCCTGAAGATGAAAATTGGACATTATTACCGAAGACAACTGCAGTAAAGGAGTTTCAAACATCACCTTTCAAATATGCTGCTATTCATCAATTCAAAATCTCCTCGTACCAACCAACAAAAGGTATTATTGAAGCTTCAGTAGGTGATACTATTTATTTTTCTGTACAAGGAAATGAAACGGAAAAGCTCTTTCGCATTTCCAATAATCCTTATGTGGATTCCAGTCTTTTCAATTACGATGACTCCAGGTATTATCCTAAACCAGCCGGATTGATTAATACAAAACTGGCACAGCAAAACTTTGTGGTTGAAAATAATTATGCTGAATGGTTATACGTGATCTTGAATGAAGAAATAATAATGCGTTATAGGTTGGTAATAAAAAATAGTAGCCATGCATTAGCTGAAGGCTTTTAATTGTAGTTGTTGAAAAAAAATAATTATTCTATAAGCTACTGTGGTACCAACACTATTAGTTGTTGTGTATAAACCCAAATGATTGATTATACTTAATGCCTTTGCACTTTGTAAATAGAAACACTTGTACCTTTTGTTTAGAAATTACATCAGTTAAAAATATTCATTCAATATCTGACTAACCAAATAACTCATTTCCAAGTCACCAATATCAAAAACCATTTAACCCTTGCAAGCAAGGGTTTTTTATTTAGGTATTATACTTAGGAAGTGATATGGTGCTGCTAAGAATAACCACTGCTTTTAAGTGTGTTTATACCAGAAAAAATTAGGGAATTTATACAATTGCATTGATAGTTCCTGGCCTATGTTTGTAATAGAAATTAATTGATGAAAAATCCAGTTATCCAAAAACTATATCCATTTATACCTTATCGCCTCAAAGTTTATCTTACCAATGAAAGCCTAATATCAATCAATTTCTCTCTAATCATTTATTTAAAAAATCCGTTTTTATCCGTCCCATTTAAAACAATCTAATCCTGAAAAATTAAAGCGTCTGACAAATGCAGCAACAATTTCAATTATTTATTACCGGCTTTTATTTTCTTCCCCTTTTAAACAGGGGAATTTTTTGTGAATAAGTCGGCTACAGGTAAAAGTTTTTAAGTTTAAATCATTTTAAGGGCCCTTGCAGCCATTGGAAATTTGGTTGGATTCTATAATTTTTAAATATCAAATCTTCCATCTTTCACCATTTAAATACATTGCTATGCTTTTATTTACATAGCATAAAATAAGTAAGCCCACATAGTGCATGATGGGTATTTCATTAATTACCCTAATTTAGAATTTTATGTTAGCCATTTAGAAAATAGAAATATGCAAGTTATCCTCGGAGTTATTTATCATTTTATCGGCGGTTTTGCTTCAGGCAGTTTTTACATTCCTTATAAAAAAATAAGAGGTTGGTCATGGGAAAGTTACTGGATTATAGGCGGCTTATTTTCATGGCTAATTGTTCCACCCCTGGCAGCATATTTAACGATTCCTGATTTTTGGGACATCATTGCCAATGCAGATTTTTCTGTATTGAAATGGACTTATATTATGGGTATACTTTGGGGTATTGGCGGCCTTACTTATGGATTAGGTGTACGCTACCTTGGTGTTGCATTAGGGAGCAGCGTAATATTAGGTCTGTGCTCTGTTTTTGGCGCTTTAATACCATCTGTTTATTACAATATGTTTCCGCAGGAAGGGAAAGAAACCATCATAGACATTGCTACAAATCAGTGGGGTCAATTTGTTCTTCTTGGTATTGCTGTTTGCTTAATTGGAATTATAATTTGTGGAAAAGCAGGGGTAATGAAAGAAAAAGACCTTTCTATCGGAACAGAAAAAGGAACCAATGCCGAGTTTAATATGAGCAAAGGATTGGTTGTGGCCATAATTTCCGGAGTGCTAAGTGCCTGTTTTAATTTTGGCCTTGAGGCGGGGTCTCCCATGGCTATAGTTGCTAACGATATTTATACATCGCAAAATCCTGGCACCGGAGAATTTCTTTTTCGCAATAATGTTATTTACGTTGTGCTGTTGTGGGGCGGGTTAACAACCAATCTTATTTGGTGTGTCATTTTAAATATCCGCAATAAATCGGCGGGAGATTATACAAACATAAAAACGCCTTTATTAAGAAATTATCTTTTCGCTGCTTTGGCAGGAACAACATGGTTTTTACAGTTTTTCTTTTATGGAATGGGTGAAAGCCGTTTAGGGAATGGCGCCAGTTCATGGATATTGCACATGGCGTTCATTATTTTAATTGCTAATACCTGGGGCCTTCTTTTAAATGAATGGCAAGGCGTTACTAAAAAAACCCGTTCTACTATTATTATGGGTATCATGATTATTATTGCATCCATTTTAATTGTCGGTTACGGAAATTCTTTGAAACCATAAATTTTTGATTTTAAAATTTAAATATGTCTTTTACTACTGCAACATTTAAGCATGTTAGCTATTTGTGGAATGAAACAAAAGCTGCAGAACTCGCGGGAGATGAAGTGGCATTGCTTATCTATCGTTCCAATCTTTTAGGCGCCGATCTTCGTTTAACCAATTACGGTGGTGGCAATACCTCCTGCAAAGCCATGGCAAAAAACCCTTTAACCGGAGAAGAAACCCAAGTGATGTGGGTGAAGGGTTCTGGTGGTGATATAGGTACACTTAAGAAAAGTGGTTTAGCCGCTTTATACGTTGATCGCTTGCTAAGCCTGGAAAACATATATCGCGGTTTAGAACACGAGGATGAAATGGTAGAATTATTTAACCATTGTATTTACGATCTTGCTTCAAAAGCGCCATCTATAGATACAGCTTTACATGGATTTCTTCCATTCAAGCATATTGATCATTTGCACCCCGATGCAGCCATTGCAATTGCTGCTGCAAAAGATGGTAAAAAGATCACTGAAGAATTATTTAATGGTACTATAGGATGGGTGGAATGGCAAAAGCCTGGTTTTGATTTAGGGTTACAGCTTCGGCAATGCCTTAATGAAAATCCCGGGATTCGTGGCATTATGTTAGGTTCTCATGGTCTGTTTACCTGGGGCAACACAGCTTATGAAAGTTATATAAACACGCTTGAAGTGATAGAGCGCTGTGCTCAGTTTATTGAAGACAGCGTAAGTAAACAAACAGCAATTTTTGGCGGGGTTAAATTGCCCTCTTTGCCAAAAGAAGAGCGTATGCAACAGGCAGCCAAACTAGCGCCAGTACTTCGCGGCTTTTGTTCGTCCGCTACTAAAATGATTGGGCATTTTACAGACGATGAAAGAGTGCTTCAGTTCATTAATTCAAATGATCTTTCCCGCCTGGCACCGCTAGGTACTTCCTGCCCGGATCATTTTCTAAGGACCAAAATTTCTCCTTTGGTTTTAACCTTAAAACCTGATGAAGATTTGAGCAATGTAGCTGAGATAAAAGCACGTCTTCTGCCTCTTTTCGAAGGATACAGGGCTATGTATGCAGATTATTATAACACTTGCAAGCACCCTAACTCTCCGGCAATTAGAGATGCGAACCCAGTGGTTATCTTATATCCCGGGGTAGGTATGTTTACTTTTTCAAAAGATAAACAAACAGCAAGGGTAGCTGCGGAATTCTATATAAATGCCATTAATGTAATGCGTGGGGCAGAGGCTATTTCTGAATATACTTCACTTCCACGCCAGGAAGCATTTAATATTGAATACTGGTTATTAGAAGAAGCAAAGTTGCAGAGGATGCCCAGGCCAAAAGCTCTAAGTGGAAGAATTGCTTTAGTCACAGGTAGCGCTGGGGGAATAGGTAAGGCCATCGCTAAAAAATTTGCTGATGAAGGCGCCTGTGTTATCATCAATGATATTAATGAGGAGCGATTGCAAAATGCAGTGAAGGATTTTCAGCAAAGTTTTGGAAAAGATGTTGTTGCATCTGCACACCTTGATGTTACAAATAAAAGTACCATTGAGCAAGCACTCCTAACGGCATGTCTTGCTTTTGGCGGGGTAGATATAATTGTAAATAATGCGGGCATTTCTATCTCCAAGCCAATAGAGGAACATACAGAAAAAGATCTGGATCTTTTATATGATATATTAGTGAAAGGTCAATTTTTCGTAACCCAGGTTGGCGCAGAGGTAATGCGTAAACAAGATATGGGCGGAGATGTAGTGAATATTGCAAGCAAAAATTCTATTGTATCCGGTCCGAATAATGCGGCATACGGTTCCGCTAAAGCTGCTCAGTTGCACCTTAGCCGTTTAAATGCCGCCGAACTTGGAAAAGATAAGATAAGAGTAAATGTAATCAACCCCGATGCGGTTATTTCCGACTCCAATATCTGGGCCGGCGGTTGGGCCGAAGGAAGGGCCAAAGCTTATGGAATTACTGTGGAAGAGTTACCGGCGTATTATGCAAAGCGTACGCTGTTAAATGAATCTATTTTGCCGGATGATATTGCCAATGCATGCTTTGCTTTTATTGGTGGGCTTTTAAGCAAGTCTACCGGAAATACACTTAACGTAGATGGGGGAGTGGCTATGGCTTTTATGAGATAAAAGGGGCCCACCTAAACCTCCCAAAGGGAGGGCTTAACAGTGCACCTGGCTAGTTACGATAACTACATTGCGAAAAGTAAAAATTTTATTAACGTTAAAGCAAGCTTGTCCTGCGGGGTGGTAAAGTCCACCCTTCGGGAGATTTAGGAGGCCATAATTCATGCACCGTGTTGCTTTTAAAATGAAACTTTTTCCAGGCTTTGAAGAAGAGTATGCAAAACGTCATAATGAAATTTGGCCAGAGGTGCGCCAGCTATTAAAAGAGAGCGGGATAAGTGATTATTCGATTTTTTTAGATGAAACCACAAAGGATCTTTTTGGCTTTTTAAAAGCAGAAGATATGGCGCTATTAGATACGTTGCCAAAGCATGAAGTGATACAGCGGTGGTGGAAGTATATGAGCAGCATTATGGAATCTAACCCAGACAACTCACCCGTTAGCCTGTCTTTGAAAGAAGTTTTTTATTTGCCTTAAAAAATGAATTAGTTATATGAAAATTGAAAAGTATAAAATACAGGAGTGCAACGGAAATGATTTAAGTGAACATAAACACAGTTTCGATTTTATTGCCCCGTCAATAAAAAATCTGGATAATGTGCTTCAAAAATTAATTGATTTTCAAATAGCCATCCCGAGTTGGGCTTTAGGAACAGGGGGCACACGTTTCGGCAGGTTTTCCGGAGGTGGTGAACCCCGCAACCTTGAGGAAAAAATAGAAGATGTGGGCTTGCTGCATGCACTTAACCAAAGCAGTGGCGCTATTTCACTTCATATCCCATGGGATATTCCTGAGAATGCTTCGAACATAAAAGCATTAGCAGCACAGCACGGTCTTCGCTTTGATGCTGTTAATTCAAATACATTTCAGGATCAGCCTAACCAAAAGATCAGCTATAAGTTTGGCTCAATGCAACATGTTGATAAAGCAGTGCGGCAGCAAGCCATTGACCATAATATTGAAGTGATCAGGCATGGTATTGAACTAGGCTCAGAATCATTGACGGTCTGGTTATCTGACGGTTCCAGTTTTCCGGGACAGTTAAATTTTAAAAAGGCATTTCAAAATACACTTGAAAGTTTGCAGGAGGTGTATAAAGCGTTGCCAGATAATTGGAAAATGTTTGTAGAGTACAAGGCTTATGAACCGAACTTTTATTCTATGTCGGTTGGCGATTGGGGCCAATCGCTTTTATATGCAAACAAGCTCGGTGAAAAAGCATACACGCTTGTAGACTTAGGTCATCACTTGCCCAATGCAAATATTGAGCAGATAGTTTCTTTGTTATTAATGGAAAAAAAGCTTGGTGGTTTTCATTTCAACGATTCAAAATACGGAGATGATGATTTAACGGTAGGCAGTATCAACCCTTACCAGTTATTTTTAATTTTTTATGAATTGGTGGCGGGAATGGATGAAAGAGGAATGAACCATGCAACAGATCTGGGTTGGATGATTGATGCTTCTCATAATGTGAAAGATCCTTTGGAAGATTTAATACAATCTGTGGATGCTATAAAAATTGCCTATGCGCAAGCGCTGTTGGTAGATACCAAGGCCCTGGAAGAAGCAAGGCAGAATAATGATGTAACTAAAGCCCAGGAAATTTTGCAGGAAGCTTACCGAACAGATGTACGTTCTCTTGTAGCAGAATCAAGGTTAAGGGCAGGCGCAGCTTTACATCCTTTAAAATTATTCAGACAATTGCAAGTAAGAGAAAGCCTGATAAAAGAAAGAGGTTTAAAAACTGTAGCAACAGGTTTGTAGATAGTTGACAGTTAGCAGTTGACAGTTAGCTAACCATGCATTTCTGTTTCTCACCATTCACCATTCATTATTCACCATTGACCATTCATCATTGACCATTCACCATGCAAACACTTCCTGTAATCGCTATTATTGATGTGGGTAAAACAAACAAAAAATTGTTTTTGCTTGATGAACACTATGAAATTGTTCATGAGCAATCAGAACAATTTCCTGAAATAACGGATGAGGATGGCTTTCCCTGTGAAGACCTGAATTTATTAACCGCATGGTTAAAAAGAATTAATAGTGACCTATCTTCTAATAAACAGTATGAATTAAAAGGTATTAATTTTTCTGGTTATGGTGCAAGCTTTGTTCATCTAGATAAAGAAGGTAAGCCTGTAGCACCTCTTTATAATTATCTTAAGCCTTACCCCGAATCGCTGGCGGGCAACTTTTATGCTACTTACGGGGAAAGAGATTTGTTTGCATTGGCAACAGCATCACCCATTTTAGGCAATTTAAATTCAGGCTTACAATTGTATTGGCTTAAGTATGAGCGGCCTCACTTATTCGAAAAAATAGACTTTTCATTACACTTGCCACAATACCTGAGCGCTTCATTTACAGGCAAAATGTATTCCGACATTACCAGTGTTGGCTGTCATACAGCCTTATGGGATTTTAGCAAAAATGATTATCACCCATGGGTGTATAAGGAACAAATTGATAAAAAGCTGCCTGCCATACATAAAGGAAACTATATAGTATTTTTTGAAAGGGAAGGAAAAAGAACACCTGTAGGAGTGGGTTTGCACGACAGTTCGGCTGCTTTAATTCCATACCTGGCTAGTTTTATTGAACCCTTTGTTTTGATTTCGACAGGTACATGGTGTATCAGCTTCAACCCTTTTAATGATAGCCCTTTAACTTTTGAAGAACTGGAGAAAGATTGTCTTTGTTATATGAGCTATCATGGAAAGCCAGTGAAGGCTTCAAGGCTCTTTGCAGGGAATGAGCATGAAATAGAAACAAAGCGCATGGCCGCTCATTTTCAGGTGGCAAACAACTATTACAAAACTGTCGCATATAATCCTGAACTAATTGGGCCGTTGCAGGAGAATAGCGAAATTATACCGCCAAAAAAAGATTTTAGAGGCGGCACGCAATTGTCTGAATTTACTTCCCGCAACCTTGATAGCTTTTCTTCTTATGAAGCAGCATATCACCAGTTGATGCTTGATATAATGGCCCAGCAATTAGCGTCTACCAGTCTTGTCCTTTACAATTCGCCGGTGAAAAAAATATTTGTTGATGGCGGCTTTAGTAATAATGCTGTTTATATGAATCTTCTGAGCGCCGCCTTTGCCGGCATAGAAGTGTATGCAGCTTCCATTGCACAGGCAACATCATTAGGTGCAGCATTGGCTATGCACCAACATTGGAACGGGCTTCCTATAAGGAGCGATTTAATTCAATTGAGGTATTATGCAGGCACGCAACCACTCAGCTTATAATAAATAAACCATTAATCCTGTTTACTTGTTTAGTTTACAATAACGAACTTGAATTGTGAAAGAATTATTTTGCATGCTGTTTCAAATTTTATTGTTTTTATGAGAGTAGGTCTTTTCATTCCTTGTTATGTAAACCAGTTTTATCCACAGGTTGGTATTGCTACACTTCAGGTGTTAGAAAATTTTGGTTGCGAAGTAGTGTATCCTTTAGCGCAAACATGTTGCGGCCAGCCAATGGCCAACTCTGGCTATGAGCATTTATCAAAAAGCTGTGATGAACTATTTGTATCTAATTTCAAAGGCCTTGATTACATTGTATCTCCTTCAGGAAGTTGTGTGCTTCATTTAAAAGAACATTTGCACGATGATAAAAGAGAAGAGGAAGCAACACATATCCGAAAGAGCATTTATGAGTTCACCGAATTTCTTACAGATGTATTAAATGTTACTGACATCAAGGCCACATTTCCTTACAAAGTCGGTATTCATCAAAGCTGCCATGGACAAAGAGGATTGAAGCTGGCGCAAATGAGTGAGTTAGTCGCAAAGCCATTTTCAAAGCCGGAAAAATTATTAAATATGGTGCAAGGCTTAGAGCTGATTACACTAAAAAGAAAAGATGAATGTTGTGGTTTTGGCGGAACATTTTGCGTGATGGAAGAAGCTGTAAGCGCTAAGATGGGGAAAGACAGGGTGCAGGATCATGTAACGAATGGTGCAGAAGTAATCACAGGTGCAGATATGAGTTGCCTGATGCATTTGGAAGGAATATTGAAAAGGCAAAACAGTAAGGTGGTGGTAAAACATATTTCCGAAATACTAAATAGCAAAGCACCTGTTTAGTTTTTTAAACAAATTTTGTTTTGGAAGCCGAAACAATTTATGAACGAGGTTGTTTCTTTTTATAAGCAAGGACATTTTTAGTGGGGTAAATAAAATTTCATGCAAGAAGAAGTAAAAGATCATGCATCATTATCAGAGAAATTTAACCGGGATGAAGACCGTGTAAACTGGCATGATGAAACGCTATGGTGGGTGAGGCAAAAAAGAGATAAAGCTGCCTGGTCATTAGGCGATCAGTGGGAAGTGCTTCGAGAGCAGGCTTCAAAAATTAAGAATCATACCTTATCTAATCTTAATCAATATTTACTCGATTTTGAGCAGCATGCGCAGGCGAACGGAGTTATTGTTCATTGGGCTGCTGACGATAAAGAGCACAATGAGACAGTGCTTAGCATTCTTAAACAACATAACGCAAGCCAATTGATAAAGAGCAAATCAATGCTTACGGAAGAATGCCATCTAAATCCATTTTTGGCTAAGGCAGGAATTGATGTAATTGACACCGATCTCGGTGAACGCATTGTGCAATTGGCGGAAGAAAATCCAAGCCATATTGTTTTGCCTTGCATTCACTGGAAGAAGGAAGAAATTGGCAACCTTTTTCATAAGCACCTTGGTACGCCGGCAGGAAATGCAGACCCGATTTTTTTAGCTGGTGCAGCAAGGGTGCATCTTAGGGAAAAATTTCTAACACGGCGGGTAGCCATCACAGGAGTAAATTTTGCTGTAGCGGAAACAGGAGAATTCATTATTTGCACTAATGAAGGCAATGCAGATATGGGGGCACATTTAAGCGATGTGCATATTGCCTGCATGGGCATAGAAAAAATGATCCCACGACGTAAAGACCTCGGTGTTTTTTTAAGATTGCTGGGCCGGAGCGCAACAGGCCAGCCTATAACCACTTACTCTTCTCACTTTAAAAAGCCGAGGGAAGGACAGGAAATCCACCTCATTCTCGTCGACAATGGAAGGAGCCGGCAATTGGCAAGAGAAGACTTCAGGGCATCACTAAAATGCATCCGTTGTGGTGCATGCTTTAATACATGCCCTGTTTACAGGCGGAGTGGCGGGCATAGTTACCACACGGCTATTGCAGGGCCTATTGGTTCAATCCTTTCTCCAAACCTAGATATGCGGAAGTATGCTGATCTTCCTTTTGCATCTACGCTCTGTGGGTCCTGTACCAATGTATGTCCCGTTAAAATCGATATACATGATCAACTATATAAATGGCGCCAGGTGTTGACCAAAGAGGGATATTCGCCAAAGGGCAAAACAGCTGCCATGAAGATGATGGCTGCCACACTTTCAAAGCCTGCCTTTTTTTCATTTGCCGGAAAGTGGGGGAGAAGAGTGATGAAAGCGTTGCCATGGATGGTTAATAACAAATTCAACCCATGGTATAAACAAAGAGATTTACCTGCACCACCAAAAGAATCTTTTACAGAATGGTATAGGAGGAATAGGAAATAAGCAATAGGCAATAGATAATGAAATAAGCAATAAAACTAGTAATGAGTAGTAGGGATAATATATTAAAAGCTGTTAAAGAAGCGCAACCTGGTTTGCTTCCTTTGCCTGAGCATCTTGCCGCGATTGATGCTGAAGGCAATAAGGAACGTTTTGGAGAAGTGCTTGCAAGCATTGGCGGCAGAAGTTTTACAGTACAACAAGAAGAAAGCATCCCTGAAAAAATTAAAGAACTATTTCCGGATGCTCGAAGGATGGTCTCCGCCATTTCCTCAGACGAACAATATTTTTTGCCGGGATATAAGGATATTAAACAACAATCCCTGCACGACGTAGATGTAGTGATTATGGAAGCCTACTTAGGGGTTGCTGAAAATGGTTCTGTATGGGTTACGGAAGAAGATACCAAGATGCGGGTGCTTCCTTTTATTTGCGAACATTTGGTGGTGCTCCTTCAAGCCGCTGCAATTGTTTCTACTATGCATCATGCGTATGAAAAAATTGGAGAAGCTGATTATGGTTTCGGTGTATTTATTGCCGGGCCTTCAAAAACAGCAGACATTGAACAGTCGCTTGTTTTAGGCGCTCATGGGCCTAAAAGCATGACTGTTATTATCGTTGATAATTAATTTTTGTAAAAGAATCATTACTTAAATAATGTACTTCACTTTAATTGTTCTATTGCCCCTGCAATACGACTATAAATCTCTGTCTCATTAAGCTGCTGCGGTTGGAATTGAGTACCTGTAATTGTTTCATATAATTCTATATACCTAAGCGAGATAGTATGTACCCATTCTTCGCTCATTTCCGGCACTACCTGGCCTTCTTTACCCATAAATTCGTTTTCTATCAGCCATTCCCTTACAAACTCTTTACTTAACTGTTTTTGTTTTTCGCCTTTTCTCTGCCTTTCTTCAAATCCATCTGCATAAAAGTAACGGGATGAATCGGGCGTGTGAATTTCATCCATCAATACAATTTCATTATTACGTTTTCCAAATTCATATTTTGTATCAGCAAGTATAAGCCCTTGCTTTAACGCCATTTCTTTTCCTGCAGCAAACAATTGCAAAGCATATTTTTCAATCGTTTCCCATTCATCTTTGGTTGTAAGGCCTGTGTTTAAAATTTCTTCAACCGAGATATCTTCATCATGCCCTTCGCTTGCTTTAGTGGAAGGAGTTATAATAGGGCTGGGGAAAAAATCGTTTTCCTTAAGTCCGTCTGGCAGCAATACACCGCATAAGAAACGCTGTCCATTTCCATAGGTTCTCCATGCATGTCCGCATAAGCTTCCGCGTACAACCACTTCTACTTTGAAGGGGTTGCATTTATAACCTATGGAAACGTTCGGTGCCGGAGTATCTATCAGCCAGTTAGGGCATATATGCCTTGTATTATGTAGCATGTATGAGGCTACCTGGTTTAGCACCTGGCCTTTATAGGGTATTGGCTTTGGCAGTATCACATCAAAAGCAGAAATTCTATCTGAAGCCAGCATAACCAAAATATCATCGTTAATGGTATACACATCTCTTACTTTTCCTCTGTAAAAATGGGTTTGGCCATTAAATTTTAATTCAGACATGCCCGAAAATACGCTGCATGAATAAACGACCCAAAAATTAGAAAAAACTTTTGCCTGGTAAGGGTAACTACATCCTTACTCTAAAAAAAAAATCTTAATATTAATTACGATTCAACATTGCTCGCACAAATAATGTTCCCCGTGTTATTGCCGTGCTGCATACTACCTGTTAAACAGTACAGATATGAAAAAAACCAAACTTGCATTAGCTATCTTGCTTGCTGTATTTGTTAGTTCCATTTCCTCATGGTCTCAGTCAACAAACCTTTCCGGCACAGTTAAAAATTCATCATCCGGTGAAAATCTTCCTGCTGTTTCAGTTACTGTAAAAGTTTCTGGTGTGGGCACTTTTACTAATGAGAATGGCAACTTTAAGATTTTGGTTCCTGCATTGCCGGTAGTGCTCCAGTTTTCTTCCATTGGTTTTGAAGCTAAAGAGGTAACAGTTGAGATGGCTTCAGCGCCCCTTGTTATTGATATGGCCCCTTCTTCCGCCTTAGGTCAGGAGGTGGTTATATCTGCATCCCGTATAGCTGAGCGCATATTAGAATCACCTGTTACAGTGGAAAGGGTTAACGCTGCCACCATTAGAAACTCCCCTGCGGCGGCATATTATGATATATTAGGTAACCTGAAAGGCGTGGATATAATTACTTCATCTCTAACCTTTAAAACCCCATCTACACGTGGGTTTAGTGCCAGCGGCAATTTGCGTTTTAATCAAGTGGTAGATGGTATGGATAACCAGGCGCCCGGCTTAAATTTTCCTTTAGGCGGTATGATTGGAATAAGTGAGTTGGATGTAGAAAGTATGGAGTTATTGCCCGGTGCATCATCAGCTTTATATGGACCAGGGGGCATGAATGGAACTCTGTTGATTAATTCAAAAAACCCATTTCGTTATCAGGGATTTTCGTTCCAGGTAAAGCAAGGTTTAATGCATGCTCATCGTAAGTACCACGATCCATCGCCTTACTACAACTGGAACCTGCGTTATGCAAAGGCAATTAATAACAAGCTTGCTTTCAAATTTACTACGGAGTTAATAAGTGCAAAAGATTGGGTAGCTGCAGATGAAAGAAATTTTAAGAGGTTGGGAACAAGCGGGGATATTATATCTGGCAATCGTGAAACAGACCCTAATTATGATGGCGTAAATGTGTATGGAGATGAAACTACCATTGACTTAATGTCTAATGTATTGAAGCCCTTAAGAGCACAAGCCCCTTTCCTGTCTTCTTTTATAAATTCCCTGGATACGACAAAAGCGATTAACGTATCAAGAACAGGTTATAGAGAAAGAGATGTAGTGGATCCAAACACAATAAACTATAAAGTATCCGGCGCATTGCATTATAAACTGAGCTCAGCTACCGAAGCAATATTGGCCGGTTACTGGGGAACAGGTAATACGGTTTATACTGGCAACGACCGCTACTCATTAAAGGGGCTTAAAGTAGCTCAGTACAAGATAGAACTCACAAACAAAAAATGGTTTGTACGGGCTTATACAACCCAGGAGAATGCTGGACAGTCTTATTTTACAACAACTACTACCCGATTGCTTAACGAAGTATGGAAGCCCAGCGGAGGCGCAACAGGATGGTACTCCCAATACGGACAGGCTTACCTGGCAAATAAATTAGGCGGCGCTACTGATATAGCAGCACATAATGCTGCAAGAGCTGTTGCAGACGTGGGCAGGCCTGCAGCAGGCAGTACGCAATTCAAGCAAATTTTTGACAATCTTCGCTCCAGACCGATTCCGGAAGGGGGAGGATTGTTTGTGGATAAAACGGATTTATACAATGTGGAAGGACAGTACAATCTTTCAGATATAACATCATCATTTGCCGACATACTTGTTGGTGCAAATTTCAAACGATACGTATTGAATTCAGGAGGTACTGTTTTTGCAGATTCAGCAGGTAAAATTGGTATTAATGAAGTAGGTGCTTATGTACAGGCTTCCCGGTTTTTTATGAACAACCGTTTAAAGTTGACTTTCTCCGGCAGGTATGACAAAAACCAAAGTTTTGCAGGACGTTTTACACCAAGGATCACGGGCTTGTTGAAAGTAGCAGAAAATAATAATGTCCGGTTGTCTTATCAAACCGCTTATCGCTTTCCTTCAACCCAGCAACAATGGATTGACCTGGAAGTATCGCCGGGGGTAAGGCTTATAGGTGGTGTGCAGGATTTGAAAGATTATTACAGGTTTAATTCGAATACAATTTATTCATTAAGCAGTTTACAATCGGGTGTGCCAAAAATTACTTCTTTTGAAAGATTAAAAGCTGAGTCAGTAAGGTCTTTAGAAGTTGGGTATAAAAGCCTGATAAAAAATAAAGTTTTGATTGATTTATATGGCTATTATGGACTGTATACTGATTTCATTGTACGAACCTTCGTGGTCCAATCTAACTCAGGCATTCCTGCAGGTCTTGCCTCGGCATCCACAAGAACAGCTTATTCAGTGCCTACAAATTCTCCAACAGAGGTAAAAACTTATGGGTATGGTTTAAGCATAGACTATGCTTTACCGAAGGGCTTTACAGCTGCAGGCAATCTATCTTATGATAATATTAGTAATATACCTCCGGGTTTTGTTGCTGCCTTTAATGCACCTAAATATCGTACAAACCTTTCTATCGGAAATACAGGATTAGGAACGGCAAAGCGTGTTGGATTTAATGTTGTTTACAAATGGCAGCAGTCTTTTTATTTCGAAGGAGATTTTGCAAATGGAGAGGTGCCAGCTATTAATACCATTGATGCACAGGTTAGCTATAAGCTACCTGCTTCCAAATCGGTAATCAAAGCAGGTGCAACAAATTTGTTAAACCAATATTATAGAAATGCGGCAGGCAATCCATCCATTGGCGGATTGTATTATTTGAGTTACGGCTATAATATATTCTAATCTATTACAAATCTTTAAAAATATTTTATGTCGCTTACAAATAAAACAAAAGCATTACTCATAATTAGCCTTGCAGCGTTTATGGGATTGCTGGCCTGCAATAAAGAGTTTGAAGATATTGCTGATACCAATTTTCCAATTACCGCACCTTCAGGATCAACCCTGAATACACTTATTAATAACGATCCGAATTTCAGTATTTTAAAAGCTGCCATTGCTAAGGCTGGCTTAGGTTCTTTATTAAGTGATAGCACCCTTAAATTCACTTTTTTCGCACCGGATAATAATGCGTTTATAGCTTCAGGAATAGCCTCCGCTGCGGTTATTAATAACAATGCGGCTTTTGATACGGCAACTGTACGCAGCATTGTGCGCTACCTTGTATTGCCTCAGGCTTTAAACATTGCCAATATACCAACTACTTTCCCAAATCTGCAATATCCAACACTCCTAAACCCTGCGCCATCCATAAGTGCTTTACTTAGGCTAACCACCTTTCTTTCTAAAAGAGGAAATTCTATGTGGGTGAACAACATTCCAATTACATCAGCAGGTATCACCGGATCGAATGGTATCATTTATAAAGTGGCTGCACTGGTAGCACCTCCTAGTAAATCACTTTCAGAATTGATCGCAGCCGACACATTAAGCTTTTTTAGAGCAGCTCTTGCAAGAGCCGATACCGGAAGAACAACTATTGAGCAAACAAGTTTTACTGAAATATTTAAAAGCATTGGTGCCAACTTAACTGTTTTTGCACCTACAAACCAGGCTTTCAGAAATTTGTTAGTGTCAATGGGTTTACCTCCTGTAGAGGCAGTTTTTGGTGCTTTACCTATAACCACAGTAAGAGGTATCATCGCCTATCATATTTTAGGCGTAAGGGCTTTTTCTGTAAATATGCCTGCAACTGCAGCAAACATTCCCACTCTGTTTAACGTTGCCGTGCCAACGCATCCGGGTGTTAATGTGGTAGTAACATTCACTGGTCCGTTTGTGACCAGTTTTAAAGTTACCGGTGTTGGAAATGGTGGTGTTGCTTCCAATGTTATCTCGCAGGATATACATGCAACCAATGGAGTATATCATAAAATAGACCGCGTAATTATTCCAATGTAATTGTAGGAATGCTCCGTAAAATAAAAAAGAAACCCCATCTCGTATTGAGACGGGGTTTCTTTTTTAAGTGACCTTGCCACTAACTGAATAAACCACCTTTTTTCAAGCTTCTGATGCCTTCAGCAATCTTAAAGCCATTTTGATATATTTCAATTTTATAATTACCTGTTTGAAAATCATTCTGGCGT
>JAYULK010000122.1:0-26721 GCA_043763635.1 Chitinophagaceae bacterium
CAGGCACATCATGGTCAGTGGCATTGGCATCAAAGCTATAAGCTACTTCTTCATCTATTGTTGCAGTGGCAGGTACCGCTGTTAGTACCGGAGCATCATTAACTGCTGTTACATTAATGGTAATAGTATTAGGCGTAACATCTAAATCAACTCCACTGCCAGAAGTGCCGCCATCATCCTGTACCTGGAAAGTAAATGTCGTATAAGGACTACCATTGGCATTGGTAGCTGGCGAAAATTTCAAATTGCCTCCTGTTATGTTTGCAGCACTGATAAAGTCTCCGCCAGAAACAGGACTACCGCTTAGTTTCAACAAGCCGTTCAAAGGAAGGGTCGTGATTTTTACTGCTAAAAATGTATTAGGCGCATCAACGGGATCTGTAAATCCAAAGTCTGCCGAGGCGAATGTATAGTCAATGTCTTCATTGGTTGTAACTGTTTTATCGGCACCATTTGGTGCATCGTTAACGGGATTTACATTAATAGTGATGGTATTAGGTGTAGCATCCAGGTCTGCTCCGCTGCTTGCGGTTCCACCATCATCCTGTACCTGGAAAGTAAATGTTTCATATGGTGTTCCACTGGCGTGACCTCCTGGCGTGAATTTCAAATTGCCCCCTGTTATGTTTGTGGCACTTATAAAATCTCCGGCAGTAACAGGTGTACCGCTTAGTTTCAAGGTGCCGTTCGCAGGCAATGTGGTGATCTTTACTGCAAGGAGATTATTGGCAGGAACATCATTGGGATCTGTAAAGCCAAAGTTTGTTGTTGTAAATGTGTAATCAACATCTTCATTCGTCGTAACAGAATTATCTGTTCCTGTAGGAGCTGAATTTTTCTTTTTACCAATGGCAAACCCACTAAAGTTGTTAATGCCAGAAGCTGTTAGCTCTGTTGAGGTTGGAGATGGAGTTATCGGAGGATAGGACCAGGTTGTGCCATCATATTTTCCTAAAATATAGGAGGAAGCTACGGGTGCATCATCATTTTCGCCTGTATTATAATTGAATGTAACACCATAAGTGGTGAAACCAATATTGATATCCTTAGTTATGGACCAATTTCGATTAATGCTTTTTGTTGTATTGATGTTTGAGGTGGCAATATTGAGATGATCTCCTTCATCAGTCCTTGCCGTAAGAGTACCAGGTGACGTTACTGAATTAAAATTTACAGTAACTGGAGCATACAAAGTGGTTCCAATTTCAAACGTTTTTGATAAATTGGATGGAGCAGAAAAATCCTTTTTTAGATTGCCGATAACATGGCCGCTAACGTTTCTTGTCACCCCGCCTTTTGCGTAGACAGTTTTTGAATTTGTGGTAGCATCTATATTTCGATTGTTTAATGTTAAAGTGCCATTAACCGTTATATCATTACCCAGTACTTTATCTCCCGTTCCCGAAATGAATAATCCATTAAATGTGGTTGGATTATTACCAGTAATATTTTGTGCAGCACCAGTAAAGGAAATGGTTTCAGCACCCGCAGTGTAAGTTCCGTTGTTTGTCCAATTACCTATTACACTGAAACTTTTATTGTTCGTGCTATTTGAAAGTGTACCTGAATTTATCGTAACATTATTGAAATTATATGTTCCCGCACCTGAGCCCACCGAAGTGCTGCCCGCAAAAGATACAGCGCCACTATTACCATTAAAGGTTCCGGTGGAAGAAACGTTAAACGTACCAACAATGGTAAAATTGTGAGAACCTGCATTCACTGTTGTTCCGCTTTGTACAGTAATGCTGCCAAAGGTTGTTAATCCGGTTCCAAACAAGGTCTGTGATAAGCCGCCAAAAGAAGTGGTTTGCCCAGAATTTTGTGTGAAAATTCCATTATTAGTAAAGCTCCCATTCACTTGGATATTTCCAGCAGTTGCAGTCGTCAATAAGCTTGCTCCTGCATCTATTAGAAGATTGTTGAATTGTTTTAAGCTTGTCGCTCCATCAATGCTGCCTGAACCACCCGTAAACACTACTGTTGATGTGCTAGGTACCATTGTGCCGGCAGTGTTTTTAAAAGTGCCTGCTATAATTGTAGTACCAGTAAAATTTTTATTTCCTGTTCCACTTAAAGTGAGGTTGAAATAACTTAAAGGATTAATGTTTTGGGTGCCCGAACCACTGTAATCGACATTAAGATTTGTAAGAGTTTTATTAGTTATCGCGTATTGACTTAAAAAATCTGGAGTAGCAGTAGTTCTTGTAACCTGCACTGTTCCTGCGCCTGTTAATGTGCCTGCTCCGCTAATTACGTGTGTAGCACCTGGATTGAATGCTCCATCGACAGTCATCGTACCACTTACACTTAAATTTACACCGCTTGTTGTGGTACCAGAACTTATTTTTAGATTATTAAATGAAGTAAAAACGGTTGCCGGCAAAGTATTGTTTGCAGTTAACTCAACAGTGCCTGTACTTGGTGACCAAGTAGAAGCAGTACTTAGTACAGTTATAGGGCCATTAACTTTGAGTAAACTATTATCGGCCATGTTGATGGCACTAGTTTGATTACCTGTTCGCCCATTAACAATATTGCCACAGTTAAGCGTGGATCCACTTGTAAATGTGATTGTGCCCTCTTGATTTTGATTTCCATTGCTGCCAACCCACACTGTGCCTGTTACAGTAAGTGAAGGGTTTCCAGAACCTGCAAAACCTAAAATAGCAGTAGCATTATTACCGCTGTTTATTAACAATGATGCACAAGTGAAAGTTCCGTTAACTGTAACATTATCGCCACTTAAAATAATAACAGCATCTCCCGCAAAAGGAACTACTTGAGCATTAAAAGTTTTTCCTGATTGTGTTGAATTAGCGTTAGTGGTAAGAGTCAAGTGTGTATTATCCTGAACTGAAGCAACTGTTCTTGTTATAGCACCACCACCTGTAGTAGTAATAATACTTCCACCAGCAAGCTCGGTTGTAAAAGAAGTTCCTGTGCCAACTACTTGGTTAGACACATTCGTATATGCAATTGTTCCTGTTCGTGTTGTTGCTGTCCAGGTTGATGCAGATCCCCAATCACCACTAGTACCATTACTTGTTATGGTTGCATCAGTAAACCAATTATCTGCTATTAAACCAGAGCTTTGACCGGTAGCAGTCATATAGAAATAGACTCCACGATGGTTCTCTTTTATCAGGAATTGATTATTAGAAATATTTCCATTTGCATCTGCAACGGTGGTTAGATCGTGTGACAAAAGACAGGTTGCGGGTTTGGGAGTTTCATCGAAATGCAAAGTCACTGTCTCACCAGGTTGCCATCCCGAACCTGTTATGATCACATATTCACCGGGATAGTAATCAGCTTTATCAGTTTGTACAGTCTGTCCGAAAGCAAAACTTGTTACAAACGACAAAAGGATGACGGAAAGCGTTATCCCAAGCAAGCGTAGAGTTGAAAACATAGATTTTCGATTGAGAAAGTTTATAGAGGATTGTGTTTTTTGAGATGCAGTATTATTTGTTTCTCCCACTTTATTAAAAGGCACTAGTTTTCCTTCGGTTCTTTGAAGTGTATACTGCCTTACTAAAACAGGTTCTAAAAGCGATAATGAATCTACAAATGCGGGGTCATCATTTATATAAGAAGTTATGAGTGGAGTAGTGGAAGTTGTTTTGTTTGTGCTCCATGAAAACGCCTTTTTTATAAAGCCCGAAAACATGGTTAATACATAAACAAGAAAATTTGCGTTGGGGGCCAAAGCAAGCTTTGTTTGCACAGAGTGCAGGGAAAAAAGTTGTTGCATGCAGAAATGTTTTTTATCGGTTAGCTCAAGGGACGAGGATGGAAAGATTTACCATGACAGGCCAGTCATGCTTCAGAGGATGGTGGACGAAGAAAAGATGAGAAGCCACAAAAGTCACCAGTTATAAACACTTTTGCGCTTCTTTCGATGAAACGATTCTTATACCCGTTCGTTCAACTTTTAAACAAACTAAAAACAAAGCCGGTCTTTATTTCTTATGGTTATTCCGTGGATAAGAAAACGAACATCAAATGATGGATACTTTCTTATTGAATGCTATATTTAATTGGGTTGCTATTCATCAAAGAATGAAAAGCTGTCATGGGATGGGGGATGGCGGCGTTTCTAAGGCTTAGGGGGAAATGTGTAACAGGAGGCGAATATAATATCCTGTTGTTAAAAAAACAAGAAAGGTTAAGAAAATAATTAATAAATGGCATAACATGCTAAGCAGTATTGCAAGCATTAAAGGGAGGATTAAGCCTTTTATACTAACCATTGTTAGCCTAATTAAAAACTTCAACAAGTCTGTAGCTTGTGTGCGGCATAACCTGTTGCACAATGATGCCCGTTGAACAGAACCCCGAACGGAGCGACGCAACAGAAGCCCCATAGTAGCACTTCAGCCGGCTACATAAAAAATTCTTCTACGGCAACCGCACACAAAAACCCCCACTGAAAACAGCGGGGGTTAACAACTAAAAACAGAGCATTGAGCCCTTTATGAAAACAAAGATTAATCGGGTTTTTTGCCGTCTAAAAAAGTATTGATGGTGCTGATTTGTGCACCATTATTTCCGTCTGGCTTTACTGTGTAATTGCTGTAGAAATTTTCTACCGATGAGGAGGTATTAAATAATTCCATATTGCGGCGGATATAAGCCGGCACTGCATCAAACTCATTATTCGGATCGGCTGCATTTGCGTTGAACGACAAGTTGCGCAACTTTTGAAGTCGTTCAGCCGCTCTGCGTTTTTGTTCATCGGCATCGTTCCCGGTACGGGACTCCTCTGCCTGACTGCTGATAGATGGTTGAGTATGGTTTGCTGCCTTCTTTTCTTCCGCCGCCTGAGGAATGTCATTCCTTATCACCAACTGCATGTTGAACGTTTCCTCGTCATCAACTTTTGCATTAGGTACAGGAACCGGTTCTTCAAGAGGTTTAGGAGTTGAAACTCCTGTTTTGTTTTCTGCGTAAATATTGGATGGTCTGGCCAGATACCCTCCCGACGCTGCAGACGCCGGAGTATTTTGTTGGCTTCCGGTTGTATTGGACTGGGAAACTATGTTGTGGTGTAACCGGGCAAATTTTTCTTCGAGTTGTCTTTTCTTGAGTTCCAGTTCTTCTTTCTCAGGATCAATAACCGGTTTAGTTTCTTCTTTAATCTTTAATTGAAGTATTACCGGCCCTTCATCTTCCTCTTCTTTATTTAGCTCTTCAGTAGCTAAATGTAAGTCGAATTTTGCATCCTGCAAAAGCGGCATTGGTATTTCTTCAATTAAAGTTGGCGCCAGGGGATCTATTACAATATAAGGTTCTTCAACAATTTTTTTCTTTTCTTCCACTACTGCTCCTAACGTCATTACAATCTTATCTTCTTTGTATGCATCCTGCTTTGGCGCCTCCTTTTTCGAGAATGGATCTTTATGCTGAAAGCCGGTAGCAATTAATGTAATGCCTAACTGGCTGCCCAGTGTATTGTCGTACCCAAGACCAAGTATTACATCAGTATCTTCACCTGCCTGGCTTAATAAATAGTTTTGAATTACATCTACTTCATCCATTGTAAACTCATGCTCTCCTTCCGAGGAGTTGATGTTGATAAGGATCCATTTTGCACCACGGATTTCACTATCGTTCAGTAGCGGCGAATTCAATGCTTCTTCAATGGCACGCTGTGCACGGTTTTCTCCTTCGCAAGCTGCGTTACCTAAGATGGCAACACCGCCGTTCTTCATTACGGTGCATACATCTGCAAAATCAACGTTTATCTGGCCTGTGCTGTTGATAACATCTGTGATGCATTTAGCGGCAGTAGCCAACACGTTATCTGCTTTTGCAAATGCTTCCCGCATTTTTAAGTTGCCAAACTGGTGGCGCATTTTGTCGTTAGAGATCACTAATAAAGTATCAACATATTGCTTCAATATCGTGATGCCTTCTTCTGCCTGCAACTGGCGCTTTCTGCCTTCGTAAGCAAATGGTGTAGTTACTATACCTACGGTAAGTATACCAAGGTCTTTACAAATTTTAGAAATAATAGGAGCGCCACCCGTGCCTGTGCCACCGCCCATGCCTGCGGTTACAAAAGCCATCTTGGTGTTTACTTCTAATATGCGTTTTATTTCTTCTAAAGATTCTTCTGTTGCCTGGCGGCCAATTTCAGGATTGGCACCTGCGCCAAGCCCTTGCGTTAAATGCGGGCCCAACTGTATTTTATTAGGCACAGTACTTTGTGCAATAGCCTGCGCATCTGTATTACAAATAATAAAGTTTACGCCTTCTATGTTCTGGCTATACATGTGGTTAACGGCGTTGCTTCCGCCGCCGCCTATGCCAATCACTTTTATGATAGAGGACTTTTCTTTCGGTAAATCAAAATGGATCATAACAAATATTTTTGAACTGCTGTGAATAATTAAGATGGTTGATGGTTGAAAGTGAAAGGTGAATAGTGAATGGTGAATAAAACAAACTCCAGGTTTTGACTATTCACCATTGCCCATTCACAACTTATGGTCTTCTTCTTCCTTGAAAATGTCTATTAAACTGTTTTTAAATTTGCCCCAGAAGTTTGACATGCCTCGCCGGGGACGCAAGTTATCCATTCCATTTATTATTTCTGTAGGTTCGTCTTCAGTAATTATGCTCTTCAATCCTTCGGGTACTGCTACCTGTTTAAAATCTCTTTCAAATTGTTTGCGGTTGTGTTCGTAATCGTCATAGCCTTTTAAAATCAAACCTAAACAAGTAGAATAAGTTGGTTTAGCCAGTTCTTCAATGTGGCCTGATGCTAAGTGTTCAGTTGGTAAACCAATGCGGCAATTTAAACCGGTAGCATACTCTGTAAGTTGAATTAAATGCTTTAATTGAGAACCGCCACCTGTTAAGATGATGCCACCATTCAACATTTTATTATCCAACCCTACCTGCTTGAGATGGTAGGTAACAAAATCCAGTATCTCGCTCATACGAGCCTGAATAATGTTGGCGAGATTCTTTACGCTGATTTCTTTTGCAGGCATACCACGCAAACCAGGAATGGTAATGTATGCATTGGCTTTTGCTTCATCGGATAAAGCACTGCCAAACTGAACCTTCATTTGTTCTGCCTGTGTTTTTAAAACACCTAAGCCGGTCTTAATGTCGTTGGTAATGTTTTCACCGGCAAACGGTATAACAGCCGTGTGTTTTAAAATGCCTTCGTAAAAAACTGCAAGGTCTGTTGTACCCCCGCCAATGTCAACAATAGCAACGCCAGCTTCCATATCTTCCTGCGCCATTACAGCAGCAGATGAAGCAAGGGGTTGCAATACAAGGTCCTTGGTAATAAGGCCGGATTTTTCCACTGAGCGGTTAATGTTCCTGATCGCATTTTTATCGCCGGTGATAATATGAAAATTAGCACCAACCTTTACGCCGCCATAACCAATCGGGTCAGGGATGTTTTGAAAATTGTCCACCGTAAATTCCTGCGGAATCACATCAATGATCTGGTCGCCTGCAGGAATGTAGGTTTTAAATTGATCAGCAATCAACTGGTCAATTTCCCTTTGCGAAATTTCATTTTCTGTGTCCTGTCGCACAATGTCGCCACGGGTTTGTAAACTTTTAATGTGATGGCCTGCAATGCCTACATATACCTCTCCCACTTCAAGGTTTGGGTTAGAAGCATAGCAGTTGTCCAATGCAGACCTGATTGCTTTGATCGTTTCATCGATATTTAAAACCTGGCCATGTTTCACTCCGTTGGAGTTGGCACGGCCAAAGCCCAAAACCTCCAGCTTGCCGAACTCATTTTTGCGTCCGGCAATGACAGCGATTTTGGTGGTTCCAATGTCGAGTCCAACAATAATGGGTTGCTCGTTGTTCATGTTTTATGGTTGTTTTTAGTTGTTTGTTTACCTCACCCCCAACCCCTGTCCTTTAAAGGGAGAGGGGGGGACATTCAAAATTTTTCATCAATCATTTAAAAGCGGTTATTGTTATGTAACCAGCATTTTGCTCTTTGTTCATCGCCTGTTGCCACGCTCGGTTCATCGTTCTCTAATTCTTTTGAGCAATGGGTTCATCTTCAAATATTTTTCATCATTCAAACTTCATTGTCTTTTACCTCACCCCCGGCCCCTCTCCTTAAGGAGAGGGGAGACGGCTAAAAATATTTCATCATTTATTCCCTATACATCAACAAAAGAATGTTGGTTCTTCTGGCGCTGTGCGTTGTTCCCTCTCCTTTAGGAGAGGGCTAGGGTGAGGCTTTCTTTTTCATTACTGCCTTTGGTTTTTTTACATCATTTTTTGTTACAACAGGTTTTGCAACCGTAGCCCCTTTCTTTAAGGCTGGCTTCGGTTTGCTGATGGTCTTCATAATGCCGGATGCCAGAACTGATGGCTTTTCAATTGTTTCTTTTCCCCCAACGGAATCTTGTTTGAAACCATTTATTGTTATTTCATTATTTAGAGAATCAATGGTCATAGGCATTTGCGCTTCCCGGGCTTCAGCACTTCTCACCATTAATTCCTGAATGTTCTTTTGCAGCTGTATGGAATCAACAACCGAAGTAGCACCTTTATAGCGGCCTACCACTTGCTGATCATACTGTACATTTATTACACTGTACTTATCAAATCCTGTTTTACGCAATACCTGGTTATAAAAAACAAAAAGCTTGTTGAACTTTTGTTCCAGGTTTTCGGTTGTGCCCAGTTGTATGATGTGATTACCAACAGTTGGTATTATCTCGAAATTTTTATTGCCCACAATATCAATTTGCCCTACCTGTGCATTCCAGAAAGAATCGGTGATAACAAACAGCGCCAGCTTCTTAACCTCACCCAACAAAAGACTATCGCTGCCATTTAATTTCTTTGCAGAAGGGAAGCCTGTTACCACCGGCACACGAACACTAAGCTTTTGCAATAGCGGCATGCGCCTACTGAAGCTATCAATGTAAAATGATGTTCCTGCCCTGGTAAATATCCTGGCTATTGGCTGGCGCTCTGTAGCCGTTACGTGTAATACATCGTGGCTGTCAAAGTACAATTCAGCATCACTTATCCAGGAGCTTTTTTCTAATTGCCGTTCCATAGCTGCCAGGTCCATTTTCATAACAGACTTGCCGATTAGCTTTTCATTTGAGCCGCGTTTTAATAAGGTTATGATGTCACCCTTATCAATAAACATGTTTTCACCAACACCTTTAATTGTAATCACAACATCCTTACAGGTGTGTGCCTTCTCTTTTTTGTTAGCCGCCACCAGCAATATAAGTATGGCTATAGCGACACCCAGCCAAACCATTGCCAGCACTATTTTTTGTATGGAAATTTTTGTAGTCACAAATTTTGAATAACGTTTTTTAAAGAAGGTAACAAGGTATCAATATCGCCTGCACCTGCAGTAATGATTACTTCACCGAACTCTTTGTTGATACTGCCGCTATAAGTTTTCATCCAGTTTACTAATTCTTCCTTTCCTACCACCTCCGTTCCATCGCGGTTAATCTTACTACTAATCATTTCACTGCTCACGCCTCCTATGGGTAATTCACGGGCAGGATAAATAGGCAACAGCACTACTATATCGGCAATGGATAAGCTATGGGCAAACTCATCTGCCAGGTCTCTGGTTCTTGTATATAAATGAGGTTGAAAAATTACTGTGATCTTTCGCTGCGGAAAGAGTGCCCGGGCACTTGATAACAAAGCCTTTAATTCTTCAGGGTGATGCGCATAGTCGTCAATAAACACAGGTTTTATATAGCCACCTTTTACCTGTGGTTCCGGTGCTATGATGTATTCAAACCTTCTCTTTACACCCTTAAATTCTTTTATAGCCGCCCTGATTTTATCTTCATCAATCTGGAGGGCATTAGCTACTGCAATAGCAGCTACACTGTTTTCCACATTATGCATGCCGCCTATACGCAGCTCAAAATTGTGAATAACCTTGTTGGGCAATTGCACATGATAACGGTATCCCCCGTTTTCAATTTTTATATCAAAAGCAAAAACATCAGCACTATCATTTCCTAAACTGTAGCTTATCTTTTTAGTACTTATGTCTTTTACTCGTTTTAATCCAAACTTGCTTATGAGCAAACCATCTTCTTTTACCTTGTTACCAAAATCTACAAAAGCATCCTGCATTGTTTTTTCATCGCCATATATATCCAGATGATCGGCATCCATAGAAGTGATGACCGCAATATCAGGTGAGAGCTTTAAAAAGCTTCGATCGTATTCATCTGCCTCCACAACCACCACGTTGTTTTCGTTGCTCCAAAAATTAGTACCATAGTTTACAGATATGCCCCCAAGAAATACGTTACAGCCATAACCGCTATGGCGTAGTATATGTCCCGTTAAGGTGCTGGTAGTGGTTTTGCCATGTGTGCCTGCTATGCAAATATTGAAAGAGCCGGCAGTAATCATTTCCAGCACATCACTGCGCTTTACGACTTTATAATGATGTGTTCTGTAATACACAAGTTCAGCATGGTCGTGTGGCACTGCAGGCGTATACACAATAATATCAGCATTGAGTGGAATAAGGGTTACATCCTCATGATAATGCACCTGTACACCCGAAGCCTCCAGTTCTTTTGTAAGATCAGTTGGTGTTTTATCGTATCCTGATACGGCGATGCCTTTCGCATGGAAGTAGCGGGCAATGGCACTCATGCCAATACCGCCAATTCCGATAAAGTAAACCACTCTGGCCCCCTGTTCCCCGAAGGGGGGGAGGCCAGTGCTTTCCTTAATATGTGTTACATCTTCATTCATTACATTATTAGTTCCTATTATTTCTTTGGTTTTAGGCGATCGTTCTTAATATTTCATTCGCCACTACTTCATCTGCATTTGTCACTGCATGTTTTGCAATGTTCTCTCTTAACTTATTTTGCTGCTCTTCATTTTTTGATAAATTAATAATCATTGGAATTGCTTTCCCCATTGCTTCGTTGTCTTTCACCATTAATGCTGCTTCTTTAGTAACAAGGTTCAAAGCATTTACAGTCTGGTGATCTTCTGCTGCAAATGGGTATGGCACAAAAAGAACAGGCTTTTTCACAACACATAATTCGGCAATTGCCATAGCTCCTGCTCTTGAAATAACCATGTCGGCTGCGGCGTACGCTTTTTCCATTTCAGTTATAAAATCGTTTACCCACACATTTCTTTTTCCTGCTGTTCTTTGCCTGGCTGTTGCTGCATAGCCTTTGCCTGTTTGCCATATCACCTGCAGGTTTTGCTCCAGCAAAGAATCCAATCCATTTTCTACTGCTGCATTAATTGATTGAGCGCCAAGACTCCCACCAACTACCAGAACTGTTTTTTTTTCTTCACTCAAATCGAAAAACTTTAGTGCCTCACTTTTTGTTACAGACGCTTCAGCAATACTTTTTCTAACCGGGTTGCCTGTGATCATGACCTTCGCTGCAGGGAAAAACTTTTCCATTCCATCCGTGGCCACAAATACTTTTGTCGCTTTCTTTCCCAGTAGAATATTTGATTTACCAGCGAATGAATTTGACTCATGAATGAAGGTGGCAATACTCTTTACCTGTGCATAACGCAATACAGGAAAAGAAGAATATCCTCCTACACCAATGACTGCATGGGGCTTAAAATCATCAATGATTCGCCGTACCTGGAAGAAGCTTCTCACCAACTTGAAAGGCAATCCAATATTTTTTATCAAAGAACTTCGGTTAAAACCAGCTATGTCTAACCCTTTTATTTTATATCCTGCCTGCGGCACTTTTTCCATCTCCATTTTTCCCTTAGCACCTACAAACAAAATTTCATTCTTCTCATCAATCCTTATTAGAGCATTGGCAATGGCTATTGCAGGAAATATATGTCCACCGGTACCCCCTCCTGCTATGATGATTCGTTTTGCCATTTAATTATTCCTATGCTACTACAGGTTCTTCCTCGACCTCTTCAATTTCTTCTTCCACATCTTCTACCTCTTCTCCCTTTATGATAGCGGCACTCTTTTTCCCTTCTAACTGCTCAACGTTTCTTGCAACACTTAAGATGATACCAATAGATAAACAAGTGAATAGAAAACTACTTCCTCCCATGCTCACTAATGGTAACGTAACACCAGTGACAGGAAACAGGTTTACATTAACAGCCATATTGGCCATGGCCTGCAATACAAGTGTAAAGCTTAGTCCCAATGCAAGGAATGCCCCGAAGGCATAAGGGCAGCGTTTAAACAAACGAATGCTTCTGTATAAAAAAACGAGGTAAATAAAGATGATTAATGCACCCCCAACGAGGCCATATTCCTCAATGATAATTGCATAAATAAAATCATTGTAAGCCTGTGGTAAAAAATTTCTTTGTTCGCTATTACCAGGACCATTGCCAAAAAATTGCCCTTTGGCAATAGCAATTTTTGCCTGGTTTACCTGGTACATATTATCATTGTCAGCCTCTTTGCCGCCATACATAAAGCTTTCTACCCGGCTTACCCAGGTGCTCATACGTGCTGTGACCTTAGAAGATTTTTCTTTAGCTACTGTTTCTTCACCGGCATTCTTATGTTTTACTACGGCTGCTATAATTAAAAAGGCAACAGGAATTAAAGCAATACCTATGGTGAGCAACAAATGCTTTGTACTTACCCTTCCAATAAATAACAATACCATGCAGCTTGAACCGAGTAACAATGCGGTGGAAAGGTTAGCCGGTGCAATAAGCATACAGGTTACTGCTACAGGAATGATAACAGGAAGAAAGCCTCTTTTAAAATCTTTGATCTTCGTTTGCTTGCGACTTAACAAACGTGCCAGGAACATAAAGAGAGAGAGCTTTGCCAGGTCAGAGGTTTGCATGGTAAGGTTGATAATGGGCAACCTGATCCAGCGGCTTCCTTCATTTAAGGTAACGCCAAAAAACAATGTATAAAGCAACAACGGAATAGAGAGAAGAAACAGAACCCGTGCAATTTTTGAATAGATGGTATAATTAACACGGTGCGCAAAATATATCACCAAAAAGCCAATGGCAATAAATGCAATTTGCTTAAAGAGGTAAACCTCTGTATTGCCTTTATACATTTTGTAAGCCAGTGAGCCAGTTGCACTATACACCACCAGTAAAGAAATAAGAACAAGCAACAACACTAAGGCCCAGATGACTTTGTCCCCAGACGTTTTGTATCTAAGCCCTTTAAAATGATCTTGTATATTGATTGACTCGGTCATGTTGATTAGTTTGCAGCAATCAGTTTGCAGTTTGCAAAGCCTACTTCACTCAGGGTGTTCAATGTTTTGTTCATAGTAATAAGTTTGCAGTGAACAGTTTGCAGTTTGCAAAGCCTACTTTACTGCGCCATATTTTTCCGGGTGTTCAATTATGTGATTTAATAATCTTCCTATTTCTTCGCTGCGTGTAACTAACTCCAAATGTTCTTGCGCTGTTATGTATCCAAATGCGAAACTGAAATCAATCCATACACCAGTTTCAGAATTTTCCATATCAGCATCTGTCATTTTAGAAATGAAATGCGCTTTATAGCGAAGTTTTCTGAATCCTTCGGCCATGTTTGCACACACAGATCTTGAGCTTCTTCGTACCTGATTTGTTAAATCATATTGCTCTTCCCTCGGAAATTTTTTCGTCAATATTTGAATATGCAATGCCAAATCAAAACTCTTTTTATAAGCATTCGGGTCTTTATAAGTTGCCATTCTATTACCTTATTGCAAACTGTTTACTTTAAACTGCTACTTCTCTCTCCTGTTATCACAAATCCTTAACGGCATTTTTAAACTGCATTCCCCTGTCTTCATAATTTTTAAAAAGATCAAAGGATGCACAGGCCGGGCTTAACAGCACAGCATCACCCGGATTAGACAAACTAAAAGCTATTCTCACCGCCTCTTCTGCACTTGCAGTGTCCATAACTTTCGCTTCGGCGTCAAATGCTTCATGAATTTTTTTATTGTCTGTACCCAGACATACAATGGCTTTTACATTATTTTTTACCAGCTCCATAATAAGAGAGTAGTCATTGCCTTTATCAACTCCTCCCAATATTAAAACAGTTGGCTTGGTCATACTTTCAAGCGCATACCACGTGGAGTTTACATTTGTAGCTTTACTATCGTTAATAAATTCAACACCTCGTATGGTAGCTACATGCTCCATCCTGTGTTCAAGGCTTTGAAAAGTTTGCACAGCTTCCCGAATCTTATCCTTCCGGATATCCATTGTTGACCCTGCCACACATGCTGCCATAGTATTATATTGATTGTGTTTCCCTTTCAATGCAAAATCGTAAACACTCATTGATTCAGGCTCATTGCCTGTTTGCACCTTCATTTCATCCTCTTTTATAAACGCTCCCTTTACCACTTCCTTCTTCATACTAATCTGTAATTGTTGTGAATGAATTCGATTTTTATTAATGTAATTCATGATTACTTCATCATCGAGATTGTAAATGAAATAGTCATCTGAAGTCTGGTTGATCGTAATTCGAAATTTGCTGTTGATATAATTTTGGAACTGATAGTCGTACCGGTCCAGGTGATCTTCTGTAATATTTAATAATACTGCTACATCGGGCCTGAACGTCTTTATATCATCTAATTGAAATGAACTGATCTCTGCTACATATAAAGCCTTTGGGTCTTCAGCTACCTGGCGTGCCATGGAATAACCAATATTGCCAACCAATGCACAATCAAGTCCTGCATGCCTGCATATATGATAGATCAGTGATGTTGTAGTGGTCTTTCCGTTGCTGCCGGTAATGGCAATAATCTTACTGCTCTCTTTATACCGGTAGGCCAATTCAATTTCCGAAATGACAGGAATTCCTTTGCCACGAATCTTTTTCATCCATTCATTCTTTTCAGGAATACCAGGACTTTTAACTACTTCATCCGCAGACATCACAAACTGTTCATCAATTTCATTTTCATAAAATTTAATTCCTGCTGCCTGCAGTTCATTACGATAACCATCTTTCAAAGAGCTTTCATCAAATAGCAAGACATCATACCCTTTTTGCTTACCCAGTATAGCCGCTCCTACACCACTCTCACCTCCACCCAGTATGACCAACTTTTTACTCATTAGATTTCAGATGTACGGAATACAGGTTTTTCAAAAGCATTGCATCTAATAAGTTCCCACAATATCAACGTTGGTTCGTTTTTCATAAGCTTCTCCTGGTGTGTCGGTGGTTTTTCAGCTAAACTTTTTATCTCAATTTTAATGTTACAATAGATAGAATGACTAATAACAAAGTGATAATCCAGAACCTTGTTACAATCTTTGCCTCATGGTATCCTTTCTTTTGGTAATGATGATGCAAAGGGCTCATTAAAAACACCCTTCTGCCTTCGCCATATTTTCTTTTGGTGTATTTAAAATATCCCACCTGCACCATTACACTCAATAGTTCTACTAAAAAAACACCGCAGAATATTGGTATCAATAATTCTTTATGAACAATAATAGCAAGGGCGGCAATGATTCCCCCAAGGGTAAGGCTTCCAGTATCGCCCATGAAAACCTGTGCCGGGTATGAGTTATACCATAAGAACCCAAAGCAAGCTCCGATCAATGCACCAATAAAAATGGACAGCTCGGCCAGGTTGGGGATGTACATGATATTGAGGTAATCAGCAAATAACAAACTGCCGCTTGCGTAAGCAAAAATGCCTAAGCACACACCTATGATGGCGGTTGTGCCTGTTGCCAACCCGTCTAAGCCATCTGTGATATTAACGCCATTGGACACTGCTGCAATAATGAAGATGACGATCAGGATAAAAAGGATCCAGGAATATTCTCTTAAAGAAGCAGGTAATAATTTGGAGTAATTAAATTCGTGTGTTTTAACGAAAGGGATCGTTGTAATAGGATCTTTGGCAGCAACAAAATATTTTGTACGGCCATTAAATTCTTTCCTGATTATAGTCGTATCCCCGGCTCTGGGTGTGCCCTGGTATTCTCTCCATATTTGTACATTGTCATTAAAGTAAAGAGTAGCACCAACAATAATTCCCAAACCTACTTGTCCTAATATTTTAAACCAGCCAGCCAGCCCATCGGCATCACTTTTCTTGTACTTCTCTCCTTTTAATAAGGCTTGCTTTTTGGCCCTTAGCTTTAAAAGATCATCCACAAAACCAATAACACCAAGCCATATAGTGCTTACAATCATTAGCCTGATGTAAACTTTCTCAAGGTTTGCCAATAACAATGTTGGAATTAAAATAGCGAGGATGATAATAAGGCCACCCATTGTTGGGGTACCCTTCTTTGTACTTTCCCCGGTTAACCCTAAATCACGAACAGACTCGCCAATTTGTTTTGTATTTAAAAAGTTAATCAGCTTTTTACCATAAACCGTAGTAATAAACAAAGAAAGTAATACAGCCAGTAACACCCTGAAGGTTATAAACTGAAATAAAGCCACACCCGGGAAACGGATGCCTTCAGCTTTAAACCATTCAAATAAGTGATACAACATTATTATTTCAGATTAGAGATTGTTGATTGGAGTTAGTGTCTTTAACAGATACTATTCCTTAAAACAGTTTTTATTTATTTAATAATTCAAACATTTCTATCAATACTTCCTTATCATCAAAATGATATTTTACTCCGTTTATCTCCTGGTACTTTTCATGGCCTTTACCAGCAATCAACAAAATGTCTTTCGGCTGCGCCATGTTCACAGCAGTCTTAATTGCTTGCTTACGATCTGGTATGGAAAGAAATTTTCTTTTGGCTGTTATACTTAAGCCTTCTTCCATATCCTCCAGTATCTTTCCCGGGTCTTCGGACCTTGGGTTATCAGAAGTAAAAATCACCCTGTCACTGTGCTCACATGCCACTTCACCCATTACCGGCCTCTTTGTTTTATCGCGGTCGCCTCCGCAGCCAACTACTGTAATAATCTTTTCATCATTGCCCCTTAATTTTTTTATGGTAGCCAGCACATTAATCAGCGCATCAGGCGTATGCGCATAATCAACTATACCAATCACTTTTTCTTTTGGAGAAATAAGATAATCGAACCGTCCTTCGGCGCCATCTATATTGCTCAATCTTTGTAACACCTCTATTTTGTCTTCACCAAGACAAATAGCAGCACCATAAACAGCTAATAAATTATACGCATTAAACTCGCCTATTAAACGAAAATGCACTTCATGGTCATTTATAGTCATCACAAGGCCGGTAAGCGTGTTCTCCATGATCTTACCTTTAAAATCAGCTACCGTTTGCAGGCTGTAAGAATATTTTTTTGCGGCTGTGTTTTGCAACATCACCATACCTCTTTTATCATCAGCATTTGTTATGGCAAATGCTGATGCTGGCAATGCATCAAAAAATGCCTTCTTAGCCTTTATATATTCATCAAAGGTTTTATGATAATCAAGATGATCGTGGGTAATGTTGCTGAATAAGGCGCCGGAAAATTTTAGTCCCGCTATGCGCCGCTGGTGTATAGCATGCGAGCTTACCTCCATGAAAACGTGCGTACATCCTGCGTCTGCCATTTGTTTCAATAAAGCATTCAGGCTAATAGGGTCAGGCGTAGTATGTGTGGAAGGAATAATATTGCCTGTAATTATATTTTCTACTGTGCTGATCAATCCACAGTCATAACCAAGAGTAGTAAACAGCTTATATAATAAAGTAGCGATGGTGGTTTTTCCATTGGTGCCGGTAACACCTACCAATTTTAATTTTTCCGAGGGCTGATCATAAAAATTGTGGGCAATAACGCCTGCAACATCCGATGTATTTGATGTTTGTATATAGGTAATCCCAGGCATTGTTTCCATTGGTATCGCTTCACAAAGAATACTTGTTGCGCCACCTTGTATTGCTGTATCTATAAACTTATGGCCATCTGCGCCAACCCCTCTTACGGCAATAAACAAACTTTTGCTTTCTACCTTACGCGAATCTATTTGCACAGAAGCAACGTCAATATCTGTACTGCCCGTAGTGGCGGTAATAGGCACTTTGTACAATATATCAGAAAGCTTCTTCAATTTAATAAAAGGGTTATTTTTTGGTTTTTAATTATCGGTGTGCCTGGTAAAATATCCTGTGCTACTACTTTGCCCTTTCCTTTGGTTACTACCTTAACACTCATATTTTCCAAAAGAAAAAGAGCATCTTTCAACGTCATATTACGTACATCGGGAATTTGCTTTTTTATAATCTCCGTTGGTTTTACAAAAGGCTTATCAAGGTTAGAATATAGAACGCCCCATAACTTCTGGTTTCCTGAATCAGCATAGGATACACGCACAGTTTCCATAATGTTTTTTATATCACGGGTACTTCCTGCGTAAGCATTAAAGCTGCTATCAGGCTTCCATTGCAGCGGAGCAGGATTTGTTCTTTGCACATACATGGCATGTAGCCGGGTGGCTACTTCTTTAAATACAGGTGCAGCCAACTGCCCCCCATAATGTAAGGGTGCGTGTGGTTTGGTTTTAATTACAACTATGCAAGTGTATAATGGCTTATCAGCAGGAAAATAGCCTACGAAAGATGCCTGGTAAACACCATCATAATATTTTACATTCCCGCCTGCTACATGTGCCGTGCCTGTTTTTCCTGCAACGGCAAATGGCATATCGGCAAATACTGCTTTCCCGGTGCCTTCTGTCACCACAGCTTCCATACATTGCTTTGCTGCATCAATAACCGCTTGCTTACAAATTTTTTCCTCCAAAACTTCAGGCGAAAATTCTTTAATAGTAATGCCGTTATTTTTTATGCTATTAACCAGGTATGGCTTTAGCATTTGGCCATTATTTGCTACAGCATTGTATAACATTAAAGTATGCAGCGGGCTTACTTCAATGGCATAGCCAAAGCTCATGGTAAGCATGGCATGCAAACCTTCTTTATTACGTTTCCAGCGGGGAAGCAAAGGCGCTTCTTCACCCACAAGGCCCACGCCTGTTCTTTTATCTAAATGAAAACGCTGTAAATAACTTTTGAATTTATCAGGGTCTGATGCAAATGCCTTATACGCCAGTTTGCTGATACCCACATTTGAACTATGAGCAAAACATTCTTTTACTGTCAATACAGGTTTTGGAGCCCGTTCTGCATCAGTAACATTCCGAACACCAACGTATGCATTTCCTGTTGAACCTACTTCTACCAAATCAGTGATTTTGCTGGAGCCTGCATCTAATACAGAAAGAAGTGTAGCGAGCTTTATGGTGGAACCTGGCTCGTTTGTTTGCAAGGCAAAATTCAGATTCTCATCATAGCTGGCAGGCCCGCTTTTTCCCAGGTTTGCTATGGCTTTGATTTTACCCGTCTTTGTTTCCATCACAATGCAGGTGCCATATTGCGACTCGCTTTGCACCATCATCTTCATCAGCGAGGTTTCAACAATATCCTGCATGTTCAGGTCAAGCGTGGTTATTACATCTTTACCATTCTCCGGCTCTATTTCATAACCTTCCACAGGAACAGCAGCGCCGCCTGCAATAAAACGCACCAAACGCTTACCTGTAGAGCCTTTAAGCATTGTATCATACGTTCTTTCCAGTCCTACATTTTGTGCGTTTTCGCGGGCTAAACCAATGGTTCTTTTAGCAAGCATCCCAAACGGATTCAGACGCCTGGTTTTTACTTCGGCAATTACACCGCTTTTGTTTCTGCCCAACCGCACTAATGGAAACTGCCGGAAGGTCTTGTATTGCTCAAAGGAGAGCGCCTTTTTCAAAAAGTAGTAACGGTTCTTTTGCTCAAACCCTTTTTTCAGGTCTTTTTTGTATTCGGAGGAACTTTTATCGCCAAAGAAGCCAGACAAGGCAATGGAAAATGAATCAATATTTTCTTTAAATCTTTTTCCCTTTTTATCACGCAAACCGTCTGCGCCAAAATCAATATAAATATCAAAGAAAGGAATAGAAGTGCTGAGCATTTCTCCATCTTCGCTATATATGGTGCCTCTTTCTGCATCAAGTTCTACAAACTTTTGATGCATGCTATCACTCATGCTTCTCCAATAATGCCCCTGGTTATTTTGAATGTAAAATGCACGGCCTAACACAACAAAACTCAGGATAACAATACCTATAAAACTTAGGTACACCCTCCACAATATGTCGCGTTTAATTTCCACGCAGTGGTTGTTTTTATTGTTGGTTTATTACTGCCGGTTGTTACTATCTATTAATACGACTGGCGCCATGGTTAATTCCTTTAATCCTAAAGGCTCTACCGCTTTTACCACTTCGCTTTGCTTGCTTCTAAACAATACATCACCTTTTACGGTTTTGTATTCGTACTTCAACTCCTTCAACTCACGTTCAATCTTGCTAATCTCCCTTATTGTTTTATCTGCATGATGCCCGTTGTAGATGTACACTACTGCCAGCAAAGCCAGGAAAAGAAAAAATGGAATCTGCTTTACAATTGACTGATAATTCAGCAAGCGCTTCCAATGAAACTTTTGTACCTTTTTTGTTGGCTCCATGTTTTTTTAGTCCTTTCAATACTTATGATGTCATCGCTTTGGTCACTATCATCTTCTGTTGCGTCGCACACTTGTAGGTTCGGTAATTCTATTCGTCAATCGTGAATGCTTTAATTTCAATCTCCAAAATTTTTCAGCATTCACCATTCACCATTCACCATTCACCATTCAGCATTCAGCATTCAGCATTCACCATTCACCATTCACCATTCACCTCTTCTCTCCTATTCTAAGCTTCGCACTTCTTGATCTTGGGTTCCTCTTCAACTCCTCTTCCGTCGCTTCAAGTGGCTTTTTATTAATTAAAAGAAATCCACTCTTACTTCTTTCCCCTGTGGAAAAAGGATTAGTATCTTCCTGCACCTCAAAGGCACCATCTCTAAAAAACAGTTTCACCAAGCGGTCTTCCAAAGAGTGAAAGGTTATGATGGCTGCTCTTCCTCCAACCTTCAACACCTGCGGCAACTGAAGCAGTAATTCTTTCAAGGTTTCCAATTCTTCATTCACTTCAATCCTCAGTGCCTGGAAAACCTGGGCGAAATACTTATTCGGGTTCCCTTTTACTATTGATGCTACAGCGCCTTTAAATTCCTCTACCGTTGTCAGAGGCATTGTTTTTCTTACTTCTACCAGCGTCTTTGCCAGGGTTTTCGAATTTGTCACTTCTCCATATTGTTCAAAAAGCTTGTGCAGTTCCTGCTCCGAATAATTGTTCACTACATGAAAGGCCGTTTTTTCCTGCCGCTGATCCATGCGCATATCCAATGCAGCATCAAAGCGGGTTGAAAATCCCCTGGCGGCTTCATCAAACTGATGGCTGCTTACACCCAGGTCAGCCAATACACCATCTACTTCCTTTATTCCGTGCAGTTGCAAAAATTTTTTTAAGTGCCGGAAATTATGTGGCACGAATAGCACCCGTGCATCTTCGGGGATATTCCTTTTTGCATCTTCATCCTGGTCGAAAGCGATTAACTTTCCATTGCTTCCCAGCAGTTTCAAAATAGCCGTGCTGTGCCCGCCGCCTCCAAAAGTGCAGTCTACATAAACCCCGTTTGGTTTTATTGCAAGGCCATCAAGCACTTCCTTTAGTAAAACCGGTATGTGGTATAAAGAACTAATGTTGCGTTATGAATTAAGAATTATAAATCTTAAGCAAAACATCATTGCGATGCTTTTGCTAATTACTAATTGCTTATTCATCCTTTCCTCCTACCATTACCTGTTTTGCCAGGTTGCTAAAATCGTCTGCTGAATATGAATCAAAGAACTGTTTGTATTTTTCTGCCGACCAGATTTCCACTTTATCAACTGCCGATGCCAGCACAATATCTTTTTCCAATTGGGCGTATTCTTTCAGGTTTGGCGGAAGCAAAATCCTTCCGGCAGAATCAGGCTCTACAATTGTCGCCCCATTCAGAAAGAACCTTCTAAACTCTCTCACCTTTGGGTCGAAGTCGTTCAGCGTTTGAATGCGGGCATACAAAGGCTCCCAGCTTTTCATTGTGTAAAGGCTGAGGCATTTCTCAAAACCCCTGTTAATAACAAATCGTGTAATTTCGGATTCAGGCAATTGCTTTTTGAATCCTGCCGGAAGCAGAAACCGACCTTTGGGGTCTAGCGTTGATTCAAATTCGCCTAAGAAGCCTGTCATTTCAATGATTTGTGATAAGTGACCTGATTTAACACAAAATAACACTTTTTCCCACTTCATATTTAAATTTTTGGGTGACTGAATTTATCCACACACTCAAAGCCTATATAAGCTCCGCTAGTATTGAGTTACCGACGATCAGCTTGGGTTTTAAAGCTTTATAGTGTGGATAGAGTGTGGATATAAGTGTATAAAGACGTTTAGGCAAAAAAATTTTAAACAGCGACAGTTAGCCGCATGAAAATAGAACCCGGAAAAATTCAAATTAAAGAATACAATTACGACCTGCCGACACACCTAATTGCTGAATATCCTTTGGCAGAAAGAGATGCCTCAAGGCTTTTGATTTTTAGCGAAGGCTGCATTGAGGAAGACCTGTTCAATCACCTTCCAGATTATTTACCCGACAACGCTACCCTGATAGTGAACAATACAAGGGTTATAGAAGCAAGGATATTATTTAAAAAAGATACCGGCGGCATTATTGAAATTTTTTGCCTGGAACCTTTTGAGGAAAGTGTGGACAAGGCCATGTCGCATACAGCAAAAGGCCGGTGGAAATGCTTCATTGGAGGGGCATCTAAATGGAAGAGCGGGCAAGTACTCCATAAAGAATTAATTATTGAAGGAGAGGTGGTCGGCTTTACCGCCAGCTATATAAAAAAAGAGGCAGACTGTTTTATTATTGAATTTTCCTGGATATCAGATGCCTATACTTTTTCTCAAATTCTGCATGCAGCAGGCTCTGTTCCGTTGCCCCCCTATATTAAAAGAAAAGCATCAGAAGCTGATGAAGAACGATACCAAACCATCTTTGCACAAGAGCAAGGATCCGTGGCGGCACCCACTGCTGCCCTGCATTTTACAGAAGGTGTGTTTGCCGGTCTTAAATCGAAAAATATACATCCAATTTACCTTACCCTTCATGTAGGCGCAGGCACTTTTAAACCTGTAAAAAGCCAGACGATTGATGGCCATCAAATGCATGCAGAGCAGTTTCATGTTTCGTTGCAAACCCTTCAGGAATTAATTTTGAACGACACCATAATCAGTGTTGGCACTACTTCGTTAAGAACGCTTGAAAGCCTTTACTGGATAGGCATCAAGGTAAAACAAAATCTTCCCGATCCATTTGTATTACACCAATGGGAAGCTTATGAATTAGAAGCAAATTTCTCGTACAAAGAAAGCATCAGCTACCTGATAAATCATTTGATCCATGAGGGCTTGACTAAGCTTTTTTGCCAAACAAGTTTATTAATTATACCGGGCTACCAGTTTAAGTCGGCAAGTGCTTTAATAACTAATTTTCATCAACCGCAGTCTACTTTATTATTATTGGTATCTGCTTTTATAGGAGAAGATTGGAAGAATATTTACAACTATGCGTTATCAAATAATTTTCGCTTCTTAAGTTATGGAGATAGCAGTTTGTTGTGGAGAAGGCCATCGCCTGACCTTCAGGAAGGTAAGGGACAACTCTCCCAACAAAAGTGAAATAAGCTTTGCACTATAATGCTTTATGTAGTTAGCATTAACACTGGCTCCTAAACCTTTCTTAATGGCAAATCTATCGTCATACAGCTTCCTTTGCCTAACACGCTATCGGCTTTAATAACCCCTTCATGTGCCTCCACAACGCTTTTTACATAACTCAATCCCAGACCAAAGCCTTTTACATTATGTATGTTGCCGGTATGTGCCCGATAAAACTTTTCAAAAATTCTTTTCAAAGTTTCGCGGCTCATTCCAATTCCGTTATCCTCTATTTTTATAAAGAGTGATTTGTTGTTTGATGAAGTGGAGATACAAACTTTTGGCGGCACGTTTTCCTTTGAATATTTTACGGCATTATCCAGCAGATTATTTATGAGGTTGGAAAAATGCACTTCATCAGCATCAATAATAAAATCACCCGCCTGCAGGTTTGTTTCAAGCGTTCCATTTTTTTCTTCGAGGCGTAAGGCAAAATTATCTGCTACATCTTCAATAACCTCGTGTACATTAATGGGCTTTAGGTTCAAATCAACCTCCTGCCTGTCCAGCAAAGCAGACTTTAATATTGTTTCTACCTGGCGATTCATTCGTTGGTTTTCTTCTTTAATGATGCCGCTGAAATAAGATAGCTTTTTCGGATCAGCCATTACCTTTTCATTTTTTAAAGCATCTACAGCCAATGATATGGTAGCCAGGGGCGTTTTAAATTCATGGGTCATATTATTAATGAAATCGTTTTTAATTTCACTAACCTTTTTCTGGCGCAGCATTGTTCTGATGGTTAAATAAAATGCTGTACTTATAACTACAATTAATAAGATCGAAAAGATCATACGGTCAAGCATGCTTTTGGCAACAATGGTTTTAATGCTTGGAACAACAACAATTAAAATTTCATCTACAGAAAGATTTTCGGCCGCAGAGCCGCTGGGTGCTGTCAATGGATAGTGGTATGCAAAGTGGTTTGCAGAGTCATCATACCACTCGCCAAACTGTACCGATTGGCGCTCGAAATAGCCAATGGTACCAGACGTTAAAGCAGCCAGGCCAAATTCAAAAGGAATATTTTCCATTTGTTGCCCTTCGAAAGATCGCTTTATTTTATCATATAGCTCCTGCGCTGTAAACCTGTGGCCCACGCTGTATGGCTTCGACAATTCAAAACTAAAATCATCACCAAAACCAGGTAGTATTTTATTAGGAGTTGAAGGTGAACCTTTATATTGAGCCAACTCTTCGCCAACAGCCACCGTAACGTCTCTAACTTTTTGCCTTACCTGGTCTTCTCTTATTACCAGCATATTTTTCAACCATGATATTTGGATAATCACAATACCAATAAGAGAAAGCGAAATCAAAACGATAATTATTGGAAACGTTCTTTTCATTTGATAGTATAATGAATAAAATTCAAAAACTAAGCTAGTCATTAAACAAATACATCTGGCTGTATACAAACAAGATGCTGAAAAACTCTATCTGCATTTTAATTTTCCTCATGGCCCAATTATTATGCTTTATTTTTTTCAAATAAACCAACTCCTTACATTTATAATATGGTAGAACCGGCAGCAGGTGCATTGCTTATTGCAGACCCTTTTTTAAAAGACCCCAACTTTATGCGTACTGTGGTTTTTCTAACGGAGCACGGTGAAGAAGGCACCGTAGGATTTGTAATAAACAGGCAGTTTGAAAATACATTAGATGAATTGATTCCTGAAATTGACGGGCATAAATTACCCGTGTACTTCGGAGGTCCTGTTCAGCCAAATACCATTCATTTTTTGCACCGCTACCCTGAAGAAGTTCCGGGAGGGATTGAAGTAATGCCCGGCGTTTTTTGGGGAGGTGACTTTGACTGTGTGGTTGACCTTATTAATTCAAAAAAGATTGATGTTGATAAAATTCGTTTCTATATAGGCTACTCAGGGTGGAGTGCAGGACAGTTAGAAACGGAAAGAAATGAAAAAACCTGGCTTACTGTTGAAGCTGCCCGGCATTTAATCTTTCATAATAATGCCGAAGAAATTTGGAAAGATGCCTTAAAACATTTGGGTGGCGAGTATGAAATGATGATCAATTTTCCTATCGATCCGCAGTTGAATTAGGAGGCCCATTCTTTATAGCTACACTATGTATTCCAGCATCTGTTCATTGTAAATGGTTAGCAAAAAGGCTGCGAGAGATGGTTAGTCTCTGGATGATTTACAAAAGTTTACTTTGAAAAAAAGACTTCGTTTTTGGGGTTTGTGAAATGGCTTTTTCAAATCACAAACTTCGAAAACGAAATATAGAATCATTGAATATAAACACGTTGTATAATAACCCATTTCGTATATTAGCGTGTTATGCCCAATCAGAGATGCACCAGTTCTTAAACCTAAACCGACATAAACTCGCATTCGCCTTTAAGGCTACTTCGCTGACATTTCTAACACTGTGGTCGGCTGTATTTATAATTGCATATATCAATGGACAGAAAGTTGATGTTGATTTAATCATTCTCGTCGTTTTCCTTTTTGGTGTTGCATTACCTTGCTTTATCATCTTTATTTCGTATTTAGCGTGGTATTACAAGGAGTGGACAAAGCGAAAGGCATTTTCAAAATCTCCTTTCAACCAAATTCATGAACTTGGGTTTTCAAATTTGCTTGTGAACGAAAAGTCAAAATGGTTTTTTTCCGAGGAGATTAAAGCGGGAAAAGTCAACGGATTTAATGTCATTGCGGACACACTATATGACAAAGGCCACATTATCGAAGTCCAGGCGTTACCAGCATCGAGGCAGATGGACAAAAATGAGTATAAAAGATTAAAGAAGGAGTTTAAAGCCCATGACATTGACTTTGACATAGGCAGTTTAGTAAAAAAGTATAACACAAGACACTTATCTGTCATTACTATTAGTGACCTTGAACGTGATTTGAAAGAATTTACTGGTCTACTAAAACAAAATGGATTTGAACCTCAATTACAACATGACTGGGCATAACAAATAAGGCTTCGTCGGGCACGCAGTGCCAACAATGAAGCCTCGGTTGTACGGAACCGCACTTGTAGATGACATGTATTATGGGGATTGCGGTTT
>JAYULK010000123.1:0-1833 GCA_043763635.1 Chitinophagaceae bacterium
ATTCACATCCGCAACAGATATTCCAAAAGGAAAACCATTGTCTATTACAATACCGCTGGTTGCTGTGATATCTTTGAAATGAAAATTGCCTTTGTTTATATAAATACTTGAGGGCACCTGGTTTCCGGTAAAAATAATATCCTGTAACCCATCATTATCAAAATCGCCAATACCAACGCCACCTCCGTTATACATATACTCAAACGTGAAAAAGTTTAAAGAATCACTGGTGGTGATTGTGTTTGTAAAATGTATATTAGATGAATCCGGAGATATTGATTGAAAAAGTTTATCTGCAGCACTTTCCTTTATTTTTTCAATTTTCGTGTACAGGAAAATAATTACAGCAATAGTCAGGAGTATACAAGCAGTAATAATAAATTTAATTTTCATTATTTAAAAGCAGTTAGTAGTGATTCAAATCCTATATTCCTATTTTTCTATCCCTTGCTATTACCTTCCAGGCCGCACTAACCATTTCCTTTTCTACCACCATCACTTCGTTATACAATGCTACGGTTGGGCAAATATGAGTAGGTATCCCGTACCAGATATCCCCCACTTTATGTTGGGCAGTGTCAGCTACTGCTACCACAAGGTGTTCTTCACTTTGACTGATTGGTATGGCATTGCTAATATTTAAAAAGGCTATGCGGGGTAACGGATTTTCTGCTGCGATAGCTTTATGCCCCAAATCTACGCATAATGTATATTTATCAATGACAGAAATAACCCTTGTAACAATTACTGCAGCAAATAAGAAGTCCATATCAGGAAGGATTTTATTATATCCTTCATCCCAAAAAACAAACGTTCCAGGGCTAACTTCAACCTCCTTATTTTGATGAGCATAAATTTTAAATGTTGGAGTGCCGCCTACCACCACCTTAATATTATTTCCTGAAAACAGGTCTATTTTATTTTTTGTAGCTGCAAGTAATTGGGCGACTAGGTTTGCCTTGCCCGTTCTGATGGCAATATTGGTATCATAGATATGTCCATCGTAAGCATGAAGGCCGGCTACTTCAATTCCTTTTAATGCCAAACATTCTTTGTATAAAGCAAAAGCCTTCTCAGGTAAAACTCCTGTGCGGTTCATCCCAATGTTTAAGTCGATATACACCTGTACCGGACTATTAATAAAATTTTGCGATAATACTTTTGCAGTTTCGTAATTATCAATGAGGCAGGAAAAATTTATTGCCGTAAATTTTTCTTTTAGCAGTTGCAATCTTTTTATTTTAGGGCCAACAACTAAATACGCCAGCAACACATCTTTGGCTTTAGCAAGCGCCAGCATTTCTGCCTCGGCAATAGTGGCACATTTAAATTTGCTGATACCTGCTGCCAGCATCATTTCTGCGACTTCTTTTATTTTATGAGTCTTAACATGAGGCCTCAATTGGGGTAACGTATTTACCATTGCAATAGCCTTCGAAATATTTTGACTAACCCTTTCTTTATAAATCAATAAAGCCGGCGTATCTATATTAGTTATGTTTTTTACCGTATACCACATATAATTTTATGCAATCTTTTTATTCAGGCTTCTTATTTACTGACAGAGCATACTGAAAAACGATGGTAGAATCAGGTGATTAACCCTTTTGTATATTTTCGCATATAACGATCCATTTGGGATAACTTTTTAACCAAGTTGGGATGAAAATAACGGAGTTCTTCCGGTAGGAATCCTGCAAATCCACTCAATACTGATACTTTTTTACGAAAGTTTAAAAATAACGAAGCACTTTTATTTTAGATGCCGGCTACTGTCTTTGCGGAGCATAAGTTTTATATTGTCCACTTCAGGATAGGCATTATTTCATATAT
>JAYULK010000124.1:0-83744 GCA_043763635.1 Chitinophagaceae bacterium
CATAAATCAACTGTTTCAGCAAACTAAAAAACAATATTTCAAAGAACTTAATCATAACCAATTGAATATGTTTGATTAATATCAAAACGCTAATGATAAAACAGTTAATTATAAAAAGCAATAAGGAAGCGCCATTCCTGATCTAAAAAATTTCTAAGCAAATTTACAATCAAGAAGATACTTCAGCCAGTGCTTTTACTTTCTCTAAAGCTTTGGGCCATGTTGTTGAAAAGTAGTCTTTGTATTGTCCGGATATATCCATTTCTATAATCAAATCTGTTTTTCCATTCACTTCTTTAAGTGTATAATTTTCTAATGCCCCGGCAAATTCTTTTGCTGGTATGCTGTCAAAATCTTCGTTACCGCTTTTAACTTTACCCATATGTTTAAAGGAAATAAACTCGTTAGCTTTCTGGTCTGCAATAATGGAGCTTAAGCCGTTGTTTCCGCCATCAAGGAATAAAACTTTACTACCTGTTTTCCAATCTGTTTTTGCTGTAGAATTTTCGCAGAAAGCCAAAGTCCATTGCGAATAAGTATCATCGCCCCAAAGTATATTCCATACTTTTTCACGAGGGGCGTTAATTGAAATGTGGAATTGATGTTTTTCCATAAATAGTTTTTTACAATGAGTTAATAAAACCCTATTACAAAGATGAAAACCTTTTTAGATAAAGAAGGGGTTCAATAACGACGTTTTTAGGGGTAATTACGAACAAAGGAGTTCGCCGTATTCTATTGAAAACTGGAAGTTGCACAAGTTTGAAAAGAATGCATTGTTACATATAAATAGCAAGTTATGCTCCTCCTTAAAAATTAACCTATTTTTTACTGCTGTGCTGCTACATTTTTATAACAGATTGGGGCCAGGATGCATCATTAAATTTATACAGGCTCTGCATTAAGTATGCTTTATAAGTTTTGTCAAAAAGGCATAGTATTAGTAGCTGCATGAACATGGCAATTAATGATGTAAATGCTTATACTAATAAGCCCGGTGAACATGAGGAAAACTATAAAGGCGAAACAATCCCTGTCATAGAGGAGCATGCTGTAATTCAAAGAGAAATAGTAGAAACCGGTAAAGTGCATATTAGAAAAACCGTAACAGAAGAAACAGCATCTATCAATCTTCCTATCATTAATGAATCATATAATATCGAACATGTTCCCGTTATTTCTAAAGTATTAGATACGCCACCTCCGGCATTACGGTATGAAGGAGAAAAAATGATTGTTACCGTACTACGAGAAGTTACCGTGGTGCAAAAAAAATACGAAGTAATAGAAGAAATACATCTTACCAGAAAGCTTACGGAAACTCCGCTGGTACAGGAAATAACTTTACTAAAAGAACACATTCACATAGAACGAAGTAGCAATAACCATATAGAGTAGTTATTGCATTTTTTTAATCATTCAACACATAAACAGTACAATTATGGCACAAACAGTAATAGGATTTTTTGATAATCCTTCAGAAGCGCAATCAGCCGTGCAACAATTAGAAATGGCTGGTATCTCTCGTCAGAACATAGACATCTCATCTGGTTCACAAAACTCCCAGGTTTCTGATTCCGGAAGAAATACAGACAACAGCAGGGAAGAAGGCAACCCCATTAGTAATTTCTTCAAATCATTATTTGGAAGTGATAATGATGATGCGGATCGCTATTCATCAGTAGGGCAAAATGCACAATCCATTGTTACAGTTCATGCCCAATCTGATGACCAGGCAGAAACAGCAGCAGATATTTTAGATGACTGTGGTGCTATAGATGTAGATGAAAGAGCCTCCCAATACGGATTTGAAAGAACAGGCTATTCAGGAGGCAATGAAAGAGGAAGAACAGGCGATGAAGACACAACAATTTCGAGGATGGAAGAGAACCTGGAAGTGGGAAAAAGAGAAGTTGAAACAGGAGGGGTGCGTGTACGCAGCCGTATAGTGGAACGCCCTGTAGAAGAAAGTGTTCGGCTACGTGAAGAGCATATAAATGTAGAACGAAATACAGTAGACAGGCCAGTCTCAGGTGATGAGTTATCAAACTTTCAGGAACGTGATATTGAATTAACGGAGCGTTCCGAAGTTCCTGTAGTAAATAAAGAGGCAAGAGTTGTAGAAGAAATTCGTATTAGTAAAGATGTAGACCAACGTGAAGAAACAGTACGTGATACCGTGCGTAGCACAGATGTGGATATTGAAAATATTGATCAAGGCAATAAAAATAATACCAGGAGCGATGATGACTTTAACACAGGTCGGATGAATAATAGTTTGTAATAAGTAAATGCAATTTATTAAGGCTGCCTTAAAAGGCAGCCTTTTTATTTAGATAAATAGGGAGTTTATAAAGAAACTAAGAAGCTGTAAAGTTGTCCTGGCTCACATAATGAAAAATTATTTGAGAGATAGCTTTACTTAAAATAACTACATACCTACGTTGTACCTCTCCTCGAATTTTTGGACTTATATCCTCCCAAAAATTGGTTTTAGAGAAATAATGCCTTTAAAAAATGATTTGTATTATTTTGTACCAAACCAAACGGTTTATAACCTTATGAGACATTCATTTCTATTACTGATAATAGCGCACTTATGCATTGTGCCAACAATAGCGCAGTTTACTGATTCATTACACATTGTGATTGGCACCACCGGTACCATTGCCAGTGAAGATTATCAGCCCCTATGGCTAAAAGCAAACCGCTTTGGTGCTATTACAAATCAAAAGGCAGACTTGTCTACACATATTCTTATCACCAACAACCATATTCTTTCAAAAGCAACAGGCACCGGTAATGGAGATACGAGCAAGCGCAACTTGCCAGGCTATATAGCTTATGGCGTTGACCTTTACAACAATAATCATTTCGAAAATACTTTTTTGCAGGAAGCATACATAAAAGCAGGAATAAAAAATTGGGAGTTAAGAGGGGGTCGTTATAAAGAGATAGTTGGTGAAGTGGATCCATTTCTTTCCAGTGGTTCGCTTGCCATCAGCGGGAATGCAATGCCTATACCGAAAATAAGCATTGCCAGTACAAGGTATATTGATGTGCCATATACCAAGGGCTGGCTTCAATTCAAAGCAAGGTTTGGGCATGGATGGCTCGGCAAGACTAATTACGTAAAAGGTTCCTTCTTACATGAAAAGTCTTTCTACTTAAAAATTGGAAAGCAAAAGTTTAATGCTTACGCAGGATTAAATCATTTTGCACAGTGGGGCGGAACACATCCGAGCGGCAAAGCTCCCAGCCGCTTTAAAGATTACCTGTATATTATTGCCGGAGGTAAAGGCAACGCCGCTGACCCTGTGTACCAGCAAGGGCCAATTGATATAGCCAATGCAGTAGGAAACCACCTTATTATTCCAGATATAGGTTTCTCGCTGAAGGCGAACACTTCTATATTTAAACTATATACCCAAACTATTTTTGAAAAAGGAAAAGGCCGAAGCGCTAATGAGAGAGATCGGCTAGTTGGATTAAAAGTGTTAAGCCGTGACCGACTCGTAGGTTTTAGCTGGGAGAATGGCAAAAATAACTGGCTGAGAAAAGTAGTGCTTGAGGGGTTGTTTACAAAGTACCAGGGAGGACCGGTATTATATGTAGGCCAGGATAATTATTATAATAATGCTACGTACAGAACCGGCTGGGTATACCAGGATAAAATAATAGGTACACCATTATTTATTACCCGTAATGATGCGTTGAAGTTTCATTCCAAAATAGATACAAGTGGAGTCTCTAATTATAATATAACCAGCAATCGGGTTAACGGGGTTCATCTTGGGTTTTCGGGTTATGTTGCAAATAACCTTACCTATCGCATGCTTACAACGTACATTCAGCATTATGGTAATTATAATAATAACATCTTTGACCCGAAGAAAAAGCAACTTCATTTTTTGCTTGAAGGCTCTTACCAGGTAAGTAAAGCCGTTAACCTTACTGCTGCTGTTGGCCTGGATAATGGCGACCTTTCAAACAACACAGGGGGCAGTTTAAAAATTGAATGGCAACTTAGATAAAGAAATGAGATTAATATGCATTGATAAGTTTTCTCTTAACAGATCAACATCATCTTAATTAGGCTAGATGTTCGTTTGATAATAAATCAATTCATAGCTTATCCAATTGCCTATTGATTGAGAGTTGGTTCTTTATCTTTATCAGATTCAGGAATAAGTTTAAAGTAAGATGCCTGGAAGCGGCCGTTTTTAATTTCTCCTGCAACTTTAGCCTTGCGTACTGCATTACAAAAGCCATCATTAGCATGAGCGTCTCCATGAGAATCTATATTACTTCCGTCAACAAAATATGCCTTGCCATTAATGCGAATGGCGAGATCGCAACTTTTTCCAGGCAAATCAAACTGGCATTGTCCGCAGGAAGCATCAACCAATAACAGCTCCTTCCCGGCATCAGGCTTTGAGGTAGCGCCTGCTTTAGTTTGTGCTGTGGCAGTTAGCATACCACCGCATAATATCAATATTATAAGAAAGCCTTTCATAATTACTTTTTATTACAGCGCACGGGTCAAATGTAAAAATTCATTTTTGCAATTGTTGTAGCTGTTTTAAACCTCTTACTCATGAAATAAACTACTACCTAAAAAAAACATCCTTTCCATAATTTATATAGAAAGGATGTTTTAAGTTTAAAAGATTTATTCCTTACTATTATCTCCAAGGATTACAATAAGTGCATAAATAACGCCTGGAATAAAAAACAACAGGGTTAGAATCAGGCTGATCCAAAAACGGTTGTTTATTTCTCCTTCATGCAGGTACACAGCTAAAGGTGGCAACAATAAAGCAAGAATCACCAAAAGCAATGTATTGGTAGATGGCGCTTTACCAGCCTTCGCATCAGTCTTATGTTGCCTGATCGCTTTTTTTACATCACTTAGCCTGTTTTTCTTTTCTTTTTTAGAAAGGCTGTTAAAGCTGCTTATGGCATTTTTAACAACAGCAGGGTCAGGGTCAGTAGTATTGGAAGGCAAAGAAGCGGAATAGCTTGCAGGGCTTAAAATGATCACAGCAAGCATCATGAAAAATGGGCGCATAAATTTTTTGTACATAAGTAGGTGTTTAAAATGAAGTATAATAACCAAGGTTACATATAAAAATCGCACCAGCCATTTTAATACCCTTCTTTATTTTTTTATTGTCTTAATTGAGTGGTATGGCAGATGAGCGTTAATAATTCAGCTTGCCAGTTATCTAATTATTTTCTTGCCGATGCCATTTGAAAAATATTTTTAGCCTGTGAAAAAAACACAACAGCATTATCGGTAAACTTTGAGGACTTTGCTAAATCAACAGCTTTCCTTTAATTTGATTTAATTACATTACCAAAACTAAAACAAATGTTCACCAACCCCTTTTCTTTTGAAGGCCGTATCCGCCGGACTGAGTATGGCATTACTATGATTATCTATGTTGTAGCCGCAGTCATTATCCAATTAATTGCTGAAGCTACTTCCGATGTTGTACTACTCCTTTTTATTCCATTAATCTGGATGCTTTGGGCACAGGGAACTAAACGCTGCCATGACCGAAACAATAGCGCCTGGTGGCAATTGATTCCATTTTACGGCTTTGTTATGCTGTTTGGAGATGGCAATGCTTATTCTAATGAATATGGCGCTGACCCTAAAGGCAGGGGCGATTTACTAGAACAATTACTACCTGAAGAATTAGTTTAATTACCCAAAAATTCAATGGAGACATGGTTTTTTGTATATAGAAACCCAGGCCTGGTTGTTTTTATAGGGGCCTTGATTGAATGACGCCAATAGAACCTGTAGTTTTGACTATTCAATCCAAACGATAGGCATTAAATATTGACGGAAAAAATGTGTTACAAAATCAAAAAATCAGTGTTCAGTAAGAAGAACATTTTGTTCATCATCATCTTCGGTTTTACTACAACATCTTCTTGCCAGATAAATGAATCTATTAACACGGGAGTTTATGAATACATGTACAGAATGGCTCAAAAAGGCTTCATTGACTGGAACGATTATCAACTACCATTGGATAGAAAAGAAGTCTTTATGGCCCTTGACCGACTTAGTATTATTGAAGGTCAGCTAACGAGAGTTGAAGCCAGCGAATTGAAGTTTTACAGACAGGAATATTCTTTTGATTCTCTTAGTATAACTGCACCGGAAAAAAAATATATATTAAAAAAAGATTCCTCAGGCAGGTTTAGAACAGGCCTGTTTGAAAACGGCCAATCTAAACTCTTTATTGATCCGCTTATTGGACTACAATATTTTATAGGTAACGGAAAAAATAATACCCGGTATTTTTCAGGCATCAGGCTCGGAGGATATTTTGGCGAGCATTGGGGCTTTAATTTTTCTTTCAGGGATAACACCGAAAAGGGCGACACATTACTTGGTAACCAGTACTTTTCTACAACCGAAGGCGCAGTTTCTACAATACAAACGGGGCGCTTACTAAATTATAGTAATCTGAATTTCAACATCGGATATAAATGGTCTCAAGGCTCTATATCCGCCGGAAAAGAAAACTTATCATGGGGTTATGGCCTCAATGGAAACATTGCATTATCTGGCAAAGCCCCTTCCTATCCATTTATCAAATTTGATTATAAGCCCTGGGTGTGGCTGCATTTTAATTATTTTCATGGATGGCTGCACTCCAATATCATTGACTCCGCACAAACATATAACACCGGTACGGGTGTAATTAATAGCCAAAGAGAAATATTTCGTCCCAAATTTATTGCACACCATTCCCTTAACATTACACCTGTTAAAGGATTGAATGTATCTATTGGAGAATCTATAGTATATAGCGACAAGCTGAATATCGCTTACCTCATGCCTGTCAATTTTTTTAAAATTTATGACCATTATGCCAGCAGGTATAACATTAAGGCTGGAGATAACTCGCAATTTTTTGGGCTGATCAGCTCAAGAAACCAAATTAAGAATACACACTTTTATGCACAGCTTTTCATTGATGAAATAAGAGCGTCAAAGGTTTTTAATAAGAGAGAAAAGAGAAACCAATTAGCATATACCCTGGGTATTAGCCGCACAGATTTATTTATTAATTATCTCACAGCAGGGATAGAGTATTCAAGAATCAACCCATTCGTTTATAATAACCTCATACCAGGGCAAACATATCAAAGTCATTCTTATCCAATGGGAGATTGGATGGGGAATAATGCGGACCGGATATTCTCTTTTCTGCAGTATGTGCCATTGCCTAAAATGAGGATACGATTATGGCAACAAAAAATCAGAAAAGGAGTAAGCGGCACTTTAGAGCAGCAGTACTTTCAAGAGCCACAGCCCCCATTTTTGTTTGAAAAGTTGTTTAATTATAAAGAAACAGGAATTGCTGTATGGTATGAATGGATAAATAAACTAATGCTTTTTGGAGAAGCAAAAAGAGTAAACCTACATTATACAACCGGCCCTGCCACTCATACCAGCAGCATGAAACTTGGCTTTAGCTATGGGTTGTAAAATACAGGCATTGAAAGCAAATACCTTCCATCTTTACTAGACTATACAACGAAAAATATTGCATGCTTCCTGCTTTATCACTTCATGGCAGAAGTAATTTTTTTTCTATAGCGATAATGCACAAACTAAAATCTGTTGCTAATTTGAAATAACAGATCAGGCAAAGTTATTCACCAATTCATCTAGTTAATAATCTGCCAGTAGCAGGATGTAACTCAAAACATTTTGCTAAGAAGGGAATAAAAAGCGCAGACCCCAAATAAAACATTCTGGCAAGTTCTGTAGACAAAATCATGTGAACGAAAATAGTAAGCAGAAAAACCGCAAACAATTTATCCATGTATTTCCAGAGCAGTATTCTAAAGCTGCTATAAAATAAACCACTCAGAAAGAAAAGAGTAAAAAACCCATATACGGAAAATAAGTCTGCAACTCCTTTCATTGAAAAAAGCTTTATTAAGGAAAATTTAATGTTAAGAAAATAGGTAACGCCAGCATGTATGCTTACATCTGATGAGGTACCAGTTACATGGTCAATGCTATATTTTATTATAAAATAAATAAGTGCTGCAAAAGCCATGCTGATGAAAGAAGCAAGCCCGGCTCTCCGGGGAGCAAAAAGAAGAATCATTGGAAAAAATAAAGCTGTGGACTCTTTGCTTAATAACCCAATAATAATACCTGCTACAAGAATTAGATTTGCCGGTTTTAATAAACCGTAAATTATCATGGCGATAGACAAAATTGTAAGGCTATCTGTAACAGGATGGCCTGTAATAAAGCTTGACCATCTTCCCCCTGCTAAAAAAGCGGCAAGCCCTGTTATGGAAGCAAGTTCACTCAATCGCTGGCATTGCATAATCTTATAAATTACTACTGCAGCTAACGACATTAATAATGCATTCGTCAAAAAAAATCCGGTGAGTAAGGGCCAATCATATTCCTCCCGATTTGCTTTTAAAATTTTATAATAAACTTTTTCAAGGGGCTGCGACAACATGTTTGCCAGAAGTGGTACGATGATACGATATCTCCTGACTTCACTTTGTTGATTAAAATCAAACCGGGCAATATTCATGTATGTTTCGGAATCAGGATTAATAAAACGTTTGTAAGAAAGGTATGTATTGTAACTGCTGCCTGTCAGCATAGCAAAAGCAATAAAAAATACCAGTATATATTTTGAAAGGCTATCCTTTGTATGCATTATTCTTAATAATTCCTTTTATATAATTATAAAAATCAGCTTTGGGAGATTAATGTGGCTAAGCTTTTGGAAATCACTCTTTTTTCTTTACATCCAAAAACAATTCCTGGTAACCTAGTTCTCCGGTTTCTGAAATGGCTTCAACCACCACTTGAATGCGTCCTGTATTATCCGAGTTGTAAAAAGATATTGATGTCTTGCCAGTAGTATCTGTTTTCAGGTTGGGCGCCCAGTGCACCAGGTTTCGTAAATCCGGTTTCAACCAATCATCGAGCTTAAGCACATCGTATTTAGGCGCATAAAATTCCCGGGTAGTTGAAAAAACCGGAACGGTCATTTGATTGATGCCTACTGTATGCCTTGCACCTTCCAATCCCTTGCCGGCATAAGTATATATAGCAATCACATTTCCCACTGTTGGCGCATAAGGATCACCGCATGCTTCTGGAATGGCCTCACAAAAAAGGTTCCTGAAATTTTTTGCATAATCAATTATTTCTAAGCTTTTTACCTCGCTGGGTGGGATGATTGGTATGAACTTGTAATCGTAATATGGTACAGGAATTCCATCAATTACCACAAGTGTTATTTCCGGGTTATTGAGTCTTGCATATAAAGTTCCACCACGTCTTCTAATAATACGGACCTGGTCCGGGAATTTGAACATCAAAACGCTGTACAATCCATAAGACCATTTTTCCTCCTTATCGCGTATTGTTTTACCATCAATTATTATATCTGCTTTTCCATATTTTTCTTCTACAAGTTTTTGTTGTGCAGACAAGAGCCGGCTTTTTACAACCACCTCTTCTAAAGTAATTCCTTCTGTAGCCGCCTTGTAGGCATCTTCAGCTTTTTTGTTTGCCACATTTTGTTTTATATAAGCCTGCGCAATACTGTCTGGTTTTTGAACAGACCTTATGTGATCGAAAAACACAGGAGGAGTTTCCTTTTTGTCAAGCGTTATTAAATAATCTATCTTTTTGTTGGCTTTACCAGCACTTTGAATCAGAATGTTTAGCTCCTGCCCGTACTCATCATTGAGCAAAAAGTTGAACCTTCCCAAACTATCCGTTTTTTGGTTTGCAAAAGATGGTGGCTGCCCCAACGTCATCATAGTAAGATTAGCACCTTTAATGATCCTTTTTTCGGACAGCACTCCATTTACGTGGCCCGTTACAGCAAGGTAAGGTTCAGGCTGAAATGGAAATGGCACCGTATCTCTTGTATAGTTATAGCTACTCCAGCCTTGTGTCAATAGCAATGCATCAAGATCGTTAAACCTATCGCTATCTTTTGAAAAGTAAAATCCGGGATTCTCTATTTCCCCTTTTAAATCTGAACTCAATAAAAAGTAAGAAAGGATATTCTGGCGCAGATCAAGAGTTGATCCTTGCTGCGATCTATTAAAGGCAAGTATTGATACTTGCGCAGGAACCGGTTGCCCATTGCTATCTTTTGTTTCAATAGCTAACTGAACTTTTTCTCTTTGTACATAAGTTTTCTTATCGGATGCAGCAACAATATTGAGCCTTGTTTGTGGTTGTTCATTGAAATAAAGTCTTTCAGCCACCGGCGTTTGTGCATCAACCATTAATGTAAAACTAATAACACCTTCAGGCAACTCCCGGCCAGTCAACCCATATTCAAAGTGGCCATTTTTTAACCGGGCTTTAAAATCATAGCTGATAATGCCTCTGCATGAGGCCCGCACCAGCACACTATCATTTACCAGGTAATTAGAACTGGCTTTAAGCCTGATATTTTCCCCTTCTTTTCTGACAGATAACATATTTCCTTTAGCGGCAACAGGGGGTAAATGAAAGACTTGTGATGGATTGATATCTGCCGGCGATAAAATTCTTGCTGTATATCTTTCATTGCTATCCACCGTACTTAGCCACACCGATCCCATACCAAGTTGGTTCGTTTTGAAAGTGGTAATTACGGATCCTCTGTCATTTAAAATTTCACCTGTCACCTGCCTGCCTTTACCATCATACCCCAACACTTTATACCCCAGTAAGCAAGGCATTCCCCAAATCAGTTCGCCACTTTCAGGCAAGAACTGAACATCCAGATGACTTGTATCCAGAACAATAGTTTTTGAATAGTTTACCTGATGGTTGGTTTCCATTTGTAATGTCACTACCTCGCAATCAAGGGGAACAGTATAGCCAAGCACATACTGATTAGTTTTGTTCTTTTTGATGGAGATAGTATCCTTTACCTTGTCAAGCGTTAAATAAATTTTGATTGCTTTCCCCGCAAGGCTGTCAATAGCGGTGGGATCAAAATTTACCTGTAAGCGCCGTTCTTTTCGTTGTCCTTCTATAACTGTTACATTCCTGATCCCACTCGTTTCTTTTTTTTCCTCAGGCCCTGATACGAGTACATATTCTTTAAAGAAAAACCCAGGGCCAAAATTTTTGTTCCATTCCGTATATGCTCTTATCTCGTACACACCATGCGTATAATTGGGAGCTAATTGAAAAAAGCCGTTTCCCACACCTTGCTCTATTTTTATTAATTTCTTCTCAACTATGTTTTCATGAGTGTCCATTAGCTCAACATATAACACGCCACTCATTTTGCCTGGTGTATGGTAAGCCGCATTGGTAACTATAGCTTTAAACCAAATGATTTGATCTGCTGTATAAACAGTATTGTCTGGCTGCAAATAAATCTTCTCTGCTAATGAAGCGTGTAATGATAAAGAACCAGTCTGTGAACGTGAAGAAATGGACAGCAGAAAACAATAACAGAACAAGAAACCATTTGCCCGGAAGAAATTGAAAATTTTATTGAGTTGCTTGTTTTTAGGAAATGGCAGCATGTACATTCTTCGGTTGATATAAATGATTGCTCTTACTTAAGTGCGTCTTAAATCTATACTTCAATTGGTGCTTGAAAACAATTGATGTTAGTTGAATACAAGTTAAAAAAGTTTAGCAAATTTCTGCTTTCCGAATTTGTTGTTATTTTATTTTTCCCAACGCCAGCCATATCGGGACCGCAGTCATTTATTATTTGAAGAACACTATGGTTAACACTGAGAGAATGCAAAATTGTTTGGTATCCGGTGATAGTGTCTTATGGTCACAGCTATGGCTGTTGGCAATAACACACAGTAACGGTCAAGCTGCGGAGTACACAGGCGAGGCCTTGGTAAGCTTCGTGTACCTGCTCACACAAGACAAAAAAGTAGACACGTTGAGTAAAGGGAAACTAATGAACACTACTGATATGTTGAGAATATAAACTGGCAAAAAATTTATTGAACTACTGCTTTTATTGCCTGGTCGAATGATTTTGTTTCCATTGCTGACGATAAACACTGGACAAAAGATAATGAATTTCGGGCAAACTGTATAGGACTAGATATCCAGGTGGGTCCGTTTGTCAGCGTGCCGTCAATACCTCCTGTATTGGTACTATAATTAACTGCAGTAGTGCCCCTGCCGGCATTCATTTGGTAATAAGCTATAAGTCCGCTGGCGCTAACCAAAGAAAATTCTTCAAAAATTACATTCATCATAAACCTGTACATGAAAGATGGACATTAAGTAACTATTCGAAGGAGGAACACTGGCAATGGCCGGGGCTTATTTATACAACCCCCATTCATCGTCTATTTCATCGGGCTTAAAAAAAGCCACCCACTTACTAAACTACTGATTCATTAACAGCCTTCTGGAATGGGAATGCCACTATTTTCAACGCCTGGCGAAAACTATTTACTGACACTGTTGCCTACCAGAGTTTGAGCTTGCACTTTGGAGGCAAAACTCCAGGTCTATATCCAATAGGTGCTTTCGAATTAAGAGTCTTACAAGGAATCCTATATTCCAAAATCGCTCCTATAAATATTATTATTACAGAATACGGTACTATCAATCAGTTTATAGCGGGTAGTTTTAGTGGTAGTTTTAAAGAAAACAGAACAGGTACTATAGATACAGGCAGTTTTAATTTTCGGGTGAGAAGAGAGTATTAAGAGGTAACGTAAATCCAGTTGTGTAATTATGCCAAGGCAGAATGTCCGTAGTCACTTACGACGATAGCAGCGTTTATTATTTGGAGAACGCTAGGGATTAACTCAGAACAAACTGACTTATCCGGAAATACTACTTGATTTCAAGAGTTAGGACAGATAAATAATTGTTTATACATTTAAAATTATATCAGACGATTTTTGGTATACCAGCCAACCAGAACAAACTACCCGATGAGAAAAATTATTTTCGCTTTGTTGATTCTTTTCTCTTCTCATACTCACGCTAAAACAATTTACGTAAATATCAACGCCATCGGTTTAAATAATGGAACATCCTGGGTAAATGCTTTTATTAGGATTGATAGCGCAATGATTAATGCTACGAAAGGCGATACTATAAAAGTAGCTGCAGGCATTTATAAACCTACAAACAACTCCGATGTAACTATCTCTTTTAGCTTAACAAACGGTGTTATTTTTTTAGGAGGATATCCAAATACCGGCAACCCATCAGATGCACAAAGGAATTGGAGTAACCATCCAACAATTTTAAGCGGCCGTTTAGCGCTAGGCTACACTTCTGAAAGTATCTTAAAAATACAATCGCTTGATACAAGTACTGTATTAGACGGCTTTTATATTTCAGGCGGCAACGGAAACGGCGCAGGTATTAATATTAAAAACTCAACCACTTTAATAATCAGAAACACAATATTTGAAAAGAATCAATTCCGCGTTATATATATAGAAAACAGTACTACTATATTTATCAATTGTATTCTTAATAAAAATGATTATTTCACGACGTGTATATACAATTTAAAAAACTCAACCAGTACTTTTTATAATTGTATTATCACAGGAAACGCTGCTGATGAAATGGACTTTCGTCCGATCATTTTGAACGAGGATGCTTGGCTGAATATAACCAATTGCGATATTGTTAACAATAAAGGTTCACTCATTTTTTCAAAGGGAATTGGAAATATAACCTTAAAAAATTCAATTATCTGGAATAATAGAAACCAATATGGTGCTTATGAAGATAATGATGCAAAACTATCAATGCCGTCAGTTATTATTGACCATTGCATTACTCAAACTTTTTATAATTATACCATTACTACTTTACTTACGCATACCGACCCTCGTTTTCTTGATATAAAAAATCCAGCCGGTAGTGATGATAAATTCTTTACCTATGATGACGGCTTACAATTAATGGCTCCATGTTCGCCAGGATTAAACTATGGTGACAATGGTGCAGTTAATAATCTCAATTTTGATATACTTGGAAATCCAAGAATATATAATAATGGAATTGTTGATTTGGGCCCTTATGAAAGGCAGACAAACATTGGTATTCCATTTAAAACAGTTTACGTCAACAGCAACATAACCAATACTGTAAACAATGATGGAAGTTCCTGGCAAAAAGCTTTTAAAACGCTGCAGGAAGCATTTTTTTATTGTGCAGACACCATCAAAGTTTCGGAGGGGACCTACTTTACTACAAACTCTAATAGCGATAGTGTATTTATGCTGGAGAATGGGAAGGTTATAATGGGTGGATATCCACCTACAGGCAATCCAACTGATGCGGAGAGAAATCCGGATTTATATCATACTTTATTAAAAAATGCGAATTATAATTATGGTAATTATTATAGCGTAAACCAAGTCATTTTAAAATCTTATCATAACGATAGTACTACAGTTATTGATGGTGTGGAGTTTAATAATGATAAACAAAATAACCGCCCTCTCTATATAAGCTATGGCTCAAAATTAAAAGTTCTAAATTGCAAATTCTTATCAACAAATGACGAGCTTACCGGAAACGGAATATTTATATCGAAATCGAGTTCGCCTTTCATAAATAAATCGGTTTTTGACACTCACGCATCACTTGAGGATGAAGGTGCTGTTGTTTGTACTGACAATTCATCCCCAAAGATTACGAAGTGCATTTTTAAGGGCGTAACGGCATTTCAACAACGGACAGGCTTTGCAGCTAAGTTTATTAATTCTACAGGTCTTATTGATAGTTGTACATTTCTTAGAAATAGCCCCTTGACACAAAAATCAGTCATTTATATAGACAATAGTAATACAACAATAAAAAATTGTGTTTTCAGAAGTATTGCTACCGGGAAAAATGTTTTGACAATAACTAATAATAGTAGCCCATCAATAGAAAATTGTGAATTCAAAAACATAGCTCGTTCCACTGCCTATGCTATTGCTATTGAAAATAGCAGTCCGGCTTTTAATAAATGCCTATTTGATAGTACTGAATACTATATACGAAATACAAACCGGTCAGTGCCTGTATTTAATAACTGCGTGAGTATAAACGGCATGTTCATGAAGAACACTAACAGTTTTCCTGTAATGAAAAATTGTACTATTGTGAACACCTCAACATATACATCGGCAAAAGCACTTGTTATTAATGAAGACAGCTCGATCTTGAAAGCTAATAATACAATTTTCTGGTCAGATAAATTAAATGCAGGAGAAACAGATATATATAATGCCAACTTGGCGAACAATCCCACCAGGAATTCTAATAGCTTTCTTACCAACTGCATTACGCAGAACTATGGCACACATGGCCTTAATGGAAACCTGGTGGGAGAGAATCCCCGCTTTTTTCAATTCACGAATATTTATGGCCCGGATAATAAAATGTTTACCCCGGATGATGGAATAAGGTTGGCTAAATGTTCGCCGGCAATAAATGCGGGAAACAACTCTTTGGGAACTGTTTTGACCCGAGACGTACTTGATAATTCAAGAGTAACAAATAGTACCATAGATATAGGAGCATACGAGTTACAGGAAACACCTGGGTCAGTAAATTTATATTATGTTAATGCAAAGGCCAGTGGCAGTAATACAGGTGAGAGTTGGCAAGATGCATATACAAACTTGCAGAATGCTATCTGCAATGCATGCGCAGATACAATCAAAGTTGCGGAGGGTATTTATAAACCAGCCACATTGGCCCGGGACAGTTCTTTTTTTATTAATCGCCCTATAAGTTTATACGGAGGCTTTCCATCTTTTGGAAATCCAAGTGACAATGAACGAGATGTTTTTGCCTACCCTACAATACTAAGCGGGAATATTGGCAATAAAGGAGATTCTACTGACAATTCTAATTCTGTTATTGTCATCACGGGTATAAAAGATAGCGCAGTAATTGATGGCTTTGAAGTAAGAGATTCTTATATGAATGGAGGCACTACATACAATGCCCTGGGAGGAGGCGGAATTTGTACTTATTATAATCATACTAATATTACGAACTGCAGATTTTTAAATAATGTGGCTAATCCCAAAGGGGGAGCTATAAGTATTGGTTCGTTAGCTAGCTCCAGAATATCAAAATGTATTTTTATCAACAACTTTGCACAGAATGAAGGCGGAGCTTTATTTTTTTCCGGGACTAGCATGGAAGTATCTGGCTGTGCATTTGAAAATAACTATTCAATTAATGGAGGTGCCATTGGGCTTGCAAGCAAAGCGATCATTTATAATAGTGTTTTCTATAGAAACTACGTAATTTATACGGGCCGTGGCGGAGCAATTTTTAGCAGTACGTTCGGAAAAATTTTTAACTGTACCTTTTTAGAAAATCGGACAACAAAACCAGATTTATTAAGTGGTGGTGCGGTCTGGGGAAATAACAACGTACTCACCACCAACTGTATTTTTAAAGGAAACAAGTTAGGTAATTCGACCACTACTATGGGGGCCGATTTAGATTGGAATGGCAATTATAGTTATGTTTCTAATTGCTTGCTGCAAACTAAGCGTCAATATTCAAATGCGAATATTTATGAAGTTGACCCGAATTTCATTAATTCTGCAAGTCCTAAAGGAGCAGATGGAAAATGGTTAACAGAGGATGATGGGGTACAACTTGATTTTAATTCACCAGGCATTGATTACGGAGATAACGTGATTATTAATAATGTTCCTTTTGATATTATCGGAAATGACAGGCTACAAAATAATAAAGTTGATGCAGGAGCTTACGAATTCCAAAACCGACCTATTGCCAATGCAGGCTCTGATACAACAATATGTTCCGGCAGTACGATAAAAATTGGCACCAGAGCAAATCCAAACCATATTTATAGGTGGACATCAAATCCTGCTGGATTTGTTTCAACCGATAGCGTACCGTCTGTTACGCCTGCAGATATAACTTCTTATTATTTAGAAGTAAGTAATGGAAGTATAACTGCCAAAGACACCATTACTGTTACCATAAGTGACTCGCTAGTGCCTTCTGTCAGCATAGCAACATTAAGTACAAATATTTGTGAAAACACTTTAGCAAGCTTTACTGCTAAACCAATTTATGCAGGAGATAGTGCTATTTATCAGTGGCAGGTTGATGGCTTAAATGTGGGAGCAAATGCCAATGTTTTTACTGCCAGCTCTTTGATAAATGCCAGTCAGGTTAAAGTAATATTAACCAGCTCTGCCTCCTGTGCAAGTAAAAAAAATTCGGAAAGCAATATACTGCAGATGACGGTAAACCCGGTTGTTATTCCATCGGTTACTATTACCCCAACTGATACTACTATTTGTTCGGGAAACACTCTGACATTAACCGCTTCTGTTGAGAATGGAGGTGCAACCCCCTCTTACCAATGGCAGCGCAATGGTTTTAATATTGGCACAAACAGCAATGTTTTTACGCAAGCCGGAATCACATCCGGAGCCCAGTTTAGAGTAATTCTTTCCGGCAGTGCAGCATGCTCAGTCCCGCATACAGACACAAGTAATATAGTTGTAGTAAAAATTAATGAACCCGTTAACCCTTTTGTTACTATTGCATCATCAACGACCTCAATTTGTTCGGGAGAAAGTGTAACATTTACTGCAACTTCTGTCAATGGTGGTTCATCGCCAGTATATCAATGGTTACTTAATGAGGTAAATGTGGGTACAAATAATAAGGTATACTCAACTAACAATTTAAAAAATAATGATCGTGTAAAAGTTATTTTAACCAGTAACGAAAGTTGTATAACAAGTTCTACCGTTTTTAGTAATGCCATTACTGCTACTGTAACAAACAAAGTGAAAACAACCGGTTTTGCTACATCACCGGCAAAGGCCTGCATTAATAAGTCATTTAGTGTAGATTTTATTGGAGTAAATGCACCTGTTGATGCCAATGTACAATTGTGGGAGAGCCTAAATGGCGGCAATTATATTTTAGTGGAATCGAAATTTTTTAAGGGTACTTTACTAAACTTCAAAATTGAAAACAATACTTCCCTGGCTATAAAAAAATATTTTTTCAGTATTACTTTACCTGGGAGTACAAGTAAGTGTAATGAAACTGCCAATACCGATACTACTACTACCATTGTAGAGCAATTAACAGCTCCTATAATAGAATCAGCGAATCACTTGATCCAGATTACCAATCCTGATGCCGGAACAACATACAAATGGCAACTTCAAAATAATGGTATGTGGAATGACATGGTGCCAATAGCAACCGGACGCACATATAATGCAATAATTAGTGGCACATATCGTGCAAAAGCTGAATTATCTGGGTGTATTGAATATTCAAATCCTTTAAGCATTAAGGTAGAGGACTCTGTTTTTGGCAATGAAGCTAAAAACATTTACTTATATCCAAATCCAACCACAGGATTTTTGACTATTGACTCATTAAACATCAATGATAATTGGGTGACATTGGATATTATAAGTGCGGAAGCAGGAAGTAAAGTAGCCAGGTATAATATTTCTAATAAGACTACGATTACCCTGCATTTAGAAAATATAGCTAGTGGTGTTTATCTAGCCGTGTTTATTAGAAGAGATGGAATTTTATACTATAAGAAATTCATTAAGATTTAAATATTGTGCTGAACTTAAGTCCAAGGCGTTAGGATAATTTATGTGCCTTTATTGGTCTTGCCATGCGGATGCTTTTGTTCCGTGATGCCACCAACAAGTGAAGCATGCCAATGAAGGAAGAGTGAGCAAATTGTATTTTGTAATCAATGGCTTGGCTTACCTTTTACTACCCGCAGTTTTTTGCCCCTGTTCCCTGCTACCGCACAAGGTTTGGGAGAAAACAGGGGCCGAACCATAAGGTTTTTCCACCCGCCATTCAATTAAAGACAGGAAATAAATTTAGCAGGTCTGCATGTACCTTTATCAAAATGCAATCAATTAATCCACAATTTTATTCCGGTACCAGCGGGCTCAATCTTCCGGTACCACGATTACAATACCCGCCAGATTTTAAGGGAAAGAGCAGGTTACATTATTATGCGTATTTATTTAATAGCATCGAGATAAATAGTATTTTTTACAAACTCCCCAGGGCCTCCACTGTTGCGAACTGGCGGGAGATGGTTCCGGATCATTTCAAATTCACCTTTAAAGTTTCTAAAACCATAACGCACGTAAAAGCTTTGAATTTTGCAGTTAAAGACGTTGATGATTTTGTTAAGACAGTTGAACATATTGGAGAGAAGAAGGGATGTTTGCTGGCACAGTTTCCACCATCATTAAAGATTGAAAAAATAAACCAGTTACAAAACCTTTTAGAAGCGCTTGCCGAAGCAACACATAACAGAAATTGGAACATAGCAATGGAATTTAGGGATCCCTCCTGGTACGAACGTGAAGTTTATGAGTTGCTGGAAGAGTTTAATGTATCCCTCGTCATTCATGATATAACTAAATCGGCTACACCATTAATTAATTCAAAAACCAACTTTATTTATTTACGTTTTCATGGTCCGGAGCCAAGGTACCGTGGCGATTACCCGGAACCATTTTTAAAACAATATGGAGGGTACATAAAAGAGGGGATAAATGACAAAAAGATCGTCTACACATATTTTAATAATACCGTAGGTGCTGCCGTTAAAAACCTACAGACTTTAAATAGTTATATGCATGCTGGCGACCACACATAATAATGGCCGATGGAAGAACACCGGCGATAACCCGAAGATTCATCTTTTATACCCCAGCCAATTTAAAGAACGCTACTGATAGCTTGGGGTTAGCAACCATTTCCAAGTAGTTTCAAAATTCTTTTGGCAGGTCCGTCTTCTTTGTTGACCGGTTCAATTATAAGTTGATCTCCAGGTTTCGCAGCTTTTAAAATCCTAAGTATATCAATTTTAATTTGCTTTGGATTGGGTTTGTTCTTACAAGAGAAAAGAACTTTAGCCCCATTTCTCCTCAAGTACACATAAAATGGAATTTGCATTGTTTGCCCGTTTGCAGTTGCTACTTTTATTACCGTCAATTCGCCTTTTGAGCTTATGCTAAACGTGCTATAGTCTAAAGGCTTTCCGTCTAACATAAGGGGATTACTTGCAAAAATTCCCTGTTCATACCCGGTGCTGTCGTATTCATTGTCTTGCATTACTTCCATTGCCCTCTCCTTTCCCTGCTCCTTTGCTCTGATTTGTTGTATCACTTCCTGTGCAGTAGCAAACCTAAAATAATCCTGTGCAAATATTCGTGATCCGGCAACTAACGTTAAAAGCATTAATAGTGCGAACGTTTTCTTCAAATGTTTCATAAAAAACTTACTTTGGTTTTGTGTAACCAAACGTACGCATAGGTGGCAGCAGCAGTAGTAAACAGCTTGTAAAAAGAATGTAAATGAACGTAAATTTTTCTAAGATAGTCTTCAGGAGCCCGGCGATTAAACTTTTCGCCGCCATCATGCTCGCTTTTTGCGCTGTTTTTCTGTTCACTGCTTTTATTACTAAAAGGTCGGAAGGCGAACTATTTTCTAAACGTGTGAACCTGGCGGTCCGCGCCATCGGGCACCATTTACTTCTCAGGGCCGATGACTCAACCTCGGTGATTCTTCCTGTCGTTGAAAAATCTGATGGTGTGTTTTTGCTTCAATTTGAAAAAGAGTTTGTTTTTCAACCGGACACACTTGTCCAGATTGTTCAGCGGTTTCTTGTCAAAACAGGGTTATCAAAATATACGGTTACGGTTCAAGAGTGCCATAACCCCGGTATTGTTTATGGTTTTGAAATTAATCCTCCTGTCAATAGTATTCATTCTTGTAGTGGCAGAACGCAACCAAAAGGGTGCTACAATATTGAAATTGCTTTTGCTAATTTTCCTGGCGCAATGGCTCCATACAAACCTATTGGCATGATGATCAGCAGTAGTTTATTGCTATTGGCCTTTGTACTGATTGGCAGAAATATTGGGTCTAAAAAATCAAAGCCAGTAGAACAGCAAAATGCTTCTATTAAAATTGAAAGAGAAGCACTGCTCACTTTAGGAAAACTTGGATTTGACAACATCAATCAAAGTTTGATAATTGGTGTAGAAGCCATTTCATTAACGGACAAAGAATGCAAAATATTGGCATTACTCAATCGAAATATCGAGCGGCTTACCCTACGTGAAGAACTCATCCAGGAAGTATGGACGGATGAAGGTGTTATCACAGGCCGCAGCCTTGATATGTTCATATCAAAACTTAGAAAAAAATTAAGCGCTGATCCTGATCTTCGCATAACAAATATCCATGGTAAAGGCTACAGGTTGGAGATTGTAAAGGATATTGCATAGTGTGGAGTGACCGAAGCCGACACGTTCAAACATCGCCGCATTCCAAATCCTTTCTTTTATGTTGCCCATCTAAAGATTCTTTAAACCGTACACATATTTCCCTTGTAAATATTGATGCACATAAAGCACAGACAATAGCCATAAAATTAACGGGCAAATATGCCACCGTTACCGAAAGAATCCTCACTTCGGAAAAATTGCAGGATTATAAAAGCTTTAATCATGCTATGAAGATCACACCTGGGGCATTTACCAATGCGCAGTTAAAAGAAAATACACTCAATGTAACCCTGCGCCTTTCCCGGTTGTGGTTTTGGAGTTGAAGTAGTACTGCATTTCAATTTATCGCTTACCTCATTATTACCCACAGTTCTTTGTTGCTATTATTTGCTCCCGGCAAATTTCTTTGGCTAATGTAATTATGCAAGTCAACTACTTTTTGATTCATAGATTTGTAGACCTGAATCATTTAACACTGACTATGAGAATGATAATTTTTATTTCCTTAAGTTTTGGATGCACTGCATTATTTGCGCAGGATAAAGAAATAAAGCAATTACAAAAGGAGAGTATCCGCAGTATAAAAAAAGAAGCAGGCGATACTATTCCTTCTCTTTGGAAAAAAGGAGGTATCTATAATCTGAACCTTTCACAAGGTTCATTAAGCAACTGGGCGGCCGGTGGTGATAATTTTTCTTTATCACTCAATTCTTATTTAGGTCTTCATGCATTTTATAAAAAAGACAAGCATAGCTGGGATAATACGCTCGATTTTAACCTTGGCTATGTAAACAGCACCAGTCTTGGCGCACGTAAAAATGATGATCGGTTGGACGTTCTGTCGAAATATGGTCGTGAGCTTACAAAAAAATTAAACCTGGCGGGATTGGTTAATTTTCGTTCGCAATTGTTTAAAGGATACAATTACACAACGGATAAAAGAACGCTTTCTTCTGCATTTCTGTCTCCTGCTTACCTGTTAGTTAGCCCGGGTATAGACTGGAAGCCCAACGCTTATTTTTCTCTTTTTGTTTCCCCTTCTACTGCCCGATGGATCATTGTAAAAGATGATAGTTTATCTGCTAAAGGCTTATATGGCGTTGAACCGGGGAGGCATAGTGTAATGGAGTTCGGCGCTTTTTTAACAGCCAACTTCTTAAAAGATTTTTCTAAAAGCGTTACCTACAAAGGCCGGCTCGACTTGTTTTCCAATTATCGCCATAATCCAAAAAACATTGATCTTTTTATGACCAATGTTCTTGCTTTTAAAATTTCCAGGGTACTTTCCGCCAGTTGGAATGTAGATTTTATTTATGATGATGATGTGCGGATTTTTGGAGACGATCAAAATGCGGCGGCCTTACAAATTAAATCAATTACCGGGCTGGGGTTACAGTTGAAATTTTAAAAAGAAACTAAGATCTATGACTATGAATTTACTCGCTGGGGCCTTTGGCTCCCGGCAATCTGCCTTTCAGCCAGGTAATCTGCCCGCGGTGATTTGACTCATGCTCACACACATGAAACCATTTCCAGTATGTATTCCGGTCTTCTCTACCCCTGGACCATTCAGGGTCAACAGCCAATAACCACGCATCGTCTTTCTTTTTAAATTCAGCCAACGTTTTTTCTCTTACTTCTGCAATACGATCAAGATAGTATTTAACCTCTTGCCCTTTAATGGCTTTACGACCTGCATCACCAAGGGTCATGGCAGCTTCCCAATCCCGCTTTTCATTGTTATTCAATTCCTGCCTTCCTTCAAATGTATTCACCTGGTAAAATTTTTCTGTTGCTCCCAGGTGTAGTACCAGTGCTCCTATTGTATTGGCCCTGGCATCCAATAAAAAATCTAATTCGGCCATGGTTAACTTTTTAACGGCATTAATAATTGTTTGCCGGTTATAGTTCAGCATTGATACCAGTGTTCCTACATGTGGCGAATAACCTTCCATTGGCCCAATTACATACAGGCTTTTTTCATTGGGCAATTCATGAGCACATGCCGTTGACCCTAAAAAGCTTGATGCTGTAAAACCTGCGGCAAGCGTGGCAGAGGATTTAAAAAAATTTCTCCGGTTGATTGAAGTATGCATATAAAAAGTTTTAAAAAAGTAGCGGGGCGGAAAACTGTTTTCAAAAAGGGAAGGTAAAAATGGCTTTCTCTAAGTTAGATTTTTTGATGGATTGTGGTTGGTAGGTTTTTGAGGCTATAACTATCAAGGGGCCAAGGCTTTTTGTTGGTGATAAATTGCAACGATGGCAATGAACAAACTTATCACACTTAACCCCTTGGTTTTCTTTTTTTAATAACAGGCAATTGGGCAAAAGCCTATTTTCACCCTATCACAGAGAACTTAAAACGACATGGCAAAAAAACTTACCTGGAAAGGCATTGGGATCTTACTTAAAGATGCCTTTACCGGATTTGTGGATGATAAAGTAGTAAAGCTTAGTGGCGCATTGGCCTATTTTACTGTGTTTTCTATTGGGCCTATGCTGATAGTAATGATTTTTTTTGCAGATATTTTTTATGGGAGAGCCGCAATAGAGGGCACTGTATTTTCACAGATAAATGGCCTTGTTGGCCCTTCTGCTGCTGCGCAAATACAAGAGACCATTAAAAGTGCATCCCTTAGTGGTAAAGGTGCCGGTACCGGTATTATTGGAGTGATTACGCTTCTGATAGGGGCTACCACTGTTTTTGCCGAGATACAGGATAGCATTAATACAATATGGGGTCTGAAACCAAAGCCTAAGAAAGGATGGTTGAAAATGCTGGTTGATCGCCTTCTCTCTTTTTCTATAGTGGTGAGCCTTGGCTTTTTATTATTGGTTTCACTCGTTATCACAGGCCTTGTAGAGGCTTTGAGCAACAGGCTTTTACTAATGTTCCCGGAGATTGCACTGATTATTATTTATATTTTGAACCTGCTCATTACGTTTGGCGTGGTGACCCTGCTTTTTGCCATTATTTTCAAGGCCTTACCCGATGCAAAAATTAAATGGCGGGATGTTATCACCGGTGCTATGGTTACGGCCGTACTTTTCATGATCGGCAAGTTTGCTATCACTTTTTATATTGGAAGCAGCAATGTGAGCTCAGCCTATGGCACGGCAGGTTCCCTGGTAATTCTCTTGTTGTGGATCTATTATTCGTCTCTTATTTTATATTTCGGTGCCGAATTCACAAAGGCTTATGCTACCACTTATGGTGGCCTCATTAAACCGAATCAGTATGCAGTATGGGTAAAGCAGGTTGAGGTAGAGGCTGGCACAGGCTCTCTTAAACAGGTTGAACAAAAAAAGAAAGAAGAGAATGAAGCGACAGGTGATGATATTAAAGTAACATAGCTATTGACTCATAATATCCTAGAACAAGCACTTTCTCTTCGCCAGGCTTTTGTGTTGACGGGGAACGGCGTTTATCTTTCCGCCAGGATGATAGTTTCCCGCTCTTTATAATTCGTTCCCCCGGTCTCAGTTCTTTCCAGGCCCATTTTTTTTCGCCAGAAAATGTAGGACAGAATGCCCGGAACAAACCATACCAACATGAAGGCCATCATGGGGTCTACAGTTCCGGCCAATGCAATACTTGAGTATACCAGGGCTACGAGGTCGAAAAACAGGCCTGCATAAGCCCATTCTTTTATTGTTTTTAATCCGGGAATTAAAATCACGATAGAACCAATGAGCTTAGCCCACCCTGTGAACGGAATGAAGTACACCGGGTAGCCCAGCTGATCATGAATCATCTTCTTTGCTTCCTCATTTACAAGTATACTGCCGTAAGATGAAAAAATCATGAGTGCTGCAAATAAAATAGTAAACACCCAATAAAGAACATTGATGGTTTTTGGTTGCATGATTGTTTTATTATTTAATCGTTACGAGCTGGCATATCAATGTAAAAATGACACTATCTATCCAATCTTAAAGAGATAATTACGTCAAATTAAGGGTTGATTGCGTCATTCAGTATAGCTGAAGTTTGTTGGAGCTATACTTCCCTTTGCGGGTCTTCCGGAAACCGGCAAGACCTGAGAAAACCTGATATCTTTCTTTTATCATTAACTTCCATTATCCTCTACCTTACCTGCAACCACTATTATTACAAATTTACCTGTATGCTTACCGCCTCCGCCAGTATCGGACCAAAGCTTAAATCAAAAAAATTAAAAAAGGCATTAGGTGTTGTGTTTGGTATTGCTGTAGTGGTAGGCGGCACCATAGGAGTAGGAATTTTAAGAACACCCGGCGCTATTGCAGCACTGCTTCCCAATCCACTTTTAATAATGCTTTGCTGGACGTTTATTGGTATTTACATTTTACTGGCAGCAGGCTCTTACGCCGAACTTACTACTATGTTGCCCAAAGCAGGTGGATCTTACAACTATATTAAACGGGCCTTTGGGAACTATGCAGGGTTTATCAATGGTTGGTTTGACTTTTTATGTAATGCCATTGCTCCTGCTTATTTCTGTATTGTGTTGGGTGAATATTGCTCACTGCTTTATGCGCCGCTAAAAGGAAATGAAACAGCGATAGCCCTCTTTTTTTTAAGCTTGTTTACGCTGATCAATCTTCCTGGTGTAAAAAGCGGAAGTGTTACACAAAAAATCACAAGTGCTTTAAAGATCATACTGTTTCTTGTATTCATTGTTGGATGTTTCATAGCAGGCCCGGCAGAAACGATGGTGCAAAAGCCTTTGCTGCAAGGCGGATTATTCATTGCTTTTTTTAAAGCAATACAATTGATTATGGGTGCTTATGATGGTTGGATGTCTGTAGCGGTTTTTGCAGAAGAAGACAGCAACCCTGGCAAAAATATTCCAAGGTCTTATTTTTTTGGAGCCATTACGGTTACGGTACTTTATATATTAATCAATGCAGCTATTTTATTTGTATTACCGGTATCGGTCATTGCCCAATCTCCACTGGCAGCTGCAGAGGCAGCAAGCGTTGCTTTTGGAAAAGGAAGCTCTGTACTAATGACGATGGTTTCAATTTTTTCACTGGTCAGCATTTTGAATGCTTATATGATGATCCCGTCAAGAATACTATTCGGGTTGAGTCGTGATGGGTTTTTTATCTCGCAAGGCATGACGATCAATAAAGGTGGTACGCCGTACTTCTCGCTATTATTTTGTTTTGGGTTTGCCGTCCTGTTAATCCTTTATAGTTCGTTTGAAGAATTGTTTTCACTGGCAGTTTTTATGACTACCATTGTTACCGGCTTTACGTATGCATCCCTTATCCGGTTGAGAAAAAAAGAACCTCTACTTCCAAGGCCGTACAAGGCATGGGGTTATCCGTGGTCCACAGCAATTGCTATTATATTAGCAGCAGGCATGTTTATCGGCTTTGCTATAAGCGATCAAAAGAGCCTGGTAATTATTTTTATTCTTATTGCTACGTCCTATCCGTTTTATTTATTGCTGGAGCGAATAAAGGTGCGCCGTAAACATCGGTAAATGCGGTACATTATGACGGTGCTTTTACCGGCAATTTAAATTAGATGCAAGTGGCACTCATGGCCTGCGCTTCTGTTGTTGGTCACAAGGCACCACAACGGAGGGCAGGTAGGGAACACAGACAAAAGGGAAGGAAGTTGAATTAATAATAATAAACCAAACACATGTTAGAATTTACTGCTGACTTATCGGGCACTATGTTTCTAATCCTTTCGGCACAGGCGGGGTAACCGTGGGGAACATTGGCAAGGACGGGAAGGAAAAATTATTTTCAAAATAATAAACAAAATAAACCGCAACGGTTCAGGAACTTTATTTTTGTTATCAACTTAAAACCAATTCTATGACTTCTCAGGTGTTTATCAATTTCCCAGTAGCAGACCTGGACAGGTCTATGAAGTTTTATGCCGGCCTTGGCTTTACCAACAATCCCCAATTCTCAGACGATAATGGAAAATGCATGGCGTGGAGCGAAACTATTTTTGTGATGATCTTGACGCATGAAAAATTCAAAACTTTTGCTTCAAAACCTATTGCCGACACAAAGAACAACCTCGCGGGTTTGTTTTCCTTATCGCTTGAAAGCATAGATAAAATGAACGAAGTAGCGCAGGGCGGTGTTGATGCCGGTGGCACAGAACCGGTGCCGATGCGGGATTATGGATTTATGCAGCAGCGGACGGTGGAAGACCCGGACGGGCATACCTGGGAACTGTTTTATATGGACATGAGCAAGTTTCCGCAGCAATAGAATTTCAGCTTCTCTCAGTTTGCAATAAAATGAAGGACAAAAAGGAGAATTATGTACCCGGCTAAAATGCTACTATTGGGCTTTTCTTGCGTCGCACACTGCATCGTTCTGTAATTCTATTGAGCAATTTATTAGATGGTTATAACAATGTACTTAGTTACAAACAGCACTTATCGCTACAAAAGCCGTTCTATTTCCAAGGTAATCTGGTCAAAATAGTTGGTTTTCTAGCGCCTGGCACCTTTTCAAAGCTGTAACCCAGATCGCACAAGCGTGACAACTACCGGTTAGTAGTCACTATTAAATTTCACTTATGTACCCTATATTAGCTTCCAATAAACCTGCTTATGAACCGCATCTCTTTTTTCCTTTTCTTCTTGTTCTCAAATTGCTATGCAAACGCACAAACCATTACAAGGTATTATAACAACGATTGGATGCCCACCCAGAAAGAGAAGGCTGCATTTTATGCCAACTTTGTAAAAGACGGAGACCTTTACCAATTTACTTCGTATTACATGGCATCAGGCATGGTAAAGGGTCGGTCAGTGTATGCCGATACTACTATTGGCATGGACAAAGGTCAGATCGTTAGGTACGCCGAAAACGGTACACTTGAAGATTCGGCTTATTACGACAAGGAGGGAAATTTCGTATATGGTTACCATTACCATCCCAATGGCAAGCTCGCTGGTAAATATTTGCTGCCCGAAGGCGCTAAAGATCCTGTAATTGAAGGTTATGATGCAGACGGAAAAAGAATTAAAAAATACATTTTTTCCCGTGAAGCACAATTTAAAGGAGGCCATGAAAAATGGATTGCGTTCCTTAGTAAAAACCTGTCAAAAGAAATGACTGCTAAAAGCGATAAAGAAGAAACCAAGCAGGTGGTAGTGGAGTTTATGGTAGACAAATCGGGGTACGTAGTACGGCCAAGGGTATTCCAGTCTTCAGGCAACAAAGCGCTTGATGCAGATGCGGTAAGAACAATTCTTTCAAGTCCGCAATGGATACCGGCTATACAATTTAATGAGCCTGTAAATGCTTTTCGGCGTCAACCAGTTACCTATGTGCTTTATCCCGCAGCGAAAAGAAAATAAGTGAGTGGTATTGCTTTCAACAAATTAATAAGAACGAACTGCAAATAAACGCTCCCATCTTCTCCAAAGGTTCCAGCCCCTTACGCTCCCGTGAGAATAGCTGTAAATGAAAGGACTGCTGTCCTGAGTTTTGGTCTCAGGACTTATGGCTATAAAAGCCATTCGATTTCCAATAAGCCAATCTTCTTACCAAAGTAATATTCTCTTGCACTGCCGTAGATGTATTCTTCCGCCTTATCTACTATTGCTTCCTCCACCGGGTTATTATGAATGTAGTCAAGCTTTTGCTTAATGAAGTTGGTGCTACACATTTCCTTAGGTTGATTATCTTGTCGCCAGAATTGATTTTCGGTATTACGGCTGTTTGATGCTCCTGCCTTTTTGAATACCGCTAGCATCCACTCTTTCCTGCTTTCTGTATTGCTTTCCTCAACAGCTTTTATTAATTGTTTGGCCGTGTATTTTTTAAAGTCTCTTAGCATATCTCTTAAATCTTTGCCGTTTGCAGATGCCGCTAAATGAACATGGTTACTCATAATGCACCAGGCATAAAGCATTAACCCTTTTTCTTTCTGGCAATATTTTAAGCTTTGGATTAAAATATCCTTGTACTCTTTTCTTGTAAATACATCCACCCATTCTGCAACGGCAAATGTTATAAAATGTATGGCCTCTTTGTTTATTATTTTATAGCCTCCTGTACTCATGAGCAGGGAATAACTTAAGCAAAGAGTTGTGTAAATTAAAATGTCCTGAGTTGCAAACTCAGGACAGCGGTCGTTTATTATTTAAGGAACACTACGGATAGCTGCGGGAGAACCTGAAACTGCAGTTAGCTGCCGTTTTTACTTACGAACACTGATAAATTTTTGTCAAGTTCCACCTCTTCAAATTCGTTTTCCAGTCTTGAGAGCATTTTTGAGTTAGTGATTGGAAAAAAAGTGTTTAATCGAAAAACCTCCGTCCCACCTTTCTGTTCTTGGTCTATATAAATTTTATAGAGTGTGCCGTTTAGTCGAATGTTTACTTCTTTTACTGACTGACCTATGTAAACTTTAGAATCGTCAATTATTTTGAAAATTCTTTCAATTTCCAAATGCACTTCTTCATGATGCACATCTTGGGTAAAATGACTTTTATCTGTTTCGTATGTCTTCATGATATGCCCATAGTGCCTGGTCAGAATATGGGTTAAAGAGTAGAAGTCAAATATAATTTCTTGTTCATTCAGAGAAAGTTTATAATGGTCTAATTTAATTGATAATTCGAAAACATCCTTAATCATGATATAGCGATATTTTGACCACTCAAGTAGCTTAAACTTTCTTTGTCGATATTCAGAAGAGGAATACGTTCGTTGAAATCCTTTATAGGACTTTCTAAGCTTTTTTAGTTCTTCTCTCGTTTCAACACCAACAATTTGCATTAATTGGTCAACGTGATTTGTTTTGTTTACTTCTCTTTCCCATTCTCTTACTAAACCTTCATAGTAGATATAGTCTCTTTCTGTTAACGGGTACATCCCGGGAGGTGTTTCAGAATTTCGAAAAATAAATGTTCTGGAATAAAATTCATCAAGGCAAAAGGGATGCAATAATAAATTTTGAAACCGTAAGGCATGACAAACAAAGGCCTGCTCTACTCTTGTCAATTGTTCGCCATTGTCGATTTTAGCATGAAGTTCCCGATTTCTCGTTTCGTATTCTTCTTCCGAAAGATTGTGTGTATTTCTCATTATGGTTGTCTCGCCCAATGCCAGCTAACTTGTTCCTTTATACAATGGGTGGTACAGAAAGATATTAATTTCCAAGAGAAATTGTACGGGTAAATAGTTTATGCCAACAACTGTTGTGGCACGTGCGGGCACGTGCCATGGCGTGAGGACCTTAAAACTATTGGTCACTCCTTTGACAAGATTGCAAGACTTGAGTGAGTTGCTTTAGGTATTCCTCCCTTTTACTGTCAAGAATTGCATCCAAACCTTTTTGTCTAAAGATGGACTCGAGCTCGTTTTCACTTAGCTTCAGATCATCCTTCTTAAGCAATTCATCACACAATTTCTCAATCATGTACCAAACTTCATCTTTGCTGAGAAAATCAATCAAAAATCGAAGGCAGAATTCTTCCAATTTATTTTGATCAATCTGATATTCAAGCGAAAAAAATAATGAGGTGTTCAAAAACGAAAACTTATCACCTCCGGCAAATAACCAATCCATGATTGTGTTATCAGCTATTATCTCCTCTCTTTTTTTCGTAATCGCATCCCTACCTACCAAATACATATTTTCACCAACGACTCCAGCAAGCAGCGTTATTGCTAATGCTGTGAAATCTTGCTCATCATCCAATCGTGGTACTTTAACTTTTAAGGCTCCAAGATCCTGGCGTCGCTCAAGCAAGTGCTTGTTAACTACAACTTCTTCAATTGAAAGCCTTTGCCGAAAGAGTCGCGCAACAATTGCATGACAACATTCGTGAACACAAACTCTTTTAATGTCGATATTATTCATGGAAGAATTGTAATCAGAAACTAGTAAAGTTAAAGCTGTATTTAACTAGAAGTCTACGCCATCGTTGGTGTTGACACTAACGATAAACGGCGCCGGCAGCGGGGAACACTGTCAAGGGCGGAGGAACTATCATTACTCGTCTGCTTTGTTTTATGAAACGGGTGTAGACAATTGGAGCTTGTTAACTCATTATGTCGACTGATGATTTTTTTTAAATGGTAGTTGTCAATTGGCCAACGCTGCAGTTGTTGGTGACAACACACAACAACGGCCCGGGCTGCGGGGAACACCGGCAAGGGCGGGGAGGCCCATTAAACCATATAAATGTAGTTAGGCTTTGAGCACGGCACAAGTACGCTAACGCACAAGGCAAGGCTCCATACTTGCGCCAGAGGTGGGGCAAAATAATAACCTCTCAATTTTTCAGTTTCCATAATTAGCATTTTGTTTGATAAATTTCATAGCTGTCGCTTCTCCTGCTTCAATTGCTATTTCCACTGCTTGTTTAGCAGTTTGTAAAAGTTGTTCGCTTTGTTTTTTTACTAAGAAAGATTGCTGGATGAGTTGGGCTATTTGTTGCTGTTTTTTTATTTCAATTACAGGAATTAAAACATTTTCAATTTCACCAATTCGCCAATGCTGAATAATACTCCCGCCTGCATCTCTTTCTGCCTGCAATTGCGTGAGTACAGAATTTAAAACAAGAGTAAGATAATCGGGAATAATTTTTTTACTTTTTACAGTTAGATGCAAAATCGCACCGGATGTAACAGCTTTCAAATCTTCTTCAACTTTATAAGCAATACCTACACTTCCATCTTTACTTAAAAGAATGGTATCTTTTTTTGGATATAATTTTTCCATTTCGTTCACTCCATTTTCAGATAAATGTATATCTGGTTCTGTTAAACCAAACTTTGAAAGGTTAGCTACTCTTATAAATGGAATACCTTCTTCAATATAAGCTGCAGAGCCAGGCTCAATTGATTTTTTAAATTTTACCAGCTCACTCAATTTACAATTTTCTGCCTGTTTAATTTTTGTTGTAAGCACATCATACTTTGGCTGATAATATTCTGCATCTAGCCTGCCACTTTGCAAAAAAGAATTTCTAAAACTTTTTATTTCTGTATTGGCTTGTGTTGGTTGCCAGTTGTTAAGATGGAGTTCATTTAAGAGTAAGGATTCGGCTTGCCTATACTTTTTAAATGAGGAATTCCGGTTTTCTTCGGAATTAATTATTAAACTCTCAATTTTAATGCTTAAGGAATTTGCAAACGAAGGAATAACAAGCATTTTGATCAACGACATATTGATATTTGGCTGCCCGGTTAAAGTCCTAAACCGATTAATTTGATTTTGACCATGTTTTGAATTTAGGAAGGTTGATACCGTATATGGATTTATTCCCTTTTTTAGTGTAACCTTGGCTATTGCTTGATTTGAACTACAAATAAAACTTCTTTCATACACAGCAACTCTTCCTAAGTATTCACCGGCCATAGTGACCAATATCTGCCCTTTTTTACAATGAGACTTGCTAAGTAATTCATGACTTTTTTTATCTACAAACTTTTCAATGTTCCAATCAATATAATTGTGTCTTACATTTTGAGTCATGAGAAACGGAATTCCTTTTTCAACAAAATTTATAAAGCTGCAGAGGGAATATGCTCCAAAATTTTGAACCGAACTTGAGAGTTTTTCGATTGTTGAATTTACCTTTGAATTAATGAGTCTTTCGGTAAGGATGTAATCTTTTCTGTAAGTATTAGAATCAATACGAAAATCAATTATAGATTGACATTTTTTTAATGATATCTCTACCGCTTCCAGCCCGTTCATTAACCGTTTGTATTTTTCTACATCAAACGGCTTAACAAACGGGCTTAGAGAAAAAAAGGTAATCTTTCTTTTTTTGCAAATTCTATAAATGCTTCTGCAATGCCGTCCTCTGTTAAGCCTTCGTGGTTAAATAAATCGTGGTCAACAATTAAGTGTCCATGTTCGTCAAGTAAATAATCATTCACTGGCAACGTATCATAATGTTCCTGCGGTTCCTGCAATTCCAATTCACCTTGTGCTGCTAATTCTTTTACTGTTGCACCTTCTTTTGTTTCAGGGCCAAACACTCCGGCTTTAGGATTTTTTACAAAAATCTTTTCGCCGCTATTGTCTTTCCCTGCTTTGCGCATAGTGGCAAAGAAAATATTGTAGTCATCAGTTTTAGAGCAAAGCATTCCTGCTTTTGGATCATCATTCCATTTTTGAATCAGCAATACAGAAGTTTTCGTTCCCGTATGCGGCTTGAACGTATTACCGTGCAGGCCGACAACAGCCAAGATGCGGCAGTGTTCGGCTATGTAATCTCTTATTGCCTTATCACTTGAATTATTAAAGCGTCCTTGTGGTAATACCACGGCCATACGTCCGCCAGGCTTCAAAAAATCAAGATTGCGTTCAATAAATAAAATATCCCTGCCCACTGCATTCTGCCATTTGCCATTTTCTTTTTTACCAAGATCATATTTAGCAAGTATCCGGCTTTCTTTTATGTCCCCTGCAAAAGGCGGATTGGCAAGCAACACATCAAACCTGAATTTTTTAAAGCTATTTTTTTCTGCTGCAAGCCGCTTTAATTTTTTCCATCCGTTAAAATAAGTATCCTGCCATCTTTCATTTTCAATGGTTTCATTCCAGCGTTCATAGTCAAGTGAGTTCATGTGCAGCACATTTGTTTGTCCATCCCCGGCAATTAAATTTAAAGTACGTGCCACACGAACACTTTTTTCATCAAAGTCAATTGCAAAAACTTTCTCCTGCACATATTCAACCTGTCTCGGATTTTTTTGTTCAGCAGTAAACAAATGGCTTTCGGGCAAGCCCAAATCTTTTTGAATTTGTTTCCATACATGAAAAATGCTGTGTACTGTAAAACCTGCGCTTCCTGCAGCTGTGTCTATCAGATATTCTTCTTCTTTTGGGTTGAGCATTTTCACACACATATCAATTACATAACGCGGTGTAAAGTATTGCCCTTTTTCACCCTTGCTGCTTTTGTTAATCAGGTATTCAAACGCTTCATCCACCACATCAAGATTTGAATTAAAAAGTTTCACATTCTGCAAACTGGAAATACAAACACTTAAATGCGATGGGGTGAGCATTAATTGTGCATCATCAGTAAACACACCTTCCCATTGTTTCTTTGCTTTATCAAACAGTGTTTGAATTTTGGTTTTTAATTCGGTTTCTGTTTGCCCAGTGTTTCGAAATTCCAACAAGCGGTTTCTTTGCCTAACACCACTCATTTCGTCATAGAGCTTTGTAAAAACCAGTTTGAATACTTCTTCAAATACATCAACTCCGGCATTAGCCAACACCTCATCTTCCATTTCAAGAATAAGATCTTTCAACGATTTTTTTTCATTGATCAATTTGTCCTTGCTAATTAAATCATCAATGTTGAAGCGTTCATTCAGCACATCGCTAAGGCTTTGAAGTGCTGTGGGGATATCTGTTATGTCTTCAAAATAGTTTGGGTCTTTACGATGATAGTAAGAGATTGAACCTCCGTTACTCCATACACCCATTGGAGAACCAGTGGCATTACAATAACTGCGAAGTTGCTCCTTTCCATCTTTAAGCTTCGGTTTTTTGATTTCTACCATAATGTAAGGCACATTAGGGCGGTCTTTATCGAAGATCACAATGTCTGCCCGTTTTACTTCACGGCCGAAATTTACCGGATATTCCAAAGCGATTCTTTTTATGGGATAGTCATATCTCTGAATAAGCATGCGAACAAATAATTGCCGGACAATTTCCTCAGGGGTAAGCCGTATTTCTTTATCCCGAACAACGCATTTGATGTAAGGGGCAGGCTTCCCCTTTATTTCTTTAATAATAATAGAGTTATTTAAAGACTCTATCTCTTGATCATCAAACTGTGTAAGGCTGTAGTTGGAATCTTTAAGAACGTCAGAGATATGAAAACTAAAGAGTGATTCAGTACTCATGCAGTTGTTGGTTTCTGCGTACTGAACTGCGGAAAAAAATGGGTGCAATCTTCCGCTTGAATTCAACCGCAGAAAGGCACCTAGGAGAGCCTGAGCAAAGTTAAAAACAGCAAGAAGACGCACCCTTGCAGGTGCGCCACTTGAACTGTTTCTCTTTGCTCGTAAAATTCCTAGGTTTTATCTGCAGAGAAACGTCAGCAACGCAATGCGTTAATAATATTTTAAGTCAAAGCAAATCTAAGGGAACAATGAAGAAGGGAAAAAACTTAGTTATTTCAACCAGGTTTATCTTACAAGAAATCTAACTTCATGCCCTGCTCCATGCTGAAGTGGGCAATCTTGATATGAAGTCAAGTTAAAACTGAAAAAAGTTCAGTGCAAAGCTGTGATGCTTGCTCAATTGAAAGAAGAACCTTGAACCGTCTGTGGCAACCTCAGCTCCATAGTACCACCCAAAGCCCGCCCCATAATTTCCCCATTCTTCTCAACACGCCGTGTATAACAATCCCGCTAAACTTCTTAGCAAAATCCTACATTTGATGAGAGAGAAGGCAACAAGGCGGGGCAAAGGCATCAAGTGAGAAGCAACAACAGGCCTACTTACTAACAATCAATCCAAAGCAAACTTTACCGGGTAATGAAACAGGAAACGGCCATAAAATTATTTGAAGAAAAAAAAGTAAGAACCCATTGGGATGCTGCTGCCGAACAATGGTATTTTTCTGTGATTGATGTGATTGAAATACTTACCGGCAGTAGCATTCCCAAACGTTATTGGAGCGATTTAAAAAAGAAGCTGAAAGCAGAAGGAAGCCAGTTGTACGAAAAAATCGTACAACTGAAAATGCTGGCAGGGGATGGTAAAAAATATGCTACTGATTGTTTAGATACACAGAATTTATTGCGGATGATTCAATCTATTCCCTCTCCCAAGGCCGAACCTTTTAAGCAATGGCTGGCGAAGGTTGGCTACGAACGTATGCAGGAAATAGCAGACCCGGCACAAAGCCTGAACCGTGCCAGGGAGAATTGGCAAAAACTGGGACGAAGCGAAAAATGGATTCAGCAACGTATGACCGGGCAGGAAACCCGCAATAAACTCACAGATTATTGGCAAAACAGCGGCGTTAAAAAAGGAGATGAGTTTGCCTTGCTTACCAATATCATTCACCAGGAATGGACAGGACTTACAGTAAAAAATCATAAAGAAGTAAAAGGCCTCAAATCGCAAAACCTGAGAGACCACATGACCGAAGCTGAATTGATTTTTACGGCACTCGCTGAATTATCTACCAGGCAAATTGCCGAAACAGATGAAGCAAAAGGACTGGAACAAAATGCAGTGGCCGGTAAAAAAGGCGGTAGAATTGCTAAAAACGCAAGGCTGGCATTAGAAGAAAAAACAGGAAGAAAAATAATATCGGCAGACAATTTTTTGCCACCTAAAAAAGAGAAGAAGAAATTGGAGTGAGAGAGACAAGGCTACAGGAAGACAAAGGCAACAAAATAACGAGGCAGAGAGAAAGGCATCATGGCAGGAAGAGGCAATAAGCATCCCTTTTTTTAACCGAAGCTACCTACAATGAAAGATAAATTGAGTACAATAGAGACTAATAATGATGCGGCACCGGCCAACACTTCCGATCTTTTTGTGGAAGTAAGCAGGCTTATTGCCGGTTCGCATACGCGGGTGGCTACCGTGATCAATAAAGAATTGGTGCAACTATACTGGCAGGTAGGCACCATAGTGCGGCAAAATATTCTGCACAATAAAAGGGCAGATTATGGTCAGGAAGTAGTTGCCCGCCTGGCACAAGACCTTACCGAAAAATGGGGCAAGGGCTGGAGCAAACAGCAATTACAACATTGCATACGCAGTGCGGAGACTTTTTCAAAAACAAAAATTGACTACGCAGTGCGTAGACAATTAAGCTGGACACATTTGCGCACCTTAATGTACCTGGATGACGAAATAAAGCGCCGGTTTTATTTTGAAATGTGTGCACACGAGCGGTGGAGCAGCCGCCAGCTTTCGGAACGCATCAACTCTATGCTGTACGAACGCACTGCCTTGTCGAAAGGCCCGGGCAGCCTCCTCGAGAAGGAACTGGAGACACTTCAGAACGAAGGCCCGGTTACCGAGAACCTTGTTTTTAAAGATCCTTATGTGCTTGATTTTTTGGGCTTGCAAGATGCCTATAGTGAACGGGACCTGGAAACCGCAATACTTGTGGAGCTGCAAAAGTTTATTATTGAACTGGGCTCTGATTTTGCCTTTATTGCCCGCCAGAAAAGAATTACCATTGACAGCGAAGATTACTATATTGACCTGCTCTTTTACCACCGGGGCTTGCGGCGCCTGGTAGCCATTGATTTAAAACTTGGCAAGTTTAAGGCGGCTTATAAAGGCCAGATGGAACTATACCTGCGCTGGCTGGAAAAACATGAAATAAGAGAAGGAGAAGAATTGCCCGTCGGTTTGATTTTATGCGCCGATAAATCGGAAGAGCATGTAGAACTGCTGATGCTGGGCGAAAAGCGGATAAGGGTGGCGCAGTACCTTACTGCCCTGCCCTCGAAAAACATTTTGAAGGAGCGGCTGCAACAAGCCATTCATATTGCACAAAACCGGGAGCAGAAACGTACAGAGGAAGAGAGCCAGAAATAGTAAAGAGAAGAGAAAGCAGAACATCAATTAAAAAAAACAACAATGTCAGCACGAGATAAACTTTTAGAAAAATTCAACCTGGAATATAACCGCCTGAACAGTGAACAAAAAAAAGCGGTAGACCAGGTGTATGGCCCCGTGATGGTAGTCGCGGGGCCGGGTACTGGCAAAACACAAATACTAAGCGTACGCATTGGTAAAATTTTGCTGGAAACAGATTACCTGCCCTCCAACATTCTTTGCCTTACCTATACCGATGCGGGTGTGCTGGCTATGCGCCAGCGTTTGCTGCAAATGATTGGTCCGGATGCATACAGCGTAAACCTGCATAGCTACCACTCGTTTTGCAACAGCGTGATCCAGCAAAACACCCATCTTTTTCATAAGCGTGACCTGCAACCCATAAACGAGCTGGAGCAAATGCAATCGCTGATGAAGCTCATTGATTCTTTTGATGAAAGCAACCCGTTGAAGCGCTATAAAACCGATGCTTATTTTGAAGCGGCCTGGCTGAAAGCCTTGTTCAGCAACATGAAGCGGGAAGGCTGGCGCCCTGAGTGGCTGCAAAAAAAGATTGATGAATATATTAACGAAGGCATTCCGGAAGAATTTGCCAACAAGGTAAAGCTGCGCAAAGGCATTATAGAACTTACCCAAAAAGGGCGGGATGAAATAGAAAAAATGGAAAAGCTGAAAGCGGCCGTGCAGGCTTTTCCCTTGTACCAGCAATTGCTGAAGGATGGCCAGCGCTATGATTTTGATGATATGATCAACTGGGTGATTGAGGCCTTTGGCAACCATCCTGACCTTTTGCTTGGCTACCAGGAGCAATACCAGTTTATACTGGTGGATGAATACCAGGATACATCGGGCAGCCAGAACGCATTGGTAGAGCAGCTTATATCTTACTGGCAGGATGAAGCCCCTAATATTTTTGTGGTGGGCGATGATGACCAAAGCATCTACAGGTTCCAGGGTGCCAATATGGAAAACATGATGTTGCTGGCGAAGAAGTACGAGAAAGATTTGCTTCGGGTGGTACTCACACATAACTATCGCTCAGTACAGCCGATACTTGATGCTGCCGGTCACCTCATTGGCAACAATACACAGCGCCTGGTAAACCAATACTCCGATTTTAAAAAAGTGCTTACCGCTGCCCGTGAAGAACATAAGGATGTATTAATTCAGCCATCCGTTCGGTCCGTAGCCAACGAATTTGAAGAAAATATTTTAGTGGCCGAAGAAATAAAAGCCCTGGTAGACGAAGGCACAAAGCCGGGTTGTATTGCTGTTATTTATAAAGAGCACCGCACGGGGGATGAACTGCAAAAGTTTTTGCAATTGCAAGGTGTGCCTGTGTATGTAAAGCGTTCGGTAAACCTGCTGAAGGAAGGCTTTATAAAAAAGATTCTTACCTACATTAATTATGTGCTGGGAGAAATGGACATGCCATACAGCGGCGACCATTATCTTTTCTCTATTCTACATTTTAATTTTAATAAGATACCGCCGCTAAAAATTGCAGCTGTTTGCAATGAAGTATTTGGCAAAAAAGGAAGCAGGGACATTACCTCGCTGCGTACCTGGATGGCAAGCCAGGTGGAGTTTAATTTAACCAGGCTGTTCTCGTCAGACGAGTTTACCGATAAGATGGTGCAGATACATGGCATGCTTGAAAAGCTGATTGCCGATAGTGCCAACCTGCCGCTGCTGCGTTGGCTGGAAGGAATGATTAATGAAACGGGCATTTTATCCTACATCATGCAGCAACCCGATAAGGCTGCACACATGCGCATGCTGAACGCATTTTTCGATTATGTGCAGGATGAATGTCGCCGCAACCCCGATCTTACGCTGCGTGGCCTGATGGACCAGATTCATTTGCTGGAGGAGAACAACATTTCATTGCCACTGGTACAAACAGCAGGCACAGAAACCGGTGTAAACCTGCTTACCTGCCATGGCAGCAAGGGACTTGAATATACTTATGTGTTTTTTATGGGTTGCTATAGCGGCCTGTGGGAAGGAAAGCGCAAGCTGAGCCAGGGTTATAAGCTGCCACCTAATGTCTTTGAAAAAACATCGGCACAAGAGGATGGAGAAGAATTGCGCCGGCTGTTTTTTGTAGCAGCCACAAGGGCCGAGAAATATTTATACATGTCGTTCCCGCAGTTCAACAACGAGGGTAAGCCATTGGAGGTATCAAGGTTTATTGCCGAAATGAATGCAGAAGATAATTTAAAAGTAGAGCCCATCACCCTGCCGGAAGATGTGAAGCTGAAATACTCGGTGTTGCGTTATGGCCTTACACAACAACCGCAACTGGAAGCAGCGGAGAAAGATTTTATCAATGGCTTGTTACAAAGTTTTAAAATGAATGTAACGGCTTTGAACAACTACCTCGATTGCCCGGTGAAGTTTTATTACAACTCACTCATTCGTGTGCCTTCGGCTATAAATGAAAGTGCACAGTTTGGTAGCAGCATGCACGATGCATTGAACCATTATTACATCAAGATGATGGAGGAGAAAGTGTACCCGGCAAAGTCGGTTTTGCTATCCCGCTTTCAATGGCACATCACACAGCACCGCGAAGTGTTTACACCACAGAGCCTAAAGCGCTTTACAGAGTATGGCGCAAAATGTTTAAGCGCCTTCTTTGATGCTCATTTTGATGAAGGCGCAGCCGGAGATTTTATTCGTACAGAAGTACCGATGGAAGCGGTGCTTGGTGAGATACCCATTAAAGGCTTTGCAGATAAGATACAATACTGGGGTAATGATATACAGATCACCGATTTTAAAACCGGTGCATTGGATAAGTGCAACAAGCGGTGGGAGTTTGCAGAGCCGGGTCACATGCAAAAACCACTTGGTGGAAACTACTGGCGGCAGGCTGTGTTTTATAAAATTTTGTCAGACAACATGAAAGGCAAAACGAAGAACCTGCGGGGCATTGAGTTCTTTTTTATAGAGCCTAATGATAAAGAACTGTTCGATAGAAAAACGATTCATATTAGCCCTGACCATGAAGAGGTAGTAAAAGAACAGATTTCCGAAACATGGGAAAAGATTCAGGACCATGATTTTTATACTGGTTGTGGTAAGCCTGACTGTCATTGGTGCAATTTTGTAAAAGACCATAAGTTGCATGTGAGTTTGCAGGAAGAGGTGCCGGAAGAAGCGGAGCCGTTTATGGGGATGCGGTTGGTGGAGTGACACCTCACCCCCGGCCCCTCCCCAGCAAAGCTGGAGAGGGGGGAAGCAACACCCTACATATTTTCGTATCACTCTCTTAATTGAAGCCTTCCATCAGCATCATTCTTGCAATATTTATTCTGTTAGTTTTTTTAAGACTTCTTAGTCCTTCTGGGCTGTGCGCTGTTCCCTCTCCAGATTTGCAGGAGAGGGAGAGGGTGGCTAACTGCCAACTATTCTCAGGGAGGCAATTAATGGCAACTTGAGTCAAAGTTTTATACATTAAGGCTGTCAATTTTTTTTCGGGATGATTGTTCTTCTGGGCTGTGTGCTGTTCCCTCTCCGGCTTTGCAGGAGAGGGTTAGGTTGAGGTCAAACTTTTGCTCATTATTAAGATGGCGCATAAACATAAAGCAATGAAAGGCTTTATGTTTGCAGCCGAATGAAACGCATTCTTTTCTTTTTTCTTCTAATCATTTCAATCTTACAAATCCTAGTTTCTACAGTTGGGTGCGCCAATATTATTCCGCCATCCGGTGGACCCAGGGATAGCTTACCTCCTGTATTAGTAAGCGCGAGCCCCAAGGATTCTACAGTAAATTTTAAAGGCAATCGCATCGTACTCAACTTTGATGAATATGTAGACCTGGAAGATGTACAAAACAATCTTTTATTTACACCTTTGTTTGAGACTGTGCCACAGGTTGATGTAAAATTAAAAACCATCACAGTTCGTCTTCGTGATACGCTTGAAAAAAATACCACTTATACATTCAATTTCGGTAATGCTATAAAAGATATTAATGAAAGCAATCCTTTTCGTCAATTCACTTATACCTTTTCTACAGGGCCTTATTTAGATTCGTTGGCTTTGAGCGGCAGAGTTATTCTGGCAGAGAATGGAAAAACAGACTCCACGCTAACTGTTGTATTGCATACAGATCTTACTGATTCAGCTGTAGCAAAACAACGGCCTCGCTATGCAGCAAAGCTTGATAGTATCGGGCGGTTCGCCTTCAAAAACTTACCTCCCGGCATATTTGCTATTTATGCCATTGGCGATGCGGGTACACTAAGACGTTATACCAGCCCCGACCAGTTGTTTGCCTTTGCCGATTCTGCTGTTGTTTCAGGAGGCAATAAACCAGTAACATTATATGCCTACCGAGAAGAGAAAGAAAAAGAAAAAAAATCTTCCGCCATACCAAGGCCCGGTTCAGGTTCAGGGCCGGCTGGCAGACCTACACCCGCCGACAAAAGATTGCGGATAACGAATAACCTTGTTAGTGGCCAACAGGATTTACAAACTGACCTGCTGCTAACCACAGAAAAACCACTACGCAATTTTGATTCATCTAAAATGAAGTTGTCTACAGATAGCAGTTTTATACCTGTGGCTGCTTATTCAATTCAGTTAGACAGTACCGGAAAAGAAATACGCATTAAAACGCCATGGAAAGAAGGAACAGCGTACCACTTTGTTACAGAAAAAGATTTTGCAGAAGATACTACAGGGCGAAAACTATTGCGAAACGACACCTTATCCTTTGCTACAAAAAAATTGAAGGACTACGGACGGCTTGACATAAAGCTACGCAACGTAGACCTTACCAAAAACCCCGTCCTGCAGTTTGTGCAATCTGATAAAGTTATGTTTGCCGCTCCTGTTAAATCAGGTTCGTATGCACAAGCCTTATTCCTCCCGGGAGAATATGACCTGCGTATTTTGTATGATGAAAACAACAATGGCGTTTGGGATGCAGGAGAATTTTTTGGTGTTAAAAAACAACCGGAACTGGTGCTACCGATAGGAAGAAAAATTACGGTTAAACCTGACTGGGAAAACGAATTTGATGTAGGGCTATAGACCTGTTCCTATTTTTTGTGCTTGATACCATCGTTCATTAACCATTTTATTAAAGCACTTTTTACAATTAGTTGGGTGTTACAAATCCTTTAAAAATTCCCGCTAAAATAATGTTGTAATAAGCGCCCCAAGCGGCTTTTAGCGCCTCAAAAAGCGTAAATTTGCGGGCTATGCAATTTTCCAGTGCTTTGTTAGAAACCGCCGTGAATGAGTTTGCAAAACTGCCCGGGATAGGCAAAAAAACTGCCCTGCGGCTAGTGCTTCATTTACTGAAGCAGGATGCAGAAGAAGTACAGCATTTTGGTGATGTGGTGGCTCGTATGCGTACAGAAATAAAGTTCTGCCAACGTTGTCATAATGTAGCTGATGGTGATATATGTTCTATTTGTGCCAACTCTATGCGCAAACAAGATGTTATCTGCGTGGTAGAAAATATTCGTGATGTAATTGCGCTGGAAAGCACCCAGCAATTTAATGGCACCTACCATGTACTTGGTGGTGTTATTTCTCCGCTTGATGGCATCGGGCCTTCCCAATTAAACATCGATACGCTTGTGTACAGGGCGCAAAAAGATGATGTTGGTGAAGTGATCTTTGCGTTAAGTCCATCCATACAAGGCGATACGACTATCTATTATATCCAAAAGAAGCTTGCTGCTTCTGTAAAAGTTACCACCATTTCGCGAGGCATATCTTTTGGCGGCGAACTTGAGTATGCCGATGAAATGACGCTCGCAAGAAGCCTACAGAACAGGCTTCCTATAGAGAGCTATGTGTCGGGTAAGTAAGAAGCACAGCCCATTGCGACCTTCCCGAAGGGAAGGCCATCCTAGCACCACCCCAGCTTATTTGATGACGCTGTGTTATAGCTGGAAGGCTTTATTTAACCGTAAGGAAATAATTGTTACAATCTTATAAAGTTGTGTTTAACAACCTTAAAGCATTATTAAGGATAGCTGCCTTATAGGGCTGTGCTGCTGGCAAGTCCTCCCTTCGGGAGGATTTAGGTGGGCCGGGCCTTTCCTTTTCCCTTACATTTGCACCCGGCGGATTTGTTTATTGTTCGGCCATAACAGAACTAATAAACGTAAGGAACTCTCCTATATAGTTTCCCTCGTTTATTAGTAAAGAAGAGATGTACTGAGCCAGGTACTACTATCAACATCTGTTGTGTCACTCACTTGTACGTTCCGAACAATTTGCAGCAAAAGCCCTCAAAATTTTACGAGCATGAAAGACATAAGCAGTTTACTTAAAGAACGCATATTGGTGATTGATGGCGCCATGGGTACCATGATCCAACGCTACAAGTTATCTGAAGCAGACTACCGGGGCGAACGTTTTAAAGATTGGCCCTCAGATGTAAAAGGCAATAATGATTTGCTTTGCCTTACCCAACCACAGATCATTAAAGCCATTCATAAAGAATACCTGGCTGCCGGTGCCAACATCATTGAGACCAATACGTTTAACTCACAAAAAATTTCTCTGGCTGATTACGGAATGGAAGCGTTGGCTTTTGAAATAAATGTAGCCGCGGCCCGCATTGCAAAAGAAGCCATTGAAGAATACGAAGAAAGTTTGCAGTTAACAGTTAGCAAAGGCACAGAAATTCAACTGCCAACTGCCAACACCCAATTGCATACACGTTTCGTGGCCGGTGCCCTTGGCCCAATGAATAAAACTCTTTCACTATCTCCTGATGTAAATGATCCCGGTTATCGGGCAATGACGTTTGATGAAGCTTTTGAAGCTTACTATGAGCAGGTAAAGGGTTTAGTTGAAGGCGGCATTGACCTGATACTTATTGAAACTATATTCGATACATTGAATGCAAAGGCAGCCATTTTTGCTGTTAAAAAATATTTTAGAGATACAAATCAACCTGAGTTGCCAGTAATGATTAGTGGAACCATTACAGACGCTTCCGGTAGAACATTGAGCGGACAAACACTGGAAGCTTTTTATACTTCTATCATGCATTCAAAGCCGTTAAGTGTCGGATTGAATTGTGCATTAGGTGCAAAGGAAATGAGGCCGCACATAGAGGAATTAAGCACCATTGCATTCTGTTTTGTATCAGCTTATCCAAATGCAGGCTTGCCTAACGCTATGGGTGAGTATGATGAAGAGCCGCATCAAACAGCGCACTTCTTAGAAGACTGGGCAAAGGAGGGTTTTGTAAATATTGTAGGTGGTTGCTGCGGTACTACGCCAGATCATATCAGGTGTATAGCTAAAGCAGTAAAGGACCTTAAGCCAAGGGTATTACCAGTATTGGAAGAAGTGTAATTCAGGCCACAAAGACGCAAAGACAGAAAGTTGCACAAAGAATGAATACAAGAGTTGAACATCAGGAATGGTTAGGTAAACAGATTGTTGATTGCGCCTATCACATTCATAAAGCCCTTGGCCCAGGACTTTTAGAAAAGGTTTACGAAGCATGCTTTTGTTATGAATTGAATAAAAGAAATATTCCATTTACGACACAACAAAAAGTTCCTGTTATATACGATAGCATAATATTTGAAGAAGGCTTACGGCTTGATATATTAGTAGATGACTTAGTAATAGTAGAATTAAAAGCGCAAGAAAATTATCATCCTGTTTGGGAAGCACAATTATTAAGCTATTTAAAACTTTCCAACAGGCACCTTGGTTACATAATCAACTTTACAGTTCCATTAATAAAAGGCGGCATCAAACGAATGATTTTATAATCTTTGTGAACCTTTCTGCCTTAGCGCCTTTGTGGCGAAAGAAAATCAATAATGAACACAATCAAACCATACCTAAGACTTTCAGGACTCGAGCCACTTGTTGTTCGTCCGGAATCAAATTTTGTGAATGTAGGTGAACGAGCCAATGTAACAGGCTCAAAGAAGTTTGCCCGCCTGATCCGTGAAAACAAATACGAGGAAGCCCTTTCGGTCGCCCGCCAACAGGTAGAGAATGGTGCCCAGATATTAGATGTAAATATGGATGATGCCTTGCTTGACGGGGTACAAGCCATGACTACTTACCTGAACCTGATACAAAGCGAGCCGGATATTGCTAAGATTCCGATAATGATTGACAGCTCGAAGTTTGAAATTATTGAAGCAGGACTGAAATGTGTTCAGGGCAAATGCATTGTTAACTCTATCTCTCTTAAAGAAGGAGAAGAAAAATTTATTGAGCAGGCCTTTATTTGCCAGGCTTATGGTGCATCGGTGGTTGTAATGGCGTTTGACGAAGCAGGCCAGGCTGATACACTTGAGCGAAAGGTTTCTATCTCTGAAAGAGCTTATAAAATACTTACTGAAAAAGTGGGCTACGCTCCACAAGACATCATCTTCGACCCGAACATATTTGCTATTGCCACAGGTATAGAAGAACACAATAATTATGGTGTAGACTTTATTGAAGCAACAAGGGTTATCAAACAAAAAATGCCACTAACTAAAATAAGTGGTGGCGTTTCTAATGTATCTTTTTCCTTTCGCGGCAATGAACCTGTCCGGGAAGCCATGCATGCTGTGTTCCTGTACCATGCAATAAAAGCTGGAATGGACATGGGCATTGTAAACGCAGGGCAATTGGTAGTGTATGATGCAATAGAACCCCAGTTAAAAGAACTCTGTGAAGATGTGATATTGAACAGAAATCCAGACGCAACAGAGCGCCTTGTGAACTTTGCCGAAACTGTAAAGGCAAAGGATAAAGAAGAAAAGAAGGACGATGAGTGGAGAGGCACTTCAGTAGAAGAACGTTTGAAACATGCATTGGTTAATGGTATTACCGACTTTATAGATGGGGACACAGAAGAAGCAAGGCAGAAATATCCTAAGCCCTTAGATGTGATTGAAGGTCCTCTTATGGCAGGCATGGATGTAGTAGGAGATTTATTTGGTGCCGGTAAAATGTTTTTACCACAGGTAGTAAAAAGCGCACGGGTAATGAAAAAGTCGGTAGCAATATTGACACCTTACATTGAAGCAGAAAAAGAAGAACGACGCCTGGCGCATTTGGCAGCAGGTACTCTTAATGAAGAAAGCGCAGGGGCAGCAAAAATTTTATTGGCCACCGTTAAAGGTGATGTACACGATATTGGAAAAAACATTGTAGGCGTTGTTCTTGGCTGTAATGGATATGATGTAATAGATCTGGGTGTGATGGTAGCAGCAGACAAAATTTTGAACACGGCAGAAGAAATAGGCGCGGATATCATTGGCCTTAGCGGATTGATCACGCCTTCCTTAGATGAAATGGTGCACGTGGCGCATGAGATGAAACGCCGCAATATGAAGCAGCCTTTACTAATTGGAGGCGCTACCACCTCACGCATGCATACAGCTGTAAAAATTGCACAGCAATATGATCATGGTGTAGTGCATGTATTAGATGCATCAAGGAGCGTAACTGTTGCAGGAAATTTATTGAGTGATGAACAGAAAGCTTCATTCTTAGAAAACATCAATAAAGAATACAACGGGTTAAGAGAGGCATTTGATAAAAAGAAAACAGCAAAAGCATATCTCAGCTATGAAGCTGCTGCGGCCAATAAAACCAAAATAGACTGGACGAATTATTCACCAGTAAAGCCTGCTATAGATGAAGTGAAGGTTTTTAAAGATTACGACATGGGCATTATAGCTGAATATATTGATTGGGGACCATTTTTTATTGCCTGGGAAATGCATGGTAAGTTTCCGGAAATTTTGTCTGATAAAGTGGTAGGCGTGGAAGCTACCAAGTTATATAATGATGCCAAAAAATTGCTGCAAAAAATTGTAGATGAAAAATGGTTTATAGCTGATGGTGTAATAGGTTTTTGGCCTGCTGCGTCTAATAACAAGGACACAATTATAGTGCAATCAGGTAAAGGCGAAGTGCATCTTGAATGTCTTCGCCAGCAAATACAAAAAGCTCCGGGCCAGCCCAATTTTTCATTGGCAGATTTTGTGAAGCCAATGCCCATCCCCGACCCTTCCCGAAGGGAAGGGCCATCAGCCGCACAAAGCCAGCTTAAACAAGTGACTTCAAATAATGTAGAAGCGACAAAAAGTGGGGTTAGTGCATTGGTCTCTCCCCCTTCGGGGGAGCCGGAATGGGCCGATTATATGGGTGCATTTGCCGTTACTATAAAAGGTATGGAAACACACCGCGAACGATTTGCAAAAGACCTTGATGAATACAATAAGATTATGGTGCAGGTTCTTTCTGATCGTTTGGTAGAAGCCTTTGCAGAATGCCTGCATGCACAAGTACGGCGGGAATATTGGGGCTATGAAAAAAATGAACAATTGACTAATGAACAATTAATCAAAGAACAATACTCAGGTATCCGCCCGGCACCAGGGTATCCTGCGTGCCCGGAACATACAGAAAAATATAAACTTTTTGATTTATTGAATGCTACAAAAAGTATAGGCATTGAGCTAACCGAAAGCCTGGCAATGAACCCGGCTGCTTCGGTATGCGGTTGGTATTTTGCACATCCAAAAAGCCAATATTTTGGAATTGGTAAAATACAAAGAGATCAACTGGAAGATTATGCAATGCGTAAAAACATGCCTTTAGAGGAAGCAGAGAGGTGGTTAAGGCCAGTACTGGATTAGATGGTCATTTTAGCACGAGTTCTTTGGGTAAAGATACCGGCTCAAGGCCGGTATGATTGCAAAGGCTTTATGGTTAACAACCAGCTATATGATTGTTACTAACATACATGTCATGTAGCAATAAGCTGCTATACGGCCATAACCTGCCTTTTACGCTTCAGGAGGTAAGCCGGTTGATTGTTATAACGCCACCTGCACCGTCATGCCTGGCTTGACCCGGCATTTTTCCCTACTGCATAATTTAAGATTTACTTAAACTTCAATTACCCTTATACATCTCAAACACCTTACAATACCCCAAGTGTTTTCAATTCTTCTTTAAGCTGTTCCGGAGATGTAAAGTGAATGCTTTTAATGCCCAGTTCTTCTGCAGCTTTTATGTTTCGTAAGCTATCGTCAATAAATACAGCTTCGTCTGGCGTTACATCATAGCGGTCCAGCAGCACTTGATAGAACTGGGGATATGGCTTTCGCATTTTTTCTTCGCCGCTTACCACCCTTCCATCAAACCATTGCAAAAAATGAAAGTGTTTCAGCGCATAAGGAAAAAGTTCTGCGCTCCAGTTGGTTAATGCATAGAATTTATATTTCCCGGCATCTTTCAACTGTTTAAATATTTCTACGGTGCCATCTATTGGGCCACTAATCATTTGGGGCCACTGGCCATAATAAGCTTCTATATGTTCTTTCCAATCAGGGTGTTTGGCAACCAGCTCGTTCGTAGCTTCTGCAATAGACCGGCCTTCGTCCTGCATTTCGTTCCATTCCATGGTACAAATGCTTTCAAAAAAATGTTTCTTCTTTTCCTTGTCATCAAAAATTTTATCAAAAACACGGTCTGGATCCCACCCGATTAATACGTTACCCAGGTCAAATATGATGGTAGTTATTTTCATGGCTGCAAATGTATAAAGAATGTAGGTCAGGCTCCAGATCTAAAGCCTTAAACATTAAATCACCACATTCACCATTTTACCTTTTACATAAATTATTTTCTTAGGTGATTTCCCTTCAAGCCATTTTTGAACGACGGCATTTTGAAGCACAATGTCTTCAATGGCTTTTTGATCTGCATTTAAGTCAATCACAATCTGTGTACGCATTTTACCATTGATAGAAATAGGATATTCTTTAGCTGATTCTACAAGATGCTTAGGATCGAATGTTGGAAAGGAAGCATCAAGTATAGAAGACTCGTTACCAAGTATATGCCATAATTCCTCTGCTATATGTGGTGCATAAGGAGTTAAGGTAACGAGCAATGGTTCAAGTATTTCTCGCTTATGACTTTTAAGATCCATCAATTCATTCACGCAAACCATGTAAGCACTTACCGTTGTGTTAAACGAGAACCTTTCTGTGTCCTCTTCAATTTTTTTGATGGTCTTATGAAGTATTTTTAGCTCAGCCGCTGTTGGTGCCTCGTCTGTTACAATCAATCCCTTATCATCAACAAACATGCGCCACAATTTTTTAAGGAAACGATGCACGCCCTCTATGCCCTTTGTATCCCAGGGCTTACTCATTTCCACAGGGCCTAAAAACATTTCGTACATGCGGAAAGTGTCGGCGCCGTATTTTTCTACTACATCGTCAGGATTTACAACGTTTAACCAGCGTTTAGACATTTTCTCAACTTCAGAGTCACAAATAAAATCCTTAGTTTTTGAAATAAATTCAGAGTTTTTAAACCCAGTTCGTGATCTAAGTTTAGCAACATCCAATTTATCATTTACATCTACACAATCTATTGGGATATGAATCTTCTGAATGCTTGGTTCGGCAATTGTCGAAACTCTTCTTACATAATACGCGTCAAAATAATTGTCAAGAAAATTCTGAAGGTTAATAATATAGTCGCGATTTATAAACTCATATATTTCCCTAGATAAGAAGAATGAATTAAAAGGATAGTCTTCAGGAAGCATGATTTTACCGTCTTCATAATAAATAGCTGAGAAGGTAAATCTGTAAGCTATACTGCTACGACCTTGTATCATACCCTGGTTCAACAACCTCTTATATGGTTCATCATGCCTAATATGACCAAGGTCAAAAAGAATTTTCGTCCATAAGCGGCTATACAATAAATGCCCTACTGCATGCTCTGTACCGCCTACATATAAATCCACCTGGCCCCAGTAATCGCTTACTTTTTTATCGCAGAACGCTTCTTCATTATGAGGATCCATATAACGAAGAAAATACCAGCTGCTTCCGGCATAACCAGGCATCGTGTTCGTCTCCCTCACACCCGACCCCTCTCCTGAAAGAGCAGGGAGGTGCGACCATTCTTTTAAATTAGCCAATGGCCCCTCTCCTTCCGGGCCTGCTTTGTAGCCTTCTACGTAGGGAAGTTCTAATGGTAGTTCTTTTTCATCTAAAGGATAAGCAATGCCATCAATCCATTTAATGGGAAAGGGCTCACCCCAATAACGCTGGCGACTAAACGCTGCATCACGCATTTTATAATTCACCTTGCGCTTGCCAATACCGAGTTCTTCCAGTTTGTTGATCACAATCTCACTTGCATCTTTCATCTTCACCCCATTTAAAAAGCCGCTGTTTTGCAGGATGGCTTCCTTGGTAGGGTTCGCTTCTTCGCCGTTGTAATAATCTCCGACGATATTGGTAATGGGCAAATTAAACTCCCGGGCAAATTTATGATCTCGCTCATCACCACAGGGCACCGCCATGATGGCTCCAGTGCCATATCCTGCTAGTACATATTCAGAGATCCAAATTGGAATTTTCTTTTCGTCATCAAAAGGATTGGTTGCATAAGCACCGGTAAATACACCTGTTATTTTTTTCTCTGCCATACGCTCCCTTTCGGAACGGCTTTTTACGTAGGTAATGTATTCTTCAACGGCGGCCTTTTGATTGGAGGTGGTGATCGTATCCACGAGCTCGTGTTCGGGTGCTATAACTAGAAAGTCTACGCCGAATATAGTATCAGGACGGGTGGTGTAGCACCTCACCCCCGGCCCCTCTCCAGCAAAGCTGGAGAGGGGGGATGGGCCGTTGATGTTTGTTGTTTCATTATGAATAGCTCCCTTTTCTGGTAACTTGGCTATTGCTTCTTTTATTTTATCACGGACAGCATATACATTAGCCAATACTTCTTCATTGGTGAAACGTAGGATTGTAAAACCTTTTTGCTCCAGGTGCTTTGTTCGATCCTCATCATACTTCCTTTGTTCTTCATTATTGTGATAGCCTCCATCTACTTCCACTATTAATCCTTTTTGCAAACAGGCAAAATCTACTATATAATTTTCTGCCGGATGCTGCCTTCTAAACTTACAACCAACTTTAGAATCTCTTAACTGCTCCCACAGCTTCGCTTCCGCTTCGGTACTTTCTTTTCTGTTTAGCCTTGCATTATCAAACTGCACTTTATTTTCTATCCCATATTTAGGATAAGGCTCCTCTGCAACATTTAATTGTGAATCAAATGCTGCAGGCTGGCCTTCTCCCCTCTCCAGCTCCACTTGAGAGAGGTCGGGGGTGAGGCGAAACACGATCTCAGCACCGCTGCTTTTTCCAATCCAGTTTGTTTGCATTTCCTTCATGGCATCGCTAAAGTCTACTGTTGACAAACCTCCTAGCAAACGATCTGCATATTCGGTTATACGCAAATACCATTGGCGCAATTTCTTTTTCACTACCGGGTATCCACCCCTTTCACTTACGCCGTTAATCACTTCGTCGTTGGCCAATACGGTTCCCAATGCTTCGCACCAGTTTACCTCGCCATAACCACAATACGCAAGGCGGTATTCCATTAAAATGGCTTGTTGTACCTTCTCGTCAAAACTATTCCACTGGTTTGCGTCAAATGTTTTCCATTCATTGGAGATCTGGGCATGAGCATTGGGGATGGGATGCTCTTTATTACCGCTTTGTTTAAATAGATTTTGCAGGGTTTCTATTGGTTCTGCCTTTGCTGTTTGCCTGTTGAACCATGATTTAAATAATTGAAGAAAAATCCACTGCGTCCATTTATAATACTTTGGATCAGATGTGTTAACCTCACGGCTCCAGTCAAATGAAAAGCCGATTTTATCTAACTGGCTCCTAAAATTTTTAATGTTTTGAGCTGTACTTACTGCGGGATGCACGCCATGTTCTAAGGCGTACTGTTCTGCCGGCAAACCGAATGCATCATAGCCCATAGGGTGCAACACATTAAACCCTTTAAGACGTTTATAGCGGGCATAAATATCTGAAGCTATATACCCTAACGGATGGCCTACATGTAACCCTGCACCACTCGGATAAGGAAACATATCCAACACATAATATTTAGGTTTAGACGACTCATTGCTTATTTTATAAGCGCCGCTCTCGTTCCACTGCTGCTGCCATTTTTGTTCAATAGCTCTAAAATTGTACTCCATGTAAAGTATAAGTTGTAAGTAATGAGAAGTTGGTAACAGCGTGGGCCTAAAGCATTCGGCATTTTGCATTCAGCATTTAGCATCATTCGGCGTACTTCGAATTTTGTATTTCGTACTTAGCTCAATAGCATTACCGAACGTACAAGTGAGTGACACAACAGCCGCTGAACAGCATTACTTTAGCTGGCTTCCAAATATTACACTGCAATAATCTGCTACCAACTCCGTTAAAGGAAGGCAAAAATAGCTGAAACTAAGCGTTTAACGATTTGAAAGCTTTGAGATGATTGAGTGGGTTTAGGCTCAATCGGTTATTTTTGTTTCCTTCTAAAATTCGATAGCATGGCTCAATTTGGTAAAGCTTCATCTCAACGTGGGAAACCATCGTACTTTATGTCGATCCTTGGCGTAACACTGGTTTTATTTCTACTGGGTATTGTGGGGTGGTTGACCATCAACTCAAGAAAGCTGATTCAATACTTCAAAGAAAGCGTGGAAGTGCAGGTTTTTTTAAAGCCAAATGTGCATGACAGCGCCAGGCAAAATCTACAAAATTATATTACTGCCCAACCTTATACCAAGACTGTAAAATATACAGATAAGGAAACGGCAAAGCAGGAATGGATAAAAAGCGGTGGTGAAGATTTTACTGAGTTTTTGGAGAACAGCCTATTGCCTACCAGTATAGATTTTACCTTGAATGCCGACTATGTAGATTCTACAAGGTTAACTTCTATCAAGCAGTTATTATCTAGTTTTCCGGCTGTAGATGAAGTGCGCTACCCAACTTCAATTGTTGGCAAAATGCAGCGCAACTTTAATGTAATCAGTCTTGCCCTGGCTATTGTAGCCATTGTAATGGCAGTGTCTGTAATTGTATTAATTGATAATACCATCAGGCTAGCCATGTTTAGTAATCGCTTTTTAATTAAAACCATGCAGATGGTTGGCGCAACACGTTGGTTCATCACGAAGCCTTTAAACATACGTGCCATCATTAATGGAGCCATTAGTGCGGTGATTGCTATTGCACTTGTTTATGGCGTGGTATTAATTGCGGAGCATTATGTACCTGACTTGAAAGCATTACATGACACACCTTTGTTGGTGTTTATGTTTGTTGTGCTTTTACTTATTGGCATTTTTATTACCGTCTTCAGCACGTACAGAAGTGCATTGAAATACCTGAGAATGAAATTGGATGAATTGTATTAGTTTACCGCTTGTTAACACACTAATTCAATATTCTTATTCATTATTCCTTTATTTTGCCTCTTTAAGAAAAGCCATGAAGTCTAAAAAAGAAACGATAAATAAAGATATTCCTGCCGGACGAGCTCCTTTCTTTGAAAAAACAAACCTTTTATGGATGCTGGGCGGAGCAGCTTTAATTGGAATTGGTTTTTTACTGATGGCCGGTGGCCGCAGTGACGATCCTAATGTATTTAAGGCAGATGAAGTGTACAGCACTACCCGCATCACTATTGCTCCAATGCTTATTTTAGCAGGGATGGTAATAGAAATCTTCGCCATTTTTCGCAAGCAAAAAGTTTAACGGCTATCTTTTAATAACCATTCATGAGTATTATTGAGGCCATTATTATTGCTATTGTAGAAGGCCTGACTGAATTTTTGCCCATATCTTCTACCGGGCACATGGTAATTACCAGTTCCCTTATGGGTATTGAATCAAACGAGTTTACCAAGCTGTTTGAGGTAGCTATTCAGCTGGGTGCTATCCTGGCCGTTGTGGTTTTATATTGGAAAAAATTTTTCGACTTTGCCCGCTGGCAATTTTATGTAAAGCTTTTTATTGGTGTGCTTCCTTCTTTGCTTTTAGGATTTTTATTTAGCGATAAGATTGATGAAATGCTGGAAAGCCCTACTACGGTGGCTGTAACCATGTTGGCAGGAGGTATTATTTTATTGTTCATTGATCGGTTGTTTAAGAACCCGGTAATAGAAGCAGATAAGCAGATAAGTTATTTGAAAGCCTTTATCATTGGATGCTGGCAGGTGATTGCTATGGTGCCTGGTGTAAGCCGTAGTGCTGCATCTATCATTGGCGGCATGCAACAAAAGCTCACAAGAAACTTAGCTGCAGAATTTTCTTTCTTCCTTGCGGTACCAACCATGTTTGCCGCTTCGGCGTATTCTCTTTTTTTAAAGAACTGGAAAGGTAGTGGTGTGGAAAAAAAGGGTTATGAATTAATTGGCGAATCGCAACAAAACATAATTGCCTTTGCTATAGGAAATGTTGTAGCCTTTGTGGTAGCACTATTAGCTATAAAATTTTTTATTGATTTTTTGAAAGTCTATGGGTTTAAGTTTTTTGGTATTTATAGAATTATAGCAGGCATCTTGCTCTTGATATTAATATATACCGGCTACCTTAAATAGAGAGAAATATCAATTCATTGTTTCTTTATAAAAAACACATTGCTTTGTAATGTGTTTTTATTTTTAAGCACCCAACCACTCACATGCAAACTGCTTCCAAAAAAATAGTGAATTCCTGGGCTATGTATGACTGGGCAAACAGCGCTTACAACCTGGTTATAACTTCTACAATCTTCCCGGCCTATTTTGAAGCCATCACAGGCGATGGAAATGAAAACACTATTGATCATGTAAATTTTTTAGGAAGATCATTTGCAAACACCTCTCTATATAATTATGCTTTGGCGTTTGCTTTCCTGGTAGTAGCTATTATCTCGCCGCTTCTTTCCTCTATCGCTGATACAAGAGGTAATAAAAAGCAGTTCATGGGTTTCTTTTTAACGGCTGGTAGCATTGCCTGCTGTTCTTTATTCTTCTTCGAAAAAGAAATGCTTGCTCTGGGCCTTACCAGTATGATTATTGCCTGCATTGGATACTGGGCCAGTCTTGTGTTTTATAATTCTTATTTGCCAGAGATAGCAGCCCCTGCTGACAGAGATCGCATTAGCGCCAAAGGATTTTCTTATGGATATATTGGCAGTGTACTATTGCAGGTTATTTGTTTTGTGTTTGTTTTTAAGCCAGAAATATTAGGTGGTAATGAAGACACAACCATTCAGTTTCGTTTTTCTTTTTTACTGGTTGGCCTATGGTGGTTTGGTTTTGCATTGCTTCCGCTTAGCCGGCTTCCTAAGCCTCAACCCCAACATGCTGACCAAACTAAAAGTCCATTAACAGAAGGATATAAAGAATTGCGATTGGTCTGGAAACAGTTAAAAGATATCCCCGTATTAAAACGTTTTCTTACTGCTTTCTTTTTTTACAACATGGGCGTTCAAACGGTAATGCTTGCTGCTGCATTATATGGTAAAAGTGAGCTTCAAATACCCACCACCAATCTTATTATCGCTATTGTATTAATACAGCTTGTTGCCGTACCAGGTGCCTACATTATATCAAAGCTGTCGGAAAAAATAGGAAATATTAAAGCGCTGATGTTTTGCGTGGTATTCTGGATAGGTTTATGTATTGCGGGATACCTGCTTCCTGCACATGGCATTTACGAATTTTATGGCCTTGCAGCAGCAGTTGGTTTTGTTATGGGTGGCATACAATCTTTAAGCCGAAGCACTTATTCCAAACTAATGCCTGAAACAAAAGACACAACTTCTTTTTTTAGTTTTTTTGATGTTACCGAAAAGATTGCCATCGTTATCGGAATGTTTGCATTCGGATACATAAACGAGCTTACAGGATCCCAACGAAATTCTGTACTTACACTTGTAATATATTTTGTTATTGGCCTGGCGCTATTGTTTTATACTTTAAAAGCACAATCAAAACCTGCTTCTATTAAATCATGAATTTATATACCATTGATACAGGACTTTTCAAGTTAGATGGAGGCGCTATGTTTGGTGTAGTTCCCAAAGTAATGTGGCGTAAAATCAATCCACCGGATGAGAATAATTTGTGTACATGGGCCATGCGTTGTTTACTGATAGAAGATAACAACCGCTTGATGTTGGTAGACAATGGCATCGGCAATAAACAGGATCAAAAGTTTTTAAGTCATTACCATTTACATGGAGATGCTACCCTTGATTCTTCTCTCGCCAAATACGGCTTTCATAAAGATGATATTACAGATGTAATTCTAACGCATCTACATTTTGATCATTGCGGTGGAGCTATTATTAGAGAAGGTGATAAATTGATTCCTGCTTTTAAAAATGCTGTTTATTGGAGCAATGAAAAACATTGGCAATGGGCCACAGAACCGAACGATCGTGAGAAAGCCTCTTTCCTGAGAGAAAATATTTTACCCATAAAAGAAAGCGGTCAATTAAATTTTATTCATTCTCCTGAAGAACAATTTGTAGATAAATTGTTAGCGTCCCCGTTTACGGAAAATATTTCTTTTCGTTTTGTTAATGGTCATACCGAAAGCATGATGTTGCCTCAAATAAAATACAAAGGGCGAACAATTGTTTACATGGCAGATCTATTGCCTTCTGCTGGCCATATTCCCCTGCCATACGTGATGGCTTATGATATGTTTCCCCTAACGACCCTGACAGAAAAGAAAGCTTTTCTTAAACAAGCATTGGACAATAATTATGTTTTACTTTTTGAGCACGATGCTGTAATAGAATGTTGCGATTTAATGCAAACAGATAAAGGAATAAGAGCAGGAAATTTTTTTAAACTAAAAGATATTTAGTTGCCTTTAAGTTTTTTTAAGGAGGTTAATGGGTAGCGAAGGTTTTTATACCCCATCATATCTATTTTAACGGTACCAACGGTAATGGGACTTTCAATGCGAAGCGGTATGTGGTTTTTATCATCAGATACCCATACAGTCATTTTTTCTCCACCTTGAAATATGGTTCCCTTAATGAGTAATGGTTTGAATTTTATGGCCCTGAACTTCCCATATTTTGTTTTCACATCTTCCTTACCCAGATAACGGATGTACATACTATAAATGTCATTATCTAAAAACATGGTAAAAGGTATACGGTCGCCGGATTTATATTTGTTGAAGTCTATATTACGTGCATAATAAATAGAACTCAAAACATCCTGAATGCATGAAGGCACTTTATAAACACCTTTATTTGTAACGGCAGTGTTAGCGGACCGGTTAAAAGTAATGTTCTCGTATTTTTTATATCCGCCTTCATTCACATTGCGTATAAATTTCAAAGGCTGTAAAGTAGCTGTATCAATAAATGTTTCATAACGGTCACGAACTTTATATATCCAATCATAAGAAGGGTTTGTTTTGCCATCTCCTACCATGTGAAAAACCGTTTTGCCACCTAACTTTTCCAAAGAATTGGTGAAGCTTGCTGTGCCTGCATTTACATAAACACCAGCTACATTGTAAAAAACTGTCATGGTAAGTTGTTCCCCGGCTAAAAAGCTAGTGTTGCTGATACCACAAAAATCATTGTCTGGTTGCGAAGGCTGTTTCATAGAAGTAAATGAAACACATGCAAAAAAAACCAGACAGTATTTAAACAGTTTCATTCTTTCTTTTAAAAACTTTAATACTCAAAAATAATACACTTCCTACCATAGCAGGCAACACAAGATTAATTAACCAAATGGTGACAGACGCTATTCCTACCCCTAAAGTATTAGTGGTAAACAACGCCATTAACTGTATACTTATTTCTCCTCGAAGGCCCACTTCTGCCAAAGCAATTGTAGGAATAACAGCCATTGCCAGAAACAACACACTCACAACACTCCAGACTACAGGAAGAGGCAGCACTACATCAAACAAAGAGAACAATAAAAAATATTGAACTATAAAAACAAGGTACCTTAAAAAAGATAGAAGCAAAAGGTTGAGCAAAAGTTGTACGTTAAAAGAACGCAAAGATTCGATTAAATATAAGTACCGACTGTTTTTAAGCCATTTTTCAAAAGCATTTTCAATAATCTTCACCCATAAATAAACAACTGTTAAAACTATAGTGATCACACAAAGAGCGGATAAGCCAAACCTATAAGCAACTTCATTTAAAATACCTTGACCTACTAATTGTTTATTTAAAATAATTAAACCTGCTATGCCGGAATAAAAAGTAATGATAAGCTGGCTTAAGCTTCCAACAAGTGTAACAGATATACTTTTTAGCCTGCTGCCCTCAGGCATGTAAAGCATACGGCCTAAATATTCTCCCATGCGATTTGGCGTGGTTACAGAAAAAGAGACACCGGATAGTATAGCCTTAAATGCCTGAATAAAAGATATGCGAGAGATAGAGGCAACAGAGATTTGCCACTTCCTTGCCTCCAAACCCCAATTAACAAACATGAGCAAAAGGACAAAAAGTAGATAAAGCGCTTTATTAGAAAATAACGATCCTTTTATATGCAGCCAGGAGTTTTCGATATGTGGTTGGTTTTGTATCTGGTGGTAAATAGAAAAAGCCAACCAGATAAATAACAAAGGGCCTAAAAAGTAATTGAGAAAGATTTTGATACTTTTGTTCAACTGCATCGCCGTAAAAATAACCACCTCCTTGAAAAAGCCATCGAAAATAATTTTAGGAGTAGACCCTGGCACCTTGATCATGGGCTACAGCTTGATACAGGTATCAAATAATATTATTACTGTTATTGAGCTTGATGCACTTAAGCTTTCCTCTAAAAAAGATAATTACCAACGCCTTCGTTTAATACATCAATGCATATCTGATCTTGTAAAAACATTCAAGCCCGATGAGTTTGCTATTGAGGCACCTTTCTTTGGAAAAAATATTCAAAGTATGATGAAGTTGGGCCGTGCCCAGGGAGTAGCGATTGCTGCTGCCATGACCGATAACATTCCTGTTACAGAGTATTCTCCCAAAAAAATCAAACAGTCTATTACCGGTAATGGGAACGCTGATAAAGAGCAGGTTTGGCAAATGTTGCAGCGTATTACTGTTATTGCTGATAAGCCTAAATATTTTGATGCTACTGATGCACTGGCTGTTGCGGTTTGTCATCATTTTATGTCTGACCGGCCTTACGCCACAAAAACAACTTCGGCCAAACGAAACTCTAAAAGTGGCTGGGAATCTTTTATCCAGGCAAACCCGGAGCGGCTTCTATAAAAACTGCAAAATCCTTTTTTGTACTTGTTGTAAACTCTCTGCTGAAGCCTTAGACTTTGATTGTGTAAAGTTCAAATCGTTTGCACTGTTGATGGGTATAAGATGCACATGCGCATGGGGTACTTCTAAACCAATAACGGAGATGCCGCAACGATTACAGTCAAATGCTTTTTCGATGGCTTTAGCAATAGGCTGGGCAAATAAAAGTAATCCAGAGAGATAGTTCTCCTCAAGATCAAATAAGTTATCAATTTCAATTTTAGGCACAACTAAGGTGTGGCCCTCACGCAATGGGAATACATCTAAAAAAGCATAAAAATTATCATCTTCTGCAATTTTATAAGAAGCAATTTCTCCGCTTATGATTTTTGAAAAAAGTGTCATGAGGACAATTTACAATAAGGCAATACGCCAATATCCAATCCATACTATTAAAGAAGCTGATGTTCTCATTTACACATCTGCATATTTCCTTATCATCATATTACTTGCTAATATCTTCTACCTTAAATTTTAAAACACCAGCAGGGGCAGTTATTTCAGCTACTTCACCAACCTGTTTACCGAGGAGACCTTTACCTATCGGTGAACTAAATGAAATTTTGCCCAATTTCAAATCGGCTTCCTTTTCGCTTACAATCTGGTATGTCACCTGTTTTTTTGTATTAAGATTGGTCAACTTTACTTTAGTAAGAATAGAAACTTTGCTCGTATCAATAGTGCTTTCATCAACTATCCTGGCAGATGCTACCTGCCCATCAAGTAAGGCGATTTTTGCCTCCAGTAAACCTTGTGCCTCCTTGGCAGCATCATATTCAGCATTTTCTTTTAAGTCTCCTTTTTCTCTTGCCTCGGCTATTGCACGGGATGCCGCATGGCGTTCAACAGATTTTAACTGGTGCAGTTCGGCTTTCATTTGCTCAAGCGTTTCTTTGGTCACATACTGGATGCTCATACAACTTCGTTTGGGTGTGAATAATTTATAACGTCAATATAATTAACGCTGTTACTTTATAAAAATTTATGAAATCACCTTGCCTGATATCCGTTCAGAACAGATGAAAAAAATAGCAACGCTTCAGTGAGGAACTGAAGCGTTGCATTGTTAAAGGTAAAGATATGAAATTTATAAAGTATCTGACGAGTTAGTGAAATGGTGTTTTTTATAGGTTAGCGACTTATCAGTACTTTATGCCATTGGTGCTTGCCATCAAAATTTATCTGGAATAAATAAACTCCGGGGAGCCATTTACTGGTTTCATTAATAGTCATTAAATTATTGCCTAGACTTAAGACATAATTGCCGGTATATACCAATTTGCCACCCAGGTTATATATAAGAACTTTAGCCTTCCCTGTTTTTTCAGAAGGAATTGTAAGCTGCACATAATTTCGGGCAGGGTTTGGCAATACTGAAGTTTGTTTATTTGTAGCAATTGCCATCTTCACAATACGGCTATAGCCTGCGCCTCCTTCAGTAACACATTTAATTCGGTAATAAACTATGCTGTTGCTCCCTGCATTTTCATCAACATAGAAATAAGAAGCGGTAACAGCTTCAATATCCTTATTATCAATGGCAGCAATTGTCTGAAAATTCGTTCCATCATAACTTCTTTCCAATTGGTAAGAAAGGATATGGTTATTAACTTTACTAGTCCAGCTTATTTGAGGTTTATTATTTTTTAAGTTTAGTTTGATATCAAGTCCTTTACCCTGGAGTGTAGTACAATCTGCCTCATATACAATATAAACAGTGTCTTTGGCGTAAGCACCACATCCCGCCATTAATTGTTGGGTAACTATATACATTCCTGCAAGATCAGCAGCGGCGTTTGTTGTCACCGTATTGCCAATAATATGTCCATCAGGTGTAGACCATGTATATACAGAGGAAGATGTTGGGTTCAATACTTCGAGAGAACTTACATTATTAGGGTTGCCGCAAAAAAGTGGCACAGTTGCCACAGCATCTGCCCTTGGAGCAAGGAACAAATCTGTAGGAGCAACAAAATCTTTTAATTCTGCAGTGAATGATGCGGAAGCCCGTGTTTTTACAACCATCCTGTTAAATGGTGTGCCGCAAATATCGGTTCCAAATAAAAGAACAGGATCAAGACCTAACTTAGAAAGGTTTACAGAAAACTCCATGAATTGCTTACCAATATAATTTGTTGCAAGACTATTATCCTGCAATACTAAAGAATAAGGACCTGCCCACTCGGCATTGCCACATTGTAAACCTGTATAAAAAGTTCCTGCATTTTTGGGTAATATACTTGCATAACCATATTGTGCTCCTGAACCTGCACCATCAAACTGCCCCGACCAATTAAACGCTGTAGGTGTAGTTAATAAAGAGTTTTTATTTATCCAGATACGGGCTTCAATCTTAGAAAGCGAAGAACTTTGGTATTCAGCAGAAAAAATAATATCTCCTGGTTTTGTTATAGCTCCCGATGCATTAAACTCCCAGCTTGTATGGCCTGCATCAGGCCCATAACCATACCATTTTGCAGAGGCTCTGTCGTAATTTATATCTGTTTGGTATAATTCAAAATCGAAGTATCTGTTTCCGGTAACATTATCAAGCGAAAGGCCCCCGAAAAACCATAATGAATCTGTTGTACTTGGTCCCGCTCTCCTTACATGCATAAACATGTCAAGTATATCATTCTTATCAGGAATGCCTTGCGTACCACCAGACCAGCTTGCAGGACTATCGCCATTTTTATCGGAACCTGCTGTAAATACAGTTGTATCGTTTCCATGATAATCGCGTACAAATAAAGCATCGAGCCAGAGCCTGTTGTTAACAACAGTAAAGGCAGGCTTACTCATTGTGCGGTAAAAGCTTTTTAATCTATTTGTTGCTGTCGCATAACCTGAAACAATAGCTGCTGCGCCTACAGTATCAATAACAAATGTGCCATTAGATGATGTTCCACCAGTAGTAGGGTGAAGATACCAATCATCACTTGATTGAAGAGAACCATTGACACTCCTTGCTTTCAAATCACCATCTACACCAAAGTACGCACGAACAACCGGTGAGGTGATTTGAGAATACGTTGTTATTGCAAAAAGAATAAAAATAAAGAGTAAAGGTGTTTTCATAAACATGGATTTAAAAATGAAAAACAGAAGCGGAAGTTTTCTTCCGCTTCATATTATCCACGCTGCATTATCTTAATTGATTGAACAGCAGAACATTCTTCGGTACCATCTGTATTTAAACATACAATGCGGTAGTAAATCATGCCTGGAAAAAAGCCTCCATCATTAAATTTGTAACTTCTTGCTCCAGTGCCCGGGGTAGAGTAGATGGAATTAAAAAATTCGCCATCCTCAGAGCGTTCTACTCTAAAGCTAGCAGCATTAGAAGAGGCAGACCATGTTAAGGATATTTCTTTTCCCTGGCGGTGCACACGAAATGTTTCAATGCCAGATACTTTGCTTACACCATTTGTTTGATTAGATACAACGAAAGAAGAAAAAGAAATTGTTGCTAATAACAATAATGCAGAAAGGGTGATCGTTTTCATAAGGGTAAATTTTAATCAAAACTACACAACCTCGCCTCCTGCCACCAGAGGAAAACAACTGCAAATGCCTACTTTTTTTACGGTGTGAATAATACGGATAAGATGAAAAAGGAGCGTCAACCCAGGTTTAACTTACTTAGTAAAACCTCTGCCATCTTTTTATAAGCTTCGTAACTATACCCTGCTATATGGGGAGTGATGATTACATGGGGATGATTGCACAGATAGGTTAACTGTTGGTTTTCAATATTGTTATACGTATTTAGCCGTTCATTTTCCAATACATCAAGTGCGGCTCCGGTAATACGTTGATTTACGAGCGCCTCAACCAAAGCTGCAGTATCCATTACTCCACCACGGCAGGCATTTATAAAGTATATTCTCTTTTTGCAAGCCGCAAAAAAAGCCCTGTTCGCTAAATGAAAAGTTTCGTTTGTGAGCGGAATATGAAGACTGATTACATCCGCTTCTTCCTGGATCTGCTCCAGGCTGGCTTCTGATACATAGTCATTACCAAATCCTTTCTTATACTTATCATAAGCAAGAACCCTTACATTAAAAGACCGAAGTATGTTAGCGAAGGCAGCGCCATTGTTACCATACCCAATGATGCCAACTGTTTTACCACCTAACTCAGTGCCCCTGTTTTCATTGCGTAACCAAATACCTTTTTGTACCTCGTCATAAGAACTTGAAATATTATTCATCAGGTTTAAAAGCAATCCTAATACATGCTCTGCTACCGCATTGCGGTTACCTTCGGGAGTGCTAATACAGTTGATGCCTTTGCTCTTTGCATAATCTTCATCAATTAGTTCCATGCCACTGCCTAAACGTCCAATCCATTTTAATTTGCTGGCGATATCTAAAACTCTTTTGTCAATCTTTAGTCTTGTTGTTACAACAAGCCCGGTCATGTCACCTATCATCTGAAGCAATTCTTCATATATAATTGTTGGTTTGTAAATAACTTCAAAACCATGTGTAGCTAGTTGCTCCCTCAAATTTTCATGCACAGGCGCTGATATTAAAACCTTTCCATTTATGCTTTCACTCATGGCAATTCAAATGTTAAGCGGGCAAAATCATACACCGAAAGCTGCTCTGCTCTTTTATTAAAAATATCCTGCTGCAATGTTTCATGCGTGAATAATCCTTTACACGCATTACGTAAAGTTTTGCGCCTTTGCTGGAATGCAGTTTTTACTAAATTAAAAAATGCCCTGTCGCTTTTTAATTTAATCGGTTCACTCAGACGCGTCATTTTCAACACACCGCTTTTTATTTTAGGTGGTGGATTAAAGCAAGTTTCATCAACATCAAACAAATAAAAAACATCAAAATAAGCCTGCACCAATACACTTGTTACCCCATATACTTTGCTGCCTTCTTTCGATGCAATCCTTTCTGCCACTTCTTTTTGAAACATACCAATCATACCATCAACATCATTCTTCCATTCTAATATTTTAAATACAATCTGGGTTGATATATTATAGGGGAAGTTGCCAATAACGGTAAAAGGTTCATCAAATGGTTTATCTATTTCCAGGAAACTTTGCGCTATGATTTTATCTGCCAAAGAAGGATAAGTTTTTTTGAGAAAATCAATTTTCTCCTCATCAATTTCTACGGCTTTGAAATTAAATCCGTCTAATTGTAAAATGTATTTTGTTAGTGCCCCTCCCCCCGGGCCCACTTCAACAAGGTTAGTAAACGTACACTTTTTCAATTCATCTATTATGCGCCGGCAAACATTTTCATCTTTCAGGAAATGTTGCCCCAATGATTTCTTCAATGTGTGCATCGCACAAAACTACTGCAACATTAAAAGATCAAAGCGAATAGTTATGATTAAGAATGCAAGAAGCTAAAAGAACTCTTTTAAAATTTGGGAAAGAATAATATAAATTTCAGAAATCCGGTGCACTTCGAAAATTACAAACTCACCGAACCAATGACTTGCCTGGTTAAGGCTTCCCACAAAGTTTCAGTTGTTTTTGAAGCTTGTTTTTGAGTAGCAACTTCAACACCAGTATTTGAAGCAGAAGATTTGAAATAAGCAAATGCAGCTGCAGTAAAAATGATTAGCAGGAAACTAATCAGGCATATAAAAAAAAATTGCTTTCTCATGTTTTGGCGTTTTGAAGTATACGAAGGTAAATAGTGGAATGTTACAATTATTTAAAAAAATATAATTGCAAGCACGGGCCAAATATCTTTGCTTTCAAAGAAGGTTATGAACGAAAAATTTGTAGACCGTATTAAAGATGAGCTACAGGATGTTAAAGATGCAGGTCTTTATAAAACCGAAAGAATCATAAGTTCTTCCCAGGGAGCAGAAATTACCGTAAACGGGAAAAAAGTATTGAATTTTTGTGCCAATAATTACCTCGGACTTTCTTCTCATCCAAAAGTTATTGAGGCAGCGCATAAAACACTAGACCAACATGGCTATGGCATGAGCTCAGTACGCTTTATTTGCGGCACCCAGGACATACATAAAGAGCTGGAACAAAAGCTGGCTGACTTTTTAAGAACTGAGGATACCATTCTTTATGCTGCTGCATTTGATGCGAACGGAGGTGTATTTGAGCCACTTTTTAATGAACAGGATGCTATTATTTCTGATGCATTAAATCATGCTTCTATCATTGACGGCGTTAGGTTGTGCAAAGCCCAAAGGTTTCGTTATGAGCACAATAATATGGAAGACCTTAAAATCAAATTAGAAGAGTCATCCTCTTTACGTAATCGTGTTATTGTAACCGATGGAGCTTTTAGTATGGATGGTACCATTGCCCAGTTGGATAAGATTTGTGATCTCGCAGATCAATACAATGCCATTGTAATGATAGACGAAAGCCATGCTTCCGGCTTCCTTGGCAAAACCGGCCGCGGTACCCATGAGCACAGGAATGTCATGGGCCGTATTGATATTATTACCGGCACCTTAGGAAAGGCGCTTGGCGGTGCCAGCGGAGGATTTACGAGCGGCAGAAAAGAAATTATTGAAATGCTGCGCCAAAAAAGCCGGCCCTATTTATTTTCAAACACCCTTGCACCTTCTATCACAGGGGCAAGCATTGCAGTACTCAACATGCTGCAGGAAACTACTGATCTTAGAGACAAACTGGAGAAAAACACTATTTATTTCCGGGATAAAATGACAGAAGCAGGCTTTGATATTAAACCCGGCGAGCATCCTATTGTACCTATTATGTTGTATGATGCAGTACTGGCTGCAGATTTTGCCGGCCAATTACTTGCTGAAGGTATTTATGTAATTGGCTTTTTCTTTCCTGTAGTGCCAAAAGGACAAGCACGCATTCGTGTACAGCTAAGTGCTGCCCATGAAAAAGATCATCTGGATAAGGCCATAAATGCATTCATTAAAATTGGCAGGGAGCTTGGCGTTTTAAAGTAGAGCCGAGCATGGCAATGTGGCGGGTAAGTGTGTTCACAATAATGATTTCGTCATTCCGTTTACTATTTGATGATGAAACGCTACCTGATCTGTCTTTAGAAAACTACAAAATCTAACGCCAACTACCATTTATGAAAAAAATTATTTACCTGCCCGGGTTAGGAGCCATCATCGCCACAACTGTACCTTCCTGCACTACTATGAAAAAAGATTGCCAGGGCAACAGGCATGTAAAACTAAAAAACGGTATTTATATTTAATAAAAGAAGACAGGAAAGCAATGCGTGAGTGTTGCTTTTTGTTTTTTCAGAATGATTCTGTTGGCCCAGTACCTTTGCGGCAAGTGATATTGTATTCCACGAACAAAAAGTGTACATGAAAAAATTTCTGATTCTTTTGTTGATTGCCGTTTATTTTTTTAGTTGCTCTCCCAATAATGTAAACACAGATGATTCCTTAGAAAAGTACTTCAAAGAAAATAATGTAGAAGGCTGCTTTGGTTTATTAGATAATGGAACCAGCAGGTTTACGGTTTATAATCTCCCCCGTTATCGCGATAGCGCTTTTCTACCCGCCTCCACCTTTAAAATTGTTAACTCCCTTATTGGTTTACAAACAGGTAAAATAATCAATGACAGTATGATTATTAAATGGGATGGAATAGACCGAGGCCGTGCAGAATGCAATAAAGACATGAGCATGTATGAAGCCTTTCGCCTGTCGTGCCCGCCATGGTACCAGGAGGTAGCCAGAAGAATTGGTAAAGACACTATGCAGCATTGGCTTGACAGCCTTTCTTATGGAAATAAAAAAATCAATCGCATTGATACTTTTTGGCTTGATAATTCTTTAAAGATCAGGCCTGATGAGCAATTAGGACTTGTAAAACGCTTATACTTCAATCAACTTCCTTTTCATCAACGAAACCAGGAAATTGTAAAGAGAGCAATGCTTTTTGAAAACAATACCAATTATAGCTTAAGCTATAAAACGGGGTGGGGCCAAACAGAAAAAGGACATCAACTGGCATGGATCACCGGGTGGGTAGTAGAAAATAAGCACCCATATTTTTTCGTTTTGAATATTGAATCAATAGACCAGGGTGCAGATATGGCTACCATAAGATTAAAAATTTTAAAAGGCATTTTATCGCAGCTGGGCTTTTTTGAAGGCAAAAAATAGTTTAGCATAATACTTGTTTCTTTACGCAACAATTTAATATTTGAACTGGCAATTTCAATATCCGGAATTCTTTTGGGCGCTTACAGCCATTCCCCTTTTCTTTCTTTTTTTCATTGGAAATATTCTTTGGAAAAGAAGAGCAGCAAAGCGCATTGGTGATCCGGCATTGGTGAAAGAACTTTATAAATCTTATTCGCCCAAAAAATTCTTTGTCAAATTTTTACTCATTTGCATAGCCTTTGCCTTGGGATGCCTTGCTATAGCAAATCCACGTAAGCCAGATGAAACAACAGCCGAAGCAAGAAAAGGAATTGATATAGTTGTGGCATTGGATGTAAGCAACAGTATGCTTGCCGATGATGTAAAACCAAACCGTTTGCAAGCAGCCAAAAGATTAGTGAGTACATTAATACAGCGTATGCCGAACGATCGTGTTGGCCTTGTATTATTTGCCGGAGAAGCTTACATGCAAATGCCCTTGACCTTTGATCATGGTGCTACTGAACTTATCCTTTCCTCTGCTGCACCATCTTCTTTTAAAAGCCAGGGAACTGTTATTAGCCAGGCTTTAGAAAAAGCTGATCTTTCTTTCCAGGAAGAATCGCAACGCTTTAAGGCGGTCATTCTTTTAACTGATGGAGAAACACATGATGCGAATGCCTTAGAAACAGCAAAGGAATTAACCAACAAAGGCATCATGATTAATACCGTGGGCATAGGATCTGTTTCAGGAAGTACCATCATTGATACCGTTAGCGGTGGAGTAAAAAAGGATCTTTCAGGCAACACAATTCTATCCAGATTAAATGAGCCATTGTTGCAGCAACTTGCTGCTACCACCAACGGGGTTTATGTACATCTTGCAGACACTAAAGGGTCAGCTGAAGTATTATTAAAACAATTATCACAAATTGAAAAGAAGGCAATGGGTGATACCTCTAAAATGAATTATACCACTTATTACTTTTGGCTTGCATGGCCCATGCTTTTACTCTTAATGGCTGAAATTTTTCTACCTGATAAAAAGAAAATAGTATGATGAAAAGCCTGGCACTACTTTCAACTTTTATTCTTATTGTTCTGGTAAGCTATGGGCAGTCAGTAGAGGAAAAAATCCTGGCCGGCAATAACTATTATCGCCAGGGTCAATTTGAAATGGCTGAAAAAGAATATCGCGAAGCGCTTAAAGTTGATCCTTCAAATACAACAGCACAGCAAAACCTGGGAAATGCAGTGCACCGTCAGAAAAAAAGTAAGGAAGCAATTGACACCTATAACGGTGTATCAGCCAATGCACAAAACAAGAATATAAAAGCAGCCGCATTTTATAATTCCGGCGCCGTTTACAGCCGGCAAAAAGATCTTGAGTCAAGCATAGATGCCTATAAAGATGCTTTGCGCTTAAACCCGGATGATAAGGAAAGCCGCGAAAATCTTCAAAAGGCTCTAATGGAGCTGAAACAAAAGCAACAACAGCAAAACCAGGAGCAACAAAATAAACCTCAATCTTCCAGCATGAGCCAAAAGGAAGCTGAGAAAAAGCTGGACCAGCTCCAGGAAAAGGAAAAGAAAATTCAACAGCGCATCCAGGATCAGAAGGGGGGCACACCACAGCCAAATGATTGGTAGGGGCAACGATGTGCAGATGTGCAGGAATAATGTGCCGATATGCAAATGTGCAAATGTGCCAATAAAACAGCCGGAATTTCTTTTACCTATTGTCATATCCTGCTTATTGTCATATTCGCTATTAATCTGTGTTTAACTTTGCCGTATTGTAATTGGCATGTTATCGTATTATCACAATGTCTCATTATCACATTAACTCTATGCTAGAAACTGGAAATCAAGTAGCTTATAAACGATTACTTACCCGCGAAGTAAAGATTGGCGATTTGTTGTTAGGCAACTTTCATCCTATCCGGGTGCAAACCATGACCACTACCGATACAAGGGACACACTTGCAACCGTAGAGCAATCCATCCGCTGTATTAACGCAGGGTCAGAGTTAGTACGTATTACAGCACCTTCAAAAAATGAGGCAGAAAATCTATTAAACATAAAAAACGAATTAAGAAAAAGAGGATATAAAACACCATTAGTAGCTGATATCCATTTTACACCCAATGCAGCTGAAATTGCAGCCCGCATTGTTGAAAAAGTAAGGGTGAATCCAGGCAATTATGTTGATAAAAAGAAATTCGAATTGCTGGAGTATACCGATGCAGAATACATGGAGGAAATAGAACGCATCAGGGAACGCTTTACGCCATTGGTTAAGATTTGTAAAGAATATGGAACCGCTATGCGTATTGGCACCAACCACGGGTCGTTAAGCGATCGTATTATGAGCCGTTATGGAGATACGCCAATGGGTATGGTAGAAAGTGCGATGGAGTTTTTACGAATTGCCCGCAATGAAGGTTACCACAACATTGTATTAAGCATGAAGTCGAGTAACCCGCAAGTAATGGTTCAGGCGTACCGGATATTAGTAAAAACAATGCAGCAGGAATTTAACGAGGCGTATCCATTGCACCTTGGCGTAACAGAAGCCGGAGATGGAGAAGATGGCAGAATAAAAAGCGCCGTTGGTATCGGTACTTTACTTGAAGAAGGTTTGGGTGATACAATACGTGTTTCATTAACGGAAGATCCTGAGTTAGAAATACCAGTGTGCAAGGATATAGTTAAGAGGTATAGTGGCCCATCCCCCACAGCCGATCAATTAATGCAGGAACCTGCTAAAGCCCCTTCCCGAAGGGAAGGGAAACAACAGTCTAATAATCAAGAGAAAGTTCTTAGTAGCAAGGAGAGTTCTTACTTAAGTTCCCCCTTCGGGGGACAGGGGGCTGTAGCTTCACGTCGCAAAACCTTTCCTATTTCAAACATTGGAGGGGCGCAAGTGCCAGTGGTAATTGCTGATTTGAGTAAATTAGAAAGCATTACTCCTAAAGACTTGAAAAGCGTTGGTTATACTTACCATGCAGCTATTGACAAGTGGACCATTGCAGATACAGCAGCAGATTACATCTTCACCGGTTACCATCTTTTGCCTTTTACCTTACCTGGTACACTAAAAGTAATTGTGTATGCGGCTACATGGTTGCAGGCAATAGATAAAACCAAGTATTATCCAATCTTCGGGGATAGTGACTATATATCTGCCGAATCAAAAAGCAGTGTGCTGAATTTTGTAATGGTTGATTGCTATACGGAAGAAAAAGAAAATCCCAGTATCGGTCAGTTGGCAAACGATGATACAGTTGTGTTATGCTTAAGCAGCATGAATAAATTTCCTTTGTTGGCTGTTCGTAGAATGTGTAAAAAACTCGTAAAAGAAAATATCAACAATCCTGTGATACTTATTGTTGATAGCAATTGGCAAACGATGGATGAACACCTGATTCATTATGCTACAGAAGCAGGCGCCTTATTATTGGATGGCATTGGGGATGGTGTATGTTTTGGCATGACAAGTAAGAGTTATAAAATATCAACTGATAACGCAAGCCTTTCTGCCGTAACCACTTCAGGTAGAAATTATCTTAAAAGCAATACCGTAGAAAGTTTCGTAAACAATACTGCGTTTAGTATTCTACAGGCCACTCGAACAAGAATTTCAAAAACAGAATATATAAGCTGCCCGAGCTGTGGAAGAACCTTATTTGATCTCCAGGAAACCACCGCAAAAATCAGGGCTGTAACAAACCATTTAAAAGGCTTAAAAATAGCAATCATGGGCTGCATAGTAAATGGTCCGGGAGAGATGGCAGACGCCGACTTTGGCTATGTGGGGAGTGGTACAGGAAAAATTACGTTATATAAAGGCAAAGAAATTGTAAAGAGAAATGTGCCAAGTGAAGTAGCGGTAATTGAGCTAATTAATTTGTTGAAAGAAAACAATGCATGGGTGGAGAAAGAAACTGTGTTGGATGAAGCGATGCTTTAAGAAGTATTCAGTACCAGGATAGGTGTAACCTTAAACTATTTCAAACAAGTATTGTTATTGATATATTGATTACTCCAATATTCCTACTACTAAAATCTATTGATAGTAATGAGATAACGAGTGGCACCGGCAACTTTCAAAGCAGTATTTTTAAATTCTAACACGAATTATGCAGACTGATTTTTTAGTTATAGGCTCAGGAATTGCCGGTTTGGTATATGCTTTAAAACTTGCTCACCATTATCCTGATAAGAAAATTACCATTATTACAAAAGCGGCCGCAGATGAAACAAATACGAAGTATGCACAAGGCGGCATAGCGGTGGTCAATGACCTTGACAACGATAGTTTTGAAAAACATATTGAAGACACACTTATTGCGGGTGACGGTTTATGTAAGAAAGAAATTGTTGATATTGTAATAAAAGAAGGTCCGGCACGTGTGCAGGAAATTATTGATTGGGGAACAAGGTTTGATAAAGATGCAGAAGGAGATTATAAATTAGGGAGAGAAGGTGGCCATTCTGAATTTCGGATACTTCATTACAAAGATGTAACAGGAAAAGAAATTGAAAGAGCATTATTGGCTGCTATAGAAGCAGCACCTAATATTGAAGTAATAAAGCATTGTTTTGTTATTGATGTTATTACACAACATCACCTTGGATACCTTGTAACCAAATCAACACCGGATATCTGTTGCTATGGCGTGTACGTTTTAAATTCAACTACCAACCGTATTGATAAGATACTGTCAAAAATTACTTTGTTGGCAACAGGTGGCAATGGGCAGGTGTACCGCACCACTACTAACCCCTATATTGCAACGGGTGATGGCATGGCCATGGTATACAGGGCGAAGGGACGCATAGAAAACATGGAGTTTATACAATTTCACCCTACCGCTTTATATGAGGCAGGAAAACGTGGCCAGGCATTTTTAATTACCGAAGCAGTCCGTGGTGATGGTGGCATACTGCGCAACAAAGATGGTGAAGCATTTATGGAACGCTATGATGAACGCAAGGATCTTGCACCACGCGACATTGTAGCCAGGGCAATTGATAGCGAAATGAAGCGAATGGGTACAGAGCATGTTTATCTTGATTGCCGGCACATGGATCAGCAAGCTTTCACTGACCACTTCCCTAATATTCATGAAAAATGTTTATCCCTTGGCATTGATGTTTCTAAACACATGATACCTGTTGCACCAGCCGCCCACTACAGCTGTGGTGGGATAAAAACAGATGAATGGGGCCGCAGTTCAATCACTAATTTATATGCCTGTGGTGAATGTGCCAGCACGGGCCTGCATGGTGCTAACCGCTTAGCCAGCAACTCGCTTTTAGAAGCAATGGTCTTTGCGCATCGTTGTTTTGTTGATGCCAGCGCCAAGGTTGACATGATTAAAGATCTCCCCGAAATTCCTGATTGGAAAGCCGAAGGAACTTCCGAGCCTAAAGAAATGATCCTTATCACCCAAAGCCTTAAAGAGCTGCAATTGGTGATGAGTGATTATGTGGGAATTGTTAGAAACAATGTACGGTTAGAGAGAGCAATTAAACGAATTGATCTACTGTATGAAGAAACGGAAGGATTGTATCAAAATACCAGTGTTTCTCCCCAGCTATTGGAATTACGCAACATGATTACTGTTGGTTATTTAATTGTCAAATGCGCAGCTTTCAGAAAAGAAAGCCGGGGCTTGCATTTTAATACAGATTATCCTGATCAGGCACAGTTGGTGCAGAATATTGTTTTGTAAAATACATTGTTAGCGCCCTACCGAACCACTATGCGGGACACTTTTCGAAGTACCGTACCATACTCAGGTTACTGGTTACCCGTAACAATTCACCCTCCCTATCTTTGCTTGCTTTTAATTATGTATCATCTCGTATACGCTTTTCTATACCTGCTATCTCTTTTACCACTTGGCTTTCTTTATCTGTTATCAGATTTAGCTTATGTGATCATCTTTTATATCATTGGTTATCGCAAAGCAGTTGTTTTTAATAACCTGGCTATTGCGTTTCCAGAAAAAAGTGAGAAAGAAAAAAAGGTCATCGCTAAAAAGTTCTATAAAAACTTTACCGACAGCTTTATTGAAACCATTAAACTTTTTAGTGCGAGCAACGAGTTTATAAAAAAGCATTTTACCGGAGATTTTTCTGTGTTCGATACACTTTATGAAAAAGGTTCTAAATGTCAGATACATTCGGGCCATTATTTTAATTGGGAGTATGCTAACCTAAGCATCCCATTGCACTTAAAACAAAAGCTGCTTACAGTGTACATGCCCATTTCTAACCCGGCCTTTGATAAAAGCTTTATTAAAATGAGGGCCAAAACGGGGGCAGTGTTATTGCCAGCTACACAATTAAGAAGTGCCATACTTCCTTTCCGAAATGAGCAATACGTGTTAGCATTAGTGGCAGATCAAAATCCGGGCAACATTCATAACAATTACTGGTTGCCTTTTTTTGGCAGGCCCACCCCTTTTTTAAAAGCGCCTGAAAGCGGGGCAAGAAGAGGCAATATACCCGTTGTATTTTGTCATTTTTATAAAATTAAAAGAGGCTATTATAAAATAAGTTTTACACTTGCTGAAGAAAACCCTGCTCAAACGGTGGCAGGTGAAATCACTAAAAAATATGTTGCTTATTTAGAAGATGCTATTCGCCAACATCCCGACATGTGGCTCTGGAGTCATAGAAGATGGAAGCATGAATGGAGGGAGGAGTATGGACAGATATTATCTTGATACTTCTTAAAAGCAATTAAAAATTTAAAGTAAAGTCAAACATTTTAAAAGAAATTTGTGCTTGTAAAGTAGGCAAGGGAGAAAACTTATCATTTGATAAAAAGAAGCCTTCAACAGTTTTATCTAAAGGGTCAATCATCCAATATTCTTTTACACCACTCCGTTCGTATTCCTTTTTTTTATCCTCTTTATCGAAGCGAAAAGTTGCCGGGGAAAGTATCTCAATTACCAAATCAGGAGCGCCATAAAAACCGCTTTCTTTTTAATCGGAAAAATTATTATTTGCAATAAAAAAGATGTCAGGTTGATAAGCGTTTTTGCGATTCAGGTAAACATCGACAGGAGCTAAAAATATTTTACTTAAATTATTTTTTTCTACATTGTTATAAAGCTGTGATCCTATTTTTAATAAAACGCTTTGATGGCTAGTGGTTGGTGCAGGCGACATATATATTTGGTTATTTATCAATTGCGCTAATGTGCCTTCGAGAAGCCCTTGAAAAACCTCCATTATAGTACGCAGTGGCGGTATATATACGTTTGCCATTGTTAATAGCTTTACTTAAAAGTACAAAAAAGAAACCGGCTTTAACCTATAGTAAGTTTAAAGCCGGTTATAATTTATAGCTATCTTTTTCCTAATTCAACACACTCTTATCCTTCTCTGTCTCAATACTTTTCTCTTCCTTAATTTTACTCCAGCCGCCAACAATATTGCGAATATTATGAAAGCCCTGGCGTTTTAATAAAGAAGCAGCTATCACGCTTCTATACCCACTGGCACAATGGATATAAACATTATGATCTTCCTCAATAGCCGCCATATTGAGCGGGTCGTTCAATTCAATAAGAGGAATATTCAATGCATCTTTTACATGACCTTCTGCAAACTCTACCGGCTTTCTTACATCCAAAACCAGAATCTTATCATCAAAAGGCAAATCCATAGCAACTTCGTCTGCCTCTACCTCAATGATTAAATCAAATTGTTCGCCGGCATCTTTCCACGCCTTAAAGCCTCCCTCAGCGATGCCTGTAACATTATCAAAACCCACTCTGGCCATTCTTACTACCGATTCTTTTTCCTTACCGTTTTCAGTAACCAGCACAATTGGTTTATCAAACGGAATAAGACTACCTGCCCACTCTGCAAAACGCCCATCTAAGCCAATGTTTATAGACCCGGGAATAAATCCCATAACAAAATCATCAGGTAATCGTGTATCTAAAAAAATAGTGCCTTTATCCAATTCTTGTTTTAACTCATCAACAGAAAGTAGTCTAAGCCCGTCCTCAATCACTGCGTCTATGCTTTTGTAACCTTCCTTATTTATTTGAGCCGTGGTAGAAAAATAGTCAGGTGGTTCATCCAATCCATCAGTTACTGCTTTAATAAACTCCGCTTTATCAGCAGCTTTTAATGCATAATTAGATTTCTTTTCTTCGCCAATAGTGCTAAAAGCGCCACTGCCAATATTTTTACCACAGGAGCTGCCAGGCCCATGGGCCGGATAAATAATTACATCATCAGCTAATGGCAATAGTTTGGTTTGAATACTGTCAAATAACTTTCCTGCTAATTCAAACATGGTTAATTCTTCGCCCTGTGCCAGATCGGGACGGCCTACATCGCCTACAAATAAAGTATCTCCGGTAAAAATACAATGGTCTTTCCCGTGCTCATCTTTTAATAAATAACACGAAGATTCAAGTGTATGGCCTGGCGTGTGAAGCACAGTAATACTAAGGCCTCCGAGGTTAAATACCTCTCCATCTTTTGCTACATGAACGGGGAAAGTTGTTTCAGTTTCGGGCCCATAGACAATAGAAGACCCTGTGGCTTTGCTTAGGTCAATATGACCACTTACAAAGTCAGCATGAAAATGGGTTTCGAAAATATATTTGATGGAAGCGTTTCGCTCTTTCGCTATTTCAAGGTATATATCAATATCCCGGAGAGGATCTATAACTGCTGCTTCACCATTACTTTCAATGTAATAGGCTGCTTCGCTTAAGCAACCTGTATACAGTTGTTTAATAAACATAGAAAATTTCTTTGACGCAAAACTAAGTTTTTCAAGGTCAAAGTATGGTAAAAGCAGCAGTTCCTATTTCAATAACTCATGCACAAAATTGTGCACTTCATCTAAACGTGCATGATTTACTGAGTAGAAGATAAACTTACCGTCTCTAACCGTAGCTACAAAGCCAGCTTTACGCAGGATAGCCAGATGCTGAGATGCAACAGATTGCTCTAAGCGGAGCTTCACGTAAATTTCTGTTACGGTCATCCGGTCTTGCTGATTAATAAGTTTTAAAATTTGTTGCCTCAACTTATGATTTACAGCCCTTAAAATAAGCGCTGCTTTTTTAAGTTGAATAACATCAATTCTTAAATCGGTTTGAGCCGATGCTGAGGTTTCAATTGTTTCATTATTCATATATACTTTCTTAACAGGTAATACAAAAATATAAATAGATTTCTCTAAACCAACATTATTTAGCATTAACACCTATATGTACTAAGTAATTCAACGCCAGGGGAATAAAATTCTTTCCCATAAAAAGGTGTGCAATAGGCTACATCTACGAATTGTTGCTCTTGAAAGTTTTTATATGATAAAGAAATCATTTGTTCCGCCGTACTATTTAATTGTACAAAAATGGCATTCGGATGAAATACAAGCTGTTTAAATTTTGTACTGCCATTACCGAAGAAAACAATCCGGTTAATTAACAACGATGAAAAACTTTCGCCAGATAAAATACAATTATGTGGAGCAACAAGTTCATTCAGAGCCTTATTATATATAGCGGTAAATACTTCCATACGCCGTGCATCTATCATAGGACACAACAAATCTGCATCTTCCCTTATTGCACCACTGGCCATCATTTGCAAAGTATTCACAAATATGAGAGGCTTTTGTAGTGTGAAACATAATCCTTTTGCAGTAGCCATGCCAACACGCAAACCTGTATAAGACCCTGGACCAGCACTAACAGCTATGGCATCTAAATCCTTTAATAAAAAAGAATGCTCTTCAAATAAGTTTTTTATGGCGGGCTGTAACCAACCGGCATGATCAGCCCTGGAGGGATTGGAAACGAAGCCTACGGCCTTACCATCTTTAGCTAAACATAATGATGCGGATTCAATCGCAGTATCCATATTTAAAATCAAACTCACGGTAGCAAGATACTGTATAGAATAAATTTTGCATTGAATAATGCAATAAAAAAACCCTTAGAGACAATTTTTCTTTCCACGATTTATAACCTGCGACATATTATGCATAAAAAAAGGGGACCTAACCCCTTTTTGATTACGACATAAAATATTTACTGGCCTATTCCACCTCCACCTTGTGTACGTTTATTTTCCTCATCAATACTTGATTTACGTTGGCGTGCTTGTTTTACCTGGTTACTACCAAATCTGTAACTTAAGTTCAATCTAAACTGACGACTTTCAAAGCCTCCGTTAACGTTAAGGATTTGACCAGTGATCTTATTTTCTCCAGCCCAGGTCATTGTTTTAAAAATGTCTGTCACATTTGCTTTTATCGTTGCTTTTCCTTTTAAAACTACCTGTTGCAGGCCTGCATCTAAACTATACATTTCTTTGCTTTTAAAAGCTCCTTGCCAAACTGAAGGGGCGGCGTAAAAACCGCTTAACTCTGCTGTTGTATTTTTTGAAAGCTTAAATGATTGCTGTGTATATATCTGGAAGGATACAACATCTACCGGTTTATACAAGGAAGATGACGATGATTTAGGAGTAAACTTTGAGTAGTAGGCATTAAGATTTGCAAACAGGCTATACCATTTAAATTGCAGCGGCATACTAAAATTTAAACTTACAATATCCTGCACTGCCACATTTCTATTAGTAATTAACGACTTGCTCCCCTCACTTTCAGGTATCATTGAAAATACGTCAGCTACATGGCTATAGTTTAGGGCAGTATTGAATTTATACTTAAACGTATTGGTAATACCAAAGCTATTGGTGTACTGTGGCCGAAGATTTGGATTACCACGCTGAAAGGTGTATTTATCCAAATTAAATTCAAACGGATTCAGGTTTTGGTACGAAGGCCGGTCAATTCTTCTGCTATAGGTTAATCCCCATTGGTTCATTGGATTTTTATTAAACGTTACAGCAGCGCTTGGAAATGGATCAGTGTAATTTCTATCAATGAGAGAGTCAACATTCTTCATTTTGTTTTCATTGTTATCCCATCGGAAGCCTGTTGAATGCCCTTCCGAATGTGTATTTTCTACCCGAAGGCCCCCCTGTACCATAATGCCCTTCTTGAACTGCCGGTTATAGTTAACATATACCGCATTTACATTTTCTTTATAATCGAAATTGTTCCGGGTGTCTTCAAAACCGGCAGAACTTGTTTGTCCGCTATAACGCTGGAAAGTATTGGCTGTTTGAACAAATGATATTTTGGTTCCTAATCCCAATCTTCCTTTTTTAAAATTTTGCTCATAGTCAACTTTCGTAGAATAAATATCAATATCAGATGGAGTGAACATTCTATAGGTGTCGTTTTCTTTCAGATCTGATCCGGATGCATCATAAATATTGTTAGGCTGCAACTGGTTATTCTGGCTATTATAAAAACCATAATCAGCATCAATATTCAATTCATGACCCGATGTGTCAGCAAAACGGTAGTTCGCATTCAGGTTTACATTATCCCTGTTTCCGTCGCTTCTATTATTGGCAATTAACAAACGATCAATTATTTTGGAAGGTATGTAAGCAATCTCTGTCCTACCATCATTGTTCATACTATTATCAGAAAGGTTGCCATTTGCCACAATGCCAAACGTGTTTTTGCTATTTGCATAATAATCAACCCCGGCTTTAAAGCCATGGCTTTGGTTTTCACTTACCATTACAGAGCGCTGATTGAAGGAACTGTCGGAAGACGTAGTTCGGAATAGATTAAAATAATTCTCGTTCCTGCTATCATTGTAGTTATAATTACCAAAAAGATTTATTTTCTTATGCCTATAGTTTAAAACCAAGCCGGTATTATACTTTGGATAGGTGGCTATATTCCAGCCTGCATTCACCGACCCATTCATACCGTAAGATTTGTTCTTTTTCAAACGGATGTTGACAATTCCTGCATTGCCCGCAGCCTCATATTTAGCAGACGGATTTGTTATTAATTCTATAGATTCAATTTGTGCCGACTGCGTTGATTTTAAAAAATTGCTTAAGTCTGTGCCGCTTAATGGTGATGGCTTGCCATCTATATAAACCTGCACACCATTTTTTCCGGCAAGGCTAATGTTATCATCTTTGTCCACTGTAACGCCAGGCGATTTGCGCAATAATTCTAAAGCATCGCTTCCGGTAGCGTTGATGGTGCCTTCTACATTCAAGATTGTTTTATCGGCCCTTACTTCCACCATTGGCTTTTTTGCAGTTACAGTTACGCCCTTCATGTCTGCGGTTACCTTTTCAAGTTGCACCACAGGTACAGTAATATCTGTTGTTCCATCAAACTCAAAAAGAGGCGATAAAGTTTTAGTGAATCCGACATGTGTAGTGCTTAAAAGGTATTTACCGGCTTTAATAGCGCCAATACTAAAAAGGCCATCAGCTTTTGTAAGTACTAATTTTGAAACGGAAGAGTCCTTAGCATTCAGAAGAGATACTGTTGCATTATTTACTCCCTTCCCTTCATTGTCTTTTACACTACCACTAATTGTTTGTGCAAAAACTGCTGCAGTAAGCGCAAAGCTCCCCAGCAATAAAAATAATTTTCTCATGGTCAGTTTTGATTTTCTGACGCAAAACTATTCTTGCTGTATTACTAAAAAGCTTAATTGATGTTAAATGGTCGAGAAAATTTATAAGTGGAAACTACCCGACTGGCGGCCTTGAATCATCTTGAGTGCCTTTTATTAAACCAATCCCGGTAAAGAAAAAGATGGCACCCAGAATGCCGTAAACAATCAGAGATTTTGTCTGACTGCCTTTACTGCCCGAATCCATAAAAAGAACAGCAGCATAAATAAGCCCGCCAATACCGAGGATAGTCAAAATAATTCCAAAAAGTCGTTTTACGTTCATAGCGCTATTTTATTCAGTGGTTGCAAAAAGATTGCCAAGGGAAGGTACGAGATACGAAGTAAGAAACGGACTTATGATTTCAGATTGGCGATTGAAGATTTCAGAGACGTAGCAACATTGCCTGTACTTTGCCCTATCCAATACTTTTATTTGTATAAATCTTATTACTATGGCATTTTGTTAGCATGTACTTTTCTAAATCTTAATCATGAAACTTGGTGATGAACTCTTGAAAAAATTGAATAAAAAATACGAGCCATCAGTAATGGTTAATATTTCTTTCAGAAGTTATGATTTGGCCGTGAAAACCGATGAAGAAGGCAATCCTGTTTTGTTATTTATTGGTAAAGAAAAAGAGAATGGCAACATAAAAGGAGATCGCTATGTACGCCGGTTGCTAAAGGATAAGGAAGGAAAAATTATTAAAGATCATTGGGATTATAAAGGAAAAGTGTAAGAGGACTGCGCTAAAACTTACGATACAACAAACGGCCCCACATTGGAGGCCGTTTCCTTTTCTAACAATCAAATACTCTCTATAACCAACTGCCAATAAAAGCATTATTAACGTTCTCGTTTTTCAATTTTCGTCTTCTCCGTAGCACGTCTCTTCTATGAACCACCATCGTTGCCACAATCATTGGAATGAATACAAGCGTTAATGGAGGTATCCCCATTATAGAAACCCACTTGCCACCATACATTCTTCTCATTGGTCGCTTTAGCCGCTCAGAAATTAAATACATAGCGGGCACAATCAATAAGGTCATGAAAAAAGCGAACGTTAACCCATAAATAATTGTCCATGAAAGTGGCTTCCAGAAGACGGCGTTATCACCTCCAAAAAATATGTGCGGATTTAAATCTCTAAACATGGTAATAAAGTTGATATTAAATCCAACAGCTAATGGAATTAATCCCAGGATAGCCGCCAATGCAGTCAGTAATACAGGAATGATCCGGGTTTTACCTGCCTGAATAATTGCTTCGCGGGTTTTCATCCCCCTGGCCCGTAACTCATCTGCAAATTCAATAACAAGAATACCATTCTTAACAACAATACCGGCAAGACCGACAATTCCAATACCGGTCATTACAACCGAAACCTCCATACGTGTGATAGCAAATCCTAACAATACACCAATTACACTAAATATAATTTCCATCAGGATGATTACAGGCTTACTTACCGAATTAAACTGCAATACGAGTATAAACAAGATCAGCATTAAAGCAATGATCATAGCGCGGCCTAAAAATGCACCGGTCTCTGCCTGTTGCTCTCCTTCACCTGTCTGCCTGATCACTACACCATCGGGGTTGTTTTTAAAATTATCAAGGTGATATTTCAACTCCTCATTAACAGCAGTAGGCGTATATCCTTGCGTAAGCAATACATTAGAACGCAAAGTGATGATACGCTTTTGATTTTTACGTTTTACATTACCAAGCGTACTAGTATAGTCAACTTTTACCAATGAGCTAATGGGTATGCTTTTAAACTGGCCTGATGCCATGTCGCGGAAAGAGATATTCATGTTCAACAAGTCAACGAGTTTTCGACGCTCTTCCAAATTGCGCAGTTGAATTTTATACTCATCCTCTCCTTCTTTTATTTTAGAAATCTCCCTACCGAATAAACCTGTGCGCAAAGCCATGCCTATTTGGGCAGAAGAAACACCCTCTGTTAATGCCCTTTCTCTATCAACTGTTAGCGCAATTTCAGGATTGGTTAAATCAACATCCATTGCTAGTTCTTCCACACCAGCCACTTGTATTGAATCAAGATAATTCTTCAACGCCACGGCAGTTTTTGTTAACGCATCAAAATCTTCACTTACTACTTCTATATTAATTGGTGGCTCCGTTGGTGGCCCTCCTTTTTGCATATCCACCGAAATTTCGGCTCCGGGAATACCTTTTACCACATTGCGGAATGAGTCAAGATATGGTGCTGTGGACACTCCATGACGTTTTTCAAATTCTACAAAAGATATTTGTATTCTTCCCAGTTCGGAGCGTGTGCTTCTGTCACCTGCCATCGGGTCGCCGGCACCAACAGCAATATTGGTAATTACACTTTCTACAACAGGGTTCGTTTTACCATTTTCCATGCCCAGCACTTTATTTACCCGGCCTTCAATAATATGAGTAACTGAATCTGTATACTCTACATCTGTCCCTACAGGAAGCTTTAAATACACATATATCTGATTGGGATCGCCATTTGGAAAAAATACTACCGGAACCTTACGCATTCCAAAAAACATGAGCGAAAAAACGAGTAACCCTAATGTGCCTAAAAGCAACCAAACCGGCCTCCATCCTCTTAATGACCATCGTAATGATGTTTCATAATGGCCCATGATCCATGGTAACGCCCTGTTTTGAAAACCGTGAATCCAGCCCGTCAATACAAACCTGTTCAATATCACCAGCAGCACAAGAAATATAATCAGGTTTCCAAGAAAAGTGAATCCAAAAACATCCAGCAAAACACCTGCACCTACGGCAATCCATAAAGCAGGTTTTTTAAAGATGTCGGCCTTACGTTGCTTGCCCTCACCTTCTTCGTTATTCATGAAATCTACAGCAAAAACTGGGTTCATAATAAAGGCCACGATCAATGATGCTGTTAAAGTAAAGATCAGCATCGTAGGCAGGTAAATCATAAACTTACCAATGATACCCGGCCAAAAAAGCAGCGGGATAAAAGGAGCCAGCGTGGTAAGCGTACCTGCCAGCACGGGCAGCCACACTTCGCCTGCTGCCATCGTAGCGCTTTT
>JAYULK010000125.1:0-24149 GCA_043763635.1 Chitinophagaceae bacterium
AAATGTTGTAATCGCACCCGAAATATCAATCTCACCTAAATCGTAAAGAACACTAATGAGCGATGGAAGGGCGACAATGATGTCCTTGATGAAGTAGATCCCCAGCACTTTTAAAATGATATTAAATAATGATTTTGCAGTCATGGTAGTTTTGGTTTTTTAATCAGGCCTGAATATAGCACTCTTCCGCACCAACATTTAATGACTTAAACTCAGTATAGCAGGTCGTTTATATTTTATTGAACATTACGATTGCCAGAATATTATTTACTCACAACATATTTTGCCAGCCCTACTGCCTTAAGAAGTTGAGTATTATAGGATGATTGTATACCTGATTGCTCAATAACAGCTTTTAATCCAACTTGTTTTACTTGACTGGAATACTTAATCCTGAATAAATATATTATTGTAACCTGCTTTCCTTTGCAAGTGTTATGAGCAGTTTTACATCACGACCTAAAAAAGCAGGTGTGCAATCTAAGATTGTTTTTATCCCATGCTTCTTTACTTCTAAATATAGGGCAACACTTTCTTTACTACCTCATCCTTGTTCCAACGGTCACTATGTACTTATCAGCACCAATAAACAACCAAAAAATGTTCATGGATTAGAGTAGTACCCATTGCTGAAGCAGGCATGCTGCCGTTTACAGTATTTACATAAAGCGGTGGAGGGAGTTTTGATGCAAGCATGAAAGCTGCGCTGGATTTAATAAAATTTCTTCTGGATAAAACAGCTTTCATACAAACTAAAGTAACAAAAAGATGAAAATGCAAGGCGCTAAATTTATACAAATGCGAGTGCACGTTTAATAGCAGGTTGTTTCGCTTTGCTCCTATGACGAGGATGGCTTACGCATTCAACTGCGTGATCACTTCCCTAAAACTACCCAACGCACTTTCTAAATTCTCGGCAATTTCCTCCGCCAATACACCTGGGTCAGGAAGGTTATCCAAATCAGCAAGACTTTTATCTTTCAGCCATGTAATATCAAGTGATGTTTTATCACGGGCAATGATTTCTCGTAGCTAAAATTCCGCCAGCGTCCTTCGCGAACCATGGCGTTAGAGACATAACCATTGGTAATGTTGCAACAAATAAGAGATAGCGCTGAGTCCACGGCTACACGCATATGCCCAGCGGTGAGATTCGGCGGAGAAGAAATTTGATTGGATTTAAAGGCAGCGCTGGCTTTTATTCTTTCGCAGAATATAGTATGGCTGTTTTGACTGACAACATTAGGTAAGATCAAAAATATTTGCAAATCATTACAAATGATAATGTCGTGTCCCTGCTACTCACAAAGCCAGAAGAGGAGACACGGCTAGAACCCGAGTTGTCACTTTCCCTAAACTCTTAGCTTTATGGTGCTTAGTTTTTTAAAAAGGAATTTCTTTAAGCCCTGGGTATATCTTCAATCTTCCTAACTGCAAAACCAATCTATTAAGGTCGCGGGCTTTAATTAATAAATCTTCGCGATAGTTTAGAGACATGTTTGTTTGTGTCGCAATGATTGTAATTATGTTAAAAATAGAATTGCTATACTCTTTAGCGGTGTCCACTCCAAAGGCTTCAAAAATTCATTTATAGCCAGTTGGTTTCTCTGTTCGGTTTCATTTCTCATAAGGGCGGTTTAGTTAAAAAATGGCGGTTGACAATATTAAGTAACGAACAGTTAATAAATAAAGTTAGAAAGCTGCGGGCCGAACATGCCTTATCAATTACAGTGAAACTAGTCCTTACAACAAGGAATGGTGAAAGAGAATACTACACTTATTGCTTACTTTTAATATTGCTTATAATTTCATTTCAGAGGGTATGCATGAAGACATTAATGACATTGAATTGCTCGAACGTTTTTCCAAAGGCGATGTTCATGCTTTTGAAGAAATTTATAATAGATCCAACAAAGCATTGTATGCTTACATCACCCGGTTTATAAAAATTCCTGCCATAACTGAAGATATCCTTCAGGAGGTTTTCTTAAAAGTTTGGGAAGTACGGGAACGCATCAACTCAGGCTTGTCATTTAAGGCTTACCTATACCGGATTTGTAGAAATAAGATTTACAAAACTTTAAGAAAGATGGCAAGCGATGATGTTTTACGCCTTCAACTCAGCAGCCATTTGCAAACTGAGACAGAATCTGCCGACATAAAATTGCAATGGCAGCAATATGAAAATGCTTTTAATACTGCGGTAAGCCAATTGCCTCCTCAAAGACAAAAAATATTCAGGCTTTGCAGGCAGGAGGGATATACCTACGCTCAAATAGCACAGGAACTAAACATATCGCGAAACACCATTAAAGAGCATATGGTGCTGTCAGTCCGTTTTATAAAGGAGTATTTGTTGCAACATACCGACATCAGGCATTTTCTCTGGCTACCGCTTTTTGAATTGCACTTTTATGCGTAGCCTGAAGGTTTTATTGCAACCCTAAGTTCCTTCCCAGCAAACCCTCACTGCCTTACATTTCTAAAAATTTTTTTTTGAACCCACCCACCCTACAATTTGCTTTCGGGATATTACAATCAGAAGACTACTTGCTTATGGAAGAAACTATTGAGTATAAGACACTGCTGGAAAAGTATATCAATAATGAATGTTCCCCGGAAGAGTTCCATCTACTAATGGATTTTTTACAGAAGAACGAGTCCAGTCGTTTGCTTTTAGGGCAACTAAAAAAAGAGTTCCAGATTAAGGAGGCTAAGCCTGGCCAGATGTCCAGCAAACAAAGGGAACAAGTCTTAAATAATTTATTGCAAAAACTGCAACCTGTCCGGCAGGCGCCTGTCGTGTTCATAAGGGGCAGGATTAGGAACATTGCAGTTGCTGCTGCTATCGTAATTATTTTAGGCATGAGCAGTTACCTTCTGAGCGTAAACAGTGAAAAGCCAATATCCGCAACTGTTCAAAGAGAAGCAAAAAGTAAATATAAGAGCGACGTATTACCAGGCTCCAATAAAGCAACATTGACCCTCGCAGACGGCCGGGTACTAGAACTGGACGATGCAAACAACGGAACGCTGGCGCAACAAGGGAATACCAGAATCATAAAGATTGGTTCAAGGCTGGCATACAATACCGGCGCCACTAATTCGAAAGAAATTTTATACAATACCATTACCACGCCACGTGGGGGCCAGTACCAAATAGAACTTCCGGACGGAAGCTTAGTCTGGCTGAATTCGGCTTCTTCACTTCGTTTTCCAACTTTATTTTCAGGAAAGCAAAGAAGGGTGACGATGACAGGCGAAGGCTATTTTGAAATTGCCAAAAATGCTGCAATGTCTTTTATCGTGTCGGTTAATGGAACGGAGATTAATGTTTTAGGCACTCACTTTAATGTAATGGCTTATCAGGATGAACCCGGCATAAAGACTACTTTACTTGAAGGTGCGGTGAAACTTTCGAATGGAGTTTCTAAATGCCTTTTAAAGCCGGGCCAGCAATCACAGTTATTTAAGGAAGGTGATTTTAAAATACAGGAAGCAAATATTGCAGAAGCAATTGCATGGAAGGATGGAAGGTTTCATTTTGAAAAATCAGAGATAGGGAATGTGATGTCTCAACTTGCCCGCTGGTACGATGTGGAAGTTGTTTATAAAAGAAAAATAAACACCCGTTTCTATTTACAAATGTCACGCAATACAAAACTATCGGAAATATTAAAAGTGCTTGAGCTTACAGGCAATATAAAATTTGAAATAAATGGAAAGAAAATAATCGTGTCTTAATATTAAACCCAAAATGGAGAGCTTATGGATTAAATAACGAGATATTCAACAACGAAATTGATTAACAAAAAAACCGGAAGTGGTTAGAGCACCTCCGGCATCTAGTTCAGTTAATCAGATTTAAAAACCGCTTAGATTTTAATTGTTTAACCAAAACAGAACAAATTTATGAAATTCATTGCTTGTTGCAACCCTCGTCAACAGATGGGGTGGCGAAAAATCGTGTTAATTATGAAATTAACCCTCAGCTTTTTATTAGCTACCTGCTTAAGTGTTGGTGCTGAAGGTATTGCTCAGAAAATTAGCCTTTCAGAATTCAAATCTCCTTTAGAAAAGGTGTTCAAAAAAATTCAGAGACAAACAGGATATTCATTTGCTTACACTGATGAACATTTGTCAAAGTCCTTCCCAGTGACTATTTTTTTTAGAAATGCACCTATTGAAAAGGTACTTAATGCTTGTTTCGAAAATCAACCTTTAAGTTACGTTTTAATGGGGCAAACAGTGGTAGTTACTGATAAAAAGCCGAACTCCATTCTTAATGTCAATATTAAAACTAGTTCCCTTGCTCCCATCCCAATTAGTGGAAGTGTAACAGATGAAAAAAACAATCCACTAGTCGGTGCAACCATTACAGAGAAGGGTACGAATAATACTGTAGTTACAAAAGAAGACGGAAGGTTTTCAATAAACACTTCGAATGCCAATGCAGTATTGGTGATATCCTATGTGGGTTTTGATACAAAGGAAATAGGAGTAAACAATCAGTCAAGCATTTCTATTGCACTTACTCAAATTAATGCCGCCATGAACGATGTAGTGGTTGTGGGTTACGGTACTACTAAAAAGGCTACACTTACCGGCTCTGTGGTAGCCGTTCAAGGGGCCGATCTTGTTAAATCTCCGGCGATGAATTTAAGCAACAGCCTTGCCGGCCGGGTGCCGGGAGTAGCCGTAGTTACAAGAAGCGGTGAACCTGGCAATGACGGAAGCACGTTGCTCATACGGGGTGTGAATACACTTAATGACAACACCCCATTAGTTGTAGTAGATGGAATTGCAGGGCGTGGTCTTCAAAGAATTGACCCCTCGGACGTTGAAAGCATTACCATTCTAAAAGACGCATCTGCTGCAATTTATGGTGCAAGGGCTGCAAATGGCGTAATATTGGTTACTACCAAAAGGGGCGTTTCCGGAAAACCTACCCTGGATATTACTTTCAACCAGGGTTTTGTAAAACCAACAGTGGTTCCGAAAATGGCTGATGCTGCCACTTATGCGCAAATGATTAATGAGCTCAAATTTTACAGAGGTCAAGACCCTGTATTTTCACCCGACGATATTCAAAAATTCAAGGATGGATCAGATCCATGGGGGCATCCTAATTCCGATTGGTTTGGCGAATTGTACAAACCCGTCTCAAAGCAAAGAGATGCACACGTATCTTTAAGAGGGGGAACAGAGGCTATCCGCTATTTAATATCCGCGGGTTACAGGTACCAGGATGCTATTTATAGAAACAGCGCTACTAATTATTCACAGGGTAATTTGCGTGCTAATATTGACGCCAAGGTTTCTAATAATATTAAACTGAGCTTAGATGTTCTTGCCAGCCAGGAAAACAGGAATTATCCAACCAAAAGTGCTTCACTCATTTATGGTTCGGCCATGCGTGGTAAACCAACCATTGCTGCCCGCTGGCCAAATGGTTTGCCTGGACCGGACATAGAGCGGGGTGAAAATCCGATAGTATTGGCTACCAGTGCCACCGGTTATGATAAAAATATTACCTACAATTTCATTAGCAATGCAAGATTGGACATTACCATTCCCTGGGTAAAAGGATTATCATTAAGTGCAAACGCTGCCATTGATAAATATGTTGATAATCATAAAGTCTGGCAAACACCCTGGGACCTGTATTATTGGGATGGGGTAACATACGATGCCGGTAATGTTCCTGTACTTAATAAAACTTCCAAAGGCTATTCTACTCCTCAGTTAAGACAAGATTTTGGCAGCACTAATCTTACTACATTGAATGGCCTTCTTAATTATATAACAAGCGTTGGCGGGAAGCATAATGTTAAAGCTCTGGTTGGAGTGGAAAAGATAAAAGGTGATGCAATGAACTTTTTTGCCGCCCGTAGAAATTATATTTCTGCATCCACAGATCAGCTATTTGCCGGAGGAGACGTGAACCAAACCACCAATGGTTCAGCAAGCGTAAATGCCCGGTTAAATTATTTTGGCAGGTTGAACTATAACTACGAGGAAAAATATCTTGCGGAATTTGTTTTTCGCTATGATGGTTCTTTTATTTTTCCATCAGGCGATAAACAATTTGGTTTTTTTCCCGGTGTTTCCTTAGGCTGGGTAGTGTCTAAAGAAGATTTCTGGAGAAATATGTCATCCGTAGTAAACAATTTAAAAATCCGCGGATCATGGGGACAAACAGGTAATGACCGTATTGATCCTTATCAGTACCTGCCGGGATATAGTTTTGCACAGCAGCCTTATTTGTTTGCGTTGACGCAGGAAAATAAAGCGTTGAATGAAATTCGCATTCCAAACCCTTATGTAACCTGGGAGGTAGCCAATCAATCCAATATTGGTTTTGATGGACAGATGTTGAATGGAAAGATTTTCTTTTCAGCAGATTACTTTAATAATCTTCGCACGAACATTCTTGCTTTTAAGAATGCTGCCGTACCTACATCCACAGGCATCTCGCTACCCCGCCAAAATATAGGAGAAGTGATAAACCGGGGTTTTGAATTTCAGGTAGGAACAAATCAAAAGATAGGCGAACTGGCCCTTTCTGTTTCAGTCAATGGCGGTTATCAAAAAAACAAGATCAAATTTTGGGACGAAGTACCTGGGGCTCCTGACTATCAAAAATCTACCGGCTATCCTATAGGCTCCTCTTTATTGTACCAGGCTATTGGTATCTTCAGCGATCAGGCTTCTCTTGATAAGTATCCGCATTTATCCCAGGCCAGGCCAGGCGATATAATTTATAAAGATGTAAATAATGACGGCGAAATTAACGGCGATGACAGGGTTCGTAACGAAAGGACCGATGTGCCAAGATTTACAGGCGGATTGATTATTGATCTGCGGTATAGTAACTTTTATGCGAGTGTTCTTTTTCAGGGGGCATCGGGTGCTAAGCGAAAAAGATTTACTTTTTCCGGAGAGAGTGGCAATTACCTTGAAGAAGATGCCAACGGCAGGTGGACGCCCGACAATATAAATGCAACTAAGCCAAGAGCCTGGAATTTTACAGAAGAATACTGGATGGCAGGTAACATCAACAATACCTATTGGCTTAGGGACAATAATTATATCAGGCTTAAAAACGTGGAAGTCGGCTATAATTTACCAGCAGCTTTTATTAGCAGGGCTGGTATAAAAGGAATGCGGGTTTACTTTACCGGCCTTAACCTGGCCACTTTTACCAAGCTAAAAAATTACGATCCTGAAAGCAACAATGATAATTCCTATCCGGCTAATAAAGTTTTTAACGTTGGTTTTAATCTAACTTTTTAATTATAATGTATGAAAAATATTATCAACCAATGCGTTCTATTTCTTTGCGTTATTGTTTTGATTGCTTCGTGTAAAAAAGATTTTCTTTCAACAAAATCACTCATTGAAATAGCCGAATCCGATATTTGGAACGATCCGGTGCTGATACAGACTTTTATTAATGGCATTTACTCCAACGTAAACAATCCAACCAATGGTGGCGATGGTGTGTTGAAAGGAGCATTTGTTGATGAAATGCATGACCAATGGTACAGCTTTTATGAATTTAATAATAGCTTGCTTACTCCCGATAACCTGGCTAACTGGTTTCATGAAGACTGGCCAAGACTGTATAAAAATGTGAGGGCCTGCAATTTATTTTTATCAAAAATAAATAGTGTTACCACTTTTGATAACACATTGACAGATGGTGTACTTCTAAAAAACAGGATGATTGGTGAAGTGCATTTCCTCCGGGCTTATCTCTATCATCAATTGGTAAGTTTGTATGGCGGAGTGCCTATTATCAAAAAAGCTTATGGCCTTACAGATAATTTTGAAGTAAAAAGAGATTCTTATGCAGACTGCATAAAATTTATTTCTGATGAGTGTGATTCTGCCGCCAATCTGCTGCCTCTAGTACACAGCGGCAGCAACCAGGGAAGGGCATCAAAAGGAGCTGCTCTTACATTAAAATCGCGAGCCCTGCTGCATGCTGCCAGCGATTTGCACAATACGACTGTTTTTAGCGGTTACACCCATCCTGAATTAATCGGTTATACAGATGGAAACAGGACGGCAAGGTGGCAAGCTGCTAAAAATGCTGCCAAAGCCGTGATTGACCTGAACATGTATAGTTTGTACAAAGCAGTACCGGCTCCGGGAGATTCCATTGCACAAAATTATGCCGACATATTTATTAAAGATGGTACCGAAGAAGATATATGGGTACGGTACTATAAATTCACCGATCAGACATACGCACGTGAGTCTAACCAGTTATCACTTGTGGCCGGCCCTAATGGATATCACCTTTATGGAGAAGATACACCGGCAGGTGAAGTGGTTGACGATTTTGAAATGAAAGATGGCACTCCTTTTAGCTGGTCTGATCCGGTTAAGGCTTATGAACCATATAAAAACAGGGACCCCCGGTTTTACGCATCCATCCTGTATGAAGGAGTAAAATTTAAGGCCCGCCCTTCTGATGTGCAGGTACTCGATCCTATTGGAATCATTCAGGTAGGTACCTGGCAAAAATGGGATAATGCCACTAGCTCCATGAAAGAAGTTTATGGAATAGACAGCCGGAAAGGACCTATTGAAGATTTCAATGGAGGCTATACCGGATATTATTTGCGAAAATTTATTAACCCCATTGTAAACGGGCAATTTCAGCAGGATGGTACGCCCTGGCGTTATATGAGGTATGCTGAAGTACTGTTAAATTATGCAGAGGCATGCATAGAATTAAACCTGGATGGCGAAGCCCGTACTTACATTAACATGATTCGCAAAAGAGCAGGTATGCCCGACATTACGGAATCAGGTACGGCCCTGCGCAACCGTTATTGGCATGAAAGAAGAATAGAACTTGTATTTGAAGAACATCGTTTTTTTGATGTAAGGCGCTGGGTAATTGGGCCGGCCGCATATAAACAGTTCAGTGGGGTTAAGGTGCTTTATAAAATGAACCCTGACCATACTACTGCTACTGTGCCAACAATAACACCCATCGTTGTTCAGAAAAGTGCATGGCTTAATAAAGCTTATTTCTTTCCCATTAGCAGGGATGAAATGAATAAGAATTCAGCATTGTTACAAAACCCCGAATACTAAAATATAATATTTACCAGTTGAACAGTTGCCAGGAATAATAATCTTATAATCTAATAATGAAACCCGTCGGGCGCTAAATGTAGACCTGTATTTCTTGGGAAAGGAAAGGATAAGGCATACATCTATGCAGATGGAGTGAACGCTCATAAGTAGGTGCCGACTATAAGTTACAACACAGGAGGTAACCAACACATCTTCCCTTACTGTTAACTTAGTAACAGGAGGTGGTGATGCAGTTCGTTTTGAAAAACTAATTCATGGCAATAAAAGGATAACTCCTTTCTTGCCATGATTATTCCCCAGTTGCTCATGACAGTTACACTTTCTGTATATTTATTTAAATGATTAAGCCGTCAGATTTAATTTAGTGCCTTTATGCGAGCCCAGTTGTTTTATCCTCAAAAGGCGTATTAAATTGATCTCCCAAATAATCAAGATGCAGCGATAATGAGTAAAGAGTTTCTATTTTATAATCACCAACCATTCCTAACAATCCGATGAGAGTTTTTACTAAACCATTCCGTATTATCTTTTTATTGTTGCTTGTTTTAATTCCGGTTGTATACTTTTCGGCTTTTAAAAAAGTAGCTTATCACAATTATCAGGAGCGTATTGACCAAATAAAAGTACCGGAAGGTTTTACTGTAGAGATGGCGGCAAGTCCTGATCTTGTTGATTTTCCTATGTTCAGTACGCTGGATGAAACAGGCCGATTATTTGTTTTTGAATCAATCGGAGATGTTTATAAACAAACAGCAGACGCCATAAAGAATCCTCAATTCCGAATTAATATGTTAGAGGATATGAACGGCGACGGGATTTATGATAAAAGTACCATTTACGCTGATAAAGTTGGATTCCCGCAGGGCGGCGTATTTTATAAAGGAAGCTTGTATGCTTCATCTGCTCCCGATTTATTAAAATTTACCGATACAGACGGCGACGGCAAAGCAGATAAACGTGAAGTTTTATTAACGGGATGGGTGCTCAATGTAAATGCGAACAGTTTGATCGGACCCTTCATGGGCCCTGACGGATGGCTGTATATGACCAGCGCAATTATGGGGTTTGACGTAAAAACAAAAGAAGGCGAGAGGTTAAAGGGTGAGACTGCCAGAATCTGGCGCCTTAAACCAGACGGTTCTAATCTACAATGGATCTCTGCAGGAGGGATGAATAATCCTGTAGAACTTACGTTTACTGAAGCGGGAGAAACTATAGGAACGGAAACTTATTTTACAGAACCGAAAGCCGGGCAACGTGATGCCCTGGTATATTGGACCGAAGGCGGAGTTTATCCGAAGCCGAATAGAAATATTTTAAGGGATAGCCTGGTACGAACAGGCGAATTGATGCCGGTGGTTTCAAAGTACTCAAGGGTATCGCCGGCGGGTGTTTACCGTTACCGGAATACTGCTTTCGGGAAAGATTTTAAAGACAACCTTTTTAGTGCTCAATTTAATACCCACCGTATAATACGGCATAAGCTTTTCAGAGACGGAGCATCTTTTCGCACAGAAGATGAGGTCTTTTTTTCTTCCAATAACGAAGACTTCCATCCTACCGATGTTTTGGAAGATAGCGACGGCAGTTTGTTAGTTGTGGAAACGGGAGGATGGTTTATTAAGGGCTGTCCGCTTTCCCAGGTTTCAAAACCCGAACTACAAGGAGCCATATACAGGGTTCGTAAAAAATCAGCAGCAACAGTAAAAGACCCTTACGGAAATGGAATCAATTGGAATTCATTAGCGCCTGAAAAAATTGTGACCTTGTTAGACGATTCGAGACCATTGGTTAGAGACAGGGCTGTTCAGGCAATTGTAGATGGAGGAGAGAAAGCAGTACAGGCGCTTACAACTACGCTTAAAAATTCAAAGTCTGCTGATGTTCGGACAAAGGCCGTTTTTGCTCTTGCACGAATAGGTATTAAGGAAGCACTTGCCGGAGTATTAGCGGCACTTAGTGATAAAGACCTTCAGGTTAGAATAGCAGCTGCACGAGCTTTAGGAACGGCACGTCATGAGCTGGCTGTAGGAAAACTAATTGAGCTTGTAGGTAAAGATGTGCCTGCCGTTCGCCGGCAAGCAGCAACTGCGCTGGGGAAAATCGGAAATAAAACTTCGGTCCCTGCCCTATTATCCGCGGCAAAAGGTAATAAAGACCGGTTTGTTGAGCATGCTCTTATTTATGCTCTGGTTACTCTCAATCAAAAGGAAAAAATGGAGGCAGCTTTATCTAATCCTTCTCCCGATGTAAGGAAGGTTGCCCTCATAGCTTTAGATCAAAGTCCCCGATCGCCCATTAAAGCCAGTCAGCTTACGCCTTTTTTAATCGGGAAGAATCCTGATCTTAAAAAAACAGCTCTTTGGATTGCTTCTCACCATCCGGAATGGGCAACTGAAATGGCTTCCTTTTTAGACAATAAATTTAAAGGCCCTGCCCTTTCAGCAGATGAAAAACAATTGTTCGGCGATATTCTTGTTTCATTTTCTACTGATAAAGGGATGCAGGAATTTATGAGCAACCAGCTTTCTTCAGGTTCTTCTGCTCAAAAACTTTTCATCATGGATGCTATGGCAAGATCGAATGTGAGGGATTTGCCTAACATTTGGATTGAACAAATAGGTAAGCAACTTGCAGAAAAAAATAGCCTGGTACAAAGCAAAGCTTTGGAACTGGTTAGATTGCGTAAAATAAAATCGCTTTCCACAGAACTTATGCAGGTATCCCAAAATGAAAGTAATCTGCAAAGTATAAGGCTTGAAGCTGTAGCCGCAATAGTGGAGTCGCAACCGCAAATTTCAGAGGAACAATTTAATTTTTTATACAGCCGGCTACATCTAAAAACCGAAGCGCCGGTGCGACAACAAGCTGCCACTATTTTGGCCCAGGGGAAACTATCAGAAGAGCAATTGACAAAGCTGGCAACAGATTACCTGCCCCGGGCAGATGCCTTTATTCTTCCCCGCCTGGTTCCTTTATTTAGAGGTGCTCATTCCGCCACTATAGGTAAAGCTTTGGCAACAACGCTACTAAATTCTTCGGGGCTTGATAGCTATAATGAGGAAAATTTAAAAGCAGTGTTTGCGGAGTATCCTGCCGAAGTACAACCTGAGATAGCAAAGCTTTTTACTAAATTACAAACTGTAAATGCAGCCAGGCTTGAAAAACTTAAAGCCATGGAAAGTAAAATCGCTCAAGGCGATATGGAACGAGGCAGAGCGATTTTTTTCGGAAAAGCTATTTGTGCAACCTGCCATACCATCGGCCCGGAAGGAGGAAAACTTGGACCGGATTTAACCTCTATTCAACGAGATCGTTCCGCACATGACTTGTTGGAGGCGATTGTATATCCGAGTGCCGGTTTTGTACGTGAGTACGAGACTTATGTCATCAAAACTAAATCCAATGAGTACACCGGAATAATTAAAGAGAAAGCTCCTGATGCCATTTTGCTTGGTACTTCACCGCAAACTTCCATACGTATTCCACGAAGCGAAATTGTATCCATGAACATTATCAATGTATCCATGATGCCCCCGGGACTTGATAGAATTCTTTCAGAGAATGAAATGGCAGATTTAATGGCATTTGTTTTAGGGCAAGACCAAGACCCTAAAAAAGATCAATCTATTTTACGATAATTAACTTAACAATGGAAAGACGTCAATTCTTTAAAAATGGACTTTTTGCGGCGGGAGCCGTAACAGTTTCCAGCTTACCGGTTGTAAATACCTTCGGCGGTACGCCTCAAAAGGAAAATCCAAAGAAGTTTAATATGAAATTTTCCCCCGAGTTCGGAATATTTTCTGCTGCTGCCGGAAAGGACCCGGTTGACCAAATAAAATGGGGACACCACCAGGGTTTTACGGCTTGGGAAAATACCGGTTTAAAAAGCCGGCCTGTGCACGAGCAGGAAGCCATCAGCAATACAATGCAAAAGCTTGGAATGGAGTTTGGCCAGTTTGTAGGCACCCTTACTTTTACTGATGTTACGTTCGCCGGCCGCAATGCGGCTTTGCGTGATAAAGTATTGGCGGATGTAAAAGCATCCGTAGAGATTGCTAAAAGGATGAATACTAAATTCATTCATAATGTGCTGGGCGTAACCGATCCAAGGTTGCCCTGGGATTTTCAGTTGGCTAACGCAATAGATTTATTAAAACGTATTGCCGAAATTTACGAGCCCCACGGTATCATCATGGTGATGGAGTCAATGAATCATAAGATTAACCATCCCAATATGTTTCTTCACACTATTCCGCAGGCTTATGCACTTGCAAAAGCAGTAAAAAGCCCGAGTATAAAAGTTCTATTTGATTTTTATCATGTTCAAATTCAGGAAGGCAATCTCTTGCCAACTCTTGATTATGCATGGGACGAAATTGCCTATATACAAGTGGGAGATACACCGGGCCGGACCGAACCTACCACCGGCGAAATAAACTACCCGAGGGTGCTTCAACACTTGCATGACAAAGGTTATAGGGGCTTTGTAGGGTTGGAGCACGGAACAAGTAAACCAGGTAAAGAAGGAGCTGTAGCAGCCTTGGAGGCCTACCGAAAAATTGACCCCAAATAGTAATTCCCTTAAGTTATTAGGTAAGTTGTTGTCGTTCTATCGAGAGAGAAGTCTACCGCATCAAACTTAAGGGTTCTCTTTGTCGTTGGAACAAAACGCTATAAGTACAAATCAGAACCCTTCTAAATATCCCTTTGGGGGAAGCTTGCATTACGTTTTGACACTTAAATCTTTGTTGTATGCAGAAAGCTGGCCAGTTAACTTTTCACAGAAAAGGTGTAGCTTTTATCCTTTAAAAATATATAAAAATAAGCAGTTATGTCTTCACGCAGAAGTTTTCTATTAAATTCAGCCATCACAGTTGGCGGAGGGTTGTTAGCATCGGGTTTTGACAATAAAGCATTTGCCATTTTTAAAAACAGGGTTTCGCCATCCGACCAGTTAAATATCGGTGCTATTGGCATTAATGGTATGGGGTGGTCAAATGTAAAGGCCGCTTTAAATATACCAGGTGTCAACATCGTGGCTTTATGTGATGTAGACAAAAATGTTGTTGACAAAAGGTTGGCTGAGTTAGGCCAGATGAAAAGGGATACGACACGTGTTAAAACTTATGGTGACTACCGGAAATTGTTAGAACAAAAAGATGTAGATGCGGTAATTATAGGCACGCCAGACCATTGGCATGCCCTGATAATGATGCATGCCTGCCAAGCAGGAAAAGATGTGTACGTAGAAAAGCCTGTTGGTAATTCAATTGGAGAATGTCGTGCCATGATCAGTGCGCAGCAGCGTTATAATAAAGTAGTGCAGGCAGGACAATGGCAACGCAGCCAGCAACATTTTAGAGATGCAGTAGATTTTGTACAAAGTGGGCAATTGGGAAATATTAGAACAGTAAAAGTTTGGTGCTACCAGGGATGGATGAAGCCAGGGCCTGTAGTGCCCGATTCTGCGCCTCCGGCAGGAGTTGATTATGCAATGTGGTTAGGCCCTGCTAAAAAAAGACCTTTCAACAGCAGTCGTTTTCATTTTAATTTTCGTTGGTTTTGGGATTACGCGGGGGGCTTAATGACCGATTGGGGCGTGCACTTATTAGATTATGGCTTATTAGGTATGCGGTCACCCATTCCAAAATCTATATCTGCATTGGGAGGGCGTTTTGCCTATCCTGATCTATATGAAGAAACGCCAGATACTCTGACAACGCTATACGAATTTGATAGCTTCAATATGGTGTGGGATTCTGCCATGGGTATTGACAATGGCCCTTATAACCGTGATCATGGCATTGCCTATATAGGTAATAATGGAACGCTTATATTGAACAGAGGAGGATGGGAGGTAATAGAAGAACGACAAAGCAAGAATAAAGTAAGCAAGCCCCTGGTAAAACCGTCTGATAACGGATTAAATAAACACTGGGAAAATTTTGTAAGTGTAGTTAAGTCCCGTAAAATGCAAGACCTGCATTGTTCTATCCAGGATGGAGCACATGTAGCAACTGTGGCACAAATGGGCAATATTGCTTTCCGCAGTGGTAAAAAATTACAATGGGATGCTGCTAAGCATTCATTTACTGACGCAGATATAAATAAGAAGTATTTAATGAACGAGTATCACAATGGGTATAAGTTGGACAAGGTGTAAGAGTGAAATAATATAATGAGAACAATTACCTCCCGCTAAAAATAATAAGGAGCAGAAAAGTTTCGATGAAAAAGAGCGTATTAAAAAGCGTTTCTTTTAAAGATGAAGCATTTAAAAGAAACGCTGCTTATACCTAATAATAGTTATTCATTCTTGCAGGCATTTATGAATGATAAAATAAACCATAAAATGGGAGTGATAGGCATTTTTTCCTTCAAACTTAAAAAGCAATTTTAGTCCATCATAACTTCTTATAACATGAATACAACAGAATTACCTGCTATTGATGGGCATGTAAAAATTGATGCAACTAAAGTAAATGAATTTAAAAAAAATGGACATACGCTTATTAAAAATGTATTGAGTAAAGATGAAGTAACCGCCTACCGGGAAGTAATTAATACGGCCGCTTATAAGTATAATACAGAAAAGCGTTCTTTAAAAGAGCGTGATACTTATGGTAAAGCTTTTTTACAAATCATGAATTTATGGGAAGCCGACAAAGAAGTGAGAAAGTTTACATTGGCCAAAAGGTTTGCAAAAATAGCTGCCGGTTTACTGGGCGTAAATAATGTACGCATCTATCATGATCAGGCTTTGTATAAAGAACCGGGCGGAGGTTTTACACCCTGGCATCAGGATCAGTATTACTGGCCGCTTGATACTAACAATACCATTACTATGTGGATGCCATTGATCCATATTACAGAAGAAATGGGAATGCTCACTTTCGCTTCTGGTTCACACAAATCTGGCTTTATTGAAAATGTGGCTATCTCAGATGAGTCAGAAAAAAAGCTGGAACAACATATAAAAGACAAAGGGTTTTTTATATCACGTCCTCCTTCTATGAATGCCGGAGATGCCACATGGCATTATGGATGGACCTTACATTCTGCCCCCGGCAATACTTCAAAAGATACCCGCGAGGTAATGACCATTATATATTTTGCGGATGGCGCTCATGTAATTGAACCACAGAATGAGCACCAGGAAAACGACCGCCAACGTTGGTTAGAAGGGCTGCCGCCTGGCAGTTTAGCTGCTTCTCCGTTAAATCCATTGGTTTTATAAGCGGCAGAAAAGTTTATTTACGCATATCGGGAAAGATGCTTTCTTTTCATTGCAAATAATTTGGAAGTTATGATGTAGTGAAAGTAAACCTAAGCGATCTGTATCAATAATTTCAAGGAATATGGATGCATCAATACTAGTAAAATCCAACAATACTTAGAACCATACTAAAGGCTAATACGCTAGTTTAGGTTAAAAATTATTTACTGCATTCGGGTAATAATGGTCCGGAGTAGTTAGCAGTGCATTGTCAATTTCATTACAAGGTTATTTTAATCAAATAAGAAGCGAACATCATTTGCTTTGCAACTCTAAACTGCAACTGAGCACTCCTTTCCATTCCCCGGGCTACGCAGATGCTTTACACAATACACTATGATTGTATTTATGCTCCATTTATATTGTTCTACATTTAGCAGGGGCAATTAAGTATAAAACTCCCGCTATGGTTCAATTAAATGGCAGGGTTTTTTCAACCCATCCATTTATAATCTCTGTTGATTATGAAAAAAGCGTATAAAGACTACTTTAAACAAATAAAAAAGATGGCACTGGTGGGTATTTGTATTTCTTACTCTTCCATCGTGTTTTCGCAAGATACCCTTGTTAAAGCCGGCCCTCAATACGGTACTTCTTCATTTCACCAATGGAAATGGGGGAAGCATTATCGCAAAGAATGGGTTACCCCGGTGCGAGTACCTTTTCTTAACCTTGATACAATTGGGGGAGGGCTTATACCTTATGAAGCTGGGGGTGGGAGGCAAAGCAAATCTTTAAGGCTGCGTAATGGGCAGGGGAAAGAATACGTATTGCGGAGTATTGATAAATCTTTTAGTGGTGCTTTGCCTGAAATCTTTCAAAATACTTTTATAGAAAGTATTTCAAACGACCAGGTTTCAATAGCTAATCCGTATGCTGCTCTTACAGTACCCATCATGGCAAATGCAGCAGGTATTTATCATGCAATACCTATTATAAGGTTTTTGCCAAAGCAGCAAGCATTGGATACATTCAATAATAATTTTGGTAATACTTTGTTTTTACTGGAGCAGCGGCCGGATGGTAATTGGGAAGAAGCTGCTAACTACGGTAACGCCAAAAATATTATCAGCACGGAAAAGTTATTGGAGAATATTAAAGAAGATAATGATGATAGAGTAGATCAATTATGGTATGTGCGGTCAAGATTGTTTGATATTTTTTTGGGTGATTGGGGCCGCCACGAAGATCAATGGCGTTGGGCTGTTTTCGAAAATGATAAAAAGAAAACGTACCGGCCCATCCCCCGCGACCGCGACCAGGCCTATACCAAACTCGACGGATGGCTTTTAAAGACTTTACTGTCTGCAGGCGGCCTGGGGCATTTGCAAAGTTTTGATCATAACATAAAAGATATAGCCAGGTTTAATTTTCCTGCCCGTAACCTTGATAGGCAGATGGCTAATGCGGTTAGTTTACAGCAATGGACCGATATAGCTAAAGAATTGCAACAAGTTTTAACCGATGCTGTCATCGAAAAAAGTATTAAAGAATTACCTCCTGAAGTTTTTTCCATCTCCGGCAACGAAATTATTTCAAAATTAAAATCTCATCGTGATCAACTGGTCACGTTTGCATCCGATTATTATAGATCACTAGCTAAAGAAGTAGATATAACAGGCACCCAAAAAAACGAGTATGTAGAAGTGAAGCGTTTAGATGATAATGAAACCTCTGTAAAACTTTTCAAGATCACTAAAGAGGGAGAAACAAAAAAGGAGCCTTTCTATTCTAGAGTATTTAATAAAAATGAAACAGATGAAATACGTTTATACGGCATAGATGGAACTGATAAATATTTTATCAGTGGTAATGTTAATGATGGTATTAAAGTGCGCATTATTGGTGGTATTGGTAAAGACAGTATTATAGATGAATCCAATGTTTCCGGAGGCCGTAAAACAATTGTGTATGACAACCCGGGAAATTATATCCAGGCTTCTTCTGAAACAAAATATCATTTGTCAAAAGATACTGCTATCAACGCTTTTAAGTATGATGCTTTTAAGTATGGTAAAAGGGGTATAACGCCAATTATTTTTTTTAGCTATGCAGATAGAGTATTTGCCGGCCTTAACTATAAAATAAAAAAACAAACCTGGCGCAAACAGCCTTATGGCAGCCAACATAATTTTATAGCCCGGTACTCCATCCAACAAGCTGCACCTAACTTTTTGTATAGTGGCATTGTAAACCAGTTCATTGGAAATTGGAATTTAAGTTTGAATGCACATTACGATCTTGTACGCTGGACAAATTTTTATGGCATAGGCAATGAAGCAAAACTCCTGACACCGGACCGCGATTTTTACCGGATGCGTACACGTGACCTGTTTGCAGATGTTGGATTAAACCAATTTATAGGTAAGTATCAAAGTGTTTCATTTAGTGGATTCTTCCAGGGGTTTAAAATTTTAAGCGATACCGATAGGTTTGTTCGTAAATTTTTTAGGCCTGTAGATAAAGAGTTGCTGCAGCAAAAAAACTTTGCCGGCGCCACTGTTAATTATGTTTTTGAAAAAGGAAATGATCCGTTGCTGCCAACAAAAGGAATTGGATTTAAGGCCAATGCTACTTACACAAAAAACCTGAAAGAAAACCGTTCTGTTACAGCATACGGAGGTGAGTTTCATTTTCATGTGCCCTTACTTAAGAACCTGGTACTATCTGTAAAAACCGGAGGCGCTTCATTAAATGGCACCCCGGAGTTTTATCAATATAATTCTATTGGTGGCAGCAATAGCCTGCGTGGCTATCGCCGCGACCGCTTTTGGGGTAAATCTGTTTTATATAATAACAATGAGTTGCAGTGGTTCTTCAATGTAAAAAGTCATTTGTTTAATGGCAAATTTGGTTTTGTTGGTGTATTTGATGAGGGAAGGGTTTGGTTACCTAATGAAGCATCCAACACCTGGCATACAGGTTATGGTGGAGGAATTTTGCTGGTTCCCTTTGATAAAATATTTGTTTCGGTAACTTTTGCCCAATCAAAAGACTTTAGACTTATACATTTGAAGTATAGAGCCCCTTTGAAAAGATAGTAGTGTTGGCTTTTTTATATTGCTGTTTTCCTCCTTAGTTTCTTTTGCGCCCAAAGTGATAATAACGCAAATGCCAGCCCTAAACAAAACCCTGCCAGTACATCGGATGCAAAATGATAACGTAATACAATACGGCTGATGCCAATACTCAGGGAAAAAAGAAGTAATAAAATTGAGAGTAGCCATTTCATGCTTATAGACCATTTGGTTTTCCAGGTTAGGAAAACCAGCACACTGCAAAAAATAAATGAGGATAAGGCATGTCCACTTGGAAAGCTATAATTATTTAAAGTTTTTAATAGAGGAAGATCCGGCCGGTTTCTTTGGAAGAAATACTTTAAACCATGCAATAATATTGTACTGATAATTCCAATAATAGAAACATCCAAAGCATCTCTTCTTCGACTTTTGGCTAATAAATAAATTACCAACATTGAGTAGGCAGGCACGAAAAAATAAGATGAGCCGAAGAAGGTTATTGCCTTCATTGCTTTAATAAATTGGGGAGAAGAGTAAACTTTAAAAAAATTGAATACTGAAGAATCAAACAAATCTTCTCTTTCAAGGACTACTTCATGTGCAAGCATTACAAATACAATAGTAGAAGCTAAAAATAAAACGGATACTATAATTAGCTTAAGAGATACTTCCTTAAGGAGGTTGTATTTGTTATTGCTCATAAATATTCAGAGCAGGATAAATTATCAGAAAAAAAAGACCCGGTACTTATGGAGTGCCGGGTTAAATATTATTAAAACTGAAACCCAAACGTTACCAGTGGCAATCCTTTTTCTTCTTTAGAACGTGTATAAGCTGCTGTAACCACAAACCGTCGCACAGGAGACAACCAGATACCGCCGCCATTACCAACATGGTAGTCTACATTGTTTTCATTTCCTGCCCACACGCGGCCAACATCATTGAAAACAAATATTCCAAACGATCCCGGAAATAAGTAAGTGTTGAAGTCCGCTATTTTTAATCTTACTTCTAAATTGTTATAAAACATGGTGCGGCCCGCAAACCTGTCTTTACGATAACCACGAAGGTTGTCTGTGCCACCAAGGTACTGTGCCTGCGGAAAAGCATAATTGCCAAAGTTATGGCCTGCACCAAAGCGTATAGCATATACCAGTCTTGCTGTTTGTTTAAAAGATGCAAACAAACGCATGTCTATGTGAGTTTGCGTTAGGTTCTGATTTTTGCCACTCATTCCCAGTAGAGGTCGTATGCCCGCATCTAATACAAAGCCACGAGTTGGTACTGCCTGGTTGTTTTTGGAGTTGATGTCAAGGCCCAATTGACCTCCAACAAAAGATCTTTTATCATAAAGAGTAGCAGGGTCAACACCGGGTAGCCCGGGTTGGGTTAAGAACTTGCCGATATTTTGTTTTTCTTCTACTCTGAAGTATTGATACGTAAGTCCGTAAGTTACACGCATCCATGATTGTAGTTGGCGCCGCAGCAAGGCAGAAAAATCAGCAATATCATACCGGGCACGGTAATACTGAATTCTTCCCGGCCTGGTTTTATCAAAAACAGTGTTGTTGCCGAGGCCAAAAAAGTTGGTAACATTAACAGGAGCCCGTATATCGGTTCTTACCAAAAAATCAGAGTTTCCCGCTGCTTTGATAAAATCTCCTTGATACGTAAAGCGATAGGATCCGGTGCCTATTGCACGGTTTACTCTAATGAACTGATGGGCTTTATATGGATCTTTGCGAAAGCCATGTGTTGTTGTTTCCAGCTTTGCGCCGAGGTACAATCCATCATCTATATTATATGAAAATGAAATGCCGGGGTTTATAAAGTTATAGCGATAGTATAACCGGTTGAACATGTTGTTCTGAGGATCGGCATTGATTTTTTTATTGATCCCAGCTTCGTTGCCTGAAAATTTATTTTCCTCAAAATTTACATCATACACAACCAGCTTACCGGCAGTACCTTCATTTAAGAAATGGTCTTTTCCTGACCCTCCGATTATTCTGATTTTAATGGGAGATTGCGATCCCCGTATTACAAAGCTATCATCGTCTTCAAGGCCGAAAATTCGTAGTTCATCAGTTACCTTAGGGTCAAATAAACGATGATAAGTTTGCGCACCATTTTCACCATTTTTAGTAATCTTATTTAAAGTAACGTCTACTTTGCCGTCTTCTTTTTTATCAATAGTAAAAAGTTCACGCTGGTTTGTACCCACAAGATTTACTTCCTTTGAAATGAATTTGTAATACCTCATCATATCATTCATGAAGTGCTCCCGTTTTCTTTTGAGCGTACCGGTAATTAATTCTTCATGAAAGGGCTGAATCTCTCTTGGCTGTAATGCATAAGCATCCATTATCACCTTATCTGTCATTTGACTAAGGAAAGTATCAACCTGTTTGCGCCAGGCTGCTTCATCAAGTTCGTTTAGAAAGAAGCGGTCGAAGTTGCGGGCTGGTTTATTAAATGTCTTAATGTTGTCCGCCGCAGGTGCAAAGCCCTGAATTTCGGGCACGTACCATGGCTTCTTCAGGTAATTTGGAATAAGTCCCTGGTTTACGAAAAATGCCTGGTCATGATCTCTCGGAATCGGATAATATATTTTTCCCTTGCCTGTATCCCTTGTCGCCCATTGCCATTGGTCTTCGTGCCGGTCAAAGTCCATAACAAAATTATCTACAAGACGTGCTTTTAAAACTGCAGCCTGGTCTACATGATCATCATTATCCTTGGCAAGACGCAGCACAAGCTCATCTGTATTGTATGTTTTTTTTACACCAACGGGCTCTCTCTCTTCCATCATTGCCAGGGTGTTTTTAAAAGTAGAACGATACCTCCCTAGCCGGGGATCATCGGGGATGTAAACAAGTTTTCTTCTTAGTATGGGCACACCCGCTGCTTTAGAAATGGGCGTAATAGAGAGCGCAGCATAAGGATACGAGGCAGAAATTCCATCCTCTAAAACATCCTTAGCAAAGGGGCTGCGCAGATCTTCTGGTATAGCGGCCTCCGGAAATTTTTGAATTGAGCGTAATGCCCAATCCCTTCCACTTTTATCAGTTACTCTTAACGATTTCGTTTGCTTTCCGCCTCCTTGCTTTTCGGGAACAAGCCCTCCTTGTTCAGAGCCAAAGTCAAGTACAGAAACTTTTACGGGTGTATTCCATTCCTTCCGGTAGTTCTCTCCAAAAAACTTATTTCTCAAACCTCCTCCATTTATTTCCGGATTGGCAACAATTAATATAGAATCTGGCAGTATTGGTATGCTATCCTTTGAAATTTTTTGTGGAAGTGTATCAATCTTTTTTAATTCTTTAGTGAAAGTAGGGTTATCTAAATCTTTGCTGTTTATATTATAAAATTTTGCCTCTGTTTTGCCACTTTTATAAACTTGTAAATAGGCAAATCCATAATTTAAATCTGTAAAAACTACATTACCTTTTTTGCCACCTTCCTTTACGCGGCTAAGGTTACTGCCTGACCCGCTAACAATGTAAGGAATGCTATCTTTCATTATTAGTTGCAAACTATGGTCATGGCCAGCCACTGCAATAGGATTGGGATGTTCTTTTAAAACCTCTTCAATGGCATTAACCATATTTCTATAAAGAGGATGCTTTACATCCTGTATATTACCAAATACACCCCGTGCAATTGGGTAAACAGAGCCAAGTATCGGTAATGGAATATATAGGTTGGGATTCATGGCGGTTAATGGGAAAAGATGTTCCCGCCAGGTATAATCTCCACCATGCACACCAAAAGAATACATTGGATGGTGCATGGCTAATATTAATAACTGATTGGGATGGCTTGCTACAATTTCTCTTAATTCTGTAGCAAATTCTTCCACTGTTTTTGCAGTGCAATTAGAACCGGGGCCTGGCTTATCATGAATATATAAGAACCATTGGCTATCCATTAGTACCACTACTACTTTCTCACTAATATCGTAAGCAACAGGGCCGGGACAGCCTTCTGTAGGCTGTGCTATAATATTTGGCTGCTCCTGCGAGTTAATATAGTTTACCTGGTTCATCACTTGTTGCCAGCCCCCCATTTTGCCATTCTTCCAATCGTGGTTACCCTGTACAAAAAAGGCTTTGCTCTTTTTACCTTTTACAAGGCTTAGCTGGTAATCAAGAATCTTTTTCGATTCTTCGTAACCTGGTTCGCCTTCCATTGGTAAACCGAGGGGGTAAATATTATCACCTAAATAAATAGCAATATTTTTTTCATCATTCCAGTCTACATTCTTTTTAAGCCAATCCACTACAGGATGCGAGTTGCCCACAAGCTCGCCAGCATCGCCTATCAAAAATATTCGTTGATGCACGCTATCTATCTGTGCAAGGCAGGTTAAGGAAATAATTAAATTAATAAGCAGAAAATAAGTTGTTTTCATAATCTCTATTTGTTTTTCTTGGCACCTTCTAACTTTCCATTATATGGAAACATCATCAAAGTTGGTTTCCCATACTTTCCTTCATTTGATATATATAGCGTTCCTGCAGCCGAAAAAGTGATGCCTTCAGCCTGGGGATATTGATCAGGATTTAAATTATAGCCTTCCAATACCTTACCGCGGGTATCTGCAATTACAAGAAGGTTGCCTGCTGATGAAAGAATATACAAACGTTTGTCAATAGGATGAATGGCTGCTCCGGAAGGGCTAAAGTCAGCATCATCATTTTTCATTATTTCTTTTACTTCTGTGGTGC
>JAYULK010000126.1:0-1732 GCA_043763635.1 Chitinophagaceae bacterium
TTACAGTCTTATTATCATGTCATGAAAGACCTCTTCCCTACTTTAAGTAATCAGGCAGAAGTTCCCGATCTGATTAAAAATATTGCAGAAGATGGAGGAACTGGTATTACTAACGGCAAAGGATTTTATAATTATACTAAACAAGAGGCAGCAGAATGGGAAAAAGCGTACGAAGAATTTGCCTTTGATATTCGTGAATTGTCAAATAAATACCCAATAGATCTGGTTGAAAAAAGAATCCATGCTTTAACTGATACCTTAACTACTAATCAATTAAAAGAAGCTCATAAAAATATACTGATTCCTGAAGATAAAAATAGTTAAATCTTTGATTATTTCTTACGTATTGATTAACTATGAAAAATGCTAATTGATGTTTACGATTGATGGACATTTAGACCTGGCAACAAATGCCATTTTCTTAAACAGGGATTTAACCAAATCTGTATCTGAAATAAGGGCAAAGGAAAAGGAACTGGGATGGACTGATACACAGGATCGGGGAAATGGTACGGTAGCCTTGCCAGAAATGCGAAAGGGTAATGTGGGCCTTGCTATTGTAACCATTATTTCCAGGTATTCAGAATTTGGTAACCCATTAAGTACATTAGGATTGCCAGGCTGGCATTCGCAGGAGCAGGCTTATGCATACGGGCAAGCGCAGCTATCCTGGTATCAGTTGATGGAAGAAAAAGGAGAACTTTTACAAATAAAAAACGCAAAACAATTAGAAAATCATCTTAAAGTCTGGATGAGTGATAGTGATACGGATAAAACAAAGCCTATTGGTTTTATTTTAAGTTTAGAAGGTGCAGATTCTATTATCAGTAAAAAATATCTTGAAAAATATTACCAATCAGGGCTGAGAGCAATTGGCCCGGCACATTTTGGCAATGGGCTGTATGCAGCAGGAACGCATTCCGATGGAAGTGGATTAACATCAATTGGAAAGGAATTGCTGAAAGATATGGATAGTCTGGGTATCGCATTGGATGCAACACATTTAACTGATAAAGGATTTTTTGAAGCGATGGATCTTTTTAACGGAGTAGTTTGGGCAAGCCATCAAAACTGCAGGGCTATTATAAAAGGAGAGCGGCAATTTAGTGATGAGCAGATAAAAATAATTGGCGACAGGGGGGGCGTAATTGGTGGGGCATTGGATACATGGATGCTTCACAACGATTTTAACATGGGAACAGACAGTCCTAAACAACTAGGCATTAATTTAGAAAAATTAATTGATCATTTTGATCATATTTGTCAACTTTTTGGTAATTCAAATCATATTTGCTTTGGAACAGATCTGGATGGGCTATTTGGCACAGAACAAACACCTTATGATATGGATACCATTGCAGACATACCGCAATACGAAAAAATATTAACCAGAAAAGGGTATTCTACCGCAGATATTGAAAACATCTTTTACAAAAATTGGGTAAGGGTATTAAAAAGTGCTTTACCTGACCATTAAATTAACTGTCAGGCAGCCTACTAAGAAAAACAAATGAGATCATTACACCAATCTGCAATAATTGAATACGGTTGGTTTATAGAATGATAAATAAGCAAATGTCAATTATTTTATATGGCAGATAAAAAATCAAACTGGTATCCATTATTTATTATCGGTACACTTTTTTTTGTTTTTGGTTTTATTACCTGGCTCAATGGAATCTTAATCCCTTATTTTCAAATATGTCTGGATCTGAATAATTTTCAGTCTTTT
>JAYULK010000127.1:0-24105 GCA_043763635.1 Chitinophagaceae bacterium
TTTTACTGATCTCTGTCGTGGACCGCATATCCCTAATACATCATTTATAAAGGCGGTAAAATTAATGAGTGTTGCCGGTGCTTATTGGAAAGGTGATGAAAAAAACAAACAGCTTACACGTATTTATGGTGTTACATTTCCCTCGCAGAAACAATTAGATGAATACCTGCAATTATTAGAAGAAGCCAAAAAAAGGGATCATCGGAAGCTGGGCAAAGAGCTTGGCATTTTTACATTTGATGATGAAGTAGGGCCTGGGCTACCACTATGGATGCCGAACGGAACTATTATTATTGAAGAACTGGAAAGGCTTGCCAAAGAAACGGAACAACAAGCTGGTTATAAAAGAGTAGTAACGCCGCACATAGCGAAGGAAAGTCTTTACTTAACCAGTGGTCATTTGCCTTATTACCAGGAGAGTATGTATCCGCCGATGGAACTGGAAGGAGTAAAGTATTACCTGAAGGCGATGAACTGTCCGCATCATCATAAAATATTTGCTGCTGAACAAAGAAGCTATAAAGACCTTCCGTTGAGATTGGCTGAATATGGTACCTGTTACCGGTATGAGCAAAGCGGGGAGCTATTTGGCTTAATGCGTGTTAGATGCCTGCACATGAACGATGCACATATTTATTGTACTAAGGATCAATTTGCCCAGGAGTTTAGAGCGGTAAACGAGATGTACCTAAAGTATTTTAAAATTTTTGGTATTGATAAATTTGTGATGCGTTTATCGCTTCATGATCCTGCGAAGCTTGGTAAAAAGTATATTGATGAACCAGCGCTTTGGTTGGAAACGGAAGACATGGTACGCAAGGTGTTGAAAGATACAAACACACCATTTATTGAAGTGCCGGATGAAGGAGCTTTCTATGGCCCTAAGATTGATGTACAAATATGGAGCACTATAGGACGTGAATTTACTTTGGCTACCAACCAGGTAGATTTTGCGCAGGGACGCCGTTTCAAACTTGAATTTACCAACCAGAATAATGAAGCTGAAACTCCATTGATTATACATCGTGCACCACTAGGAACGCATGAACGATTCATTGGATTTTTGCTTGAGCACTATGCCGGTAAATTTCCTGTTTGGCTGGCGCCATTGCAGGTAAAGATTTTGCCGATCAGTGATAAGTTTGGCGATTATGCCAAAACTATTTTAGAAAAATTGAAAAAAGCTGATATTCGTGCTGAAATTGATGACAGAAGCGAAAAGATAGGAAGGAAGATCAGGGATACAGAATTGATGAGAGTGCCGTATATGCTGGTGATTGGTGAGAAAGAAATGAATGAAGAAAAAGTAGCAGTAAGAAGGCAAGGCCAAGGTGATATAGGGATGAAAGACACAGACCAATTTATTGCAGACCTTGTAGCAGAGATGAATGAGAGAAGAACGGAGTAAATTGATGAAAGACAGTATCATTGGAGTCTGCTCAATAGAATTACGGAACGTAAAAGAGTGCGACGCAACCGAAGCTGAATAAACTTGTTTAGCACATATCATAATTATTCATTTAAAAAATGTAAATGGCATTACCGAACAAAGGTGGATTTAGACCAGGTGGATTTAGAGGAAAATTTGCTCCGCGAAGAGAAGCGGAACATCGGATCAATCATCACATTCGTGTACCCCAGGTGCGCCTTGTGGGAGATAATGTAACAATAGGCGTTTATTCAACACAAGATGCTTTGCGAATTGCTGAAGACCAGGCATTGGACCTTGTAGAAATTTCGCCGCAGGCAGATCCGCCGGTTTGTAAGGTAGTTGACTATAATAAGTTCCTTTACGATAAGAAGAAGAAGGAAAAGGAAATGAAGGCGAAGGCGAAAACCACTGAGATGAAAGAGATCAGGTTTACGCCAAATACCGATGATCATGATTTTGATTTTAAATCGAAACATGCAGAAAACTTTTTGAAAGAAGGCAATAAGGTTAAGGCCTACGTACAGTTTAAAGGCCGGGCAATTCAATTTAAAGACAGGGGGGAATTATTGCTCCTGAAATTTGCAGAAAGGCTAAACGACTTTGGCACGCTGGAGAGCATGCCCAAGCTTGAAGGAAAAAGAATGCTGGCTATTTTTACGCCTAAGGCTGCAAAAAAGAAAGAGAAGACGGAGAAGAAGCAACAACCAGATGTATAAATTTTAAGAACCGCCTGAAGTGCGGTTTTTTTTGTTTGCAAGGTTTTTGGTGTAAGACCCCTATGGAAAATAAGTATCAGGCTAAGCTTTCTAAAAAATTTTATGATCGTTACTTGTTTGTTTTCTTGTTCAATCAGCAGAACTTTACCCCGAAACAATCCCACAAATAAACTTCCCATAATCTTCTAAAAGGCATAAAGTTTAAGATTTTATCTGGTTTCCGGTAAGCAATTCTACATTAAATTGTACCCTCTTATAATTGCCTTAAACATGAACAAATTTTATTGCTTGCTTATCGCTGTATCTTGTTTTGCATGTAAACGACAAGATAAAGATTATAAAAAGTATACCGGCGATCCGCTGCTTTTTTCAAGGACAGTAAAACAAATAAACGATGTTGTTCTAAATAACAATTTTCCTCCCGTAATCGCATCCCGCAACTATACTTATGCCTCTATTGCAGCTTACGAATGCGTTGCTGCTGGTGATAGCAGTTATCAATCTCTTGGTAAACAATTAAGGCAACTGGGGGCTTTACCAAAACCTTTACAATTACCCGTTGACTATAACCTGGCTGCAGTGCTGTCTTTCATTAAAGTGGGCAATGCTGTTACTTTTCCGGAAGGTGTATTATTAGATTATTATAATGAAATAAAGGAAGCTGCAGATAGTGCCGGTATGCCTGCAAATATGCTGGAGAATTCATCTGCCTTTGCCGATACTATCGCTGCAGCGATAATGAAATGGAGTAAAGGTGATAACTATGCACAAACCCGCAGTGCCGAGCGATTTACACTTACCTCCGAAGAAGGAAGGTGGGTACCTACTCCCCCGGCCTACACTCAGGCGCTGGAGCCTCATTGGTGCGATATAAGAACAATGGTAATGGACTCAGCAGCGCAATGCAAGCCGGTTGGAGGGCCGAAATATGAAATAAAAGATACAGGTAGCATTTTCTATAAAGAAGTAATGGAAGTAAAGAATGTTGGTGACAGCCTTACCGAAAAACAAAAGCACCTGGCTGATTTTTTTGATGATAATCCCTTTAAGCTTAATGTGAGCGGGCATCTGATGTTTGGTACAAAAAAGTTTTCTCCGCAGGGACATTGGATGAATATTGTAGGCATTGCCGCACAAACAGCAAATGCCGATTTTAACGCAACCGTTGCCGCATACACAGAAACGTCCATTGCTATGTTTGATGGTTTTATTAGTTGCTGGAAAGCTAAGTTCAAATCAAATATGGTTCGCCCCGAAACAGTCATCAACAAATATATTAACCCGCAATGGAAGCCTTATTTGCAAACGCCCCCCTTCCCCTCTTATGTAAGCGGCCATTCTGTTGTATCGGCTGCTGCTGCCGTGGTGATGACACATCACTTCGGAGAAAATTTTGCTTTTACAGATACATCAGAGCTTGAGTTTGGAATACCCAACCTAAGTTTTACCTCCTTTCATGATGCTGCGCTATCTGCTTCATGGTCTCGGTTGTATGGAGGCATTCATTACCGCTCCGATCTTGAGCATGGAAATATGATGGGAAAACAAATAGGTGCACTTATAGTCTCTCGTTTGCGATTAAAAAAAGATGGTAAGAATAGTATTGCAAAGAACAAATGACATACCGCAAAACATCGGGCGCTTAATACTTTAAACCAATTTCGCTGCACCAGGAATAGAAAAAAAGGAGAAGCGCTTTAAACTAAAAACCCGGCATGTTGCCGGGTTTTTAGTTTATGATTACAATTTCCTGATCTTAATATTTCGAAACCATACCGGATCGCCATGATCCTGTAAAGCGATGTGGCCTTTTTGAAAAGTACCAAATCCAGGCATGTTCTTAAATTTACTTCCCGCTACCATTTGTTTCCAGTTATCATCCCACATAGTTGTTGAAACTACATTCGTACCATTTAAGAAAAAATCAAGCTTACCCTTATTCAACTTTATTTCAGCCAGGTTCCATTCTTCTGCGGGTTTTACTGTCTCTTTAGATGAAGCTATCAAATCATACAAATCTCCTGCACGGTGTTTATGAATTTTCGCATCTCCATGGCGCTCATTATCTAAAACCTGCATTTCCGGGCCTGTTTCATAAGTGTTCCTATATTTTGCCGCATCCTCCTGAACATTAAAGATAACACCGCCATTGCTGCCTTTAGCTACCTTCCACTCAAGAGATAAATGATAATTCTCAAATTCTTCATCTGTTACTAAATCACCTCTCTGCCTGGTGCTTTTAGAAGTGGTATCTAAAAATAAAGTGCCGTCCATAGCTTTCCACGAGGCACTGTTTTTACCACCGTACACATGCCATCCCTTTGTGGAATTTCCATCGAACAAAGATTGCCAGCCTTGCTGCGCTTCATTGTCGTCTATCTTATTCATGGAGGTAGATTTTGAAGTGGGTGTGCAAAGTGAAAGACTTAAAATTGTTGCTGCGGCAAGAATAGGAAAAATAATTTTTTTCATTATGAAGCATCTTTTAATAAGAGAACATACTTTACCACCGTACGTGCATCTTCTTGTGATAAATTTGGATGTGGCGTCATTGGAATTTGCCCCCATCTGCCTGCACCGCCTTGTATTATCTTGCCGGCCAAAGTATCTACGGTAGCTTCTGTAGCTCCTGCATACCTAATTGCAATGTCTTTAAACGCCGGTCCTACAAGCTTTTCATTGAGCTTGTGACAAGTAGCACAATCACTTTTTGCTTCTATTTCCAATCCCTTTTGGTAATTAGGATCCTGGGTATAATCAACCACTGTCGCGGTTGCCGTGCTTGCTGTATCCGTTGCTGTTTCACTTGTTGAAGCAGTAGTGTCTGAATTAGAATTACAGGCTATCAACATGCCGAATAGTGCAATTGGTAAGATTATCTTTTTCACGTTTTATATTTTTAATAATTATTAGAGGCCTAAGATAGCACGGTTTTGTTGTTCATTGTTTCCTCCTCCGGCAAAATCGTCAAATGTTTTATCTGTAGTGCGGATGATATGCTGCTGAATAAAGGGTGCGCCTTCTCTTGCGCCATCTTCCGGATGCTTTATAGCACACTCCCACTCCATTACTGCCCAGCCTGCATAATTATAAGCAGCCAGTTTGCTAAAGATTGATTTAAAATCTACCTGCCCGTCACCTAGTGAACGAAAACGACCTGCACGATTTACCCAGCTTTGGTAGCCACCATAAACGCCTTGTTTTCCGGTAGGATTAAATTCCGCATCCTTTACATGAAACATCCTGATGCGTTCATGATAAAAATCTATGTATTGCAAGTAATCAAGGCCTTGTAATATAAAATGCGAAGGATCGTATAACAAGCAGGCACGGTGATGATTATTTACTTCTTTTAAAAACATTTCATAAGTAATGCCATCATGCAAATCTTCGCCGGGATGTATTTCATAACAAAGATCAACACCTGCTTCCTCGTAGGCATTAAGAATGGGCAGCCATCTATTGGCTAATTCTTTAAAGCCGGTTTCAACCAGTCCGGCAGGGCGTTGCGGCCAGGGATAAACGGTTTGCCATAAAAGTGCACCGCTAAATGTGGCACAGGCATTTAAGCCAAGGTTCTGTGAGGCTTTTGCTGCGTAAGTAACTTGTTGTATGGCCCACTCTGTTCTTTTTTTTGCATCCCCTCTTACAGCTTCAGGTGCAAAGCCGTCGAACAATGCATCATAAGCAGGATGAACGGCCACAAGCTGTCCTTGTAAATGTGTAGCCAGCTCAGTAATTTCCAGCCCGCATTCATTAATCAATCCCTTTACTTCATCTGCATAAGTTTTGCTTTCTGCTGCTTTCTGCAGGTCAATGCACCGGCTATCCCAAGAGGGTAATTGCACTCCTGTAAACCCAAGGCTTTTAGCCCATTGGCAAATGCTCTTCAGCTCATTAAATGGTGCAGCATCACCCATAAATTGCGCTAAAAAAATACCAGGCCCTTTTATGGTTGTCATAAATTAGTTTGTAGTTTTTAGTTTAGAAGTTTGTAGTTATCAAGCTCGCAGCAATTGTTTTTATCTATTGAAAATTGAGGATTGAACATGTATCCTTTCATTAATCTTATATCTCAAACTTCACCCATTTTTCGCTGCTTTCGTTACTCCTTACTACATTTTCAATAAATGCCATACCCCGTACGCCTTCCTTTACAGAAGGAAACTCTATAATTGAATCATCAATGGTTTCTCCATTCATTTTTGCAGATAACGTTAAAGCAAAATTGCGGTAAATATTTCCAAATGCTTCCAGATAACCTTCCGGGTGGCCGCCAGGCGTACGCGAATTATGTTTGGATATAGCGGATACATAACCCATCCCTGTTCTTACAATCTCAGTGGGTTTATCCAACCATTTTACCAATAGTGTATTAGGCTCCTGCTGGTGCCACTCAAGACCACCATGTTCGCCATAAATTTTTATTGATAAATTATTTTCTTCGCCTGCGGTAATTTGCGAAGCTGTTAATACTCCTGTTGCTCCATTATCAAATTTTAAGAATACGCCTCCATCATCATCTAATGCACGGCCTTCAACCACTATATTAAGTGCGGCGCTAAGTTCTGTTACCTGCAAACCGGTTATGTATTCTGCAAGGTTAAAAGCATGGGTTCCAATATCGCCCATAGCACCTGCTTTACCCGAGCGTTTTGGATCTGTACGCCATGCTGCCTGGGCATTACCCTCCCTTTCTGAAAGCCTGCTGAGCCATCCCTGGTGATAAGAAACATATACTTTACGGATCTTTCCTAGTGATCCCTTGTTTACTATTTCCTTAGCGTGTTTTACAATCGGGTAACCGGTGTAAGTATGCGTAAGCGCAAGGATTTTTCCCGTCTCTTCTACTTTTTTCTGTAGTTCTTTTGCCTGCTCTAATGTTAAGGTAATGGGCTTCTCAATAACTACATGAAATCCTTTTTCCAGTGCAAGCATTGCGGGTGCAAAATGTGCAAAGTTGGGCGTTACAATTGTTAGAAAGTCCATACGCTCACCTTCGGGTAAAGCACTTTCTTTCTCAATCATTTCTTCATAAGTAGTATATATCCTTTCTTCTTTGAGAAATAAAGATTGGCCGCTATCAATGGCTATTTCTTTATTAATGCTTAAAGCGCCGCAAACTAATTCTATCAGCCCATCAGCGTTTGCGGCAATACGGTGAATGGCGCCAATAAAGGCATCCTTTCCGCCGCCTACCATTCCCATCCTTAATTTTCTTTTCATATTTTGTTTCAGTTTATAATTGGCAAAGAGGTTTGCAAATATTAAATGCAAAAGAACGGTACAAAATGATTTGTTTATTAGATGTGCTAAAAAAATCTTGGCATATTCTTCTAAACATCAGATTTTTAAAAATAAAAATTTACATTTAAGCGCAAAATTTTTTTATTCAAACAACGATTTGCTTATGCCAACAACAATCAACTGCAACCAACTTTTTCTTCCAAGCTGCATCGCACTGATGTCAGCATAATTTCAAATAAAACTTAAACTTAAAAACTTACAATCAAATGAACCAAAACGTTAATAAAAGCGCTTTGTTTAACGGGAGTTGCTTTGCACTCATCACTACAGCTTTCACTTTTTCTATCCGTGCAGGAGTTCTTCCCCAATTAGGTGAGGCGTTTGGCCTTTCTGCCGAACAACTGGGATTTATTAATTCCATGTGGTTTTTAGGATTTCCTATTTCAATGATTATCGGCGGGCTTGTTTACCATACGTTTGGTCCCAAAAACATTATGATGGTGGCAGTAGTTTGCCATACCATCGGAATTTTAATGACCATATATGCCGGTGGATATACCACCCTGCTCATTTCCACACTACTTATTGGTATTGGTAATGGATGTACGGAGGCTGCCTGTAATCCCATGATTGCAGACATGTACTCAGGTGTAAAAATGCAAAAGATGCTTTCCCGTTTCCACATGTGGTTTCCAGGTGGCATACTCGTTGGCTCCCTCATCTCTTTCTTTATGACCCGCATGGGTTTTGGCTGGGAAGCACAAATGTGGGTAACAATGATACCAACTGCCATTTACGCTGTTTTATTTTTCGGAAAAACTTTTCCAAAACCACAATTGGAGCAAGCAAACTCTCTTGCTACAAACTTCAGGGCAATGTTAAACCCGGTTTTCATTTTCCTTTTCCTTGCCATGGCCCTTACAGCTATTTCAGAGTTTGGTCCAAACCAATGGGTAAGTATCATTTTGGTTGCTAGTGGAGCTGAGCCCTTGCTCATTTTAGCTTTGACGTTTGGAGTGGCCGCTATTGGCAGATGGTTCGCAGGACCAGTTGTCGCAAAATTGGGTCAAACGGGCGTATTGCTTGCAGGCGCCATTCTCACAGCCATAGGTATTTATATGTTCAGTACAGTAACCGGCCCAATGGCATACTTCGCAGCCGTAATTTTTGCGCTCGGTATTTGTTATTTCTGGCCGGTAATGATCGGTTCAGTGGCACACCGTGTTCCTGAGAGCAGTGCACTTGGTATGTCCGTTGTTGGTGGAGTAGGAATGTTTTCTACTGCAATCTTTCAACCTATAATTGGTGGTTGGATTGATAGTGCCAGGGCAAAAGGTACTGCTGCAGGACTTTCCGGAGATGCGTTGGAATTAGCCACCGGGCAAGATGCATTAATGAAAATGTTAACCTTCCCTATCATATTGATTGTGCTGTTTACGATATTTTTCATCTGGCAAAAAAATACAAAGAAGATTACAGAAAGTGAAATGACCATGGCTGCACATTAATATTTTTAATAACTGGCAGCACCTATATAAACTTTACACTCCGCAGGCGAACTTTAGAACAACTCAAGCATTTTTTCTAAAAAGATTACAACTTAAAGTATGACTCAAATTCACCGCAGAAAATTAATTAAGCAATTGGCTGCAGGCAGCCTGGTAGTAGGTTCATTACCTGCGCTGGCGGCTACTTGCTCCTCTTCTTCATCAGCCACAAAAAATAGAAAATTGAAGAATAATATCAATCATTCAGTTTGCCAGTGGACGTATAGTTTTTTGTCCCTTGACGAACTTTGTAAAACTGTAAAAGACATTGGCTTTGCCGCTATTGACCTTGTAGGCCCAAAAGGATGGCCGACATTAAAAGCAAACGGAGTTTACTCTTCTATGTGCAATGGTGCCGAAATTTCTTTAAATGAAGGATGGAATGATAAGCAATACCATGCCCGGCTTATTAAAAACTATACTGAACATGTAGATCTTGTGGCGAAAGCCGGTTACAAAAATCTTATTTGTTTTAGTGGTGTACGTAAAGGTATGGATGATGAAACAGGGCTAAAAAATTGTGCAGAAGGCTTAAAACAAATTATGGCTACAGCAGAAAAAGCTGGTGTAATGATTCAAATGGAATTATTAAACAGTAAGATTGACCACAGAGATTATATGTGCGACAAAAGCGCATGGGGGGTTGAATTATGCAAACGCGTAGGATCGGAGAACTTCAAATTGCTTTACGACATTTACCACATGCAGATTGATGAAGGAGATGTAATTCGTACTATTAAAAACAACCACCAATATTTTGGGCATTACCATACTGCTGGTGTGCCAGGCCGCCACGAAATTGACGAATCACAGGAATTGTTTTATCCGGCTATCATAAAAGCGATACATGCCACCGGTTTTAAAGGGTACCTCGCCCAGGAATTCATTCCCGCTAAGGAAGATAAAATAGCTTCCCTGCGCGATGCGATTAAAATTTGTGATATTTAAAATCTTTTCCCTACTGTTAAAAGCCAGCTTTTTTTTATTATAAACTAACGACTTGCCATGGCAAATAATGTGTTCGATGCTATTGTTATAGGTTCTGGTATTTCTGGCGGCTGGGCTGCTAAAGAATTAACCGAAAAAGGCCTGAAAGTTTTAATGCTTGAGAGAGGAAGAAACATTGAGCATGTGAAAGACTATGTAAACGCCAATAAAAATCCCTGGGACTTTCCCCATGCCGGTGGCCGTACGCAAAACATGATAGAAGACTATCCCGTCCTAAAAAGAGATTATCCTCTTAACGAAACGAACCTTGATTATTGGGTGAAAGATAAAGAGTCACCATACACAGAAGTAAAACGTTTTGATTGGTTTCGTGGATACCATGTTGGTGGCAGATCGCTTATGTGGGGAAGGCAAACTTACCGGTGGAGCGATCATAGCTTTGATGCCAATGCAAAAGATGGTGTGGCTGTTGACTGGCCTATTAGATATAAAGACCTTGAACCCTGGTATACTTATGTAGAGAAGTTTGCAGGCATCAGCGGATCAAAAGAAAACCTGCCTCATTTGCCCGACAGTCATTTTATGCCGGCGATGGAATTAAATTGTGTAGAGAAAGATGTTTCTGCACGAATTAAAGAACATTACAAAGGCCAGCGCCACATGTTTATTGGAAGGGTTGCCAATATTACTGCGCCACTCCCTGGCAGAACCAATTGTCAATACAGAAATAAGTGCTGGCTTGGTTGTCCTTTCGGGTCTTATTTCAGTACGCAATCCTCTACCCTTCCCGCAGCTATGAAAACAGGGAATTTAACCTTAAGGCCATGGTCAATTGTTACTAAAATTTTGTATGATAAGAATACAAAAAAAGCAACAGGAGTTGAAGTATTAGATGCCGAAACAAACCAGACTTACACCTTCGAATCAAAAATAGTTTTTCTTAATGCCTCAGCCTTAAATTCTACATGGATATTAATGAACTCAGCTACTGATGTTTGGCCTGATGGCTTAGGCAGCAGCAGTGGTGAGCTAGGGCATAATGTAATGGACCATCATTTGGGAGTTGGTGCCGGTGGCGACATAGATGGATATGATGATAAGTATTATTATGGCCGGCGGGCCAATGGTGTATATGTGCCACAATACCGCAATTTATTTGGTGACAAACGAGATTACCTGCGTGGCTTTGGCTACCAGGGAGCAGCTAGCCGCCAAGGCTGGAGCCGTGAAATTGCAGAAATGAATATCGGGGGCGACTATAAAGACCAGTTAAGCGAACCAGGCCAATGGACTATGGGTATTGGTGGGTTCGGAGAAATTCTTCCTTACCACGAAAACAAAATAACCCTGAATAAAACAACAAAAGATAAATGGGGACTACCTGTACTTTCATTTGATTGCGAATGGAAAGAAAATGAAAGAAAGATGCGGGAAGACATGGTGAATGATGCTGTGGAAATGTTGGAAATGGCAGGTGTTAAAAATGTGCAACCGCGGAGAGGTGATGGAACAATAGGACGGGGCATACATGAAATGGGTACTGCCCGTATGGGTAAAGATGCAAAAACATCTGTGCTGAATAAGTATAACCAGGTATGGGATGCTCCCAATGTATATGTTACAGATGGCGCATGTATGACGTCGGCCAATTGTGTAAATCCATCACTTACTTATATGGCCCTTACTGCCAGGGCCGTTGATCATGCTGTATCAGAATTAAAAAAAATGAACTTATAAGTACCTGTAAATTATATTAGGATGTCAAACAAAGAACTAATACCCAATTCAAATAATAATTCAAGAAGAGATTTTATAAAAAATACTGCTGTCACTACTGCAGGTTTTTTTATACTGCCCCGCCATGTATTGGGAGGAAAAGGTTTTATAGCGCCAAGTGATCGTTTATCAGTTGCAGGCGTTGGAGCAGGAGGAAAAGGCCAAAGCGATATAATGAGTTTTTTTAAAAGTGGCAAAGCCGACATTGCTTACCTCTGTGATGTAGATGACCGCCGGGCTGCAAATTCTGTAAAAGAATTTCCTAAAGCAAAATACTATAAAGACTGGCGTGTACTGTTTGATAAAGAAGCTAAAAATTTTGATGCAGTTTCAGTTTCCACCCCCGACCATAACCACGCAGTTATTGCGCTTGCCGCCATGCAGTTAGGCAAGCATGTATATGTGCAAAAACCATTAACGCATGATATATATGAAGCACGGGCTTTAACTGAAGCAGCCAAACGATACAAAGTAGTAACCCAAATGGGAAACCAGGGCGCATCTAACGATGGCACCAGGAGAATGAAGGAATGGTTTGATGCAGGACTAATAGGTGACGTGCATACTATTCATGCATGGACCGACCGCCCTGTATGGCCCCAGGGCATAGAATGGCCGGCAGTGAAAGCGGAGATACCAAAAGAGCTTGATTGGGATCTATGGCTGGGAACGGCTCCTTATAAAGATTACGTTCAAAAGCTTATACCGTTTAACTGGAGAGGATGGTGGGATTATGGAACGGGTGCGCTTGGAGATATGGGCTGTCATCTGCTGGAAGTTGCATTTCGGGTTTTAGATTTAAAATATGCTTCTGACGTACAGGCAAGTGTAGGCAGCGTATATGTTGATGAATTTAAAAGAGGCTACTTTCCTGAAAGCTGCCCTCCTTCAAGCCACGTAACACTTAACTTTCCTAAAACACCAAAAACAAAAGGCCCTGTAACTGTGCATTGGATGGATGGCGGTATACAGCCTGCGAGGCCACCGGAATTAGGACCGAATGAAATGTTTGGCGATGGTGGCAATGGCACCTTATTTATTGGCACAAAAGGCAAAATGATGTGTAGTACCTACGGTGATAATCCGCAGTTATTGCCTACAAGCCGCACCAGGGATATAAAAGAAAAACAAACCATTACACGTGTGCCTGGCCAGGCTGATGGACACTATACGCAGTGGGTAGAAGCAGCCATTGCGGGACATGGCAAAAAAGAAGTAAGCTCACCTTTTGAAACGGCAGGGCCATTAACTGAATTACTATTAATGGCAAATCTTGCCATAAGAGGCGCTGATATTCGTAAGCCTAGAGCTTCCGGCAACGGCTTTTCATATCCTGGACGCAACATTAAATTGCTGTGGGATAACCAGCAAATGAAAATCACCAATTTTGATGATGTAAACCAATTTGTAAAACGTGAATACAGGAAGGGGTATACCTTGAAAGCATAGCTTCAATTACAAAATTGGCAATAAGCAATTGACAAATACGTAGCCTTTTTAACTTCAAATTTCAGATAAAAAATTTTAAATAATTTATATGAACAGAAGAGATGCTGTGCAACATATTAGCCTGCTGCTTGGCGGAACCATAGTAGGCGGCCAGGCATTTTTATTGGGCTGTAAAAGCAATACAGCTAAGGAACAAGGCTTCACTGCAGATAATATCGCTTACCTTAATGAAATTGCTGATACCATACTTCCATCAACAAAAACGCCCGGTGCAAAAGCTGCTAATGTGGGCAGGTTTATGACTGTGATGGTAAATGATTGTTACGAAGAAAAAAACCAAAAGATATTTAAAGAGGGCATGGATAAAGTAAACGATCTGTCAAAAAAACAATTTGATAAATCTTTTATTGATGCCGCGCCGCAACAAAGGCTTCAATTGCTGATAGGTCTGGATGCGGAGCAAAAAGAGTACACTAAAAATAAAAAGAAAGAAGACGACCCGCATTATTTTCGTTTGATGAAAGAATTATCGCTGCTTGGTTATTTCAATTCAGAAATAGGTGCCACACAGGCACGCCGCTACGTACCGGTACCGGGCCGTTTTGAAGCTTGCATACCATACAAAAAAGGCGATAAAGCATTTTCATAATAGCACCAGCAATCATAATAAATATGGCAATACAAAGAAGAGATTTTTTAAAAACTGCAGGCCTGTTAACCTCAGGTATAGCGTTAACAGTTATGGGTGGAAGCCTTACCGGCTGTTCTTCTGCAAAAGGAAGCGCTGCTGCTATTAATAATAATTTTGGATTACAGTTATACACCCTTCGGGATGTACTTCCCAATGATGTAAAAGGTGTATTGAAACAAGTGGCTTCTTTTGGTTATAAAGAAATAGAAGGATACGAAGGTCCATTGGGATTGTTTTGGGGAATGAAAAACACTGAGTTGAAAAAGTATATGGATGATCTCGGAATGAAATTTATATCTAGCCATTGCAAATGGGCTATAGACTTTGAGCGCAAAGCGGCTGAAGCGGCTGAAATAGGAATAGAATATTTGTTTTGCCCATTCCTTGGCGCTAAGAGAGAGATCAGCTTTTACAAAAATGCGGCGGATGATTTTAATAAATGCGGCAACATAGCAAAAAAGGCAGGTATACGATTTGGATACCACAATCACGATTATTCTTTTAAGCCGGTAGAAGGACAACTTCCGCAAGATGTAATGATGCAAAATACAGACCCGGATACAGTAGATTTTGAAATGGATATATATTGGGTAGTGGCTGCACAGCAAGACCCTGTTGCATGGTTCAAAAAATATCCAAACCGCTTTCGCCTTGCACATGTTAAAGACAGGAAAGGCAATGAATCTGTAGTGGCAGGTACAGGCACTATCGGCTTTCCTGCTATTTTAAAAGAAGGGCAAAAACAAGGACTAAAACATTTCATTATAGAGCAGGAAGCATACACGGGCACTACACAAATAAATGCTGTTAGAGACAATGCGGCTTATATGAAAACTATAAAAATTTAATCAAAACTCTTTGTTCTTATAATGAAAGAGGCTGTTTCAAAAGGAGCAGCCTTTTTCATTATAGTCATATCTTTTTTAAGGGTGCATGGCTAAGTAGGCGGCATGTAGGCACGGAACATGAATATGAGTTTTCGCCTTATGCCCTTCTGTTTTTACTGGTAAACAAAACCAGCAGATTTAGACTGGATTGGTATTACTGCCGGGTGAGTTAATAAGGGGCATAACAATCATTAATCCGATTGAACAATTATAAACATTTTATAATGATACCCTGTTCTGAACCAGTCTTTTTCCTACTTGCTCCATTTCGTGAAAAAAAGATGCAAGGCATAATGGTAATGATGGTGTTCAACAAGCAAGCAGCTTTCAGTTAAGCAACTGCATCTACTTCTTCCAATACAATAAACTCCTGTTCCAGCGAAAGAGAGTGTTCGAGTAATTCATCTATAAATGCTCTGCCCCAATGCGCATGAAAACTGCTAAAGTTCTCTACCCTTTCCTGCAAGTCATCCAGGGGAAAGAGGTTTTCCTTTAATTTTTTTATTGCAGTTTGCAACACTTCATGCTTTTTTCTTTCCGACCTCATCATCTTTTTCCCGAGGTCTGCAATTCCCTTTACAGTTTTTGCTTTCAATGCAGCTACATGTTGGCTTAGTGTTGCATCAATGCCGGTAGCAACTTCATGTAATGATTGATACAGCTCTTCCACTTGGGCAAGCTCACCATTCAATGTGGGATTTTTGCCTGCTTTGTCTATAAGCGTATTCACCAAATCAAAAGGAGAAGCAAAAATTTCTTCTGTTTTTAACCCCAGTTTCCTCATCAAACCTGCGGCTTGTTTATCCACTATAAGAAAAGAATTACGCAGAATTAATACCGGAAAAGGAACAGAGTAATGAGTGAATAATTCTTTAAGCTGCAGCCAATAGGCCATCTCTCCTCCCCCACCAATAAAAGCAATATTCGGCAATATTGTTTCCTGGTATAAACCTCTTAAAATAACGTTGGGGCTAAACCGTTCAGGGTAGTTTTCTAACTCCTCCTCTATCTCTTCTGTTGTAAATTTTATGTCTGTATTATGAACAATAAAACCCTCTTTTTCAGAAACAATTCTTTCACGTATATGGCCTTTTAAATAAAAAAGGTTAATCTCTCTTGGGTTTGCCTGAACTTTATATTCTTTCTCCAGCGCTTTTGATGTGGCAGCCACAACAGATGAAGAAACCTTATTAAAAAGGTCTTCTTTAAATACAGGTAACATCAATCGTTTTAAAGCAGCGTTATCAGGTATTAGCACTAAAAGTCCATATTGTCCGTATAAATAATTAATTAGTTCAAAGGTGGCTATCTGTATGTCTTTCCCTTCCTCATAAGAGGTTTTCAATAAATTAATAACCTCACCGGCATGAGGTTCAAAATACAATTGGCCCTGTAGTTCTTCTATCAGGCTCATTAATGTTTTGTCAACAGTCATTCTTCCTACAGCACCGGTTTGTTCTTTTTCCCATTCAATTTTTTTGCCCCGCACATAAGTATGATTCAGTTCTGCAAAGTCTGCATCTTCTGATCCCATATAATAAACCGGAACAAAATTGTACTGTGGTAGTTTTTCTTTTAATGTACGGGCCAGTTTAATGGCATGAAGAATTTTATACATAAAATACAAAGGGCCGGTAAACAAATTAGGCTGGTGTGCCGTACAAATTGTAAATGTGTTTTCATCATCCAGCAGGTTGATGTGTTGCACTATCATTTCAGAGCCCTCTACAAGGCTGTACTGCATTCGTAATGTATCTGTGAGCAGCTTTCGGTCTACCTTATGTTTTTTCTTTTCTTCAATAGCGGTTTTGATGCCTTCAAAATTTGGCGGCCCGGAATAAAAAGGTTTTAGCTTGTCGGAACAATTTAAATAATCCAATACTATTGGTGAAAAGTTATTTGTGAGCCTGTATGGTACCCTTTGAGCCTTAAAAACCATGCGTAAAAGTAAGGAGTATAACTAAAAAGATGTTGCAGGCATATTATCATTCATCTAAAGCCGACAATGTTTATCTATCAGGTAGAAGGCATAGCTTACTATGGGTAAAGCAAAGTTTTACGCGATTTAGAAAATAATCCCGGAATTCTATTAGCTCCTGCAGCTCAATATCTACCGCTTTATTAAAAAAATTTTCACCTACCTGGTCTCTTAAGTAAGAAATGCCTACATCAATTAAACGAAGGCCACCATCAGTAAGAAAGATATTATTGAAATGCATCCCACCCTGATCTGAAGGTCTTCTAATATCTCTGTGCGCAAATCCTGCATGATGAAGCTGTATTAATTCATCCTAAAAACATCAAACCAAAGTTCTATTTTTTTACGTCGCAGGCACGATAATCTATTGGGTAAATTCTTTCCATTACCAGCATTTCTGCTTTAATTGTTTCATCAAAATCCAGCTTCATAAAACGGCATACCAGTCCATTAATTTTATGGGCGTATTTCATTTTTTCAGCTTCCGAACCTAAGTCAGACCGGGTATCTTCCAGCTAAAGCTTTGCCACTTCTGTTTGGGTAAGTGCCAGAACAATGTTATTAGCGCCAGATGAAAGCCTGCGTGGGTGATTCATCAGTCAAATTTACTTTGGTCCATTTTGTATTTATTAACTGAAGGATGTTTTAAAAATTAAGGCGCCATTCATTTAAAGAGAGCATATACTCATAAAAAATAAATTGGGTAAAGTTGTTTTGAACTAGCTAATATTAAAATAGAAAACTATATTTAAAAAGAAAAAGCGACTTGCGCCGCTTTTAAAAAATTCACATCGGAATAATCCTTATTGTGATTTGCTTTCAATTAGGACCTAAATATAAAATGAAAAAAATAAACCATGAAAAAAATTCTTGGACTTGATATTGGCACTAACTCTATAGGCTGGGCTCTGGTGGAGAATAATTTTATCAAAGGAATTGGAAGCCGAATAATTCCGATGGGTGCTGAAGTATTGAACTTTGAGAAAGGTAATCCACAAACTAAGAATGCTGACAGGCGAACCGCAAGAAGCATTCGCAGAATGGGAAAACGATATAAAGTAAGAAGGAACAAGCTACTCTATATACTTCAACAGCTTGTTATGCTTCCAAAGCAATTTCAATTCTCTTGCCTATTTGATGATCCAAATAAAATTCAAAAAGTGAATTTACTTCCGGTAAGAAAAGGAAGTCAACAACTAACTGCAAAAGAACTAATCGAATTAAAGGTTAAGGCACTAAAAGAAAAAGTTGAATTGGAGGAACTGGGCAAATTAATTTTTACTTACAACCAATTAAGAGGATATGCAGGTGGGGGAAACGATGATGAGGACAAAGAAACAAAGGATGAAAATTCTGAAAATGACGCAGTTGAATTTTTGAAATATGAAAAGATAATTCAACAAGTAAAAATACTTTCTGAACCCATTTTACAAACAGGCAAGAAAAAAGGAAAAGACGTTTATAGTGTTGAAATACGTTTTGATGACGAAACATTAGTAGGCGAAACAGTTTTAAATACTTTAAAAAAAGATGGTGAATTAGAACTACTAATTATTATCAGAAGAGATAAAAAAGGCAAAACCACTTCTGTAAATTTTTCTTTGCCAGTAAAAACTAATTGGCGCAAAGCTATGGAGGAACTGGAAGAAGAATTAGATAAACTAACAGAACAAAAAGGAAGAGAAGCATTTCTAAGTGAATATTTTTTAGCGAAGCTTAATGAAAATAAAAATTACAGAATTAGGAACAAGGTTGTATTAAGAAAACGCTATCAGGCTGAATTTGATGCAATATGGGAAACTCAACTTACTCACAATCCAGCGTTTAAAAAAATAATTGAAAATAAAGAGCTATTAAATCAAATTTCTGCGTTTCTATTTCCTGGAAACAGTCCAGCATTTAAACAGTCTGAGCATAGAAATGCAGCAATAGAGAATGGATTAAAATATCTAATTAAAGACCAAATCATATATTATCAGAGAGAATTAAAAGATCAAAGTGATTTAATTGGATTTTGCAGGTTTGAAAAAGACCAAAGAGTTGTTGCTAAAAGCCATCCTACTTTCCAAGAATTTAAAATTTGGGAGCAAATAAACAAGCTATCTATTAATACCAAAACACAAATTGGCACAAAGAAAAATGGAGAGGCAAAATTTGCTTATAATGATATTTTATTGGATCCAGAATTCAAACAATATTTATTTGATGAGCTAAATAAGAAGAAAGAAATTTCAGGAAAGGGGTTTTATACAAAACTTGAAAAAGAAGGTGTAATAATTAAGAATCAAAGCTTCTTAAACGGTATTAGCGGAGATACGAAATTGAAAGGAAATGAAACATTATTGTTTCTCAAAAAACAATTAGGAGAATGGTTTGAAAAGTTAAAGCTTGAAAACCCAGTAAGTTTAATTTCTTTTTGGGAGCTGCTTCATAATGCAAAGGGTAATGAATATGATTTGAATAGCGAAAGATGCAAAATGATTAAGAATTTCATCATTCAAAATTGTGGTGAAGTTGAGAATATTGACAAGTTGACTATTCGGCTTGCTAAAATAAAGTTTGCAAGGAATTATGCTTCGTTATCGTTAAAAGCGATTGAGAGTATGTTACCATTAATGAGGACTGGTAAATATTTTAAAAGTGAATTGCCTCAAGTCGTTCATGACAATATAGTTAAGGTTGTTAACGAAAATCATGAAGACCCATTCTTAAAATCCGCCCAAGAACATTTAGAAAAAAACCAGGAACAGCTACTTGTTAATGGCGGAATGGGCAGCAGTTACGCAACAATTTTAGCCTATGGAAAACATACAGCAGAAACATTTACAGGAGAAAACATACTATCGTTTAACGACATCAAGGCCTTACCAATTGGAGAGTTAAGAAATCCACTAGCAGAACAGATAATTAACGAAACACTTAAAATGGTTAAAGAAATATGGAAACAAAATGGACAAAAACCAAGTGGAATAATAGTGGAGTTGGCAAGAGAATTAAAAAATAGCTTAGATGAAAGAAAAAAAATTGCAGAAGCCAATGAGAAAAACAGGAAAACAAATGAAAGAGTGAAACAGCGATTAATAGAAATGAACAGGGAGACATCGCTTGGAAATATTGAACGATATAGATTATGGAGCATGCAGGCAACAGAACCCTTTCCTACTCCTGCTTCTACAAAAGAACCAACGCAATCAGAAATAGAAAAAATGCGCTTATGGGAAGAGCAAAGATGTATTTCTCCCTACACCGGACAACCAATTCCATTGAGTAAGCTATTTGACAGAGGGCTTTATGATATTGACCACATAATTCCAAAATCAAGATACTTCGACGACTCATTAACTAACAAAATTGTCTGCGAAAGAAGTGTAAATATTGATAAAGGGAATAGAACTGCATGGGAATATTTTGAAGTAGGATCTTTAACTGAAAATTTACTTTCAAAAGAGAGCTTTACAGATTTAGTGAATGAACGATTTTATGGTAAAAAGCGTAAAAACCTTTTAGCAACAAAAATACCCCAAGACCCTGTTGCCAGACAATTAAAGGACACCCAATACATAGCCACACGTGTAAGAGAGGAACTTGCAAAAATTGTAGGTACCGATAATGTAAGAACAACAACTGGTGGTGTTACTGATTATTTACGCCATCATTGGGGATTAACTGATAAGTTTAAAGAGATTACGAATTCCAGAGTTATCAATGCCAAATCTTTAGTCAGTGAAGAAAAAAGAAATGACATAAAATGGAGTAAGCGCATAGACCATCGTCATCATGCTATGGACGCTTTGATAATAGCTTGTACAGAACAAGCTCATATACAACAATTAAACAATTTAAACAAAGCATTACAGGACTGGTTAAAAGCACACAAAGAACAAATTCTAAAAGATTTTGAAGGAAGTGATGAGGAATTATTGGAAGCATTTGTAAATATGGCGAATGAAAGAAGGGAGGCAATCTTAGAAGAAATGAAGAAAGGATTTCGAAATTTTGAGCTACCCTGGCAAGGCTTTCCCGATGCAGCAAAACAAGCGTTAGAAAACATTATTGTATCGCATAAACCAAAAGAGAAATTATTGATTCAAAAAGTTCAAAAAGGAAAAGAAGCCGGTAAAACTGATATGCTAAGAATAAGAGGAAAATTGCATGATGCAACCCTTTACGGATTAAGCAATGGAAAAGAAGCCTACAGAATCAAATTGACAAAACTAGCTGGAAAACAATTTGCAACAGAAAAAACAATTGAAAAGATTATTGATCCGCTAATAAAGACAGCGATCAAAAAACACTTTGAAGAAAGATATAAAAAAAATAAAACGGAGGCCTTTTCGGCAGAAGGAATTAATGAGTTAAATAAGGATAGAAAAGTCCCTATTTACGGTTTTAAAATTTATTATAAGGATCAATCAGAAAAATATGCACTTACAAAATTTGCAAACAAGAAAAATACTGACAAAAATTTTGATGAAATTTTGGAAAGAATAATTGATGAAGAATTAAAGAAAGAAATTGTTTCCCATGTAGATAAAAAAGGAGACTTTAAAGAAGCATTTTCTGCTGAAGGCTTACAGGGTTTCAACAAACATTTAGAAGAAATTTTTTTGAAAATGAATCCCAGCAAAAAATTCAAACCTGTTACATCAATCAAGCTAAAGGCAGCAGGTACAGACGAAGAAGATGAAATGGACTTGTCATTATTGCAGCTAATCCGTAAAAATAGCTATAATGACAGATTGATGGTTTCTACTGGAAGCAACTATGCCTTTGCGATATTAGAAAAGGATGGAAAAAGGCATTTTGATGAAATCAGTTTTTTCCATGCTACTGGCATTGTAAACGAGGCATTTAAAAAAGGGAATAAAAATATCAATTACATCATTCAACAGCATTTTGAAGAAAATCATCCCGATTCAAAATTACTATTCTTACTTAAACAAAATGATGTGGTTTACCTACCTCAAAGCGATAAAGATGGAACTACTGATATTGCAAATTCTAATCAATCAGAGTTTTGGAGTGATACGTACAATCGTGCAAAAAACATTTATATAGTTGTAAAATTTAGTGGAAACCAGATTTATTTTTTAAAACATGATATTGCAAATGTATTAGCTAATAAGATTGAATTTGGAAGTCAAAATTGTTATGAAAAGGTAAATAGTATTTCAATAAAGGATAATTGCATCAAACTAAATGTTGATCGTCTTGGAAATATTTATCCCGCTTCCAATAGCCTGAATTATTCAGCTCAATTAAATTCAAAAAGTGTGATTAGTGAGCCAGATGCCTTTTACGGAAAAAAGCAAATTAAATTTTTCAACTCCTTTGATGAAATGGAGAGCAACCAATTAGAATTCTTCGCTTCACAAACTCCGGAACAATTGCTCCAAAATCACAAGAGCTTATCAATGGCCGCTTTTGGATTAAAACAAGAGCCAGACATAGACAGCAAACGAATCATTAAATTCAAAAAAGAAGAATGAACATATTTTATCCAACACATAAGCTACTATTAAAAAAACTGATAGAAACGGGAGTAGATTTTATACTGGTTGGCGGCTACGCTGTAAATTATCACGGATATAACCGGGTAACTGGCGACATGGATATTTGGATTAGACCAGATAACGAAAACAAAACTGTTTTGTTATCTGCCCTGAAAGAATTGGATTTTGATGAGAACGGGTTATTAGTGCTGAATGGTTGGAATTTTTCCACCCCCAGACATTTCCATATTGGTAATCAGCCCGACCTTACAGATTTTATGACTTTTATTTCAGGAGTTACTTACCGGGAAGCAAAGCAATCTGTTTTGCTTGCAAAGATTGACGGAATAACCTTACCAATCATTCACTTAAACCACTTAATTCAAAACAAAATTGCAAGTGGACGCTCAAAGGATATGGTTGATGTTGAATACCTCAATAAAGTTTTCAATCTCAAAAAGAAATAATGATCAAACGTACCCTTTACTTCGGCAATCCTGCCTATCTCAAAACTTCCACTGAACAAATGGTGATTGAAATACAGGAAACCGGCGAAACCAAACAAGTGCCTATTGAAGATATTGGCCTGCTCATTTTAGACCATCCGCAAATTACCATTACGCAGGGATTGATGGCAAAGTTGTTAGCCTATAATGTAGCCCTAATAAATTGCGATGCAACCCACCACCCGGTGGGTTTATTGTTAAACCTTGATGGCAATACTTTGCAAAGCCAAAAGTTCAAAGCGCAGGTAGAAGCTTCGCAGCCGCTAAAGAAACAACTGTGGCAGCAAACCATCACCGCTAAAATATTAAACCAGGCAGTTCATCTTAAACAAAAGGATAAAGAAGCTCATTTTCTCCACAATCTTTCTAAAACTGTATCCAGCGGCGATGGCGAACACCACGAAGCTAAGGCCGCAGCTTACTACTGGAAGCGGTTGTTTACAGAAGTGCCGGAGTTCCGGCGTGATCGATATGGTCTGCCGCCAAACAATCTTTTAAATTATGGCTATGCCATCCTCAGGGCTATTGTTGCCCGCAGCCTCGTAGGCTCAGGCTTATTGCCAACGCTTGGTATTTTTCATCGTAATCAATACAATGCCTATTGCCTTGCCGATGATATTATGGAACCTTACCGTCCATTTGTTGACAGCGCCGTATGTACCATTATTAATCAGCATGAAGACTGGGGGGACTTAGATACAGAAAAGAAAAAAATACTCCTGGGTATTCCTGCAATGGATGTTGAAATGGAAGGACAAAAAAGTCCATTGCTTAATGCAGTACAACGCACAACAGCTTCTTTAAGTAAATGCTTTGAGGGAAAGCTTAGAAAGATTACTTATCCTCAATTCAGCACCAAATGAAAACAACCTGCCTATGCGTTTTGAACGACTTAATGCCTACCGCATCATGTGGGTTTTAGTGATGTTTGACCTGCCCACTGAAACCAAAATGGAAAGGAAGCAATATGCCCTGTTCCGAAAGAAAATTTTGAAAGATGGCTTCCAGATGTTTCAGTTCAGCATGTATATACGCCACTGCATGAGCCGGGAAAGTGCCGATGTTCATGTAAAACGTGTAAAAACCATGTTGCCGCCTAAAGGGCATGTAGGTGTAATGTGCATTACCGATAAACAGTTTGGAATGATGGAAATATTCCGGGGAAGAAAGCTGGTAGACACGCCTGAAACTACACAGCAATTAGAGCTTTTCTAAAGCAGAGGTATTTGTCGGGCTGAGCTTGTCGAAGTCTTAATGATTAAAAATGCCAAAAGGCAGAAAAAATAATTTTTACAAACAGGAATTAAAAAATGGGCGTGTAAACCCATTTTTTATTCCTAAAAAATAGCTTAAATTCAATGCTGTAGCGGGTTCTAAAAGATTCTGTTGTAAAAGAACTAAGCTACTTTAAAAATTGAAAGCAAATCACAACTGAA
>JAYULK010000128.1:0-5772 GCA_043763635.1 Chitinophagaceae bacterium
GATTGAAGAGATGAAAGAAGAAATTGAGAAAGCGAACTATGGAGATGTAAAATCGATAGCAGACGATGTAAAAGCTAACCTTGAAAAAATCAACCACCATGGCAAGCGTGCCGATGCAATTGTTAAGGGAATGTTACTGCATAGCCGGAGCAGTAATGGTATAAAAGAACTAACGGACATCAATGCGTTAGCAGATGAATACCTGCGGTTGGCCTATCACGGTTTAAGAGCAAAAGACAAATCTTTCAATGCAACTTTAAACACAGATTATGATGAAAGCATTGGCAACATCAACATCATTCCGCAAGATATTGGCAGAGTGATTTTGAATTTAATCACCAATGCCTTTTATGCAGTTGATGAAAAAAAGAAAGTAACACCTGCCGGGTATCAACCAACCGTTTCTGTAAGTACAAAAAAGGCTATAGATAAGGTTGAGGTTAAAGTTGCAGACAATGGCAGCGGCATTCCGCAAAAGATAGTAGACAAAATCTTCAATCCATTCTTTACTACCAAACCTACAGGACAAGGAACCGGATTGGGATTGAGCTTAAGCTATGATATTGTGAAGGCACATGGAGGGGAAATAGAAGTGGAGAGCAATGAAGTTGAGGGAAGTACATTGACGATTAAATTACCGCTTTAACTTTTGCACAATCTGTATTATATGATTTGGCCTTCCTTGCGCCACACTTGTATTGTTGAATCAGCATGCAGCAATAAAGATCTGCGATGTCAAGTTAATTGACAGCCTAATTGTACAATTGAATGATACGACAGAGAAGAGCAAAGCATTTGAACCGGTGACAAATCAATATGCTCTAAGTTATCATTGAAAAACATCGTACAGAAATACTAATGGTAAGCATAGCGGGAAGGAAGAACACTTATTTATGATATTAAACTATTAACTCTCCATGAATATTGAATTGAATTTATCCACTCCTCGTATTCTTAAACTAGTTTTTTTAAGCCTGGCTGTTGCTGTATTTACAAATGCGCATGCACAATTAAACTCGGAGAATTTAATCCAGTTTACAGAAAAGGATGGATTGCCTGGCGCCCAGGTGCAAGGTTTGATAATCGATAAATCGGGATACGTTTGGATAGGCACCAACAATGGTCTTACCCGTTATGACGGGTACGAATTCAAACGATTTTACTTTGATCCCAATGACACTGCCACCATTCATGGGCTCGCTGTAACATCGTTGTTTGAAGATCGAAGAGGGCAAATATGGGCAGGCACCGCTCCCTCATGGTTAAATGCGTATGATCCTGTTACCAAAGCTTTCCGTCAATTTAGTTTCACTCATTTAATTAATCATCCCGCTAATGTGGAAATGAATATTCGGGTAATGTGTGCGGATAATAATGGAAGAATATATTTTGGGGTAGATACGTACTATGGAGATGAAATCTCATCTGCACTTTTATATAAAGATGAAAATAGCGACTCGGTAAAAAGCTTCATTACCCCTGATAGCCTGAACGTCAAAAATGTTTACAGCATCAGGAAAGATAATACAGGTAATATATGGTTGTTGAGTTATTCAGGCGTATTTAAAATTGATACAAATAGAGTCTTATCACGATTTCATACGTTGGATAATGAATTTACCGGCAATAAGGATTTTCCCGACGATTTTCAATTTGATAAAGAAGGACATCTATGGATGATCACACAAAACTTTAGGTTATTTGAATGCAATAATCAAACAGCTAAATACAAGACTTGGCTCCTTGATAGACTCAATATTCCCAATGAATATTCGTATTTCCTAAAAAAAATCATCATTGATAAGAATCATAATATATGGATAGGAACCAATGACGGCATCCAGTTTTTCAACAGGCAAAAGGGTACATTCTCTTTATTTAATGATGGTTTAAAGAATGCGTTGAAACATACACCGGTAAATAATCTTGCCTTTGATGACTTTGGTACTCTTTGGATAGGTTCGAAGGCAGATGGCGTTATAAAATATGACGAAAAGCCGCAACTAAAATCTTATACTTACAACAAGGGGGGAAAGAATTCCTTAACATCGGGCTGGGCAAATTTGATTTACGAAAGTAGTGATGGCAAAATATGGATAACTACGGGTGGATCAAATCTCTATTCCGGCATTAATATCCTCGATCCGCGAACGGGAAATGTGCAGGCCATACCCAATCCCACTTTTAAAAACAGGATAAATGGAATATTGGGGATCTGGGAAAAGACGCCGGGCGAAATGTATCTGGGCGTCTACAATGGATTATATACATTCTCAGAAAAAAGCCGTCAATTAAAACGAATCAACCTTCCCGGGATTCCAGATACATCCAATATAACTTTTCATTTAAAAGACCGCCTGCAAAATGAATGGATTTGCACCTTTGGCCGCGGACTTTACAAAAAGTCTGTTGACGCCAAACATTTCAAAAAGTACGATCTAAGCCTGATCAAAGGAAGCAATGCAAGCAGTAACGAAATTACCCTGGTGTATGAAAGTAAAAAACATGGTCTATGGATATTAACAAACAGCGGCTTGTTCTTATATAATTACACTACCGACAAAATAGACAGACATGGGTACGATAAAAATTCGGGAGACATATTCGTAACTCAGGATATAAATTCATTTTATGAATATCCACAAGGCATTGCATGGATAGGTACCTGGAATGGGGGGCTCAGCAGGTACGATGTGAAAACAAAAAAGATCAAAACATACACCCGCAATGATGGATTGCCTTCAATGAGTATACAAGCGATACTGGCAGATGAACAAAATAATGCGCTGTGGCTTAGCACATTTGATGGGTTGAGTCGGTTTAATATTAAGTCTGCACAATTCAGTAATTTCTCCATAGCAGATGGAATACAAAGCCAATTATTTGCTGATGGCTCTTTTTTAAAAACTTCTACCGGGCTCTTTGCATTTGGTGGATCGAACGGCATAACCATCTTCAACCCGAATGAAATAAACAAAGCCTCCATTCCTCCAAAAGTATTTTTAACTGACCTGAAAATTTTCAATAAATCAATAATGCCGGGAGAGAAATCCATCCTGGAAAAACCAATAAATGAAACGGAACAAATCACATTGGCCTATGATCAGAATAATATTTCAATTGATTTTATTGCGCTCCATTATTCCAACCCGTCAAAGAACAGGTATAGCTATAAATTGGAAAATTATGATAACGAATGGAGGGATATAGGAAACCTGCATACTGCCTTTTACCCCAACCTGCCGCCCGGCAGCTATATTTTCCACGTAAAAGCTGCCAACGACAAAGGTGTCTGGAATGAAAAGAGAGCTACGCTCAAAATCACTGTCAATCCTCCATGGTGGAACACAGCCTGGGCTTATATTATCTATGGTTTATTGTTTATTGCCCTTGCATTTAGTGTGGATCGTTATTTACGAAGAAGAGTGGTTCAGAAAGAAAAGGAACGAAACCGGGCCCGTGAATTAAGGCATGCAAAGGAAATTGAAAGGGCTTATCACGAACTTGAAGAAAGCCATGAAATCCTCAAAGCCACACAATCCCAATTGATCCAATCCGAGAAAATGGCATCACTCGGAGAACTCACCGCAGGCATTGCACATGAAATACAAAACCCACTAAACTTCGTGAATAATTTTTCTGAAGTTAATGCAGAATTGATTCAGGAATTAAAGAATGAACTTCAGTCTGATAACAAACAGGAAGCACTCTTAATAGCCGATGATATCAAAGAGAATGAGCAAAAGATCAATCATCATGGCAAGCGTGCAGATGCTATTGTAAAGAACATGCTGCAACACTCAAGAAGCAACACCGGTACCAAAGAACCAACAGATATCAACACATTGGCAGATGAATACCTACGATTGGCTTATCACGGTTTAAGAGCAAAAGACAAATCTTTCAATGCAACTTTAAACACAGATTATGATGAAAGCATTGGCAAGATCAATATCATTTCGCAGGATATTGGCAGAGTGATTTTGAATTTAATCACCAATGCTTTTTATGCAGTAGATGAAAAAAAGAAAGTAACACCTGCCGGTTATCAACGAACTGTATCTGTAAGCACAAAAAAGCGTAAGGATAAGGTGGAGGTTAAAGTTTCAGACAATGGCAGTGGCATTCCACAAAAAATATTGGATAAAATATTCCAGCCGTTTTTTACTACCAAGCCAACCGGTGAAGGAACAGGCTTGGGTCTATCATTGGCGTATGATATTGTAAAAGCGCATGGGGGTAAGTTGGAAGTTAAATCAAGTGAAGGAGAAGGTTCTTTATTTATAATTGAAATACCGATTGCCGAATGAAACTATCGTTACCATATTTAATTGTTTTCCTGATGCTATCGACTTCTCTATCGTCCGTAGCACAAACCAATCCCTATTGGCAGGAGCCCACCGGGTTAGAAGTTGACAGTTTAAAAAAAGTCTTGCAGACTTCGAAAAACGACACGGTTAACATGTATATCAACAGGCAACTGGGCATATACTACCAGGAATTGAACAGGATGGCAGCTTTAACCTACTATAAGGAAATGCTTAAATTGGCAAGGAAGACAAAGCAGCAACTTTGGGAAGGCGAAGCGTTAAGCAGAAATGGATATGTGTCTTGTTTGATTCAGAATTATTCAGGCGGACTAAAATTTTTGTTGATGGCCAGGAACCTAGCATCGCAAAAGAATTTGGAAGATGAAATGTGGAATCCCGGTTTGCTGAATAAAAGAAAGGATGCTTATGATGTACGGATGACGATACTGGCAGATATTAATACCCATCTGGGTCTGGTTCATTTTTTTTGCGGTGAATATTCAAAAGCGTTGGACTATCACCGCATTGTTAAAAAGATAAACGAGACTCTGAAGGATACTGCTTTGATGTCACTCTTATACCTGAATACAGGAGAGGCATATTTTGGGCTACTCCAACTTGATTCAGCAGAGGCGGCATTTAATCAATCAATTGATTTTAATAAATTAGCGGGTTATAAAAAATACAAAGGCTTAGCCCTATACGATCTTGGTAAAGTTTATGAAAAGCGGGACAATGATGAGCAAGCAAAAAACTACTACCGCCTAAGCATTAAAACCAATATTGAAACAGAAAGTCCCGATTTTCAAGGAATGGGATGCCAGGCGTTAGCCGATTTTTTTAAGAAAGAGGGTAATGTTGATTCGGCGTTGTTCTTTTCCCGTCAGGCTTTAAAGATTTATCAGCATATCAATGATACGGTGGGTCTAATAGCTGCCTATTCATCCCTGTCATCCACTCTCGATGCTACTCAGCAAAGGGATAGCGCCTATCAATACCTCAAAAAAGCGATATCACTAAAAGACGCACTGAATAAAGAGGGAAGAATAAAAAGTTTTCAGTTGGCAGGATTTAACGAGCAGTTGAAATTAGAGGAACAGAAGGCGGAGCAATTGCGAACAATTACAAAAATCAGAACCTATTCATTTATTGCCGGAATTGCTGTGCTCCTATTTATAACCGGTATTTTCTACCGGAATTACAGGCGGCAAAGAAAAGATAAAACTACTATAGAAAATGCCTTTAGGGATTTAAAAGCTACCCAATCCCAGCTCATCCAATCCGAAAAAATGGCCAGCCTTGGTGAGCTCACCGCAGGCATTGCACATGAAATTCAGAACCCGTTAAACTTCGTAAACAACTTCTCTGAAGTAAGTCATGAATTGATTGAAGAGATGAAAGAAGAAATTGAGAAAGCGAACTATGGAGATGTAAAATCGATAGCAGACGATGTAAAAGCTAA
>JAYULK010000129.1:0-22629 GCA_043763635.1 Chitinophagaceae bacterium
ATTGTAAAAGCGGAAGTAGTTGCTTCCGCTTTTTTATTAATTTTTTGGCTTGGTACCTTATAGTTTTAAGATACCTTTGCTTCATCAATCATCTTTAATACATTTTTTATGAGCCTTGGTTGGAACGAAATTTTGCTTATCCTCTTAGTGGTGCTTTTGTTATTTGGTGGCAAAAAAATACCTGAGCTAATGCGTGGAATGGGTAAAGGTATCCGTGAATTCAATGATGCGAAAAGCAATGTTCGTAAAGAAATTGAAGAAGGAATTAGTGAGAAAGAGCGTCCTGTTACCACGAATACTTCTACTACTACGACACCGCAACCGTAATTTTTATTACTATTAACTGCTTTCAATTTTAAATCTTGTTTGAGTTTATTTCAATTGAGCAGTATCACGCCCAATTGAGCGCAGGTACTGTTACATGTGTGCAGGCAGTGCAACATTATATTCAGGCTATTAATAAAAATAATAGCCTGAATGCTTTTCTGGAGGTCTTTGGCGATGATGCAATAGAAAGGGCATCTGAGTTAGATAACATTCCAGTAGCAGAGCGAAAGGGAAAACTTTTCGGTGTTGTTATGGGTATTAAGGATCTTCTTTGTTACAAAGGCCATCAAACAACTGCGTCTTCAAAAATTTTATCAGGTTATATTTCTCTATATTCTGGAACTGCAATTGAACGACTTTTAGCAGAAGATGCCATTATAATTGGAAGGCAGAATTGCGACGAATTTGGAATGGGTTCAACTAATGAAAATTCAGCCTATGGCCCTGTTCTCAATTCTGTGGACACTTCCATGGTACCCGGCGGATCATCTGGAGGCAGCGCTGTTGCTGTAAAAGCTGGTCTATGTATGGCATCATTGGGATCAGATACCGGTGGCTCAGTAAGATTGCCGGCGGATTTTTGCGGCACCATTGGTTTTAAACCATCTTATGGAAGAGTTTCAAGGCATGGACTGATTGCTTACGCATCTTCTTTTGATCAGATAGGCATATTAGCTAATACACCAAATGATGTTGCCATAATTCTTGAGGTGATTGCTGGTGCTGATAATTATGACAGTACGGTATCCTCCCTGCCTATAGAAAACTATTCTTCCCCAAAAGACACCGGGAAAAAATTTCGCATTGCTTATTTTCCCGAATGGATATGCCATCCTTCTATTGATCCTGAAATACAAAGTAGCCTTCAAAATCTACTTATTAGGCTTACAGAAGCCGGACACTATATAGCCCCTGTTTCATTTACCCTTACCGATTATATCGTTCCCACTTATTATATTCTAACCACAGCAGAAGCATCTTCCAACCTCGCCCGGTTTGATGGTGTGAGGTATGGATTGCGGGAAAAAGAGGATGTGTCGGATCTGAAAGAGTTTTATAAGCAAAACCGGTCTAAAGGTTTTGGTGAAGAAGTGAAACGCAGAATTATGCTCGGCACGTTTGTATTGAGTGCAGGCTATTATGATGCTTATTTTACAAAAGCACAACAAGTGAGGCGTCTTTTACAAAATCAAACTGAAGAGATTTTTCAGGATTTTGATTTATTGCTTGCTCCTAATTCTCCTACTACTGCTTATAAAGCTGAACAAAAAAATGAAGATCCTCTAGCTATGTACATGGGTGATATTTTTACCGTATTTGCCAACCTTACGGGTATACCGTCCATTAGTTTACCAGTTTTTAAACATTCCTCTAACCTTCCTTTTGGTATACAAGCCATGTCAAACCGGTTTAATGAAGTACATTTGCTATGCTTTTCGCATCAATTGATGCAACAATAAAGTTGAGTACTGGAACCGTGTGATTTGGCTCATCTTCTAAAAAAAGATTGAATGCAAAAACTTTTATTGTTGACCATAAGTATGGTTAGCTTTTCTTTGAACGATTTCGCCGCTGTAAATTTACAACGCCCTTTGGGCGATTCTACTAAAACTGATACAGTAGTAAAAAAGCAAATAATTGATCCAAAAGAAGGTTTTAAAAATTTGTTTGTGATGAGTACCACCATCAATGGCTTCAATGCTACAAAACTCAATCCCTTAGCTGTTTCTTTTGTACACGATTATATGGATAAATTTGGTAACAAACTTTCTAAAATGAGAGATTGGGGTAAGCCATATTTTGATATAATGAATAATATTTTGGTGCAGCACGGTTTGCCATCAGAATTAAAATACCTCTCTGTTATTGAATCGGATCTAAAATCTTATGCAGTATCCTGGGCTGGTGCTGTGGGCCCCTGGCAGTTTATGGCTGCAACAGCCCGTGACGTTGGTCTTAGAGTAAATAGTCGTGTTGACGAACGTACAGATTTTTATAAAAGCACTCATGCTGCAGCACGTTATCTTACTGATCTTTATGGTACGTATAAAGACTGGCTTTTGGTGATTGCTGCATATAATTGCGGACCAGGCGTGGTTAATTCAGCTATCCGGAAAAGCGGCAGCCGGAATTTCTGGAATCTGCAATACCATTTACCAACAGAATCACGTAACCATGTAAAAAAATTTATTGCAACCCATTATATAATGGAAGGTGATGGAGGTATAACTACCGTTACTAAAAGTGAATCAGAAAATTTATTTAAGAATACGATAGCACAAACCTCTATTACAGATGCCGATCTTGATGTACTAAATGTAACCGGAAGGTATAACTCAATGGTTATTTCACAATTTACAGCAATGAACATTGCCGAGTTTAATCGTTTAAACCCAAATTTCGATAAGGCATTAGCTGCAAACGGAAGCTTTGATCTTAAGCTTCCTACAGATAAATTATTATTGTTCCAGGCAAAAAAACCACAGATCTTAGAGCAGTCTATCAGGCTCATGCTGATGATGGATGGCAAATAAAATTGTCAATTATATTTTGAAGTGCTGCTTATTGAGCCAGCACTTTTTTTATAGCTGCAACATAAAAACTTCTTAAGTTAGAAAGCTCAAAGTTTTTCTATTTTATTACGGTTTTTTTCTAAGTACAATATCAAGACTCATGGTTGTTTTAAGATTTTGAAAAAAGCGTTTTGATGAGTTTCTCCTATGGGGATTTCTGTTTTTCCAATAATGATAATATTGCGGACTACTTCATCAATCTTCCTAATATTTACTACATACGATTTATGCACACGAACAAATTTATTTTGGGGCAATTGGGCTTCTATTTGCTTGAGTGGCTGCAGGGTAATAATCTTCTTTTCAATCGTATGCAAAATGCTATAGTTCTGCATAGCTTCTGCATGAGTTACATCCGAGAAGAAAACTTTTACTAACCTGTTATTAGAGCGTATAAAAAGAAAATCCCGATCAGGATTCAAATAATTACTTTCCTCTACTAATTCGATTTGCGTTTTCAACAACCACTCCTTAGCTTTTAATACTGACTTGTAAAAACGTTCAAACGAAAAAGGTTTTAATAAATAGTCCAGCGCCTGATGTTCAAATCCTTCCAGGGCATATTCTGCGTAAGCAGTAGTAAGTATAATACCAACTTTTGATTCAGCTATTTTCATAAATTGTACACCTGTCAGCTCTGGCATTTGAATATCCAGAAATACGAGGTCAGCCAATTGTTGATCCAGCCAGGGCAATGCTTCCAGAGGATTGGTTGTTGTTCTAGCAAGTGATAAAAATGAAACCCGCTCAATATAGTTTCGTATGATTTCTATAGCAAGAGGCTTATCATCAATAATTATACATCGTATGGGCGTAGTCATGATTAAATATTTAATAACAGGTCAACTTCAAAGATGTTTTCCGTAATCTGAATACTCAATTTGTGACGATTAGGATACTCTAATTCCAAACGTCTGCGAGCATTTAATAAACCAATTCCTCTTTTCGAATCTTTATTGCCAGACCGTATTTGATTATAGCATCGGAAACTTAATTTTGAGGCCTCGGCAGTAAGTTCTATTTCTATTGGATGTTCTTGTGACTTTGTAACCCCGTGCTTTATTGCATTCTCTACAAAAGGAATAAGCATCATCGGAGCTATATGATAACTAGTTGTATCCGTTGGAAATGTAGTTTTAAAATAACCCTTACCCTCTTGGCTGATACTTTCTAATTCAATATAGCTAAGCAAGTAATCCACTTCTTTTGACAAGGGAACCAATTCTGTATTGCTACTGTACAAAGTATATCGCAAAAGGTCAGAAAGCTTCAACAAGGCGTTAGGCGCCAATGCTGGACGTGTTAACGCCAGTGCATAAACATCATTAATAGTATTAAATAAAAAATGCGGATTAATTTGGGATCTTAAAAAAGCAACTTCTGTTTTTAAAAGCTCTTGTTGGCGCTGCTGTTGAAAAAAATAATGCTCCACAAATCCATATAATAGTCCGTACATAACATAGCTCCAGTAGTAAGACACTGCATTAAAAATGAAATAAGACCAGGTAAAATGGGCGTTTTTACCGTAGTATCAAAACCAACTATTGGTTTAAGAAACCAAAACTCTACTAAAAATCGGGCAAGCACACTTAACAAGAGCACAGTAATAATATTAATTGCTCCAATTACTTTGCGTTTAGAATTACCGATTAAAAATCTTGCCACCAGCCAATAAGAACTGTAGAAAACCACAGTTGCTACCAATAAATAACTTAACTCTATTAGTAAGCTAAGTCCAAAGGAATCAGAAAGCCTGTGCTCACTAAATAATTTTAAAAGAAACCCCTTAAACAATAGCAGCAACCAAGCAATTATGTGTAATGAAATAAAATATCTTCTCTTCATATAAGCTACCTTAAAAGGAGGAATATAATTATTACTACTTACTGAAAGCGCCAATCGTGACCATCCTTAGAAATTTGGTTATGACCTTGTTTTTTTTATGGATTAAGGTTCGTCACGCTCTACGTTGCTTTCGTCAATATGTTAAGTGGTTTGATAAATTAACATTCTTATCCTTTTGAAAAGTACAGACATTTGATTTAATAATAACAGACTTACTATATGACATTTAATGCTACTTCTTTCCAACTACCAATTCGTAATTCTGTTATTATCATCATTTTTTTGCTGCTTACAACAAGTATAAAATCGCAGGTACCGGCTGTTGACAGCATGGGAGCCAGCATGTGGAAAAAAGATTGGAAAGCTGCACTTCATTGGGCCTTGAAGGCTGGCCAAGATTTTCCACCGGACAAGAATTGGCGATACATGAATGCGGCGATATTTGCCAGCCTTGATCATGATGCTGATCTGGCATTCAAGTATCTTAACTATGTTTCTGATTCAGAAATTGCTATCAAGGTTTCTTATACAGACAAAGATTTCGATTGGTTACATGAAGATTCCCGCTGGAAGGCGTTGATGGGAAAAGTTAATAAACTTTACGACCGAGAAAAACAGAAACGTATCGCAGAAAGCAAACCTTTCAGAGTGGTTCAACAAAATTTATTAGATGCAAATACAAAAGAACTGGCTGCGCTACAAAAGACACCTTCAGCAACAGCTATTTACAACTACCTTAAAGCAACAAAGCATAAAGGTACTTCCATGTCCGAAGGATCATATAGGTATCACTGGCTCAAGTTTAACGATTCCCTGGAGGTGACATACACTATTCAGCTACCCCCGGGATTTGATTATCATAAACGCTACCCGGTAATAGTAATACTGCATGGAGCGGTTTTGATGAATCCAATATTTCCAGACATATTAGACAGTACGAAAATTGATTTTTTTGGCCGAAAATTTATCAAAACTGCAAGTGATTTCGGCATGATCGCCATTTTTCCCACAAGTACGCGGAAGTATAATTGGATGGTACCTGACAGTGGCTTTACTATTGTTACAGACATAATCAGGGAAGTAAAGAGAATGTATAATATTGATGATTCGAGAGTTTATGTTTCCGGACATTCAAATGGTGCAACTGGCGCATTTTCATATTTGATTAAAGCACCCAGCATCTTTGCTGGCTTCTCCGGACTTAACAACAATCCGAAGGTTCGTACCGGAGGCACCTTTTTAAAAAATGCAATAAACCGTTCTTTCTACAACGTAGCCACTGAAAATGATTATTACTTTCCCTTTGAAGCACACCGAACACTTCAGGGACTCTCAAAAAAATTGAGTATTGATTGGAAAAATATGGAGGTTAATGGTAACCGTGAACATAGCTACTTAATTGTTGCTGATGATTCTATTACTAATCGGGTTTATAAAGATCTTTTTGCTTTTGTACTAGCAAAAAAACGTAATCCATTTCGTAGCAATTTGTATTGGGAATGTGATGATATTAAATATGGCCGGTGTGATTGGCTTGAAACAACAATTTTAGATACTAACGCGGTAACTGCCCCTTGGCATACACAGATTAATTTTAAAGTGTCAGGGTGGAGAGATTCATACGATCCCTCCATCGTAAAAGACAGCACGACTCAGGCTTTCCAATTTCCACGGCGTTCAGGTGCAATAAAAGCTTCTTATAAAAACAATACTTTTTCTTTGCAGACTTCACGTGTAAAAAAAGCAAAGATTTTCATTTCACCTGAAATGGTTGATATGAGCAAGCCAATAAAGATTATCGCGAATGGGAAAGTCCTGCATAATAAGAAAGTTTACTTCAATAAAAATTTCACTTTAGAAGACTTTGGAAAGCATCAGGACCATCAGGCCATTTGGGTCAATTATATATTGTTGAATATTCCGAAATAATTTTGAATATGCTAAGCACTTTAAACTAAAACCCTCATATTATAAGGAGTGCTAAGATTTTGGTTCATAATCAGCCAGCACTTTTTTTATGGCTTCAACTTTTAGCAAACATTCTTCCCATTCTTTTCCTGCGTCGCTATAAAAAGTAATTCCTGAACCTGCATAATAGGAAACATATTTATTAAGAGCATTGTACAATATGCTCCTGATCACTACATTGAAATCGAAGTTACCTTCGGGATCAATGTATCCTACAGAACCAGAAAATAAACCACGGGAAACTGGCTCATAGCCGCGAATCAATTCCATTACTTTATGCTTCGGAGCGCCTGTCATAGAACCCATAGGATATGTAGCATCAATTATTTGGGAAAAAGAAACATCATCTTTCAATATGCCACTTATAGTTGATACCATCTGGTGAACCTGCGGGTAGGTATATATGCCAAATAGCTCATCTACCTTAACAGTAGCTTCCTTACAAATACGTGAAAGATCATTTCGGACTAAATCAACGATCATTACATTTTCCGCTCTTTCTTTTGCGTCTCTGTATAAGTTGTTTTTTAAAGCTTCATCGTTCTTTAGGTTCTCCAAATCTCTCCTGGCAGTGCCTTTCATGGGTTGAGAAATTATTTTACTTCCCTGCTTTTTAAGGAACCGTTCAGGGCTGGCGCAAACAAGATATTTTTCATTAAGCTTATAAAATGCAGAGAAAGGTGTAGGGGAAATAGATACTAGTTTTTGAAAAATAAGCAAAGGATCAATAACTGCATCTTCCATAAAAAATTCCTGGCAGAAATTAATTTCATAACAATCGCCACGTAAAATATGCTGTTGTAATTTCTTTATTATCTGCTGATAAGCCTCCTTATTTAACCTTTGCTGAAGCGCTATCGGATCAGTGGGAGAATGTTCAGTTATTTTGGTTTGAAGAATGTCGTTATAAATTATATCTGCGTTATCAGCGTAAATAATGAGTTCGTTATCCTTTAAGGCAACAACTGATTGAGGACTGAAAAAAAAATATCGTGGAAAGCCTATTTGATTATGCTCATCATTTGTATGATATAAGTTATTTTTTAACTCATAGGAAAGGTGACCAAAATACCAGGAGCCCTTTGATAAGAATGCATCAATTGAGTTAAAGAATTTTGTATCATCAAAACTGCTTCTTGCATTTACTCCTAAAAGACATTCATAACCTTCCCCGGCATATTGCTGGTTATCCAAATAACAAAAAATGTTGAACTGGTTTGCCCAGCCCAACATTTTTCTTTTTATATCAACTATACCGGTAACCTGATAAATACGGTTGTCCAGATACTTCTTTTTAATTTTTAAAAGTCGTCATCATCGTCATCATCATCCAAACTACCCCCGGCAAATAGATCTTTAAACTCCTCATCAACTTTAAAATCTTCTTCTTCCTCTACACCTTTAGTGGGGGTACCAGGTGCTTTTTTACCTTTTGACTTTGGCAGGTCAAATTCTTCAAAATCGGGATCCCATGCATCTGCATCTTCGTCTTTATTCCAGTCATCGTCTTTTTCATCTACATCCGCATCGTCATCATCATCTTTAGCAGGCTTGCCACCTTTTGCAGGAATATCATCATCATCGTCAAGGTCATCATCCTCAACTTTTTTTGTTGATTTTCCTTTAGCCTGAGATACTAAAATTTGGTATAAAGACTGTTGCTCCGTCTTGGTTTCTCTGGTGATTACTGCCATATCAATTAAATTAACGCTGTAAATTTTGGTCGAAGTTTTTAAATAGCCAAATTTTAAAAAATATTTTTTGATTAACTATTATAACCTGATTTTATTATTTGATCGCGGCCAGGGCCGTTAGAAATATAACGGATGGGGGTTCCAAGGTTTTTGTTGATAAAATTCACGTATTCCTTCATTTCCATAGGAAGATCTTTTTCATTCCTGATGCTTGAAATATCAGTTCCCCAACCCTTCAGTTGTTGGTACTGCGGCTCTATTTTATTCCAGGTCATTTGAAATGGGATCTGATCACTCGCCTTTCCATCAATAGTGTACGAGGTACAAATAGAAAGGTCTTCAAACGTATCCAGAACATCAGCCTTAGTCATCACAACCTGGGTAACGCCATTGATCATACAGGCAAATTTCAAAGCTACCAGGTCCATCCATCCGCAACGCCTGGGACGCCCGGTAGTAGCACCAAATTCGCTGCCAGTTTTACGCAATTTTTCCCCGGTTTCATCTTCAAGTTCTGTAGGAAAAGGGCCACTGCCTACTCTTGTACAATATGCTTTTGATACACCAATAACTTCTTTTATTTTTTGAGGAGCAATGCCTAACCCACTGCATACGCCACCAGATGTAGTGCTGCTTGAAGTAACATAAGGAAAAGTGCCGAAATCTATGTCAAGCATACTGCCCTGTGCACCTTCCGCAAGTACTCTTTTACCACTGCTTATTTTCTCGTTGATGAAGTATTCTCCATTAACAATATTTAATCCTTTCAAAAATTCTATCGCTTCAAAAAATTCTTCTTCCCATGCTGTTATGTCTTCATTAAAGTTGTAATTGTCTAATAACTTCTGGTGTTTTAACCGGAGTTTTATATATGAAGTAGTAAAGCTTTTATGCAATAAATCTCCTACCCGTAAAGCATTACGCCCTGTTTTATCCATGTATGCAGGGCCAATGCCTTTTAAGGTAGAACCAATTTTTTCATTTCCTTTGGCTAGTTCCGCTGCTTTATCCAAAGCCCGGTGTGTGGGTAAAATAATATTGGTACGCTCAGAAATAAAAAGATTCTTTTTTAAATCAACGCCAAAAGAAGCTACTGAGGCAGCCTCTTTAAGAAGCGTTACAGGATCCAAAACCACTCCATTCCCAATAAGGTTGATTGTGCCCTGATGAAAAACCCCTGATGGAATTTGGTGGAGCACAACTTTTTTATCGTTTACGTAAAGTGTGTGACCGGCATTCGGTCCACCTTGAAACCGTGCAATAACATCATAATTAGCAGCAAAATAATCTACTATCTTGCCTTTGCCTTCGTCTCCCCATTGCAAGCCAAGTATTACATCAACCATAAATTGTTTTTTATCAGGGGGCAAAAGTAAGGGAGAATAGGCAAATGTGCAGATATGCAAATGTGCAAATGAGATTCATAGTCAAAGGGGCATACAGCTTGCGATTTTTGCGAACCGCAGCTTATGCTGCCATTAATAAATTTACTAGGGTAGCATTTGATTGATGTCAGAGAACTTTATTCATGATTGATAATTTGGTGAATAACGCGGCCACAACTATAGACTATGTACTTCATTACATTGGCCAATTGGCATATCTGCACATCTGCTAAACTGGTTGCTCGGTATCAAACCTATCTACTGAATGAATGCCTTGCAGGTTCATCAGGCTCTTAACCAATTCATCCAGTTCTTCTTTATCATGAACAAAAAGTTTTATCGTCCCATCAAAAAGGCCTTCTTTAGATTCAATGGTAAGCGCAGCGATGTTGATCTTTAAATCGCCACTGATAATATTTGTTATTTTATTGATGATACCCACATCATCCATTCCCACTATATGTACACCGGTAAGAAATGAGATTTCTTTATTTTTTGCCCACTTTGTTTTTACTATCCTATGTCCGTAATTAGAAAGAAGTTTTGTAGAATTGGGGCAAGTGGTACGATGAATTGTTAAACCCTTGCCTGTTGTAACAAAACCAAATACATCATCACCGGGAATGGGTTTGCAACAGTTAGCCAACTGGTACATTATCCTATCGCTGCTTTCCCCAAAAATGATAAGCTCTGCATCTTTCTTCGGTAAAGCATGATGATGATGCTCGCCCTTTTCTTCAGGTGTTTGTTTAATGGGTTTGGGAGCTTCTATTCGGTCACCAATTACCCGAAAATCTTTTATCTCTTTTAAATCAATTGTTTTGATGGCAATCTTGTAATAAAGGTCTAAGGCTGAATTGAGCTTAAACCACTTCTCTACTTCTTCTATGTTACCTGCGCTAAAAACAGCGCCCATGCTTTCAAATTTCCTTTGCAACGTATATTTGCCGTCATCAGCAATTTTCCTTTTTTCTTCCCTTAAAGCATCTTTTATCTTGGTCCTGGCTTTAGCTGTAACTACAAAATTCAACCAATCTTCTGTAGGCTTTTGTTTGTTAGATGTGATGATCTCAATCTGGTCGCCACTTTTTAATTTATGAGAGATGGGCACCAATTTATGATTGACTTTTGCGCCGATACATTTTGAGCCTATCTCACTATGCACATGGAAAGCAAAATCAAGAGCTGACGCCCCAATGGGCAACATTCGTACATCACCTTTTGGTGTGTATACATATATTTCTTCTGCTAAAAAGCTTCGTTTAAAATCGTGCAAAAAGTCAACGGAGTCTACATCCTGACTTGAAATCACTTCCCTAATCTGGCTAAACCATTGATCAAACCGGCTTTCATCACTAGCGCCTTCTTTATATTTCCAATGGGCGGCCAGGCCTTTTTCAGCAATTTCGTTCATACGTTTGGTACGTATCTGCACCTCTACCCATTTGCCCTGAGGCCCCATTACAGTTGTATGCAAAGCTTCGTATCCATTGCTTTTAGGATTACTTAGCCAATCACGCAAGCGTTCGGGCGATGGCGTGTATTCATCTGTAATCATGGAATAAACTTTCCAGCAGTCTTCCTTTTCTTTATCCTGGGGCGAGTCTAAAATTACCCTAATGGCAAACAGATCATACACCTCTTCGAACGCCACTCCCTTTTTCTTCATTTTATTCCAAATGGAATGAATGCTTTTTGGACGGCCATAAATTTCGAAGTTGAAACCTACTGACTCAAGATTATCCTGAAGCGGTTTTACAAATTCATTTATATAGCGGGATCTTTCTCTTTTTGTTTCAGATAATTTGCGGGCAATTTCTTTATAAGTATCAGGTTCAAGGTATTTCATTGACAGGTCTTCCAACTCTGTCTTTATGCTATACAAACCCATGCGGTGGGCCAGTGGTGAATAAACATAAATTGTTTCGGAGGAAATCTTCAATTGCTTCTCATGCTTCATGCTATCGAGGGTACGCATATTGTGCAAACGATCGGCAAGCTTTATAAGAATAACCCGTGGATCATCAGTAAGCGTAAGCAGTATCTTTTTAAAATTTTCTGCCTGCTGTGATGCATTGACATCTATGACATTCGAAATTTTTGTAAGTCCGTCTACAATTTTTGCTATTTCAGGACCAAACTCACGTTGAATATCTTCCAGGCTTACATCCGTGTCTTCTACCGTATCATGTAAAAGGGAGCATATAGCAGAACGCACGCCTAACCCTATCTCCTCTGTACAAATATTTGCCACCGCCAGCGGATGTAGAATATAAGGTTCGCCACTTTTACGGCGCATGCTTTTATGAGCATCTGCAGCTATTTCAAACGCCGTACGAATTAATTTTCTGTCGCCCGGTTTTATCCGTGTTTTTAATGAACGCAAGAGTGCACGATATTCTCGCAGGATCAATTTTTTTTCCTGCTCATCATTCAAATTATACTTCGGTTTCTGCGCTACGGTTTCCATAGATCACGAATTTACACTATTTCAAAAAGTTTTATTTTAACCAGATGCCGGATTAACAACTTAATAAAAATCCCATACATTTGCACCCCTAAAACAAAGTTAGAAGTACGAAGTACAGAAAGCGCAAATGCCAGGTTTTCGTACCTATAACTTCTCACTTCGTACTTAACCTGCGGGTGTGGCGAAATTGGTAGACGTATCAGACTTAGGATCTGACGCCGCGAGGCATGGGGGTTCGAGTCCCTCCACCCGCACAGAGAGAAAGAAGAACAAGGAATAAGGAATCATGAATATCGAAGGAACGTTCTACTTCATCATTCGAAATTCCTTGTTCCTTGTTCGTTATTAAGACATACCAATAAAGCATTATCATGGCCACAGTTACCCAGCAAGAAGTTGCTCCCCTGCACAAACATTTAAATATTACCATTGCTAAAGAAGATTACCTGCCCTCTTTTGAGAAAGCTTTAAAAGATCATAGTAAAAAAGCCAACATACCTGGTTTTAGAAAAGGCATGGTGCCCGCAGGATTGATTCGTAAAATGTATGGCAATTCACTTTTTGTAGACGAAGTATTACGTACTGTAGATAAAGAAGTGAATAGCTATATTGAAACCGAGAAGCTTGATATTTTCGCTCAACCCCTGCCGGTTGATTTTAATTTGTCACAGCTTGATGCAGGTAAACCGGACAACTATTCCTTCACTTTCGAAGTAGGTATGAAACCTGAGTTTCAGGTGCCTGATCTTTCAAAAGAGTCGGTAAAGCGCTATAAGATTGATATTACAGATGCAATGCTTGATGAAGAAGTAGAAAAGCTTCGCACTAAGTATGGTAATATGACAGAGCCTGAAACAGTAACTACTGATGAAAATGTATTGAACGTAACCTTTGTAGAAACAGATGCAGAAGGAAATGAAATTGAAGGCAGCATTAGGAAAGACAATTCATTATTATTAAAATATTTCAGTGAATCCTTCCGGCCAGGTTTGATTGGGAAAAAGACCGGGGATACAATTCAACTATCACTGGAAAAAGCTTTTGACCAAACAGAAAAAGAATGGATCATAAACGACTTAGGTCTTGATTCTGCTACTGGCAAACACTTTAAATTGGAAGTTACTAAGGTTGGATTAATTGAGCCTAAGGAATTAAATGAAGAATTTTTTGAACAACTTTTTCCAAATGCGGAGATAAAAACAGAAGATGCCTTTCGTGAAAAAATAAAAGGTGAGCTACAGGCGCAATGGGAAAGTGAAAGCCGTAACCAATTGCACCATTCCCTCTATCATGTTTTATTAGAACATACGCACCTGGAATTTCCGGCCGAGTTTTTAAAGCGTTGGTTAAAAACACAAGGAAAAGATGAAGAACAAAAAACTGATGACCAGGTACAAGAAGAATTTCCCACTTTCCTAAACCAATTGAAATGGAGCCTGATCACTGAAAAATTAATTTCAGAAAATAATATACAGGTTGAGCAGGATGATGTTCGGCAATTTGCCAAACAACAATTGCTTGGTTATATGGGTGGCGCTGCGCTGGATGAAGAACAATCATGGGTTCGTGACTACATTGATAGGATGATGAAAGATAAAAAATATGTGGAAGATGCTTATACCCGCCTTCAAACCCAAAAATTATTTGAATGGGCTGAAACAAAAATCAACGCAATAGAAACGCCGATAACAAAAGAAGGGTTTGCGCATCTGAACGAAGAACATCAGCACGAACATTAAAATAAGTTGATAATTGTTTAGCCATTGTAAACCCATCATCCATTTCGCAGGAGACAATGTTAGTGAGCCGCATCAGAAACTCAATCATTAAATCGAACTAAAACCTGACTACGTTGGTTTTTAGATGATCCATTATTGCAACTTCTTAAAACGTTAGTTAGAATTTGAATGCAACGTTTCATCGTTACATCTTAAAAACAAAACAAGTCAACAAAAAGAAAATAATACCTTTAAGCTTATTTCGTAACTTTCATTCCACCCCCTGAATACAAACCTGTATCTCATTCATCACCACTAAACATTGTTATGCTAAAAAGAACCAAAGGTATTTTTTTATTAATCTTATTGGTACTGACAGGTTTTGCCGGTCGCATCTCATCAGACACTATCTCCAGCCAGGAAAGGCGCTTTTTGATAGATCATTTAAAAGATTCTAAAACTTACTTATTAAAAGCGCTTAAGGGACTTTCAGAAGAGCAGATGGATTTTAAAGCATCCCCCGAAAAATGGTCTATTAAAGAATGTGTGCAACATATTGCTCTTTCCGAAGTTGGTTTATGGGAGATGGCGGAAGGTGCTTTCAAGACAACGGCTAATCCGGAAAAAAGGAGTGAGATAAAAGTTACTGACCAGGATTTAATAAAAATGGTAACGAGTCGTAGCCAAAAAGCCCAGGCTCCTGAGGTACTAAAACCCGGACAGGCTACATGGAAGACTTCGGCTGAAGCATTGAATGCTTTTAAAGATAAAAGAGCCGCGTTGATAAAATACGCTAAAACCACGACAGACGACATGCGCAACCATGTAACCCAAGGTGCCTTAGGTTATATAGATACTTATCAAATAGTTCTTCTGTTATCTTCTCATACCAGAAGACATACAGACCAGATACTGGAAGTAAAAAACGATCCCTCGTTTCCTAAATAGCCTTTGCTTGTCCTAATCAAAAATAGCTCTGCCTGGCAGGGCTATTTTTATTTTAATAGTTTTGCGCTTATGGCAACAACAGGCGAACTATATGATAATTACAAATTAAAGATGCAGCGAATAGCAGATGTACGAAATGCCAATGCTGTATTGCAGTGGGATCAGGAAACTCATTTACCAAAAAAAGGTGCCACAATAAGAGGACAGCAAATGAGCACCTTGTCTGAGCTGGCACACCAAATGTTTACCAATGAAGAATTTGGAAATGTTTTAAATGAGCTTGCGGGGAGAGATGATTTATCAGAAGATGAAAAAATAAATATTGAACTGACATTAGAAGACTATTCAAAAAACAAAAAATATAGCTCGCAATTTGTCCGCAAGCTTTCTGACCAAACAAACAAAGCTTTTCATTCCTGGATAGAAGCAAGACAAAAAAATTCTTTCCAAATTTTTGAAAAAGATCTAAGTAGTCTTGTTACTTTAAAAAAAGAAGAAGCAGAAATTTTAGGATACGAACATCACCCATACAATGCACTTTTAAACGAGTTTGAAAAAGGTTGCACAGTAAGCTTACTCAACAATACTTTCTCTGATCTGCTTCCAAAGCTGAAACTATTGTTAGAAGAAATTTCATCAAAAGAACAGGTTGACGATTCTTTTCTATTTCAAAATTATCCAAGGCAACAACAGTGGGATTGGGGCATGCACCTTATTAAAGAATTACAATTTGATTTTGAAGCAGGCAGGCAGGATATTAGCGAGCACCCTTTTAGCACTAGCTTCAGCAGGCAGGATGTGCGTATTACCACCCGCATAGATGAAAATGATTTAGGAAATATGACGTGGAGTTGTATTCACGAAGCTGGCCACGCTTTGTACGAACAAGGTTTACCGCAGGATGAGTATGGTTTACCATTGGGCGAGGCTTGCTCCTACAGCATCCATGAGTCGCAATCACGATTATGGGAAAATAATGTAGGCCGGAGTAAAATATTCTGGGAGCATTATTTGCCCTCCTTAAAAAAATACTTTCCCGAACAACTCAGTAAAATTAGTGCAGATGCTTTTTATAAAGGCATCAATAAAGTGCAGCCATCTTTAATAAGAACCCAGGCTGATGAAATATCTTACCATATTCATGTGTACATAAGGTACTTGTTAGAAAAAAAATTAATTGAAGGCTCCTTGCCGGCTAAGGATATACCGGAATTTTGGAACAGCAATTACAAAGAACTCTTAGGGGTTATCGTACCCGACGATAAAAAGGGCTGCCTTCAGGATGTACATTGGAGCCACGGAAGCTTTGGGTATTTCCCTACTTACAGCCTGGGCAGTTTCTATGCTGCTCAATTTTTTGCACAAGCCGAAACCGAAATAACAGGTTTGGCGGAACAAATAGCCGGCGGGAATTTTTCTGAACTTTTATTATGGCTTAGAAAAAATGTTCATGCAAAAGGCAGGAAGTATACAAGCGAAGAATTATGCAAGAAAATAACCGGCAAAGGCCTGGAAGTAGATTATTTTTTAGAATATGCGACTAAGAAGTATAAACTTATTTATTAACTTGTCGCCGAAAACCAATCTTATGATCCGCATTATCCTTTTCCTAATACTTTTTTCTTCTATTACCGGATGCAACAAAATAAAAGACAAAATAATAGAAACTCAGGCGCTTAATTTCATTACCGTCGGACAATGGAAGGTAGCCAGCTTTTCAGAAAGTGGAACAGACCATTCAAATGAATTTTCTCCATACAGTTTTCAATTTCGTACAAATTATACGGTAGATGCCATTAAAAATGGAACGAAGGAGATTTCCGGTACCTGGATAGGAACTGAGGCTAACTCTGTTGTAACTATACAGTCAGATTTCCCTCAAAATGCTATTGCTCCTTTGCCATTTCTTAACGGCACTTTTCTTGTGCAGGATGCTGGACTTAATTATGTGGAAGCAACTAAAACACAAAATGGAGTTGTTAGTAGTCTGCGTCTAGAGAAAATTTAATAACACTATGGGCACACAGATAATTTTTTATTAAAATTTTCGTTGTACGCCTGTCAAGTTTCCCTATAATCAAATTCGTCCCTAAAACTTGTCTCCCTTTGAGAAAAACGCATTTATATACGGTTTTAATTTGCTTAATCAGTTCTTATGTTTCCCGTGCTCAGACTCCTGTCGCCAACTTTAAATCAGATATATCAAGCGGCTGCTCTCCTATTGTTGTAAACTTTCAGGATTTATCAACAGGAAATCCCACTTCATGGCTTTGGGATTTTGGCAATGGCGGCACTTCCACAAAAAAAGATCCTTCAACAACTTATTTCTCTCCGGGCACTTACACAGTTACACTTACTGCTACCAATCTTAATGGCAGTAGCACAAAACAAGGATCAATCAATGTATCAGACCCACCACAGGTAGATTTTAAGTGGGACAAGAGCACAGGTTGCACACCATACAAAATTCAATTCACAGATATATCACTTGCAGCAAGCGGTACCGCTAATATTGCGTGGAATTGGGATTTTGGAGATGGCACTCAATCCACCCTGCAAAACCCTTTACACATTTACCGCATTTCTGATAATTTCACGGTTACGCTTAGGGTAACAAATGATAAGGGTTGTTCTAAAACAGTTACCAAGGCTAATATAATCAATATCATTCCCGGGGTTGTTCCTTCCTTTAATAATTCAGCACCAACAGTATGCAGTGCACCAGCTTCAGTTGATTTTACCAATACATCTTCTGGTCCTGGTTCTCTTACCTACTCATGGCTTTTTGGAGATGGGGGAACGTCTGCGGCCATCTCACCAAAACATACTTACAGTGCTTCAGGAAAATTTACAGTGTCTTTAGCCATTTCCAGCAGCCTCGGATGTTCGGATACCTTACAAAAAGACGTTGTAATTGGTGGCTTTAAAACAGATTTCGTAGTGCCCGTTATTTGCATAGGTAAAAATGTAAAATTTATTGATAGCTCGGCTCCAAGCCCGGTAAGTTCTTTATGGTTATTTCCTGATGGTGCAACTGATACAGACAGAAATCCTACTCATTCATTTTCAACTGCGGGAAATCTGAACGTTACATTGGTGAACAATTACGGTACCTGCAGCGATTCTGTAACTAAAGCAATTTCTGTAACAGCGAGTCCCATAGCAGATTTTGTTAGCGCCGATACAGTAAAATGCCAGCCAACCCTCACATCCAATTTCACCAATAAAAGTAATGGCACCTCCTATCTTTGGAACTTTGGAGATAGCGCTACTTCTACCCAGGCTAATCCATCTCATAATTATACAAAATTTGGAACTTATTCGGTGAGCCTTGTTGCTACCAATGCACAAGGTTGCGTAGATAGCATAAAGAAGGCTAACTACATAAGAATACAAAAACCCATTATTACATTTCCGGGTTTACCGCAAAGAGGTTGTATTCCTTACCTAGCTTCATTTGATGCAGCAATTGACCTTCAGGATAAAGTTGTTTCATATAAATGGGAGTTTGGAGACGGCAGCACATCTACACTTCAAAAACCTACCTATACCTATACTAAAAGAGGTAATTATTATGTTACACTTACCATTACCACCAATACAGGGTGTACTGAAACTTTTACTTTAAAGGATGCTATTAAAGTTGGCCCGCTGCCAATGGTTGATTTTACAGTTGATCAAACAGATGTATGTGCCAGTACAGTCCTTCAATTTAAAGATCTATCTACACCTGTTGACTCTGTTAATGAATGGAAATGGGAGTTTGGCGATGGAGGAATATCCGGAGACAGAAACCCTGCTTACCAGTTTGCTGATACAGGTACATTAGATGTGAAGCTTACAGTTTTTAATAACGGCTGTCCTGCTCCTCCATTAACCAAAAAGAAATTAGTTCATATTAAACCTGCCATAGCACGGTTTGAGTATAAGCCAGACTGTACTGCAAGGCAGAATTATAGTTTCACAGATAAATCTATTGATGCAAAATCATGGGAATGGGATTTTGGTGATGGCTCAGCAAAAGTAACAACACAAAATCCTGGCGTTCATATATTTCCTCCAGGATTTAAGTCTTATACAGTTTCTCTTAAAGTAACAAATGGCTCCTGTGATTTTACGAGTAGGAGAGTCATAAATATTATTGATAAAACACCTGATTTTACTGCATCGTCATCAGAAGGATGCAAACCTTTTAATACACACCTCATTCCTTCAAGTCCGGAAGCAGGTTCTATAAAACAATACATTTGGGACTTTGGAAATTCCAGTGGTGTAACGGCACAAGATGCTTACCCAATCTATACTAAAACAGGGAATTATGATATATCCTTAACTACTGTTGATAGTTTTGGTTGCATTGATTTTAAGGCCAAAGCCAGGTTTATAAGAGTGAATGGGCCAGTGGCAAATTTTGGCAGTATCAACAACCAGGGCTGCCGTGGCATGACAACCACGTTTGATGATAGTACAAAAACTGATGGTATACACCCCATTGTTAGCTGGACATGGAACTTTGGAGACAGTGTTATACAAAACTTTACAGCACCTCCGTTTCAACATACCTATGATACAATTGGCAACCTGGATGTGGTACTGGAAGTAAAAGACTCTTATGGCTGTGTAGATAGCATCAGAAAGAAAGATTTTATAAAACTTTCAATTTTAAAAGCCAACTGGGATGTAAGCAGGCAAACCTGTCCGGGATCACCCATCTCTTTTTCAAACTATACACCAGGCACTTATACAAGTATATGGGATTTAGGGGATGGCAATACATCAACCAACGCCTCCTTTTCTTATGCTTACGCAGATACAGGCACTTTTTCTATAAAACTGAAAGTAAGAGATCCTATTGGATGCGAAGACTCCTTAATAAGGCAAAATTATGTTCAGGTATATAATCCTAAGGCTGATTTTGATGCTAATAACTTTGTTTCTTTCTGTACACCTTTTGAGGCTAAGTTTACAAACACATCAACGTATTTTAATGATCGGTTGTGGGATTTAAGCATTGCCACATCAAGGCAGGAAAATCCAAGCATCTATTATACCTCACGAGGCACTTACACCATTAAGCTCAAGATTACAAGTCCTGGAGGATGCACAGATGAAATTTCAAAAGACCTTCAGGTTTTTAATGCTTCGGATGCTACACTTGCTTACGCACCAACTAGTGGTTGCAATCCCTTAGTAGTTAGCTTCGATGCATTCACCAAAATGAAGGCAAGCTTTACCTGGGATTTTGGAAACGGTAACGTTATTGACACAACAGTTAATACCATTCAGCATACTTATAAAGACTTCGGAACCTTTGGGCCAAAACTAATTTTTACCGCCGCAGACGACCCAAATTGTAAAATTCCATTAATCGGCCCCACGCCAATAACAGTGCTGGGCGTAAAAGCCAAATTTGGAATTGACCAAACGCTTTATTGTGATAGTGGCTATGTACGTATTAGCGATTCAACCACTTTTAATGATCCTGTTACCAATTATAACTGGAATTACGGTGACGGTACAAGCTCTACAAATCCAAATGACACAATTCATTACTATTCAAACCCCGGTAATTACGATGTATTCCTCACAGTAAAAACAAGTAATAATTGTATTGATACTTTAAGAAGCAAACCCATCAAAGTGGTTCAAAGCCCGTTAATTCATATTGATAGTGATTCAATTATTTGCGCTAAAGAAAGAATGCGGCATGCAGGCATTTTTGATCGTTCTGACACATCTGCTGTTAGGTGGTCATGGCAATTTCCTAACGGGAATAATGCACAAACACAATATCCCGCAAGCCAGCAATACGATTCGGCAGGCTATTTTAATATTAAAACAATTGTTACCAACAGCAGCGGCTGTACAGATAGTGATTCTATAAGAATATTGGTAAATCCTTTACCCAACGTTACTATGCCTTCTGTTATAACTATGCAGGCTGGTTTTCCGGTTATTATCCCCGCCGTGTACACTTCAAGCGTAACGGGCTATACCTGGTTGCCGGATAATAACACGCTCAGTTGTACTGATTGCCCGCAGCCAATAACTACCAATACTAAGTTCAATACCAAATATTCTGTAGCCTTTGTTGATAGTAATGGTTGCAAAAATACCGGCGATGTGCAGGTTATTGTTATTTGTAAGAATGCAAACGTTTTTGCCCCTAACACTTTTTCACCTAATGGCGATGGAAGTAATGATATGTTTTATATTCGTGGAAAGGGCATTGAAAGAATTAAAACACTTAGAATATTTAACCGTTGGGGAGAAGTTGTTTTTGAAAAGAAAGATTTTCCCGTAAACGATCCTTACTCAGGATGGAACGGTATGTTTAAAGGAAACAAACCTCACCCGGATGTGTATATTTACCAGGTTGAAGTATTTTGTGACAATAGTGAAATTATTCGTTTTGAAGGCAACGTGGCTTTAATACAATAAGCAATGAAAAACTGGCAAGCACCATATTATTTTAATAAAATTATCAGCCTTGTATGTATTATGATGGCTGGCTTATTTTCTTTTTGCCAGGATATACATTTTTCGCAGTTTTTTGAAGCACCCCTCCTGCGCAATCCTTCTCTTGCCGGCATTTTTACCGGTGATGTTCGTGTACAGGCTGTATACCGCGATCAATGGAATAGTGTAACGAACGCTTATAAAACAGCATCTTTAAATGGGGAGTATAAGTTGCCCATGGGCAAATCTGATGATTTTATGACACTCGGCCTTCAAATGCTGTATGATCGTGCAGGCACCGTTTCATGGGTATCTACTCATTTATTACCTGCGGTTAATTACCATAAATCTTTAAGCTCCGAAAGAAACCGTTATTTATCATTAGGCTTTATGGGAGGCCCGGTGCAGAGAAGGCTTGATGTTTCTAAAATGACTACCAATAGCCAATATGATGGCATGGGCTTAGGAGAAAACCTACCTTCCTCTCAGTATACCTATTTCGATGGCAGTGTTGGAATGAGCTTTAACTCACAGTTAAACGAAAATATTGATGACAACTTTTTTGCAGGTTTGGCGTATCATCATTTTACCAATCCAAAAAATTCCTTTTACCGTAATGCAACTATAGAGTTGGCTCCTAAGTGGGTTGGCTCCGCAGGGTTAAAGTTTTCGGTAACTCCGGCAAGTTATATTACCCTTCAAGGCGATTATTCTATGCAGGGAAAGTACAAAGAAGTTGTAGCTGGTGCCCTTTATGGCATAAAGCTTAACGAGGAAATTGATAAGCCTCTTTATACCATTCATGGCGGCGCTTTTATCCGTTGGAATGATGCCTTTATTCCCGTAGTTAAAATAGACTACCGGCCATTTTCTGTTGCTGTTAGTTATGATATTAATATCTCAAAATTAAAAACCTCCAGTTATGGCCGCGGGGGTTTTGAGCTAAGCATTTCATATGTTGGGTTTTTAGATCGTGATAAATCCACCATCAATTCCACTTTATGCCCGAGGTTTTAATCCTTAGCGTCAAAATTTTACACAATTTTTTCTGGTTTGATTTTGTTTAAAACAGGACCAAATAAGTTTACAAATTGTGATGCTGCCCGCGACTTACATTATTTGATAGTGCAAAATCAGAGGTTTCATTAAACCCAGATTCTTCAGTAGGCTTAGCCTGTAAGACTTAGTGGCAGTTTTGCATTTTCTACCGCTCTAAATAAGCCCTCATACCATTGTCTTCGT